>USLU01000105.1 GCA_900555635.1 uncultured Bacteroides sp.
CTGAATTGCTTGGCAGTTCACGCCTCTTTTTTTACCTTTACGGCAATATAAGAGTGATTAGTGTTTAGTGATAAGTGATTAATGCTTTTGTTTGTTAGTCATAGTCATTAAATACTAATTACTAATCACTAATCGTTAATCACTAAATAGTATGACTTTAGTAGAACGTTTTTTAAAGTACGTAAGTTTCGATACGCAATCGGACGAAGAAACTGGAGTTACTCCAAGTACTCCTAAGCAAATGGTGTTTGCTAAATATCTGAAAGAAGAATTAGAGTCTTTAGGTCTGGAAGAAATTACTTTGGACGAGAATGGTTATCTATTTGCCACTCTTCCTGCTAATACAGATAAGCCGTTGCCTACCATTGGCTTCATTTCCCACATGGATACAAGTCCTGACATGAGTGGTGAAAATGTATCTCCACGCATTGTCGAGAATTATGATGGTAAAGATATCGTTCTTTGTGCAGAAGAGAAAATTGTCCTTTCTCCTTCCCAGTTCCCCGAACTGCTTAACCATAAGGGTGAAGACTTGATTGTTACTAATGGTAAGACCCTGCTAGGAGCTGATGATAAAGCCGGCATCGCTGAGATTGTATCAGCAGTTGCTTATCTGAAGGAACATCCGGAAATTAAGCATGGCAAGATTCGTATCGGCTTTAACCCCGACGAAGAAATCGGTTTGGGCGCCCATAAATTCAATGTAGAGCAATTCGGTTGTGAATGGGCATACACTATGGATGGTGGCGAAGTCGGTGAACTTGAATTTGAAAACTTCAACGCAGCTTCTGCCAAGATAACTTTCAAAGGACGCAATGTACATCCGGGATATGCCAAGAATAAGATGATTAATTCTATCCGCATAGCTAATCACTTTATGGCTATGGTTCCCAGTCAAGAGGCACCCGAACATACCGAAGGTTACGAAGGATTCTATCATTTGATTGGTGTCAATGGTACGGTAGAACAAACTATTGTTTCTTATATCATCCGTGACCATGACCGTGCCCGCTTTGAAAACCGCAAAAAGGAGATAGAACATCTTGTGAGCAAAATCAACGCAGAGTACGGTGAAGGGACTGCAACTCTCGAACTTCGTGACCAATATTATAATATGCGTGAGCAGATTGAACCGGTAATGCACATCATCGATACTGCTTTTGCCGCTATGCAAGCTGTAGGTGTGGAACCTCATGTAAAGGCTATTCGCGGAGGTACGGATGGTGCACAGCTTTCCTTCAAAGGCTTGCCATGTCCAAATATCTTTGCCGGTGGTTTGAACTTCCACGGTCGTTACGAGTTTGTTCCTATTCAAAGCATGGAAAAAGCAATGAACGTCATCGTAAAGATTGCCGAGCTGGTTGCTGCTAAATAATACTTAATACCTAATATTTAATACCTGATTCTTATGAAATCTACACCGTTTACCGAAAAACATATCTCGCTGGGTGCCAAGATGCACGAATTTGCGGGATACAATATGCCTATTGAATACTCCGGTATCATTGACGAACATCTCACCGTATGCCAGGGTGTGGGTGTTTTCGATGTTTCCCACATGGGAGAATTCTGGGTGAAAGGTCCTCATGCATTGGACTTCTTACAGAAAGTGACTTCTAATAACGTAGCTGCCCTGACACCGGGTAAGGTACAATATACGTGTTTCCCTAATGAAGACGGTGGTATTGTAGACGATCTGCTTGTTTATCATTACGAACCCGAGAAATATCTTTTAGTAGTGAATGCCTCCAATATTGAGAAAGATTGGAATTGGTGTGTTTCTCATAATACCGATGGCGCTGAATTGGAAAATGCTTCCGATAACATGGCACAACTTGCAGTGCAAGGTCCTAAAGCCATAGAAGCATTGCAGAAGCTAACCTCTATCAACTTATCCGAACTTCCTTATTATACCTTTACCCATGGGGAGTTTGCCGGAGAGAAAGATGTGATTATCTCCAATACCGGCTATACAGGTGCAGGTGGTTTTGAACTTTACTTCTATCCCGATGCTGCCATGAAGATTTGGGATGCAGTATTCGAGGCAGGTGCTGAGTTTGGTATTAAACCTATCGGCTTGGGCGCTCGCGATACTCTTCGTCTGGAAATGGGTTTCTGTTTGTATGGTAATGATTTGGATGATACGACTTCACCTATTGAAGCTGGTTTAGGATGGATCACCAAGTTTACGGAAGGCAAGAATTTTACTAATCGTCCGATGCTGGAAAAACAAAAAGCAGAAGGTACTACCCGTAAACTGGTTGGATTTGAAATGATAGATCGTGGTATTCCCCGTCATGGTTATGAACTGTTTAGCTCGGACGGAACTGCTATTGGTGTAGTAACTTCAGGAACAATGTCTCCTACCCGTAAGATCGGTATAGGTATGGGGTACGTAAAACCAGAATTCAGCAAAGTTGGTACTGAAATAAGTATTGATATGCGTGGTCGTAAGCTGAAAGCAGTGGTAGTAAAACCGCCGTTTAGAAAATAGAAAATTGAATGAAGAACTAAAAATGAAGAATGAAGAATTTACCATGCGGTATATTGCGCAGCTAAATTCTTCATTCTTCATTTTTAGTTCTTTGTTTAATCAGATTCTACTCACCCTATCCAGCATTTGGCTTGCCCATCCTATTTCTTTTTTCGTCCAGTCTTTTTCTTCACTTTCCATACCTTGTTCCTGATATCGGGTTAACAAAGTGAGATATTCTTTCAAGGTATCGGCTGCTTTAGCCTGTTTATTCATGCGCATTAAGAGTAAGATACGTTGTTTATAGATATCCAGATTATGATTTTCTCCTATCAATTCTTGAGCCTTGTCGAGTAGGGAGAGGCATTGGTTATTGGTTTCTTCTGTGTTAGTCAATGCCATTTGCGATTTTACTAGAATGATATAATCATTATCAGTGGCGAGCTTGTTGTCCATGTTTTTGCGGATTAACCGGGTAGCTTCCTTATAGCGCTTGTTAGCGTAGTTCATGGAGGCATTGAAAGTAACTACATCACTGGTTGCTTTCAGATAGGGGCGACTATGTAAACTTTGGCCTACACCTATTTTCTCTACACGTTTTAGTAAGTCTTTGACACTGTTGTAGCGGGTAATATCATCACTCCGTAGTTGTAGATTGTAATAATCAGTGATTTTGTTGAGAGCAGATGCTAGTCCATCAGGATTATATCCTTTGAATATCAGCAGGTCACGAGCAATATTGTCGGAAATATTTTCTTGACTTATTTTGTACTTCATGCCTAGGCGGTCAGTGGCAGGTATGCTCAGGAGGGAAGCCACCATGCCGATATCAGCCACCAAGCTGATTGTATATGCTTTGTCATTGTCATCCCAATAGGCTACATCAAGAGCTGCATTAGCTACATCAGAAAATACACCCGCCCAGAAGGCGGCACGTTTGGCACGCCGTTCGGCTATATAGATATTCTCTACTTGATGGTCAAGTACAAAATGAGTCAGTTCATTGGCAATGATTGCTGCCAGTTCGTCTTCGGAGTCAAGCGTACAAAGAAGTCCGGTACTGACTACCATAGATCCGTTAGGAAGCATAAATGCATCCGGTTCAGGAGATTGTATCAGGCGTATGTTAAGATTTTCAGCACGGTTGGGGTCAATGTTTGTTGTATTTAGTTTGGCAAAAACTCCTTGTACGTAGGAGGTCATATAATCGTCCTGATACGCTATTTCTTGAAGTTTATCAAGGTAATCAAGGCATTCTTCATCAATTTCCTGACGTAGTTTTTGCTTATAGCCACGATTGTTGAAGTGTTCGTAAAGATGTTTTTTCAAATACACTTGTTGCCAGAACTCCTTATCTGTTTCGGGCTTGGCAAGGGTAATCATATTCATTTCTTCTGCGGGGATGCTCTCTTGAACGCCATTTATTTCAACAGCATAGTAAATATTGCTGTTGTAATTGTCGGGCTTGTTCATTTTCACTACTCGTCGGATAATGATAGATGTACCGACCGGAGCAGTCTTATATGCTTTCTTCAACTCTCCTCGTACCGCAATGCTGCCACTTAAATCCTTTTGTCTAGGTTTGGCAAGTCCTGTTGCAACTACAAGTGTTGCCAAAATGAATAAGGTGATTAGTCGTTTCATGATTATTGGGATTTTATGTTTTTCTGATACAAAAATAGGAAAGAGTTTTTCCTCTTTCCTATTATTTCTCCTATTTGCTGGTAGGGAATCCCCTAATAAGTTAAATTTTAACTTGTTGTATCTATCGAATAAGTTTTTTTCAAAGGGTGCGAAAGAACGAACAAACAACCTTTCTGATAACTGTCGTCCAAATAGACTTTGGCATCCAAACGTTCTGCCAAAACGCGGCACAATGCTAATCCTAGTCCGGTACCCGGCATGAAATAATCTATCTTAAAGAAGCGTTCGAATACTTTTTCTTTTAGGTCGCTGCTGATGCCGGGACCAGTATCTCGTACATAAAAATAGAATGACTTTCCGTCGTTGTCTATCCGGTAACTGAGCTCAACTTCTCCGTTTATTGTAAACTTCAGTGCATTATGTATTAGATTCATGAGGATTTGATGCACTGTATCTCTATTCGAACTAAAGATGTAATCTGTATTCATAGGGGTATAATGTAAGTTTACTCCTGGTTGCGCATATTTGTGCATTTCTTGCGTTAAATCCGTGCAGAGAGCGTCTATGGATAAGTCTTCGTAAGTTAAAGTGTCTTCGCTGCTATCAATATTGGCTATGGAAATCATGTCATTAATAATTTTCAACAACTTGTCACTATTCTTTTTGATGGTAGTGCTTATTTCCTTTATGTCTTCGGGGTCCATAGGAATATCGGCAATGCACTCTGAAAGTCCTACTATCGCATTCAAGGGTGTGCGTACTTCATGGTTCATGTTCTGTATGAAGGCCGTTTTCATTTGTTGCGCTTTCTGCACTTTCTCATTGGCGGATATCAGTGCCAGTGCCTGCTCCTTCAACTGTTTGTTGCTCTTCAGTTTGTGCGAGTAATACTTGATACTGATAATTAAGGTTATCAACAGGATAATAATCAAAGCACAGGCATAATAATATTGTATGTTCCGTGCTTTCATATTTGCTTTCTCCGCTTCCAATTCCAGCTTATTTAAGTTATAGCGTGTTGACATTTCATTTAGCTGTCTTTGAAAATCTTCTTTATAGATGGAATCATTTAGGGAGATGTGTTTGCAAAGCATCAAGTAGGCATCTTCATATTTTTTTAACTTATATAGACTTCTTGCTATGCTTTTGTATATATGTGGAAGATTGACCATATTATTATGTTTGAAATAATACTGGGCAGCTGAATCTTGATAGGTGATTTGTTCCCAAAGATTATTCCTTAGTCCGGCATATTTTGATTTGCTGTTGTACAGGTAAATGCGGGATAAGTCGGGAACTTTTTGGTATATTTGTTCTATTTCCTTTATGTATTTTTTCAATTTGGTTGTATCAGCTGGTTCCTCATACACTTCACAAGCCATATCTTTTATCATCATGATACGAGGGGCGTTCGGGACTATATCGCCACTTTCTATAAAAGAGTTTGCTAATGAATCTAAATGCATAAAAACTTGAAGCGCTTCCTTTTTTTGTTGGATATGTTTTAAGATAATGATGTAATTGGAGGTATATGTGATATATTCATTCCAGCGTCTGATCTTTTCAAATAGGCTTATGGCCTGCTGAAAGTAGGGTTTCGCTTTGCTATATTCTTTCTGAGTTGCATAACCCATGCCGATGCGGCTTGTACTGAAGGCCATGCCTATTTCGCTCTTTTTCCCCAAAGCGTCATTATACATTTTTTGATGTTCGGTGGCTTCTTCTTTTATGTCATTGGTAAAAAGTAACACTTCGCATAGAAGGTCCCAACTTCTGTAGAAGTAGTATTCGCTATTGAGCTTGAGGCATAAGTTCTGGAAAACAGGCAAATATTTTCTTAAACTGTCTGAATCATTGTTTTTGTAATGGAAGTTATATCGGGTTAGATATAAGAAAAACAGGTTTTCTGTTTTTTCTTCTTTCAGAGTATCTACTTCCTGTTTGATTTTATTCCACAAATCCAGGTATTGGACAGGCTTATTGATATATTCTTTAAGTGGTGCAAATTTGGAAGGGATGGAGTCAGGATTGAACTTCATGAATATTTCTGCCTTTACTGGTAATGTTAATAAAGTCAGTAATATGACGGTAGCATAAACGATAGCTTTCATAGATTAGAGCACGAATTAAACTTTAAACATAAACTTAGATAAAAAATCCTTGATTTATAAGCGTGCCTTATAAAAGAATAGCTCTATTTATCCTTGTTTGCAAAAAAAAAATCAAGATCGCGTATCTTCTAATTATGGTACTCCGAACTCTAGGTTTAAATAATATTGTACCTTTATAGAACATCTAAATCGACACCTTTGGAACGATACTACATCTTAATATACACAAAGATAGTGTATTTATGTGTATAATTAATGAACTTGGCTTTAAAAAGAGCATAAATTTAGTACTTTAACCTCTGATTTGCTTCTTTTGCGTGAAGCTCTTCTTGGGCCAAGGGTTTGCTATGTGGCAATGGAGAGCACAAGTATTTATTGGATTCTTTTTGGGGCGAGTGTTGTTTGATGCCTGTCTCAGATTATATTCAGATACTTTTTCAATAGATATTAATATATTCTTATGAGAATTGTCACAACTTTTTTGTGTGTGATTATTAAAACATGAAGAGGAAAGTCTATAGAAAAAGATTTCTAGGCCGGGCAGCTGAACTGAAGAAAAGAAAAATATGAAAAAAGAAAGATAAAGGTCTAGAAAGAAAGTTGTAAACTAAAATGAATATAGAGGAAGATAAGTAAATTAAGCGAAATATAATATATAAAAAAAGGACCCTCTTTTGTTGAAGATCCCTTTTTTTCAGTTTATGAGATACTGATTTATTTCTTGCGGTTACCGTAACGGCTCATGAACTTATCAACACGACCGGCAGTATCAACCAACTTAGACTTACCTGTATAGAACGGGTGAGAAGTGCTGGAGATTTCCATTTTGATCACCGGATAAGTTTCTCCTTCGAATTCGATAGTTTCTTTGCTATTTGCAGTTGAACGAGACAAAAACATGTCACCATTTGACATATCTTTAAATACTACCGGACGGTAATTTTCAGGATGAATACCTTTTTTCATTTCGATATTTGTTTTTAAATTTATATTCTGTTACTATTTTGGTAATAAATAGTGTAATGGTCTTTTTCAGGGTGCAAAGATAATGTATTTCTCTGAAATAGAAAAAAGTTTCTGAAAAAAATAGGTTTATCTTGTTTTATTTCTGATTTTTGTAAACTCTTAATTTTGTTAGTTATATGAAGAAACTACTTATCTTTTTTTCTTTTTGGCTTTGTGTAGCCACATTAGGAGCGCAGAATACAGAACGGAGTTTGTATAGTGTTGCGTTCTACAATCTCGAAAATTTATTTGATACAATCCATGATGTCGGAAAGGCTGATCATGAATTTCTGCCTGATGGCAGCTATCGGTGGACTGCGAAAAAGTATGAAGCCAAGTTACAGAATCTTTCTAAAGTGCTGGGGGCACTTTCGCGGGAATTAGTGCCGGAAGGGCCTGCCTTTATCGGTGTAGCGGAAGTAGAGAACCGCAATGTTTTAGTTGATTTGGTAAGCCAGCCGGCTATTTCCAACTATGAGTTTATACATTATGAAGGTCCCGATAAACGCGGTATTGATTGTGCTTTGCTGTATGATCCGAAACAGTTTAGTGTCACATCTTCCAAGTTGGTACTTTCCACTCCTTTCCAGGGCGATACCGTTCACTTGACACGTGGTTTCCTCATTGTGGACGGACAATTGGCAGGAGAACGAGTTTGTGTTATAGTCAATCACTGGCCATCCCGTGGAGCAAAATCTCCTGTTCGTGTGCATGCTGCTGAGCAGGTGAAAGCACTGAAAGATTCGTTAATGCGTGAAGATAAACGTCTGAAGTTAATCGTGATGGGAGATATGAATGACGATCCTATGGATGAGAGCATGCAGGAACTGGGCGCTCGTAAGTATGCAAAAGAGGTGAAGAAAGGTGAATTCTATAATCCTTGGTGGGAGACTTTGGAAGATAAAGGAGTAGGGACATTGCTCTACCGGGGCAAGTGGAACTTGTTCGATCAGATAGTCATTTCAAAACCATTGTTGAAAGCAAAGAAGGGGTTACGCTATGACCATAATGAGGTATTTATTCGTGATTATCTTATACAGCAAGATGGAAAATATAAAGGTTCTCCGTTGCGTACCCATGGTGGTAGAGAATGGTTGAACGGTTATAGTGACCACTTGCCAACCATTATATATTTAAAGAAATGATGGCTTTGAAGACAATGCTTTTTTGCCAGACAAATGTAAAGAGTTTGTAATATAGAGATTACAATACTCTGTTAAATGTAGCCAATACGTTTTAAATAGGTGGATTTAAAGGAACAATTTGGCTATTTTATTTAATTCAGGTTCTTTTCTTTAAAGGATAATGCTTACTTTTGCGTAGAATTTTAATTCACTAACAATAAACTTTAAACAAAATGGTAAATTACAAAGAATTAGGACTGGTAAACACAAAAGAAATGTTTGCTAAGGCTATTAAAGGTGGATACGCTATCCCCGCATTCAACTTCAATAATATGGAGCAGATGCAAGCTATCATTAAGGCAGCTGCAGAAACAAAGTCTCCGGTGATTCTTCAGGTTTCTAAGGGTGCCCGTCAATATGCAAATGCTACTTTATTGCGTTACATGGCTCAAGGTGCTGTAGAATATGCAAAAGAATTGGGTTGTGAAAAACCGGAAATCGTTCTTCACCTTGACCACGGAGATACTTTCGAAACTTGCAAGAGCTGTATCGACTCTGGTTTCTCTTCAGTAATGATCGATGGTTCTCATCTTCCTTACGAAGAAAACGTTGCTTTGACTAAGAAAGTAGTTGAATATGCTCACCAATTCGATGTAACTGTAGAAGGTGAACTCGGTGTATTGGCTGGCGTAGAAGATGAAGTTTCTGCAGAACACCACACATATACTGACCCTGAAGAAGTAATCGATTTCGCTACTCGTACAGGTTGCGATTCATTGGCTATCTCTATCGGTACTTCTCACGGTGCTTATAAGTTTACTCCGGAGCAATGTACTATCGACCCTGTTACTGGTAAGATGGTTCCTCCTCCTTTGGCATTCGAAGTTTTGGATGCAGTTATGGAGAAACTTCCGGGATTCCCTATCGTACTTCACGGTTCTTCTTCAGTTCCTCAGGAAGAAGTTGAAACTATCAACAAGTTCGGTGGTGCTTTGAAGGCTGCTATCGGTATTCCTGAAGAATGGTTGCGTAAAGCTGCTACATCTGCAGTATGTAAGATCAACATTGACTCTGACTCTCGTTTGGCTATGACTGCTGCTATCCGTCAGACTTTTGCAGAGAAACCTGCTGAATTCGATCCTCGTAAGTATTTGGGTCCGGCTCGTGACAATATGGAGAAACTGTACAAGCACAAAATTATCAATGTGTTGGGTTCAGACAACAAGTTGGCTGAATAAGAGTAAACTCTGATAAATAAAATTAGCCCTTACAAGTAATTTTGTAAGGGCTATTTTTATGCGGTTTACGCTTATAGCTGCGTTGGCTTACACATATAGCTGCGTTAGCTTACACATATAAGTGTGTAGGCCGACGCAGCTATAAGTGTTTTATAATTCAATTACCAGTGATTCTCTTGGAGACATTTTCAACTCTTCACCGAATGTAATCGTTCTTCCGGTGAGAACATCTTTTCCACCTTTTGAATCTTTCAGAATTTCCTTGTAGAATTTCAATGGAACTGTAGTCTCAGCGTTGGTACCATTGAGCATTACAAATACAGTTTTCCCTTCATATTGGCGTGCATAAGCATATACACCATTCTGAACCATGAACTGGGTCATGCTACCTTTGGCAATAACATCATTTCCTTTACGCCAGTTCAGAATTGTTTTGTAGAAGTTATAGCAATCGTTTTGAAGTTTCGTACGACCTTCGGCTGTGAATGCATTTTCTTTGTCGGAAGCCCATCCACCGGGGAAGTCTTTACGTACATAACCGTCACTCTTGCCTTTTGTACCGTTCATCATGATTTCCGTTCCATAATAAAGTTGGGGAATACGGCGGGTGGTAAGTAGCAGGGTAGAGGCTTGTTTCAACATCGGTAAGTTATCGCCATCACCTAAGAAACGGTCTGTATCATGGTTTTCAATGAACGCAAGGACGGAAGCCGGATTAGGATAGAGGAAATCGTAAACAAAGCTGTTATAAACGCGATCTAATCCTTTGAACCAAGTTTCGGTCTCTTCATTCTTTGCTGTATTGATTTTGTCGAAGAAGCTAAAGTCCATAACTGTTTTCAAGTTGCTGTTCTTGGGTGCTGAAAGCTTGGAATCTTTTTGCCACCAGGCAGTATAAGCAGGTTCGGTAACCCATGTTTCACCTACAGTATTGTAGTTAGGATATTCCTCATTCAGTTCTTTCATCCAGTTGCTCATGGCATCATAGTCAGCGTATGGATAAGTATCCATGCGGATACCGTCTATACCGGCAAACTCAATCCACCAAATACTATTTTGTACAAGGTAGCGATATACGTGTGGGTTCTTTTGGTTCAAGTCGGGCATGGCGGTAACAAACCAACCGTCGTTCATCTGGTCGAAATCATATTTAGAGGTATAAGGATCGACGTGCGGAGTCAGTTTGAATGAGGTCTGCACAAAGTTGTTTTTGTGATCCGGGTTATTGAAGAAGTCTTTTGAAGGCATGTCCTTTATCCAAGGGTGATCTACGCCGCAATGGTTGAAAATCATATCCATAACTACCTTTATATCGCGGGCATGGCAGTTCTCAATCAACTGTTTGTATTCTTCGTTCGTTCCGAATCGTGGATCTACTTTGTAATAATCGGTAGTGGCATATCCATGATAAGACCCGCCGGTCATATTATTCTCCAATACTGGGGTGAACCAAAGTGCGGTTATACCTAAGTCGGTGAAATAATCCAGATGTCGCTCTATACCGGCAAGGTCACCACCATGACGGGCATTCGGGTCATTACGATCCACTTTATTATCAATCATACCGGCAATCTGATCATTGTCAGGATTACCGTTGGCAAAACGGTCGGGCATTAACAGGTATAATGCGTCGGAAGCGTCAAAGCCTTTGTGCTCACATCCTTTTTTGGCACGGGCTTTCAGCTCATATTCTTTAACGAGTTTCTTTTTGCCTTCAGTAAATGTAAGGGCTACTTTGCCGGGTTTAACGTCTTTGTCCAATTTCAGATAGACCAGTAGATAGTTGTTGCTTTCCAGCTTAACTGTGCTACTCAATGATACACCAGGGTAGTTGACAGATACTGATGCATTACCGATACCTTCACCGTATACCATAAGTTGTAGTTCGGGATTTTGCAATCCGGTATACCAGAACGGCGGGTCGATTTTGTTGACATTCATAGCTGCAAACGTGCTAAGGGAAAGTAGAAGAGTTCCCAGGATTAGAAATACTTTTTTCATGATAGTAACTTTTCGATTATTTATTCTCGGCTAATTTAAAACAAATAGCGGAAAAACAATCTGTTTTTCCGCTAACTATACATTATTATATTATGCAAACGTTTTCTATAAAAACTTATCTGACCGGAGTAACGCTGGCAGTATCTACTTTTCCCTTAAAGAAGTCCTCTTTCTTGCGACGATCTTGTAGGTCTTTCAGCCATGCTTCGGCAGCATTGTAATAATTGGTGTCGTCCAACAGTATATTGCCTTCTTCAGTCATGGATTGTGATTTGTTTTTAGAGTTTTTCGGACGCGTTTTTAAAAAGGCTTGCAAGTACCGTTCAGCATTTATCTTGTCCATCAGGCGGTAATTGTAGATGTATGCCATGTCATAGAGTAACTTATGATTGGCAGTGTCGAACTTCTCATACCGTGTCTGAAGTGTTTTTATTTGTTCATTGTACATTTCAGCAGCTTTATAGCAATCGGCTAATCCCACATAAAGTCGTGATACGGCACTATCTGGCGGTAGTGCAAAATTAATAGCATCTTCCAGATATTTTATACCTTCTTCCTTCCATGAGGTTTTGGAGCAAGAGCGTCCTAAATAATAGAGAAGGTTTACATCACGGGGAGCATACTTGCGTGCTACTTCCAATAAATCGTGGGCTTCATAATATCTCCCTATTGCATAGTAGCTTATTCCCTGATAGTAGCATGTATGGAAAGTACTATCTCCTTGGCTAAGTAAATATTCGTATCTTTGTATGGCTGTAGGATATGTCTGGTTCAGGCAATATGCCAGTGCGTTTTGCTGGTTGACTACGATGTTTGTTGTGTCTCTTTTACGGTATTCTTCCGTAGCTTCTATAGCATAGTTATAATCTTTTCCTGCAATATAGATACTGCCCAATTTGGCAGCTGCCAAATAATCCGTTGGATATAAATCTTGTATCTGGTGATAGCATCCTAGTGCGGATTGATAATCATCCATTCCTTCAAAGCTCTGTCCCATTAAATGTAATGCTATGGCCGAGCTGTCTTTTTCGGCAAGCAAGCTGCTTTCTCCCAATGCTTCCTGGAACTTGCGTTCATTCAATAGCAGATTGATGTACTGAATGCGGACATATTTGTTTTGTGGGTTCAGGTCGATAGCTTTTTGATAATAACTCAAAGCTTGCTTATTCTTAGCTAACACTTTGCTACATTCGGCAGCTTCGATGTAGGCACGAGGATTTAGTGAATCTTGTAAAGTGATGTTCTGGAATACTTCTAACGCTTCTGTATTATTTCCCAATCCTTTTAATGCCTTTCCTTTCTGGTAGAGTAGGGGAATAGTTGGCTTTTCTTTGTTGATAAGCAACAGAGCTGTTTCGTAATCATAGTTGGACATTGCCTCCTGAATAGCGGTTGTGTTTTGTGCTGTTATAAAGGAGCAACAGGCACATAGACATAAGCAGATAAAAAGTTTTCTCATATTATTTTGCTTTAATGTATCATTGTTGGGCATGCAAGTTACTAAAAAGAATACGTTTACGAAATTATCGTAAGTGTTTTTAGATAGATTAACTAATAAAAAAGAAGCGTCCTTCCCATAAGGAAGAACGCTTCAAGTTTGTATCTGTTTAATTCAGAATGCTTACATCAAGAATCCTAGCAAGATACCGGCAGCTACAGCTGAACCGATTACACCTGCTACGTTCGGACCCATAGCGTGCATTT
>USLU01000106.1 GCA_900555635.1 uncultured Bacteroides sp.
CTCTTTTCATTGGAAGAATATAAATTAATCGCTGGTTCCATAAGCATTATTGTTTTATTTTGTTTGGTGTACCACTACTGCACGGCAGCAAATATAAACAAATAAAACACAAGTTGTGCTCAATTTTCTGTTTTTTACTTAGAAACAATTATCTTTGCTCATCCAAAACGAAAAAACAATGATTCAAGATACTATCTGCGCCATCGCTACCGCTCAAGGCGGTGCTATCGGAAGCATCCGTGTTTCTGGTCCGGAAGCTATTTCCATCACCGGCAGCATCTTCAAGCCAGCCAAAGCTGGCAAATTATTGAGCGGACAAAAACCATATACTTTGACATTCGGGCGTATTTATGACGGAGACGAGATGATTGATGAAGTACTCGTCAGCCTTTTCCGTGCTCCTCATTCGTATACGGGAGAAGACAGCACGGAAATCACGTGTCATGGTTCCACTTATATTCTTCAACAGGTAATGCAGTTGCTTATTAAGAACGGTTGCCGCATGGCCCAGCCGGGAGAATATACGCAACGTGCTTTCCTCAATGGAAAGATGGATTTAAGTCAGGCAGAAGCCGTGGCGGACTTGATTGCTTCTTCATCTGCTGCCACTCACCGATTGGCAATGAGCCAGATGCGGGGTGGATTCAGTAAAGAGCTGACAGATCTACGCAACAAGTTGTTAAATTTCACCTCCATGATCGAATTGGAGTTGGATTTCAGTGAAGAGGATGTGGAATTTGCCGATCGTTCGGCATTAAGGAAACTGGCCGATGAAATTGAACAGGTCATTTCGCGGTTGGCTCATTCATTTAGTGTCGGCAACGCCATTAAGAATGGTGTTCCCGTAGCTATCATCGGTGAAACAAATGCCGGAAAATCGACTTTACTGAATGTATTATTGAATGAGGATAAAGCCATTGTCAGTGATATTCACGGGACAACACGTGATGTAATCGAAGATACTGTCAATATCGGAGGAATCACTTTCCGGTTCATTGATACCGCCGGAATCCGGGAAACCAATGACACGATTGAAAGTTTGGGTATTGAACGTACTTTTCAGAAGTTGGATCAGGCGGAGATTGTCCTTTGGATGGTAGATGCTGTGAATGCCGCCTCTCAAATTGAACAGTTATCAGAGAAGATAATTCCACGTTGCGAAGGAAAACATTTGATTGTTGTATTCAATAAGGCTGATTTGATTGAAGGCAAACAGAAAGAGGATTTATTATCTTTACTAAAAGACTTCCCCAAAGAATCTACGGAATCTATTTTCATCTCGGCCAAACAACGGGAGAATACAAGTGAGCTACAAAAAATGCTTATTGATGCAGCACACTTGCCTACAGTGACACAGAATGATATTATTGTAACAAATGTAAGACATTACGAAGCTTTAAATAAAGCTTTGGAAGCTATCCATAGAGTACAAAACGGACTTGATTCGCAGATTTCCGGGGATTTTCTTTCGCAAGATATACGTGAATGCATTTTCTTTATTTCGGACATAGCGGGTGAGGTTACGAATGACATGGTACTTCAAAATATCTTTCAACATTTTTGTATCGGTAAGTAATTGATTATCAGTAACTTAGGCTACTTAGTTGTAACCATTAATAACCTCCTCATTTTGAGGGGGTTTTCTTTTTAACACTTACCAGTTGATATTTGTTGGTATCAATTATTCCATATACTTTTGGCTCAAATTTCATTCCTGCCCCTCAAAAACGAGCAACAGTTGATACAAATTTGTAAGAGATGATACAACGTGAGACGCTGTGAGAATCACAACTCTACGCCACTCGTCTATTATGGGTACAATCGTGAGACGCTGTGAGACGCTATGAGACGCTATGAGACAAAAGTGTAGACTTAAATAGATACCTCATATGAACATCATCAAGCATTGTAAGTGTTGTGGAGTTCAGTTCGTTGCGCATAGAATGGCAACGCTGTACTGTTCCAAAGCATGCAACGCAAAGGCAACAAGAGTTCGTAAAAAAAAGAACCTTGAGAAAGAGTATCAGGAGCTCCAAGATGACATAGAACTGTCACAGGAGACAACTGCTGCTCCTGCCGAATTTCTAAGCCCTTCTCAAGCAGCAATACTGCTTGGGGTTAGTCGTGCTACCATATATAGGTATGCACTTGCCGGGACTATCAAAGCTGTTCAATTTAGAGGTTTGACTATTATTAGAAAGTCTGATATCGAGAAGGCTTTTGACAATGCTCCTGATTATAAGAAACGTCCATCGTTTAGCAAGAAGAAAGAAGATTCAGAATACTACACTACCAGTGAAATCTCAGAGAAATATCATATTAGGCGCAAGGCTATTTTAGCTCGTTGTGAACGTTTCAACATTCCTAAGGTCTATGAAGGACGTAATACCTTCTTTAAGAAGGCTTACGTTGATGCTCATTTTGCTGAGTTGATTGAAGAAATCGACTTGGCCAACTATTACACCACCCAGCAGATCATGGAGAAATTCAATATGTCGAAGCCCAATGTCCTTACCTTCGTCTATAGGAATAACATCCCTCGCATTAATCGTGGAAAATTGGTTTATTACTCTAAAGTCCATATCGACAATTATAAGCGAAAAGGTGAAGATGTAGATGCTAACTGGTACAGTTACGATGAAATAAAAGAAATGTACGGTCTCAGCATGGACCAAATAAGTTATCATATACGTCATGAGAATATAAAGACGGAGAAGCGTGGAAAGTTCACCATGATATTCAGATCTGAGTTTGATGAGATTGTAATCAAAGGAAAGTTCGCAAACGTAGAACGAGACCCTGAGACAGGAAGGTTCAATTTTGAGAACAAGCCAAAACTTATCCCCCGAACCAAAACTGATAAAGCCAAAGTTCCAGATACACCTGATGGGTATTTCTCAACAGAAGACATAAGTAAGAAATACTCCATAAACGTCAGACATGTGCAGAAAATAACCAGAGAAGCAAGAATCCCCAAAATATCATTGGGAGGATTCAACTTCTTTGAGATACCCAGTGCCCTTGCTCTTTTTGGGGCTACACAGCTTCAAGATGGAGTAAAAGAATGGATTACTCCAGAGGAAATGGAAAAACAATATGACATGACCCCGGTAGCCCGGCGTTCATTCACCCATCGACACAACATACCTTCAAAAGTAGAGTTCGGTAAGATATTCTATTCAAAGACGCACATAGACAAGGTGAAGCATTTGGACTTCAAAGGTAAGGAGAACTACTATTCAGTTCAAGAAGTAATGGATAAATACGGTTTGAGCAAAGATATGGTATTCTACTACTCTAACAAGAAGAAAGTTACAAAAGCGAGATGTGGTCTGCAAGTATATCTGCTAAAATCAGAAATAGACCAATTTATGGTTGAAAGAGCCACTAAAGACGAAATGCCACCACTTAATGAGACTTAATCGTAAAATGATTTCCTTGCGTGATAGTCAGTATAGTATCATTTCGGACTTTTGCACCCTAAATTAATAATTCATAAACAAAATATTATGCAGTATTGTAAGACAGTAACACTAAGACAACGACCGAGGCGCAACGGCACGCTATCTCTGTTCCTTGAGTTTTATCCGGGATACAGAGACCCAAAGACGATGGAATTGATTCGTCGTCGTTCGTTAGGCATTTATATTTATGCCGAACCTAAAGACCAGCTCCAAAAAGACTACAATGCCATTATGTTGGAAAAGGCCGAAGCTATCAGATGCAATATCTTTACTGAGATTATAAATGAAAAATATAATTTCTTTAGTAAAGGTCGTACTAAAGAAAGCTTCTTAGATTACTTTGATGATTTATCAAAGACAAAGCACGCTAAATGGCTTTCGTCATATAAGCACTTCGAGAAGTTTTCTCATGGCAAATGTAGTTTTGATGAATTAAGTGTTGAATTCTGCCGAAAATTCATGGAATACCTCATGGATGCGAAAAGCTTATCTACAGGCAAACCACTTAATCGCAATTCTGCTGCCGATTACTGGATAATCTTCAGGAACGCACTCAATCTTGCTTATAGAGATAGACGCATCAATGAAAAGATTGTCGATTTCTTGGACTATATAAAGTGGGTTCCAACAGTAAAGGAAAGTTTGACAATTGAAGAAGTGCGAAGTCTTTATCACACACCATGCCCCATCCCCATAATGAAGAAAGCCGTTATTTTCTCTTGTCTTACAGGATTAAGGCGAAGCGATATCATCAATCTAAGATGGGAGAATGTTAGAAAATACGCTGATGGTGGCAGATACATACAATTCATCTGTCAGAAAACGAATGTACAAACCACGGTACCTATAAGTGATGAAGCTTATCAGTTAATTCTACCTGAAACAAATTATAGAGTATTTGAGGGGTTCACTAAAGAAATGAGTAACAAAGATATGCGAGTATGGTTAAAGGAATCAGGTATTACTAAGCACATTACTTTTCACTGTTTCCGCCATACCTATGCTTCATTACAGATGGAGTTAGGTACAGATATTTATACTGTGCAACATTTGCTGGCACATAAGAACGTTTCAACTACCCAGATATATGTAGCCCATGCATCTCCAAAAACAAGAGAGGCAGCCAATAAAATACGTTTGAATTCAGATGAAGATAATGAAAAAGAGTAATTACCACCCTTACTGATACTTGCATTTAAGTTAATCCTGTATCACCTAAATCAGCATTAAATCATTGTAGACTGTAAGTACTAAATAAAATTTTCAATTAGTACTTACAGTTCTTAATGCTTAGAGATTAAAACAATGTGATATAACGAAAGAGACTCTCATCATTCCTCTTTATATATTATTCGAAATCCATTTTTATTGCACTTATTACAAAAAGCCTATGAAGTTACAGACTTTTTGCCGTGAAGCCATGGAATGTTTTCACTCAAAACTACAAAAAAACCCTTATTTCCGCTCTTATCCGACAAAATTACCCCAATATACAATTCTTATCCGACAAAAATACCTACCTTTGCATTGAAAATTTACAGATAAAAGAAAATTATGGCAAAAAATAAAAGTTTGGCTAATGTGATGGAGATTGTTATGGCAACATCTGATAAGTCCTTGTCTCAACAAAGAACATCGATGATAAAGAAAGGTCTTCTTCGAAAGATAGCTCCTAAGATTTATACAACAAATCTTGAAGATGAGCCTGATGTAATCATCCGTAGAAATGTCTTTTATATAATTGGGCAACTCTATCCTCAAGCTGTAATTAGTCATCGTTCTGCTTATGAACTCAAACCAACTGCTGATGGTGATATTTATCTGACCTATTCCTATTCAAAAAATATATCATTGCCAGGATTGAAAATTCACCTAATGGAAGGTCCAAAAGGAACAGAACATGATATGCCATTCATTGAGAATCTGTATATATCAAGTTTAGAAAGACGTACTTTGGAAAATCTTCAAAAAGGACGTGCGAGAGGAAATTCATCAAAATGTCTCCCTCGAACGAGCATTGAGGAGTTTCTTGAACGTATGCTTCAAGTTAATGGCGAAAGCGGTCTAAATGCTTTTCGAGATAAGGCTAGAGTTGTATCTAAGGAGCTAAAAATGGAGGAAGAGTTTGAAATACTGAATCAAATTATTGGTGCAATACTTTCAACAAAACCTTCTAAAATACTCACATCTGCAAGTGCTCAAGCTAGAGCACAGGGGGAACCTTACGACAGTGAACGTGTTAGATTATTTGGAGTTCTATTCGAAGCCTTACACAATACCCCTCTGCCATTAATTGATGAACCGAATGTTGAAAATGCAGCTTTCAGAAATTTCGCTTTCTTTGAGAGTTACTTTTCCAATTATATAGAAGGAACGGAATTTGAAATAGAAGAAGCTCGCACAATTATTGAGACCGGACAAGCTTTGCCCGCTCGTAATGCCGACTCTCATGATGTTTTAGGTACTTTTCAATTAGTAGCGAGTCGTCGTGAAATGAGACGGACTCCTTCTTCGAGTGAAGAATTGATAGAGTTGTTACAAGACCGACATCGAATATTAATGGCTGCTCGTCCAGATAGGAATCCCGGCATGTTCAAGATGCAAAATAATCATGCCGGTGACACGCATTTCGTGGATTGTACTTTGGTGAGGGGAACGCTTCGAAAGGGTTATGAGTTTTATCAGGCTATTGAACATCCATTCGCAAAAGCACTTTTTATGATGTTTATGATAAGTGAAGTACATCCATTTAATGATGGAAATGGTCGTATTTCAAGAATCATGATGAATTCAGAACTTGTAGCAGCTGACCAATCGAAGATTATCATACCGACTGTTTTTCGAGATGACTATCTCAATGCATTACGTAGACTAACACGAAAAGGAGATCCGTCCGTTGTAATTAGAGCATTATCAAGAGTGAGACAATTCAGCGCAAATATTACCGGCGATGATTTTGAGATTTCTCGTAAATATCTTGAGAGCTGCAATGCATTTAAGGATGGCGATGGCTACATTTTAAGATTTTAATTCAACCAGCTAATATGAAGCGGAACCAGGAAATTCTTGGTTCCGCTTTCCTTATCCTACAAAATTGGACACAAATACCATTCTTAACCTACAAATTTACCCATATTGGCTTCGAAAAGAAAATTTAACCGACTTTTTTCCCTTGTTGAAAAGTAGATTGCATGGTAGTAATCTGAACCATTGACATTCATTCCATTGCCGATGTACAGTATCATTTGTTCAAAATACGAATATGGTTAAAGGAATCTGGTATTACTAAGCACATTACTTTTCATTTTTCCCGCCATACCTATGCTTCATTACAGATGGAGTTAGGTGCAGATATTTATACTGTGCAACACTTGCTGGCACATAAGAATGTTTCAACCATACAGATATATGTAGCCCATGCATCTCCAAAAACAAGAGAAGCAGCCAATAAAATACGTTTGAGTTCAGACGAAGATAATGAAAAAGAGTAATTATCATCCTTACTGATACTTACATATAAGTTAATCATGTATCAGCTAAATCAGCATTAAATCATTGTAGACCTTTGCATCAGTAATTCATAATAATTATATAAATGACAACAGAACAAATATCATTCAATGACCTTCCAAAGGCAGTAAAACAAGTAATGGATATGATTTCAGACTTGCAACTTAGTGTAAGTGGATTACATGATGAAATCAAGAAAGGAAATTCTAGTTCTTCAGATCATACTCCAATGAATATTGATGAAGCTTGTGAATTCATGAAAATGAAGAAAACCACCATGTACTATCATCTCCAGCATCGTTCCATTCCTGCTACTCGAAAAGGCAAAAGCTACATCCTATTCAAAGATGAACTGATAAAATGGGCAGAATCAGGACGTACCAATAAAGTCATATTGACACCAGATGAAATAAATGAGACATTAAGTAAACGTGCCGGTAAAAAGACATCTATGAGATAAAGCACTTACTTATCTTCTAATAACTGCGTTAAAATATGTTTAGCAACACATTGTGGAATAACTATAGGATGCGTAATCTTGAGTAAACAAGTGTCAAACAAGTGAAAGCACGAAGAAAAAAGTGAAAGAAAAATTGAGCAAAAAACAGTAAAAACCAGTTCCGTAAAGATAGTTAAGACATTGTGTGTCAGCATGTGTAACTCTCACTAATTTGAAATTTTCTCTCTAACTTTGTCGCCATAAATTAATAATTAAAGGTATTTATGACAAATAAGTTCAGAGAGAAATTCTTTTTTTCTATCCTAACAAGCATTGCCACTATGTTAGTGATTTTCTTGTTACCACTCGTATTTGGAGATAGCCATATTTCAAATTGGTATTTTGAGAAGGTGTCTTCAGTGTTGATAACATATAAGATTGAATTACTCTATCTGCAACTATCAATCTTAACAGGACTATGCATCTATGTATATAGAAAACGAAAGATAAAAGGTTTACTTTCGGAACAACCATCACATCATACATTGAATTATCAGAGAGTTCTTTTGGCTCGTCAAATAGAGCATGAACAAATCATGAAGCAGACAAAAATCGCAGTAGAACAGTACGTCCAAGAAACAATGTGCGAATACATTCAAGAAGATGAAATGCGCAAACTTCTCATCAACATCGAACAGTGGAATGACTTTAAAGGCAGCACCCTTCTCCCTATCATCTTAAATGGTAGGCTTACCACTATTGATTTGCGTCATTTCGTTTGGAATATAGGGAAACGCCTTGGTTGGAATGGAAACAAGTGCGCTACATTCATCAAGGTAAGCTTCCCTATAGAATTAAAAGATTTGGAGATTGAAACGATAAGAAGGAATCTTCGTCAAAAAGGAAATTGCATAATAGAGCTTGACATACCAGAACCAGGAAATTATAGTTTTCACAACAGAAATAAAGATATACTTCAAAAATAGTATTATTTCAGACTGTATTTAAAACAAACACCGATATAAAACAATAAGGAATAAAATAAGACCGTTTTTAACAATGCAGAAAGACTGCATAATTAACAAATAACTTTGTTCCAATTTGCGTATTTTGTACATTAAATAGAAACCCAGTGAATCGTGCATATATGTCCATCTTGAAATCCTAATAAGACTCATCTTGGACATTTTTTATGTTTAATAATTTATAAATAACAAAAAGTATGAACCGAAACAAATTCAAATTCGGTCTCTCTCTTTTTGTTCTCCGTAAATGGAAAACGGACTAAGGGGCATGAGACATTTGTGTCAAAAGATGAATTGTGGATTCTTTTCAGAGAAGCCCACAGCATTTATCACCGAGAAGTCTTAAACAGCAACAAATTGTATGTCCGATTTGTAAGAGACTTTATTAGTTACAGTGTACCTATCGACAGCTCCGATATTAAAGATTGGAGAATACATTCACAGAATCTTTCAGCTGTATATGAATTACTGACTGAAAGATTAGACCTGGTACATCTGTATTTAGACAATGAGGAATTCACAAAAGAATGTTATAAAAACATGATGTTGGCATTCAACACTACAATGCCAAAAGAGTATGGTCGTCCAATGCCGCTTGGCTCTTTCTCGGATGAGCAAATATGCATGATAACAGCATTTGTCAATGAGAAGAAACTCTTCAAGCAGTCTGTAAAGCCGGCTCAAATGATAAACTTTTTCAATGCAGATCTGAAAAATCCATTACAGCCTTGCCATAACGGAGAGATTGCTATGTTCTTATCCAGTCTGCGTGAGGAACAATATCTTGTATATGAATGGCAAAAGGTGATTGCAGATAATCAGTTGTTATTATCATCGAAGACAGGGAAACTATCAACAAGAGATCAAATCAAAAATGCGCTTTCTGATTTCCGTCAAACCCACAAATTTCCATATCCTCCATTTGTTTCATTCGTCAAAGAAATGAAAGAAAAGACAGAAAAAGAAGAGTAACCAAGCAAATGAAGAGTATTATCCCTTACATCTAACCTTACCTTTTTAGATGTAAGGGGCACTCTTTCTTTGGTTCAAAAGCCCGGCTGTAATTTTGCAGTCGAATCAATTCAGATCCGGTGGTTAGGCCACCAATGGTATAACAAAAAACAAAGAATCAATATGGCCAGAATAAACCAAAAGATACTCTGCAAACGTATGGAGGAACTTGAGCTGAAGCTCAATAGTGTGAATCCTATTGAAGCTGATGAGATTAAGAAACGCCTGTCGAAGATTGAAAGTATGCTTTATGCCTGTAAAGATATGCTTACCTCCCAAGAAGCCGCTGACTATACAGGTTTGTCTCTTTCTCAACTTTACAAAATGACAAGTAGTATGGCTATCCCTTATTACAAGCCAAGAGGTAAGATGGTGTATTTTGATAAAAAGGAGCTTGACAATTGGATGAGACAAAATCCGCAGTTGATAATCCAAACAATAAGAGTTCATGCAGAAAGATAAAAAAAACTTGAAGACAATTAGAAAAGGAAGTGTAGATGGTTATATGCTCACTGACGCTCAACTCCAAAAATTGATAGAGCAGTCGACGGTAACGGTAAGACCATCTAAGTTGAAGAGCGACCAATCTAATAATAAACACGAATATGGCAAAAAGAGCAAGGACAAGAAATAATAGCCCTGTCAATAAAGCCCCAAGTGTAGAATTGAAAATGCTCAAGAGTGAATTCTCAGACGCACAACTGGAGCACTATCTGAATAAAGGTACTATTGATTCATTAGAAGAGATAGATACACCACCTCAGATTTTGTGGGTAGAAGACTGTACCATTGCGACCTTTGGAAATTTCAGTGCATCCACAGGTAAGGCAAAGAGCAAGAAAACTTTCAATATATCAGCCATGGTTGCCGCAGCACTGATTAATGGAAAGGTGTTGAACTATCGAGCTAGTCTCCCTGAAGGCAAAAGGAAAATTCTGTATTTCGATACAGAACAAAGTCGATATCACTGCCAAAACGTACTGAACCGTATACTTAAACTAGCAGGTTTGAAAAAAGGAGAAGAAGTTGATCTGTTGACTTTCGTAGAGTTAAGAGAATACACTCCTACGCTACGTATCAGTTTGATAGACTATGCTCTTCGAAAAAGTAGTGGTTATGGACTAGTCATTATAGATGGTTTGAGGGATTTAGTGTATGACATCAATAATGCGAAGGAATCCACAGACGTTATGACATTGCTGATGTCCTGGACAAGTGCATATTGCCTGCACATCCATTGTGTCTTGCATCAAAATAAAAATGACACCAATACTCGTGGACATATCGGTACTGAATTGGAGAACAAGGCAGAGACTGTTCTAGTTATCAGTAAAGACAAAGAGAACACAGGTATCAGTTTAGTCAGTGCCGGACAAATGAGAGACAAGGAATTTGCATCCTTTGCTTTTCGCATTGATGATAACGCACTGCCTGTATTGGAAGAATCATATCACGTCACGGTTGTTAAGACTAAAGATGTACCTCTTACCGCTTTACCTGAAGCCTTGCACAAAGAAGTCTTGAATGAATTGTTCAACACAAAGAAACCTGTTAAATACAAGGAGCTGATTGACGATTTGGGTGACTTCTATGCACGCAAAGGTTATAAGAAGGGCATCAATGCAATTAAAGAGTTACTTAAAAAATTATCGGCAAAAGACATTATCACTCACAATGAGACCGGGTATCATTACAACCCAGAAATCATCAAAGACGATAAGTAAGTTTAAAGAGTTTAGGTTTAGAGGGTATATATATTATAAACTAGACCTTAGCTGCAAAAATTGAATTATGACAATTGAAGAAATTAAAAGGATAAGTTTGCTGGACTTCATGTTTAGCATAGGATACAGCAAAATCAAGTCTTCCGGAAACAAATATTGGTTTTTGTCTCCATTACATAAGGAAACAAAGGCATCCTTCAAGGTTGATGTGAACACCAATCTGTGGTACGATTTTGGGTTAAACAAAGGCGGTAATATAATAAACCTTGTACAGTTACTTAATCCAGAACTGTCTATGCATAATATTTTGGAAAAGTTATCGCATGGTAATTATACTATCTCCAATGAAGTAGCAACGGTAAAGATTTCTAAAGCCCCAAATCCCGTAGAAGAGACTAATATTGATAGTTTAAGCGATTTGACGAATGTAAACCTACTCCAATATATTTATAGCCGGAACATCAATATGCTGGTGGCAAAGAACTATTGCAAGGAAGTTCATTATACGATTGGCAATGGAAAGAAATACTATGGACTTGCGTTTATAAATATGAGAGGCGGTATAGAGGTCAGGAACAAGTATTCCAAACGATGTATCGGTGGTAAAGACGTTTCCTTGATATTACGTAACATGTATCGCCAAACGCAAGTGTGTTGCGTATTTGAGGGCTTTTTCGATTTTCTGGCATTTGAAACAGCTCAATTAAATGCCGATTACAATCTGTGTCTGAAGTACCCCTGTGACAGCATTGTTCTGAATTCTGTAGCCAATGTAAATAAGGCTTTTGAAATACTTAATGACTATGATTATATCTTCTGCTATCTGGATAACGATGATGCTGGCAGAAACGCCACGCATGCCATTCGCATAAATTTAAAGAAAAATGTATATGATTGGTCAGACCGTTATAAAGAATACAATGATGTGAATGATTATCTAATGAGAAGGAAGAAGCCACTATGACAGATTCTGAATTGAAACAAATAGAAAAACTACTTCGGGAATTTAATGAGTTGAAGGTACGTTTATGCAAAGTTGAGCATAAGCTTGATATGAACAAACGCTATATGACCATTCAGGAAGTCAGTGAGTATACCGGTTATACAATTTCTACCATCTATCATTTGACAAGTAGTCGAAAGATTCGATATTTTAAACCCAATGGAAAAACTATTCTCATTATGCGCAAAGACTTGGAAAAATGGATAGAATCTTATCCAGTTGAAGCTTTTGAAGAGATTAAGGATAAGCCATTCATTCATAATCATCAATCAGAATAAAAACTTCTATGAACATAGAACAAGCAAAACTAATTCAAATCGAAGCCTTTCTTAAAAGATTAGGCTTTGAACCACTCAAGGCAGATGAACACAGCCTATGGTACTTATCTCCTTTTAGAAAGGAAGAAATACCTTCATTTGTCGTCCATGTATTTGAGAATGTTTGGTATGACCACGGAACAGAAAAAGGAGGCAACTTTCTTGAATTAGCCAAAGAACTTTTTCATTCTGATAATATTCCCTACGTTCTCAGTCAGATAGAGCTGAATTCTCCAGTAATTCCTGCATGTCAATACAATGTCGTTTCATTAACTACAGGTTTGGAAGAACCAATAACCTGTGTTGTCTTTCATGAATTAAAAGAGGCCAAGTTGTTGTCGTATTTTACCTCAAGGAAAATAGATTATCCGTTCGTGGCAGAGATATGCAAGCTTATTGAATTTGTCAGAAACAGACAAGAACGTCAAGCTGTCGTTTTCGCCAATATTCATGGAGGGTATGAACTACGAAGTCATCTATATTGTGGTCATGTACTGCCAATGGCGATATCTATACTAAGAGAAAATCATGAACGAGTATCTTCCTCATGTTGTGTATTTCTTGATTTTATTGACTATCTATCTTATAAAACATTGATAGCACAGAAGAAAGTCGAGATTTTAGCCGACGAACACTCTGATATCATTGTTCTAAATTCAATGATGCTACTAAGTAAAGCGTTTCCATATTTAGCCTCCTATCAATGCATATATTGTTATCTTTATAATCATTAGTGTCCACTAAAAATGTGGACGATTAAAAATTAAATAAATTTGGTTCACT
>USLU01000107.1 GCA_900555635.1 uncultured Bacteroides sp.
AGTGAACCAAATTTATTTAATTTTTAATCGTCCACATTTTTAGTGGACACTAATGAAATTGTATAGTAACACAAGTATTTATGAAACAGCATTTAGCTTTTTTGATAGCTGCTCATACTGATGTTGAACAGTTGAAGCGTCTGATGGATGCGCTACTTCCATTGGGTGATTGCTTTCTGCATATTGATAAGAAAGTGAAGGATATTTCTTTTTTGAAAGAACTGGAAATCTATAGAGAGACTCATTGCGATAAGGTGTTCTTAGTGAAGCGTGTTGGGGTGACGTGGGGTGGTTTTTCGCAATGTGCGGCTCAACGGGAATTATTGAAAGCTGTATTTGATTCTGATAGAGAATATGACCGAGTTTTCTTTCTGTCGGGATTGGATTATCCTGTCTTTTCAAAGACGGAAATGGAGGATTTCTTAAACCAACATAAAAAAACTGAATTTGTAGCTGGATGGAATCTTAGTGAGTCCAATGTAAAGAATCAACTTTATAAAGTAAAATATTATCATTATTTTCGTGATATTCAATTACCTCACGAATCTGTGATAAGAAGGATGATTATTATAGGTGTACGATGCTTTTTAAGATTGCTTAGGCTTGAAAAGAAGTCGTATTTAGCGATAAATGGGGGGGGGGTATAAGTGTGTGTATTTTGGGACACAATGGACTTCTATGACGAGTGGCTGTGCTAGACATGTGTTGGAAGAAATGAATAATAACGTAGCTCTTATGAAATATTTCAAAACTGCTTATGCCCCGGATGAGTTACTTATTCCTACAATTGTATATAATTCGCATTTTGTAAACAATGCTGTACCTAATGTGAAGGGTCTTGATTTCCAGCTATTAACGCCACTACATTATTTGAAGTATGAAGATTATGTATGGTCATGGGATGAAAAAGCTTATAATGATATAGTGAAATCAGGAAAAATGTTTGTAAGAAAACTTGTTAGTGGAAAGAGTGAAAGGTTGATAGAAATGCTTGAAGAGCGGAAAATGAAAATAGATAAAGGACTCAAGTAAAAATGAGGATTGTTAAAAATATAAATTATTGGAGAAGAGTGGCTTTTAGTAAGCCTTTCTTTTGGATGACAGTTTTCTTTGGCTTATGGTATTATCGTATAGCTTATATGCCTGCAAGCGGAGGTGGATTAACTACGATATTACAGGCGGGAGGCATATTTGGTATGTTTTATTTCGTTTTGAAGAAATGCCCGCGATTAATCAATATGACATTAAGAACTTGTCTACCGGTTAAGACTTTGTTCTTATTTTATTGTTATGCTTTTATCTCTTTTACTTGGGCTTTCTTACCATTTTTCTCCGGGTTCTTATCATTGCAAAATTTGTTACTGATCTTCATTCTATATTGGTTCTTTTCTCTATTTAGAACTTTTGAAAATATGGAACGGGGCTTTTTGATATTTTTTCTAACCGTAGATGTGCTAGATGTCTTGTGGTGGCGGATAGTTGTTCAACAAAGTTTGTTTATTCATCATTTGGGAGCGGGATCTGTGGCAGCGATGGCTATAGC
Source organism: uncultured Bacteroides sp. (assembly GCA_900555635.1). GTDB lineage: Bacteria > Bacteroidota > Bacteroidia > Bacteroidales > Bacteroidaceae > Bacteroides. The sequence goes on from USLU01000107.1 coordinate 1,544, forward strand.
TTATAGTCTTGGTGAGTATCTCATGGAAAAGAGAAATGTTATTCGCAAGCGATTTTTGATGAAATGTATAATTGTCAGTTTGACCGTTTTGGTGACAAGTACGAGTAGTGGAGCTAATGCGTCTGCTGTTGCCGCCAGTGCTATTGCTTTTTTTGTGGGAGGAAAGATTTGGGTTTGTATGTTGATGCTGCTATTTGCTTTGTTCCTTTATATGCATCCTGAATTGGTGAATACAATGATTCTTTTGATTATGCCTGGAAAGACGATGGAAATTGTTGAATCAGCTACAGGACGTGAAAGAATTTGGATTCTAATGAAAGAGTTGGCTACCCAAAAACCTATATTCGGTTGGGGATTTGCCTGCATAGAGAGGGCTGCTACCGAATATGGAAATGTACCAACACCGGATGCGCACAATAATTATTTGGGTTTCTATGGTAGTTTGGGCATTGTTGGTTGTTTTTTTGCCGGCATTCATTTCTTGTCAGCTTTAAGTTACTCATTTGCACGTAGGATGCGTAAAGGATATACAGGTCTTTTTTGCGCCACTTCTTGTGCTATCATAAATGGCTATTCTTATGGTTTTCTATCAGGAAAAGCCTGTTGTATTACAGTAATGTATTTCGCAGTGATAATGTTGATGCATTTTTATAAAAAAGTACCTCTTACAGTAGAAACGAGAAAAAATGAACGGATCTCTTAGTTATCGGCTAACTGTTTGCAATGTGATTTGTACTTTATTAGTGGTATATAGGCACTCTTTGAATTTTGCTGCCTTTTATCCTAATCTAGTATATCCGGAAAATTATAATACGAGTATTCAGAGTTGGATCATGAATTTCAGTAGAATAGCTGTTCCTGTTTTCTTTATTATATCCGGATTCTTATTTTTTAAAGGATATGATCTGTTATGGAATCAATATAGAGAAAAAATAAAGAAACGATTCCATTCTCTATTTATCCCCTTTGTAATATGGACGGCAATAGGTTTATTTATCATGCACTTGGTGCATCAAGTGGATGTTTGGCACTTATCGTGGAATGAATTGGTTGCAGGCACTTACTTTGGGCATTTATGGTATATTAGGGATTTGCTTTTGTTTGTACTTTTAGCTCCATTATTTAATTTGTTGAGGAAGAACAAGTGGGTATGGATATTTGCTTTATTGCTACTTTATTGGCGGTGGATTTTAGTCGATGGTTCGTTATTCTCATCAGAAGGAGTCCTGTTCTTTTTATTTGGTGCAGGATTAACCTCCAATTTGCTAGAAAAGCAAGTCTCATTAAGACTCATAATTCCATTGACTTTTGTTTGGATATTGCTTTCCTTATTGCTTAAAATTCCTTATAATACAAATTGGGATAAATTATATGTATTAACAGGCATTTTCTTATTATGGCAGTGCTCTGCACTTTTTACTAATAAAAGTCGATGTTTCTTGGATATGGGAATTTATTGCTTTTTTATTTATTGTGGACATTTCTATTTGATAAAAGTGCTGAAATTATTAATAGCTCATCAATTTCCTTACAATGATAGTATGTCAGTGGCAGCTTATTTACTATTGCCTCCTTTCGTTTTTATGCTTTTATATATTGTAGGGAAAATAGTAAGAAAACATTTCCCCAATTTCTATAAAATTTTATCTGGTGGAAGATAATAAGAATATTCAACTGAATATAAGTGAATCAACTTCTATGAAAGGTTTACTCATTTTGCTGATTGTAATAGGGCATAATCAAATATTAGTTCCTCACAATTCAGGTGTTTTCGCTTGGTTATATATGTTTCATGTGATTTGTTTTTTCATTCTCCCTTTTTTTTATGGAGGAAAAGAGAAAGAACTTACCGGTAGCTATATTGGAACATTAATAACACGCAATTGGTGGCCGTATTTGATAACTGCATTATTAGTATGGTTGACTGCCGGATTAAACGTGAACCTTGAAACAATCTATGCTTTCTTTAATGGAAGTACTGCTATGACAAGTAGTAAATTGGGAGGGACCTTTCTTTGGTTTATGCCTACATTCTGTTCCTTTAGTATTTTATTACTGTTCAGCAATAAGTATAGTTGGTTTAGGGAAGCTATAACGATTATGGGCTTAGGATTATGGTTTTTGACTTGGTATCAGTTTGAAATGATAAAGCTGTATTCTTTATTCGGTCTACCCATGGCTATTAAATGTTTTGCTGTTGGCGAGATTAGTAAATTGCTATTTAAAATGGAAAAGGTAGCGTTGTACATTGGTTCAATAGTATTTGTTGGAATGTCGCTGCTATTTCTAATTTTTAAAATTATTCTTCCTTATAGTGTCATACTTTTCCCGATTAGTGCTTTCTGTTTGCTTGTAGCCGTAAAATCATTATTGCAAAACTCTTTTTTCTATACATTAGGTCGATTTTCATTTGTAATTTATTTAGTGCATTTGTTTGTGTATAGAGGATTGAATTTATTGATGCAACCGATCTTACTTAATGGGATTATTAATTTATTAATTACCTTGATTATCTCTATTCTCGTAGCATACATAATTGATCAAACTTCAATTCTTCGGAAATTTTATACACCAAGAAATTTTAAGGAATTAATTACCTTCTATAAAAAATGACGATGAAAATTCTTTGGATTAACCCTTCTTTTTTAGATTATCGTGTACCGGTTTACAAACGACTCAATGATTTGACTGATGGCAACTTTCATATCATATTTTCACGGACAAGAGTTCCTGAACGTATTCCTTTGAAGATATGCGAGGCTATTGGTGAGAATGCTATTTGTTTCGATGGTGAAAAACGCATCATTATTGGTGAAAAAGAGGGTATGTCAAACAAATGGGCATCAATTCCCATTACTCGTGGGCTGTATAAAAAAATCAAGCAAATAAATCCTGATCTTATAATTGCAGAAGGTTTCTTCCAGTGGACACCGCAGGCTATTCGTTATGCAACTATTCATCATAAACCAATATTAATAGCGTATGAACGTACTAAGCACACAGAGCGTGACTGTCCGAAATGGAGGACTGCATATAGGAAAGTAATAGATAAGTTTGTGAACGGTTATCTTTGTAATGGTAAACTTACAAAGGAATATTTGGAGAGTATAGGAGTGTCATCAAGTAAGCTTTTTATAGGTGGAATGAGTGCTGATAGCGAAAGGCTTATGCTAGGGGTTACAAATATGTCTGATGCTGAAAAAAAATCATTGAAAACGGAATTAGGAATTGCTATCGTTACTAATGGTTTAATTTATATTTATTCAGGTCAATTAATAGAACGTAAAGGCGTAATGTATCTACTGAAAGCATGGATGAGACATATCGAAAAGCATAATGAAGATCATTTGTTGATTGTGGGAGGGGGAGAATTATTTGCAGAATTCTTCTCTAACTATGGAAAAGAGAAAAGTATTCATTTTACGGATACTATAAATTATGATAATATCTATCAATATTATGCTATAGCTGATGTCTTTGCAATTCCAACGTTGGAAGATAATTGGAGTTTGGTTGTTCCCGAAGCAATGGCTTGTGGGCTACCTGTGGCTTGTTCTATTTATAATGGATGTTATCCGGAATTGGTGCGCGAAGGAGAAAATGGGGTATTATTTGATTCATATAAAGAAGATGCAATTTTAAAGGCTCTTGATGTTTTTCATCATGTTAATTTAAAATCTTATAGTGACCGTTCGAAAGAAATAGAAGCTATGTACAACTCTGAGGAAGTTTCGCAGAAGATATTCAAAGCTTGTCAAGAAGTGTACAACAGCAAGAAGTGATATGAAAAGAGTTGATTTATCTGTTATTATTCCTGTATACAATGCGATGCCCCTGTTAGGACGTTGTTTGGGATCTATTTTTCATCAAACTACGCAATATTCCTACGAAGTGATATTGGTGGATGATGGTAGTATGGATAATTCTGTGGAAACGATAAAAGCTAGAAAAGAATCGAATATAATATTGTTTCAACAACAAAATGAGGGACCGGCAGTGGCTCGAAATAAAGGCGTAAAACTTGCACATGGTAGATATTGTGCATACCTTGATGCTGATGATTATTGGGAGCAAGGTTTTATTGAAAAAACAGTCTCTTTTTTAGATGAACACCTTGATTGTATAGCTGTTAACGTAGCGCAGCGTCATTTGACAGTTTCCGGTTCTTCTATTGCTCCCGTATGCTATGAAGAATATAAAGAGCCTTTTATTTTGGATGATTTCTTTTCGTTTTGGGCTGATAATATGCATGTTTGTACAGGCAGTGTCATCATTCGGACGGATATCTTACGCATTATAGGTGGGCAGCGTGAAGAGTTACGTATTACTGAAGACTTGGAATTCTGGGCTTTGGTTTCTACTTATGGGCATTGGGGATTCATTCCTGAAATTCTTTTCGTAAGCGATGGCGGTGATGTTACTCGTTCACAGGGGTGGTTGAACAAAATGATAATTCGGTGGAATAATGCTCCAAGTATTGGTGAATGGGAAAAGCGCATCATTAAAAGATTGCCTATGGAATTACCTATTGGTTATCTAAAGGCTCGCGGACGGATAGCGCGTAATTTGATTTATTGTCAAATACTTTCCGGTCGCCTTCCTTTGAGTCGAAATGAAGCATTGAAATATGGCAACTACTTTATAAAAGACCCTATTGGACGTTTAATGAATATTGCGAAATATACTTCTTTTACATGGTGGATGCTTGCCAAATTATTGAAATATAGAGAATATCATCGAAGATAATGAAACCGACAATTCTTTTTATTCTTCATCTGCCACCACCGGTGCATGGGGCAGCGATGATGGGGAAATATATCCATGACAGCAAAGTCATTAATGAGGCTTTTGAATGTCATTATATCAATCTTACTACTGCGAAAGATATTAATGATATTGGCAAAGTTGGCATTAGAAAGTTAAAACATTTTGTGAAGTTGCTAAATACCATTCGTAGAGAAGTGAAACAACTGAAACCATCATTGGTTTATGTGACACCTAATTCTAATGGCGGCGCTTTCTGTAAAGATTTTATTGTAGTACAGATGCTGAAAATATTCGGTTGCAAAGTGGTGGTACATTTCCATAATAAAGGGGTGGCAGAACAAAAGAATGATTTTCCGTTTAGTTTCCTTTATGGGGTGTTTTTTAGGAATTTGAAAGTTATACTGTTGGCGGAGTCTCTATATGTAGATATAGAGAAATTTGTGGATAGGGAAAATGTCTATATCTGTCCAAACGGTATTCCTGAATTATAAGAAGATGGAAAAGAAGTTTAATATATTTTTCCTTTCTAACATGATGGCGGAAAAAGGAGTGTGGGTGTTGATAGATGCCTGTAAACTGTTGGAACAACGGAATTGTAGCTTTGAATGTCATTGTGTCGGGAAATGGAGTGATATTACTGAAGATAGCTTTAATCAGTATGTCTTAATGAAAGGATTGAAGGGAAAAGTCTTTGCTCATGGCGCGAAATATGGCGATGACAAGAATATGTTTTGGAAGAAAGCGGATATTTTTGTATTTCCTACATTTTATCATAATGAATGTTTTCCACTAGTCTTGTTGGAAGCCATGCAACAAGGGGTAGCATGTATTGCCAGTGATGAAGGGGGGATCTCGGATATGATAGAAAATGATGTGACCGGATTTGTAGTGGAGAAGCGAAATGCCAAAGCGTTGGCGGATAAAATCGCTTACCTGATGGAACATCCGGATATTTGCCGAAGAATGGGAGAGGCGGGAAAAGAAAAATTCGAGAGAGAATTTACCTTGTCTCGGTTTGAGAATAATATGGTAAACGTGTTAAACCATTGTTTATAAACAATCAATCATTTTACGATAATGCTAAAATTGAAAATGCTTTCTATTGTGGAAAGTATGGATGAGTTACAGCAGCTTCCGGAAGGTAAGGTGCTGATCAATACTGTGAATGCTCATTCATTTAATACCGCTCAAAAAGATTCTTTGTTTGCTGATGCGCTCATGAGGGGGGATGCGCTGATTCCGGATGGTATAAGTATTGTGAAAGCTTGCGGATGGCTGAAAGCTAAATCGCAACCCAAGGAGCGTATTGCCGGGTGGGATCTGTTTTTCTATGAGATGGACAAATTGAACAAGAAAGGTGGTAAGTGTTTCTTCATGGGGAGTTCTGAAAATGTGCTTTCTATGATAAGAAGACGTGTGGCAATAGACTATCCGGACATCGAGGTAGAGACTTATTCACCGCCATATAAATCTGAATTTACGAAAGAAGATAATGAGGCCATTATTGCGGCTATCAATCAGTATGATCCGGATCTTCTATGGATTGGGATGACTGCTCCGAAACAGGAGAAGTGGGTTTATACTCATTGGGATGAACTCGATATTCATTGTCATGTGGGTACGATTGGGGCTGTGTTTGATTTTTTTGCCGGTACGGTGGAGCGTGCGCCGATATGGTGGCAGGAACATGGATTGGAGTGGGCATATCGTTTGTTGAAAGAACCGAAACGTATGTGGCGGAGATATATAATTGGCAATTCTCTGTTCTTGTGGAATATTTTTAAGGAAAAAATAGTAATCATTGATTAATCATAGAATTAATATTATGCAGGAAATCCAACGTTTTAATAAAGTCCTGAAATCTATTGTCCTGTTGGGGGACGTCCTGTTGCTGAACTTGGTGTTATGGGGGGGAGGTGTCGTATTTGGAGATCAGATGACCTTTGATTGTTCTATATCTTTGATTCAGAGCATGGCATTGATGAGCTTGTGTTATCTGCTTTGTAATATGCAGTCCGGGGTTATTTTGCATCGACCGGTGGTTCGTCCGGAGCAGATTGTGATTCGTGTGTTGCGAAATATGGTTTCTTTTATTTTACTTTCATTCGGGCTTTCATCCCTCTTTCATTTTGAATGTTTCTATATGCGGTGGCTCGGATTGTTCTATATCATATTGATAGTGGCTATAGTAGGCTATCGTTTGATGTTTCGTTATTTTCTGGAACTGTACCGCAGACGGGGAGGGAATGTCCGCAAGGTTGTTTTGGTAGGCAGCCATGAAAATATGCAGGAACTCTATCATTTCATGACGGATGATCCCACATCCGGTTATCGTGTATTGGGATATTTTGAAGATGCTCCTTCGGAACGTTATCCCCAAGAAGTGACGTATTTGGGACAGCCTAAGAACGTGGTCGATTATCTGATGTGTAATGCGGGAAAAGTCGAGCAACTTTATTGCAGTCTACCTTCCGTCCGTAGTGCCGAGATTGTGCCGATTATTAATTATTGTGAGAACCATTTAGTCCGTTTTCTTAGTGTTCCTAATGTTCGGAATTACTTGAAACGCAGGATGCATTTTGAAATGGTGGGTAATGTTCCAGTTTTGACTATTCGTCGCGAGCCTCTTGAGTTGTTGGAGAACCGTATCTTGAAACGTGCTTTTGATATGGTATGTTCTTTACTCTTTCTTTGTACTCTTTTCCCTTTTATATATGTAATTGTAGGGATAGCCATAAAACTAAGTTCTCCGGGTCCTGTATTTTTCAAGCAGAAACGAAGCGGTGAGGATGGCCGTGAGTTCTGGTGTTACAAATTCCGCTCGATGAGACTGAACGCGCAGTGTGACACTCTTCAGGCCACAGAACGGGATCCACGTAAAACACGCATTGGTGATTTTATCCGTAAAACGAATATTGATGAACTTCCTCAATTAATCAATGTATTGAAAGGGGATATGTCTTTAGTCGGCCCTCGTCCGCACATGCTGAAACATACGGAGGAATATTCTCATCTGATTAACAAGTACATGGTTCGCCATTTCGTAAAGCCGGGTATTACGGGTTGGGCACAGGTGACCGGATATCGTGGTGAGACTAAAGAGCTTTGGCAAATGGAAGGACGTGTGCAACGTGACATCTGGTATATCGAGCATTGGACATTCATTCTGGATTTATATATCATATATAAGACTGTGTATAACGTGATCCATGGGGATAAAGAGGCGTATTGAGAAAACAAAAAAATAAAAATTAAAGATTAAAAAATTGTAGGTGGTTATGAGAATGTTGACTGGATTGACTTTTTGTTTATTATTAGCGTTGTTGTTTGCTTCATGTCAGTCGTATAAAAAAGTACCTTATTTACAGGATACGGATGTAGCAAACCGGACTGAACAGGAAGTCCGGCAGGCGGGTGTGAAGATTATGCCCAAAGATTTGGTGTCGATAGTTGTGTCTTGCTCCACACCGGAACTGGCTGCACCGTTTAACTTGTCAACTGCGAATGTCGGGGGGACAGGTGGAAAAGATGCGACACCCGGGACTTCTTTTATTCCACAGCAATACTTGGTGGATAATCAGGGAAATATTAATTTCCCTATGCTGGGAGAGATTCATATAGGCGGACTGACAAAGATGGAAATTGAAAAGTTGATCATTGAAAAGCTGAAAGTCTATTTGAAAGAAACTCCCCTTGTTACGGTGCGTGTTGTCAATTATCGTATTTCAGTGTTGGGGGAGGTTAATAGTCCGGGAAGTTTTATTGTTTCTAATGAAAAAATAAATTTGCTGGAAGCATTGGCTATGGCAGGGGACCTGACGATTTATGGTATGCGGGACAATGTGAGACTGATTCGTACCGGACAGGATAACAAACAGGAGATTATAACCTTTGATTTGAATAAAGCGGAGACGGTATTCTCCCCTTATTATCAGTTGCAGCAGAATGATATTATTTATGTGACCCCTAATAAGGTTAAAGCCAAAAACTCTGATATTGGTACCAGTACAGGGTTATGGTTGTCGGCTACTTCTATTTTGGTTTCAATAGCCAGCCTGCTATTTAATATATTACGATAACTTAATAATTAAACGATTAACGATGAAAGAAAATTCGTACGAAGAAAGCATGCGTGATATGGATGAGGATAAAATTAATTATCAGGAAATCCTGTTTAAGTATATAATTCATTGGCCCTGGTTTATAGTGTCTGTGGTGGTGTGCCTGATTGCCGCCTGGGGGTATCTGTATTTCCAGACTCCGGTATATCGGATTTCTGCTTCTATCATGATTAAGGATGATAAGAAAGGAGGGGGAGCAGGCTCTGCCGCCGATTTGGAGAGTCTGGGATTGGGGGGTGTTATTACTTCTACACAGAGTATGGATAATGAAATAGAAGTGCTACGCTCGAAAACGATACTTAAGGAAGTGGTTAATAATCTGGAGCTTTATATTACTTATTATGACGAGGATGAATTTCCGAAAAAGGAGATGTATAAGACGTCTCCTGTTATCGTTAATCTGACGGCACAGGAAGCTGATAAATTGCCGGGAGCTGCTTTGATTGATATGAAATTGGCTCCGGAGGGGAGTTTGGATGTTAGCTTGAAGGTGGGACTGAATGAATACAGTCGGCATTTTGATAAGCTTCCGGCTGTATTGCCGACTAATGCGGGGACATTCGGGTTTGCTTTGAAAGATTCGTTGGCAAACGGTCATATAGAAGGACAGATGGATGTACGGCATATTAGCGCAACTGTTAGCCAGCCGTTTGGAGTGGCGAAAGGGTATCAGTGGGCACTGAATATAGCACCTACCTCTAAAGCGACTTCTGTTGCCGCTGTTTCATTGGTGAATACCAACATACAACGTGGGCAGGATTTTATCAATAAGCTGATGGAGATGTATAATCGGAATACGAACAATGATAAGAATGAAGTGGCGGAAAAGACCAGGGAGTTTATCAATGAACGTATTAAGATCATTGATGAAGAACTGGGTAGTACAGAGGATAAGCTGGAAGCGTTTAAGAGGAATGCGGGTTTGACAGATATTAGCAGTGACGCCCAACTGGCTGTATCGGGAAATGCTGAATACGAAAGAAAGCGGGTGGAAAATGGTACACAGATTAACCTGGTTCGTGATCTGGCCCAATACATAAATAATCCGTCGAATGAGTATGAAGTGCTGCCTGGGAATATCGGTTTGGCGGATAATGGGCTGACCACTCAGATAGAGCGTTATAATGAATTGGTGGCTGAACGCAAACGGTTGCTTCGTACTTCAACCGAAAGTAATCCGATGATTGTGAATTTGGACACGAGTATTCGTGCTATGAGAGCGAATGTGCTGGCTGCTATTAATGGTACATTACAAGGTTTACTTATTGTGAAAGCTGATTTGGATCGTGAAGCCGGTCGCTTTTCCCGTCGTATCAGTGAGGCTCCGGGGCAGGAACGCCAGTATGTAAGTATTGCCCGCCAGCAGGAAATCAAGGCGGGGCTTTATCTGATGCTTTTGCAGAAGCGTGAGGAGAATGCTATCACTTTGGCTGCCACTGCTAATAATGCCAAGATTATTGATGAACCGGTGGCTGAAGGTGGTCCTGTATCTCCCAAACCTAAAATGATTTATATGATTGCTTTGGTAATAGGAGTGGGATTACCTGTCGGTGTTATTTTCTTGATTGGATTGACTAAATTCAAGATTGAGGGGCGTGGTGATGTGGAGAAATTAACGAGTCTTTCTATTGTCGGCGATATTCCATTAACCAATGAGAAGCAGGGCTCTATTGCAGTGTTTGAGAATCAAAACAACCTGATGAGTGAAACCTTCCGTAATATCCGGACGAATCTTCAGTTTATGCTTGAAACAGACAAGAAGGTTATTTTGGTAACTTCTACGGTCAGTGGTGAAGGTAAATCGTTTATATCTGCTAATCTTGCTATCAGCCTTGCTTTATTAGACAAGAAGGTGGTCATAGTCGGTCTTGATATTCGTAAACCGGGTTTGAACAAGATCTTTAATATTTCAAGAAAAGAGCAGGGGATTACACAATATCTAGCTAATCCGGCTTCTGATTTAATGAAACTGGTGCAACCTTCTGATGTAACTAAGAACCTCTTTATTCTTCCTGGTGGTTCTGTACCTCCTAATCCGACCGAATTATTAGCGCGTGATGGCTTGGATAAGGCGATTGAAACGCTCAAGAAGAATTTCGATTATGTAATTCTGGATACTGCTCCTGTCGGTATGGTAACTGATACGTTACTAATTGGACGTGTAGCTGACCTGTCAGTGTATGTTTGTCGTGCTGATTATACACATAAGAATGAGTATACTTTGATCAATGAACTTTCTGCTAGCAACAAATTACCTAACTTGTGTACTGTTATTAATGGCTTGGATTTGAAGAGACGGAAATACGGTTATTATTACGGTTATGGTAAATATGGCAAGTATTATGGTTATGGTAAACGATACGGCTACGGTTATGGATATGGAGAACAGTCTCATGATAAGGAAGAATAAATTCAAGTATAACACGAAAGTGAGATGGAACATGTAGGTCCCTAACTTCATGCTACACACATGAAG
>USLU01000108.1 GCA_900555635.1 uncultured Bacteroides sp.
ATCCCCGGAGGACACGCCCCGCTACGGTAATGTTCTTAGTCTGTGAGAAAGCGGAAAGTGCGGTTGTCAACAATAACACTGTTCCGATGATTACTTTTTTCATGCGCCTGTTTTTTATGAAACAAAATGTCTGTTTTTATACTGTTTCATTTGACAAGCTTTCAATGGAAAAGTTTAATGAGGTTTAAATAAAATATTCTAATTATCGACGATCTCGCTTAAACAATCTATCAACTGCCGCTTTTTTTATACCAAATTCCAGGCAAAGAACATTCAGTATCAGAAAGATCAGAAAAGAGGAAGTATCCACACTCATGATGTCTCCTTTCGCCAGGCGATAGAGCATACCGCCAAAGATGAATAATACGGTCAGGAACATGGCATTACGTGTAGCCCTATTACGGACCTGCTCAGTTTCCTTATTCTCGTTCTTGGTGTAGGCAAACAGAATCATCAATGCGCCAAGCATCATCAGCAGCTTAGAACATTCTTTATAAAACAAGAGGTTGGAATCCGTCATTTTCCCCAGCATCAACATCAGGAACGGAAGAAACAGTGCCAAAGCTATCACAAAATATCCTAATAGACGACAATAAACCGGTAGTAATGCTCTCATTTTAAAATTACGAATTATGAATTACTAATTATAAATTATAGATTGTGGGGGGCAGATGGCAGAAACATCATGTCAGCCCATCGATTTTCGATGGGCAAAGATAACGTTTTATTGCCAAAAGAGCTATCTTTGTACCACAATTAACAAAGAAGGTATCCATCTCTTTCATAATTTAGAATCCACAATCAGTAATTTATAATTCGTAATTTGTAATTAATCAGATGAGTAAACAAGAAGTAATCCTTTGCGAAAAACTGGAAAGCAGCCTGGCAAACGCCATCGGGAATTGTCCCCATGACAAGCTCTTCATATTGACCGATGAGCATACCCACCGCCTCTGTCTGCCGCAACTCAATGACATTCCGGCACTGAAAGAGGCTACCGAAATCGTTATCGGTGCCGAAGATGTGCACAAGAATCTGGAAACCCTGGCTTCCGTTTGGCAAGCTCTGAGCGAACAGGGAGCTACACGCCATTCATTACTGATTAACCTGGGTGGCGGCATGGTGACCGATCTGGGTGGCTTCGCCGCTTCTACCTTCAAGCGGGGCATTGCCTATATCAATATCCCCACCACCCTGCTGGCCATGGTGGATGCTTCCGTAGGAGGCAAAACGGGTATCAACTTCAACGGGTTGAAGAACGAAATCGGTGTTTTCGCACCTGCCGCCAGTGTACTTCTTGAAACGGAGTTCCTGCGCAGCCTCGATGCCCACAACTTCTTCTCCGGTTATGCCGAGATGTTGAAGCACGGTCTTATCAGTACCCCGGAGCACCTTGCCGAATTATTGGCTTTCGATACGGACAAGATAGATTACGTTGCACTGAAATCAATGGTGGGCCGTTCCGTACAAGTAAAAGAGGATATCGTGGAACAAGATCCTCTGGAACACGGCATCCGCAAGGCGCTGAACCTGGGACATACCGTAGGTCATGCCTTCGAAAGTCTGGCTCTTGCCGAAGGTCGCCCCGTATTACATGGTTATGCTGTTGCTTGGGGAATTGTCTGCGAGCTATACCTTTCTTATATAAAGGTAGGTTTTCCGAAAGAGAAAATGCGCCAGACCATTCAGTTCATCAAAGAGAACTACGGTGGCTTTGCCTTCAATTGCAAACAGTACGACCAACTTTATGAGCTGATGAAGCATGACAAGAAGAACACTGCCGGCGTCATCAACTTCACTCTATTGAAAGAAGTCGGAGACATCTGCCTCAACCAGACTGCCGACAAAGATACCATTTACGAAATGTTCGATTTTTATCGGGAATGCATGGGGGTATAACCTCACTGTGCACTTGTACTATTTCCCCTTCCACACTTCTGCAACCCTTTATTCATAGGGGGTAGAGTGTGGAAGGGGTATTCTTTAGGGTTTCTCAGTTATGTCTTCTTCCGGAAATTCTCCTTGCAGTTCCGCCTTCTTCTCCGCTTCCACAACTTTCTTGCTTAGCATACTTGCCGGGAAGTATTTGCTCAGCGGATAGCGGAAAAATCTCATTTCCCGACTTAATTCCCTGGTCAATCCGCGGTCAGCGGTGAAGTAAACGCGCGAAATGCGCACGGTTCCCGGCATCACGTCTTCGGGGTGTTCAAAGCCCTCGCTGGTTATCGCAATATGGAAAGAGCCCAGTCCTTTGATGGATACCGACTCCCCATTCTTCAAGGACTCTTCTATGAAGTGAGGCAGGTCGGTCAATATTCCTTTTACATCACCTTCGCTCCTGCCCGTCCGGTGAGCGATTCGTTTTGCCAGTATGTCTTCGGTCACCCCACCTCTGGGTTGCAGTGTACGTTGCACGGCATAATACAGTTGTTTTGCACCTTCCTTAGTCTGGAAGAGCTTCTTTCTTACCAAGTAAATCATTCCCATAGTCTTTACGTGTTTTTAATTACTACCTTTGATATCTTTCCCTTATTCCTTCCATGCAAAAGATGGCATCTTTTGTAGCAAAAGGTGGCATCTTATAACACAAAAGATGGCATCTTTTACAGCAAAAGATACCACCTTTTGTAAGAGAGATAGCAAAGATACGGAAAGTATCTTTAAATGAACTATCCGAAAGGGCTTAATGCTCTAGCTATTTAGCAAAAAGTCTTTTATTCCCACTCGATAGTAGCGTTAGGCTTCGGAGACATATCGTAGCAAACACGATTCACATGTTTTACTTCTTTCAGGATACGATCCGTAATTTTCATCAGGACAGGCCATTCTACCTGTTCGATGGTGGCGGTCATCGCATCAATCGTATTGACAGCACGGATGATAACCGGCCATTCGAAAGAACGGGCATTGTCGCGCACACCAACTGACTTGAAGTCGGGTACCACGGTGAAATATTGCCACACTTTCTTATCCAGTCCGGCAAGTTGGAACTCTTCACGCAGGATAGCATCGGACTCACGCACAGCTTCCAAACGATCGCGTGTGATAGCACCCAGACAACGCACACCCAGACCGGGACCGGGGAAGGGTTGACGATAAACCATTTCATAAGGCAAGCCCAGTTCAAGACCACATGCACGTACTTCGTCTTTGAAAAGCTGACGCAACGGTTCCACAAGTTCGAACTGAAGATCTTCCGGCAGACCGCCTACGTTGTGGTGAGACTTCACCATCTTGGCCGTTTTCGTTCCGCTTTCCACAATATCAGGGTAGATAGTTCCCTGGCCTAAGAAGTCGATACCGTCCAGTTTACGCGCTTCTTCTTCGAATACGCGGATAAACTCTCCGCCGATAATCTTGCGTTTCTGTTCGGGATCTTCCACACCTTCCAGTTTAGTAAGGAAGCGGTCGGTAACGTCTACATAGATCAAATTCGCCTTCAGCTGATTACCGAACATTTCTACTACATCTTCGGATTCGCCTTTACGCATCAGACCGTGATTTACATGCACGCATACCAGATTGTCGCCAATTGCTTTCAGCAACAGAGCTGCCACTACGGAACTGTCAACACCACCGGAAAGGGCCAGCAATACTTTTCTGTCACCCACCTGGCGACGTACCAATTCAATCTGGTCATTCACGAAGTTGGTCATGTTCCAATTAGCTTCGGCCTTGCAAGTTTCGAAAACGAAAGGCTTAACAGCTGCTTTGATAGCTTCAATATCATCAGTAAACTGTGGCAGTTTCACCGCACAAGTCGCTTTGTCATGACCGGCAGCCATCACTTGAATTCCCGCCTCGTAGATAGAAGGATTCACATCGATGGCAACGCCATCTACTATGTTACACGGTCCACCATTGATAATAATGCCCTTTACATTGGACAACTTTTTCAGTTCTTCAACGGTTATATCATGAGGATAGATCTCACTATATACACCTAACGCACGGATGGCGCGAGCCAATACCGTATTCTCATGACTACCCAAGTCAAGGATAACAATCATATCCTGCTTCATCTGATTTTGGTTGTTTTTAAGTTATTGTATTGTTTATTATTCACTATTGTTTCCAAACGGTTTGCAAATATAAAGATTTTTAGAGAGACTATAATACATTGATTCTCTAAAGTTTCAGAACAGAGTCGCGTTTTTTTTGCAATTATAGTATTCAATTCAACAAAGAATTAAAACAACATAGGAAGCAGATGGATAGCAATAACCCAATTCTTTCATAAACTCCTTCAAAACTATGCCTTCAACCGCATCACAAACCGACTTCCCTTCCCCAATTCACTCTCTACCGTCAGCGTACCACCATGAGCTTCCACAAAATCCTTCGAAATAGATAATCCCAAGCCACTGCCTTGTACTTTCGTTCCGGGTACACGGAAATAACGGTCGAAGATGCTTTTGTGATAACGCGGGTCGATACCCTTTCCAAAATCCTGAACATAGAGTTCGATCATATTTTCATCCTGTTTGGCACCGATAATCACACGCCCGTTTTCTTTAGAATAACGGATAGCATTACTTAGCAGATTTGTCAATACCCAGGCAATCTTTTCACTGTCGACAAAGAGTTTGCCGATTTTCTCTTCCGGATATTCCACTTCTATCTGGATATTAAACTTATCCGCTTGCACCTGATTAGCTTTGATCGCATATTCGATCAACTCAATCGGTTTGGTGATCTTCGGCATAAACTGTAGTTTTCCGGCTTCCACCTGGGTCATGTTAAGCAATTCTCCGGTGATACTCAACAAACGCTCGCTATTCTCCTTGATACTCTTAGACAGTTGCTCCTGTTCATCATTCAATGCACCGACACGCTTATCTTCCAACAGCTGGAGGCTCATCATAATAGCAGCAATCGGAGTCTTCAGTTCATGAGATATCGTCGAGATAAATGTAGTCTTGGCAGAATCCAGTTCCTTAAATTCCGTGATATTCTTTAATAAAATAACATCACCCAGTTTGCGAGGTTCCCCTTTTTCAGCCTCCGTATTAATGATAGGGACATAAGAGGCCTTAAAGTAACTCTCTTTGTCGTCAGCATATATCTTCAATGGTTCCTTCTGCTCGCTTGGCGTCACCAGTTCACGGATCAACCGCCGCAACAGGTCATTCTTCAAAGCCAGTTCCTCCGCCGATTGACGAATCACATTCTCCCGTTTCAGATTCAAGACATTGAGTGCTTCCTCATTGATAAACAGAATTTCACGCTCCATATTCAAGCCGATCACCGGATCATCTATACTGTTTACAATTGCTTCAATAAATTTCTTTGCAGAAAGAATATCCGACAAAGTACTGGCACGATATTCGGTCAAACGTTCCGCCATCCGGTTAAAACTATCCGCCACATCCCGGAATTCTTCATTATTATTCATCTGCAGACGCTTCTCATAATTATGATTGGCTATTTCAAGAATTCCCTCTTTCAGCTCTTTAATAGGCTTGCTGATAGTACGGGGCAACCAATAAAGCAATATCAGTCCGGTCAAGATACAGATTCCTCCCGTTACGGAAATCCATAACAAAGCACGTTCCAATCCGGGCATAGCAGCAGGACTATCAGGTTCTGTCGCTGTCAGAATTTGAAGATTCACAACTGAAAGTGTTACCAGCAAAATAATCATTCCGGCCAGCATTCCGATACCGAGAATCAGTTTCGTTTTAATATTCATAACGTTCATACGATTAATATTATGCAAGTATAATCAAATCTACATTAGCTTGTGACAAATTATTTAAAAACTTTCTATATCCCAGTATAGAACAAATAGCGTATGGCAACCTTAAATTAGGAGTTCCCATGCAAACAGTCGATATCTGTTTCTCTTTACAAACCTTGACGATGCTACCCAAAATATCCTTCGACTGCACCTGCACCACCTCTCCCCCAAGTTCCGCCACGAGCTTAAAATGGTTCAACAGATACCGTTGACTGGCTAGATCAATTCTATCCATACTCTCTTTCGGAGTCTGAACATACAGGGCTATAAAAGTAGTATTATACCGGGTTGCCAACTTTGCCGCCTTTCTGATAATCCGCCGGGGTGTTTTCTCATGACTACTGATACAAGCCATAAACTTCTCATGCCGGAGTCCGACGGCTACTCCCATCACCACCTCATTCTCCACCTTTTTTTCTACCCGCAACGCTACTTCCTTCAAAGCCAACTCACGTAACTGAAGAATATTCTCTGTCCGAAAGAAATTATCCAATGCCGTCTGAATCTTTTCCGGACGATATATCTTACCCGCTTTCAAACGTGCAATCAGCTCCTCTGCCGTCAAGTCAATATTCACCACCTCATCCGCTTCCTGAAGAACACTGTCGGGCACCCGTTCTTTCACTTCAATACCCGTAATCTCCTGCACTTCTTCATTCACGCTTTCAATGTGCTGAATATTGATTGCCGAAATCACATTGATTCCCTCATCCAGCAAAGTTATCACATCCTGCCAACGTTTCTCGTTCAAGCTACCTTCTACATTGGTATGAGCCAGTTCATCCACAATTACAATTTCCGGATGGACACGGATAATCGTATCCAGATCCATTTCTTCCAATTCTTTCCCCTTATAGAAGATTTTGCGACGCGGAATGACAGGGAGCCCTTGCAGCAATGCTTCCGTCCCGGCGCGTCCATGAGTTTCGATATAGCCGATTTGCACGTTCACACCGTTCTCCAGCAGTTCATGCGCCTCCTGAAGCATACGATATGACTTTCCCACACCGGCTATCATACCGATATAGACCTTGAATTTGCCCCGGTGGGACTTCTTTATCAGATCCAAAAAATACTGTACACTATGTTCTCTATCATCCATTACGTCAATCTGTTATTTTAAACATCCTAACCCGTAGTAATCATCACGATCACCACGGGTTTCACAAAAATTCATGAGTTTATTTTATGGCCTTAAAGTTACGCCAAATACTAAATGGGCGTCCTCCAAACGTGGATTCCATATAGCCTGTACAAATATAGGCAATGAAAACTTATCATTAAAATTTATTGCTTTCGTTGCTTTCAAAGCTAGGTTCGTCACTGCAAACCCATTCACATTATACTGCGGAGTCTTATAAGGAACCACTCCACAAGTAGCATTCAGATCAACTCCTTTCACACTGAACGGATAATTCAGTTCTACGTAAGAAGAGTATGCCTGCTTTTCCTCCCCCTCATCAGTCGTTTTTCTGTCAGCACCGGCAAACATGGTATACCATGCGATAGATAACGGGAACTTTTCAATAGGAAGCGTATAAGCTAACCCTGCTTCAAAATGATGTCCGGTGTCTCCACTTTTAAAATGGAAATAATTATTGGTAAGTTCTCCATTAGCCACATCAGCTTGTCCGTCCCACCAAAGAGTGGCTACAGAAAGTGTCGGTCCCGCTTCACCAAACTTATAAGCTGCGGTTAGGTCAATTTCTTTATTACTCTCACTCAAACTGGTTGAGCCCCATGCAGTAAGCGAGAAATTACCTACGCTAAATCCCAAAGTCGGCTGAAAGGAAGCGGCTCCCCCCTGATAAATACCACGCCATACATACGAACTTACCAAATCACCTTGTATAGTAAACTCTTGTGCTTGTGCATTGCTAGTTCCCAACATACATACGGCTGCTACAGCCATTGTTCCTAAAATACTCTTTTTACTAAAAAAACTTTTCATACTTTTTATCTAATTCTATTTTATGTTCCTGTAAAAAAGCAGCGCCCCATCCAACCCTGTTAATTTGAACCGCGGCATAACCCAAACGGTCCGGACAGGAACGCTGCTCAATCTTCATCTACTTATTGCTTTCCTCTAAAGCGATATTCAATTTCAAGACATTCACCTTTTCTGTTCCCAACAACCCCAAAAACGGTTTTTCTATGCTTTTATCAACAATCGCTCTTACTTGTTTTTCTGTTAATCCACGTGCTTGTGCTACTCTCTTCACTTGTACATACGCACATTGAGGAGTGATATTAGGATCCAGTCCCGAACCACTGGCCGTAACCATTTCGGCAGGCACATCCGCACGATTCAAATAAGGATGATGTACAAGGAAAGTATCAATACGCGCTTTCACTTCATCCAGATATTCTTGATTCGTAGGCCCTTTATTACTACCTGCGGAACTCGTCGCATCATACCCGTCACCGGCAGAAGAAGGACGTCCCCAGAAATAAATATCTTTTGTAAACATCTGACCCACATTGGCTGCTCCCACTACTTTCCCATCCAGCGTAGCCACCTCGGCATTTCCTTTATTAGGACCCGCTACCTGTGCGAACACCCACAGGATAAGGATATAGAACACGGAGAAAAAGACACAAAAAGCAAGTGTTATTTTTAATGACTTCAATAAAGTTTTCATTGCTATTGTTTTTTAATTAAAAGAATAAACCTACTACTAAATCTATCAATTTGATTCCCACGAAAGGAGCAATCACACCACCCACACCATAGATCAGCAGATTACGGCGAAGCAAAGCACTCGCACCTATCGGCTTGTATTGCACACCACGCAAAGCCAACGGAATCAGAATCGGAATAATAATCGCATTAAAAATGACTGCCGAAAGAATAGCACTTTCAGGACTATGCAGATGCATGATATTCAGAGCAGCCAGTTCGGGAATGGCGATCATAAACAAGGCCGGAACGATAGCAAAATACTTCGCTACGTCATTGGCGATAGAGAAAGTAGTCAGCGTACCACGTGTCATCAGCAATTGTTTACCGATTTCCACAATCTCGATCAACTTCGTCGGGTCGTTATCCAAGTCGACCATATTACCAGCTTCCTTCGCTGCCTGTGTACCGCTATTCATGGCTACGCCCACATTGGCCTGTGCCAGGGCAGGAGCATCGTTCGTTCCGTCTCCCATCATTGCAACCAATTTACCAGCCTGCTGTTCCTTCTTGATATATTCCATCTTATCTTCCGGTTTCGCTTCGGCGATAAAATCATCCACACCGGCTTTTTCAGCAATATATTTTGCAGTTAACGGGTTGTCACCTGTCACCATTACCGTCTTTACTCCCATCTTACGCAGACGTTCGAAACGTTCCTGAATACCGGGTTTGATAATATCCTGCAGTTCAATAACACCAGTCACCTTTCTGTTTACACATACTACCAGCGGTGTACCACCATTGCTTGAGATAGAAGAAATAATCTCTTCCACTTCTTTCGGAAATTCATTCCCGTCACCTTCCACCATCTTACGGATGGCATCAAAAGCACCTTTACGAATCTGCGTTCCATCTGCCAGGTCTACTCCCGAACATTTGGTTTCAGCCGTAAACTTAATCATACGTGCTCCTGTTGTATTCAGATTACGCATACGAATGCCCGACTCACGTCCCAATTCTACGATAGACTTACCTTCCGGCGTTTCATCGGATAAGGAAGACAACAGACAAGTTTCCACAAAATCGTGCAGATCGACACCCGGAGCTGTATGGAAATGAGTTGCTTTACGATTACCAATGGTGATAGTACCCGTTTTATCCAGCAGTAATGTATCAATATCGCCCGCAGTTTCAACCGCTTTACCGGATTTAGTAATCACGTTGGCGCGAAGTGCACGGTCCATACCGGCAATACCGATGGCAGAGAGAAGTCCACCGATAGTTGTCGGGATCAGACACACAAACAAAGAAATAAGCGAAGCAATAGTGATGACCGTATTACTATAATCGGCAAACGGTTTCAAAGTCACACACACAATGACGAAAACAAGCGTAAAACCTGCCAGCAAAATAGTCAATGCAATCTCATTCGGGGTTTTCTGGCGGGAAGCACCTTCCACCAATGCGATCATCTTATCAAGAAAACTTTCTCCCGGTTGGGTAGTCACCATCACCTTTATATGATCGGACAGTACTTTCGTACCTCCTGTTACCGAACTCTTGTCGCCACCTGCCTCACGAATGACCGGAGCAGACTCACCGGTAATGGCACTTTCATCAATAGAAGCCAACCCTTCAATAATCTCACCGTCGGAAGGAATCACGTCTCCTGCCTCACAGACAAACACATCCCCTTTCTTCAACTGTGAAGAACTGACAGTAACGATTTTATTGCCTTCCACTTTCTTTGCCGGTGTCTCTTCACGAGTCTTACGCAAACTGTCGGCCTGTGCTTTACCACGTGCCTCTGCAATAGCTTCGGCAAAATTGGCAAACAGCAAAGTGATAAACAGAATGATAAACACGGCAATGTTGTAAGCAAACGAACCCTGTGAAGAATTAACAATGGAGTAGAGCGTCACAAGCAGCATGACTACCGTAGCCACCTCTACCGTAAACATAATCGGATTCTTTATCATCATTCGTGGGTTCAGTTTCACGAATGATTGTTTCAAACTTTCTATAACTTGCTCCTTTGGAAACAAAGAAGCTGATTTATTATCTTTCATATCTTCTCTAATTCAGTATTACAAACTTAAATGTTCAGCAATCGTGCTCAATGCATGTACCGGGAAGAATGACAGAGCGGCAATAATGAAGATAACTACAAATGTCATTACTCCGAAAGTCAATGTATCCGTCTTCAACGTACCGGCACTTTCCGGTATGAATTTCTTCTGCGCCAGTAGCCCGGCAATGGCAACCTGTCCGATAATAGGAAGGAAGCGACTCAGAATCAAAACGATACCACATGTCCAGTTCCAGAAATAAGTATTATCACCCAAGCCTTCGAAACCGGAACCGTTATTGGCGGCACAGGAAGTGTACTCGTAAAGCTGTTCACTCAAACCGTGGAATCCTAAGTTGTTCAACCACCCACCTTCACTTTCCACAAAATCCGGATGGTGTACATAAATATAACTTGAGATTGCCGTAAACACCAAGATTACAAACGGATGAAGCAGAGCTACAATCGTAGCGATTTTCATTTCGCGGGCTTCTACTTTCTTACCGAGGAATTCCGGAGTACGTCCCACCATCAAACCGCTGATAAACACTGCAATGATAATGAATGTATAGTAGTTCATCCACCCTACACCTACACCGCCAAACCAGGTATTAATCTGCATATTCAACATTTCCATCATACCGGACAGAGGCATGGTAGAATCATGCATACCATTCACAGAACCATTGGAAGTTACGGTCGTTACAATACTCCACAACGCGGTTGCTCCGGCTCCCAAACGCACTTCCTTACCTTCCATCGCACCATTGTCCTGTGCAATTCCCAGCTCATCGATGCGCGGATTACCCCCCATTTCCTGACTGACATTAATGCACACACCGACCAGAAAAGCGAAAAGCATTACTCCGAATATACTGTAAGCCAACTTCTTTCTGCGGGTATAGAAACCCAGTGCAAATACCATCGCCATCGGGATAATCAAGATAGACCAACATTCTACCATGTTAGAAAGATAAGTCGGATTTTCCAATGGATGAGAGGAGTTCACGCCAAAATATCCACCGCCATTCGTACCCAACTGTTTAATAGGAACAATTGCGGCCGTAGGACCTTGAGAAACCATCTGTTCCTGACCTTCAAGAGTAGTGACTTTCATCTTACCGTCAAATCCCATCGGAGTTCCCTGAAGAATCAGGATAAAACCTACAATCAGAGAAAGAGGTAATAAGATACGCGTACAACTTATTACCAGAAATTGCCAGAAGTTACCAATCGTTTTGGTTGTTTTTGCAGCAATACTCTTCATAATACCTGCCATAGCAGCCATACCTGTTGCTGCGGTAATAAACTGGAAAAGCATGATGACGAACAATTGAGTAAAATAAGTCAGTCCGCTTTCACCGCTATAGTGCTGTAAGTTACAGTTCACCATAAAACTAATACAAGTATTGAATGCCTGATCCGGAGTCTGCGGTCCGTTGCCGTCCGGGTTTAAAGGCAACCATCCTTGTGAAACCAAGAGTACCATTCCCCAGAAAAACCAGAAAGCATTCAAAATCAACAATGCTTTCAGGAATTGTTTCCAGTTCATTTCTTCATTGGGGTCGATTCCACAAACTTTATAAATGACTCTTTCGATAGGAGCCATAAAATCAGACCAAGTCTTTTCTCCTCTGTAGACCTTGGCAATGTATTTTCCCAGTGGATAAGCCAGAATCACCATCAAGGCTATCTGAACAACCACGCCTAAAATTTCTGTATTCATATACTTTTTACCTTAAACTGTGTGTGTTACTTTAAAACTTCTCGGGTTTGATGAGCACATACATCAAATAACCGAAGATTGCAATACCTAATACGAATAATGCTGTGTACATAATCAATTCTCCTTTTTTCTTTAAATATTCTCAAACCAGTCTACACATTTCCAGAACAGCCAGAAACAAGCGAAACCGCTCAACAGGCAGAAAATAAATGATAGTGTTATTCCCATGTTTTTACCTTTTAAATGATTACTATAAATTTTTACTTGCCATTCTTCATGCCAAATGCGTGCCACAAAAAACAAAGGACACATAATAAGCTAACATTCAAATAGATACAGGCAGGCAGTTACTTTCTTGCCATCCGACACACCCTTCCATTTTGAAAAAAGGATTCTATTTTGAAAGGCTTTCCGTTTTTTCGTGATTTCAGAAGAGAAAAAATAAACAAATTATCATTTTGAAAGGGGATTTCCATTTTGAAAAGACAAAAGGAGGATACTACATCTTTATAATCTGTTGATAATAAACGGTTAAGCATCAACATAAGTCAATTGGTACATGCTTTGCGAAGATATAGATATGAAACTTTATATTATTGCAAACAGATTACCTGTCAAAGTAGCCGGCA
>USLU01000109.1 GCA_900555635.1 uncultured Bacteroides sp.
ATACAAAGAAGATCGTATTCTTGTTCCTTCTCCCAAAGTGGCTACTTATGACTTGAAGCCGGAAATGAGCGCTTTCGAAGTAAAAGACAAACTGGTGGCTGCCATCAACGAGAACAAATATGATTTCATCGTAGTGAACTTCGCTAATGGTGACATGGTAGGTCATACCGGTATTTATGAAGCAATCGAGAAAGCTGTTATTGCTGTAGATGCTTGCGTGAAAGATGTAATTGAAGCTGCCAAAGCACAGGATTACGAAGCAATTATCATTGCTGATCATGGTAACGCTGACCACGCTTTGAACGAAGACGGCACTCCGAACACTGCTCACTCTTTGAACCCTGTTCCTTGTGTTTACGTAACTGAGAACAAAGCTGCGAAAGTAGAAAACGGTCGTCTGGCAGATGTTGCTCCGACTATTCTCAAGATTATGGGGCTGGCTGTTCCGGCTGAAATGGACGGAAAAGTGTTGATAAATTGAGAATTGAGAATTAAAAATTAAAAAATGATAGCTAAGAATAATGCTATTCATGTTAAATCGTATGCGTTTGCTATTCGTATAGTAAACGCATACAAGTTTTTAGTAGGATCTGAAAAAGAGTTTGTTTTATCAAAACAATTATTTCTCAATTTTTAATTCTCAATTTAAGATGATACAAATAGGTGATGTAGTAGTATCTCTTGATGTATTTCAGGAGAAGTTTCTTTGCGATCTGGGTGCCTGTAAGGGTGCTTGTTGCATTGAAGGTGATGCCGGTGCTCCGGTAGAGCTGGATGAGGTGATGGAGTTGGAAGAAGTTTTGCCGGTTATCTGGGACGAACTGGCTCCGGAGGCACGTGCGGTGATTGAAAAGCAAGGGGTGGTATATACGGATCAGGAAGGTGATTTGGTGACTTCTATTGTCAATAATAAGGACTGTGTGTTTACTTGTTATGATGAGAACGGTTGTTGTTATTGCGCAATCGAAAAGGCCTATCGAGCGGGAAAGACTGCTTTCTATAAACCGGTGTCCTGCCATCTTTACCCTATCCGGATTGGAGATTACGGACCTTATAAAGCGGTGAATTATAATCGTTGGGACATATGCAAAGCAGCGGTTTTGCTGGGAAAAAAAGAGAATCTTCCCGTATATCAGTTTCTGAAAGAGCCTTTAATCCGTAAGTTCGGTGAAGAATGGTACAAAGAACTGGTTACTGTTGCCGAAGAACTGAAAAAGCAACAATATATTTAAATTCTCTTCCGGTTCTTGCGTATGCAATATACTTGATATAGTAAAATACACAATGCGATTATTATTCCGCATGCCGGTATCATCCATACTTCCGGATGAATAATAATCAAGAAGATACAAGTGGCGATCACACAGGAAGTCAATACAATAAGAAACAACCTGATCTTTGCAAATAACGGATTAGGAGCAGTAGTTTTCATTTTCATAGTTATGTTTTCTTTGCTTTTTATGCAAGATAGTGATTTTGTATGGAAAACGTTTCTGCTGTTAGCTTTTATTAAGAGATAGGCAGTTGAACTATTCGAGCATAAAGACCCTTTGGGCAAAAGAAAAACGCCGATCGAAGGATGTTCCTTCGCCATCGGCGTTTCCTCGTTGTAAGATGTGAGGTTGGTTTATAAAACGTAATTATTTAAATTATGTGTCGATATTTGCATACGTTGCATTTTCTTCAATAAACTCGCGGCGTGGTCCTACATCTTCACCCATTAACATAGAGAAGATATAATCGGCTTCTGCAGCGTTGTCAATATTTACTTGTTTCAACATACGGTTTTCGGGGTCCATAGTTGTTTCCCACAATTGCTGTGCGTTCATTTCACCCAAACCTTTGTAGCGCTGTGTATGAACAGCACTTTCCGAACCGCCACCGTAAGTATCGATAAACTTCTGGCGTTGTGCATCTGTCCAGCAATACTCTTCTACTTTACCTTTTTTGCAGAGGTAGAGCGGGGGAGTAGCGATGTACAAATAGCCATTCTGAATAATCTGTGGCATATAGCGGAAGAAGAACGTCATGATCAGTGTGTCGATGTGAGAACCATCGACGTCGGCATCGGTCATGATGATGATCTTGTGATAGCGCAGCTTTTGGATATTCGCTTCTTTGCTGTCCTCGTCAGTTCCGATAGTAACACCGAGGGCTGTGTAGATGTTACGGATTTCATCACTTTCCAAAGCCTTGTGATACATGGCTTTCTCTACGTTCAGAATCTTACCGCGCAATGGGAGGATAGCCTGGAACATACGGTTACGTCCCTGCTTGGCAGTACCACCTGCCGAATCTCCCTCGACGAGGAATAATTCACATTTCGTTGCATCCTTATCCGAACAGTCGGCCAATTTACCTGGTAGACCGCCTCCTGACATTGGGGACTTGCGTTGTACCATTTCACGGGCTTTTCTTGCTGCATGACGTGCGGTAGCGGCGAGAATCACCTTGTCTACAATCGTTTTTGCTTCCTTCGGATGCTCTTCCAGATAATATGCCAATACTTCCCCCACTGCCTGGTCGACAGCGCCCATCACTTCGTTGTTACCCAACTTCGTTTTAGTCTGTCCTTCAAACTGTGGTTCTTGCACTTTTACGGAGATAACGGCAGTCAAACCCTCGCGGAAGTCATCTCCCGAGATTTCAACCTTCACTTTTTCCAGCATCTTGCTGTCTTCGGCATATTTCTTCAACGTACGGGTCAGCGCACGGCGGAAACCTGCCAGGTGTGTACCACCTTCAATGGTGTTGATATTGTTAACGTATGAGTGAACGTTTTCGGAGAATCCGGTATTGTACATGATAGCCACTTCAATAGGGATTCCCTGTTTTTCCGAGTTCAGATAGATAACGTCGTTAATCAAGTGCTCGCGTGAAGACTCGATAAAACGTACAAACTCTCTCAAGCCTTCTTCTGAATAGAACTGCTCACCCTTGAAGCTTCCGTCTTCGTTCACAACTCGACGGTCGGTCAGGGAAATACGGAGACCAGCGTTCAGATAAGCTAATTCACGCAGGCGTGAAGCCAGAATCTTGTAATCGTATACCGTTTCTGTAAAGATGGTATTGTCCGGCCAGAATTGTTGGCGGGTTCCCGTGATGTCGGCTGTACCGACTTCTTTTACAGAGTAAAGCGGTTTACCGATCTCGTACTCCTGCTGGTAGATTTTGCCATTACGGAATACTTGCGTAGTCATGTGGGTAGACAGCGCATTTACGCAAGACATACCTACACCGTGCAAACCTCCGGATACCTTGTAAGATCCTTTGTCGAATTTACCTCCGGCGTGCAGTACAGTCATGGCAACTTCCAGTGCCGACTTCTTTTCTTTCTCGTGATAGTCCACCGGAATACCGCGTCCGTTGTCCTGTACTGTGATTGAATTGTCTTCGTTGATTATTACTTCGATATGGTCGCAATAACCGGCCAATGCTTCGTCGATAGAGTTGTCAACGATTTCGTATACCAAATGGTGAAGTCCCTTGACGCTGATGTCACCAATGTACATCGCAGGGCGTTTTCTTACTGCTTCAAGACCTTCCAATACCTGGATGCTATCCGCAGAATAAGACCCGTTATTGGGAGTGATTTGTTCTTCGCTCATAATTGCCTTTCTAAGTTATAATAACAGAGCAAATATAGTGAAAATTGTCGAGTTGGCGAAGTTTCGGAGGTGAAAAATGTAGAATAAAAGCGGAATTAGTGAATGGGAAAGTAATCTGATATTCAGTGGTTTATAAACACAAAAGGCCGAACTTAAAAGTTCAGCCTAAATGCTATATAGAATTGTTGTTTTTCTATTATTAAGCGAGCTTGTTGATGTAAAGAGCCAGCTTAGATTTCAGATTGTTAGCTTTGTTTTTGTGGATAACATTTGTTTTAGCTAACTTGTCCAACATCTTAGTGATGCCAGGATACATTGCAACAGCTTCTGTTTTGTCAGTAGTTGCACGAAGTTTTCTAACAGCATTTCTCATGGTCTTACCATAATATCTGTTATGAAGTCTTCTTGTCTCTTCTTGTCTGATTCTCTTCAGTGATGATTTGTGATTTGCCATTTCGACTAATCTATTTTTTTAGTTCTTTATTCTTTTTACTTGTAGCCCGTGGGGGAATCGAACCCCCCTTTCAAGAATGAAAATCTTGCGTCCTAACCGATAGACGAACGGGCCATCCTGTTGTTGCATTTCTGCATTTTGCTTTCTCGAATCTGTGTTTGTTTCTCGATTGCGGATGCAAAGGTAGGAACTTTTTTGAAACTGGCAAACGATTGTCGAAAAAAAATAGTTTTTTTTTGATGTTATGCTATGCTTGTTTCTTTTATTTATTGATAATCAGGTAAATATATGATCTTGATTTTCGTATTTTTTTTCTATCCATTGAATAATAGACAGAAATGGTATTTTTAATACACCTTATTATATATAAAACATCTTATACTTCTTCTACTCTCGCCAGTTTTCAATCTTTGAACACTAATATGATATTTAGGGGTCGGTGCTTCCTTTATCTTATAGAATCTGTTTACTGGTTGCATATTGTTTCAGTTATTTTTTAGGGCTTGTTTAAATTTTCTTCAATAATGCTTTTATAGCCGATATTTTAACCATTTCCTCTGCAGAATCGAATGTTAGTTCATAGTTTCGGCAGAACTTCCTGTCATTATCCATCCACGAGAATGTTCTTCAAATATATCCAAAGAAGCCCATTTTCTATAATAGTAGTAAACTGATTCCCATTTAGGGAATTTTTTTGGTAACATACGTCACTGACAACCCGTTTTTACTAAATAAATATAGTATTCCATACCATGTGCAAATTATATTTTCGTTTTCTTGTTTGCAGGTTCAAAACTATTGTTGTATATTGCCACTCAGTTTTTGTTAAATCAGTTTGATGCTCTATATAATATCTATTATAAATGTTTGACTGATGAAATAGTTAGGCATACCTTGACTATAATATTGCAAATAAAATGATTAACAAAAAAAAATCACTTTTTTTGATTTTGAAAAGGCTTTGAATGACTAATTAAATAGATTATGGAAAATAGATTAAAACAAGCATTGGCTGGATTATGGGAGAGGTATAAAAGTATTAATGATATTTTGTCCGAGAATACTTATTGTTATTCTGAAGTATTGAAGCAACATGATATTCTTTTTACAGGAATTAATCCTTCTGCTCGTGTTAAGGATGAAACTGATTGTTCTGAAGCCCATCATTTTAAATATGAAGAAGCTGTTGTGAATGATCGTTATTTTAAAACTATTGATAAAATTATTCCGAAAACATTGAAAGGTAAAGTTTCTTATTTAGATTTGTTTAATTACAGACACACTAAGCAAGGTGATATCACTAAATTTCTGAAAACATCTCAAGGTATATCTTTCTTGGCAGAGAATTTGTGTATAAATCAGATGTTTATTGAAGATGTTATAAAACCCAAAGTAATTTGCGTAAGGAATAAAGGTTCTTGGGATTTCTGGGGTAAAAATGCTACACCTCAGGAAGATAATAATGTTTGGATGGGATATAAATTTGAAGAAGTACGGACTTCATTTGAACAAAAAGAGGGAACGCTAGAAGTTTATAGGATTAATGGTTTGATAAATAATGGACAACGTGTTAGCTTTTCCTGTCTGCCTGATACAAATTTGAAAGGGACAATCATTGTTTTTGCAAAACATTATCAATACTCAAAAAGGGAAGATCGTATTACCGAAGATATGATTGCGGAACTATATAAATTGGCAACAAAATAGTAGAACAGTATACCAGCAAGTAGGGATCCCGATGTACTTGATATATCGGGATTTTCTTATTTTGTGCCTTGATTTGGCATAGCTTGTTCTCATTTTTGTGCCATTTATAAAATGAATAATGAGAGCGTATAAACAAATTATATTGGAATTGATAGACGACATTTCTGTTGGTACATATGAGCGTCGACAGCTACTTTTATTATCTATACTTTGTGCCTTCGCAGGTGAAAATATATTCTTGTTAGGTGCCCCAGGAGTAGCTAAAAGTATGATTGCTAAACGTATAAAGTTATTATTCTATAATGCAACAGCTTTTGAATATTTGATGAGTCGCTTTAGTACTCCTGATGAAATATTCGGACCAGTTTCTATTCAAAAATTAAAAGACGAAGATAAATATGAACGGATGGTAATTGGGTATCTTCCTACTGCCGATATTGTGTTTTTGGATGAAATTTGGAAAGCAGGTCCTTCAATACAAAATGCTCTTCTTACAATATTGAATGAGAAAGTCTTTCGTAATGGAGATAAAGAAATTCGATTACCTGTAAAGTTGATAATTGCTGCGAGTAATGAATTGCCTGCAGAGGGAGAAGGCTTGGATGCGTTATGGGATAGGTTTTTAGTCAGATGTGTAGTTGAAAATATACAAGACAAGAACCTTTTTTATGAGATGATAACTTCTGTACAGGATGATAATTATCATATTTCAATAAGCTGCCCGTTAACAGAAACTGTTTATTCTCGGTGGCAAAAAGATTGTTTGGGAATCGGGATAAGTCCAATAATTAAAAATGTTGTAGATAAAATAAGGGATAAAATATCAGAGGGGAATCAAACGAATGTTGAGTCTGGGGTTCTATATATATCCGATCGTCGTTGGAAAAAAAGCATTCATTTGATGAGAACATGTGCATTGTTAAACAATCGGCAAAAAGTGAATTTTACAGATTGTTTCTTGCTGGAATATATTTTATGGAATGATGATTCACAGATTTCTTTTGTTAGGGATATGGTGAAGAGGTCTATAACGGAGGAATTGCTGCAGTCCTATGTTGAATTATACCGGAACTATAGAAAGGAAATAGAAACACTGCATGCGGAGATAAAAATTACGATTAAAAGGAAAAAAGCTCCAATACCCAATAGTTTAATAATTGTAGACGGATTATTTTATAGAATCAATACTGTGGAATCACATCAGACTCTTATTCCCATTTCACTTTATAGTAAACTATCCGATCAGAATGAACAGGCAAAACTTCATAAAAATGGAACGTATTGGCAGCTGACATTAGTGACGGATTACAATTATCGTGTTCTACCAGATATATTGGTTAGAAAAGGAGAAAATGGTTGCTTGATAATTAATGAACGGGAGTATCCTTTGGAACGTTATGATAGTCTACTTATTATAAACCGTTATGCAACGCAGATTTATGAAGTCTTGTTAGATAAAAGAAAAGAATTGGATGAATTGAAAAAGAAACTGATACATGATATTGAACAATGGAATGAAGATATTGCTGATAATATATTTAAGGATAAAGATTGGGTACTATCAGGGGAAATGGAGCTTGTGACATTAATAGGAGAATTTTCTGCCACTATTTTTGAGATGGATCATGAAGCCTGATAAGTGTAAAGATGATCAAGTCTATTTATCTGTAGTTGATCGAGGAGGATATTCAATAAAAGACTATTTGGCCGAGATGACTGGTTCTATACCTATTTGTATTAGCGAAAATGTTTGTTCAATGGAAGTATTAGAAATGTATCTGCAAGAAGTTTTAAAAGATAAACATGATTTGACGATATTCGCTCGTGAAGAAAATTATTTTCATCAATGTATGCAGATGGATCTCTCTTTATTTCAGAAAAATTGGGAAATGTTATGTAAGGCTTTAATAAAGACTTATCAAGTAGATAATAGCTTTTTGTCCTATTTCAGTATGAAGTTGGAGGCAAAAGATAAGTATGCCCAAGGAGAATTATTGCTATGGTGGAAGAAAAGGCTGGCGAGAAAGCAATTGGCTTATTGGATAGCATTGCTGGATTATTATAGAAATAGATTTCAGAAACTTATATACACTGCAATGAAACAGGAACATAAATCTTCTATAGATAAAAGCCTTTGGTGGAGTATTGATAAAGGTATATGGAGAAAATTGGATATTTCTATTTATTTGAAATATCAATTATTATTTGAACGAAATAATTCACTTCAAACTCTGGCTGATTCATTGGGAAGGCGGAAGGGAGAAAAGCAAAAGGAGAACAAATTAGAATATAAGCGCAAAATGACTGATACGAATGCCAAAGTTGATATTGAGGGCATTTGTGAGGGTAATGATTTAAGTAGTGTTTTATGCCATGAATTTGCGCTGTTACATCGGGACATTGATTCTTTGTTTTATAAGAAATACACTTCTCGTCAACTGGAACAGTGGTCATGGACCAGGGAATCGTCCTTGAAAAAGAAGGAAGGAATGGCTTCCTGGAAAGAAAAAGGCCCTGTTATTATTTGTATTGATACGAGCGGGTCTATGGTTGGTGGCCCAGAATTTGTAGCTAAAGCAGCGTGTTATGGAATTGTTTATACGGCTTTGCGAGAAAAAAGGGAGGTGCTTATTATCGCTTTTTCTATAAACATAAAATGTATTGAACTAATAGATTGGGAAAAGGATAAACATAAGATTGAGAACTTTTTATCTCATTCGTTTTATGGTGGAACGCGAATGGACTCCGCTTTGCGGCAAACGATGGATTTATTAGGCATGAACTGTTATAAGCAAGCAGATGTCTTGCTAATTTCAGATTTTGTTATCCCTAAACTACCTTCGGTATTTGTGAAGGATATAAAGCAATATCAGGAACAAAAGACGGTATTTCATAGTCTTCAGATAGGTGATCATGTTAATTGCGATATTATGCGGCTGATGAATGAAAAGTGGAAATATGATAAGGACGGTGGTAATATAATAAATATCGGGTAATTATTAGGTATATTCTAACAAGTAGTGTCGTGTTTTGACATACCTTATTGCCAATTTTGCAAATGGTAACAGAAATAACTAATGATATGGAAATAAAAGAGCGTATAAAGTTATTGTTGACTGAAATGAATAATGGTGTGTACGAAAAGGACACGGAAATAGGGTTGTCTTTATTGGCTGCCTTTACTGGCGGGAGTATATTATTGTTTGGACCACCTGGGGTCGTAAAATCTGTGATTGCTAGACGGCTAAAAAATGCCTTTTCCAATGCGAATAGTTTTGAATATCTGATGTCACGTTTCTCTATCCCTGATGGAATTGTTGGTCCGATAAGTCTTAGTCGTCTGAAATCTTCAGATAAATATGAACGAAATATAGAAGATATCTGCCAACAGTTGATGTCGCTTTTTTAGATGAAATATGGAAGGCTGGGCCTGCTATTCAAAATATATTATTAACAGTGATAAATGAAAAAGTCTTTCATAATGAAGATAAAGAAATTCACTTACCATTGAAATGGTTAGTTGCTTATGTTTAACTTAATTTTGTTTACGATTATGGAAAAACAAGAACGAATTAGTACCTTTATTGGTCAACATGCTGATGAAGTCAACAAGGGAATGTTTCGCGAAAAGTTCGAGAATACTTTGTTTGATCCGAACCCCAAGGACGTAAATGACAAATTGGTGTTTATTATTCGTCCTATGCCATTTTTGAAGAATCCGAATAAATCGTTAGTTGGCAAGAATGTCTGTGCATTTACTGACAACCTTGGAACATTTTTGTTCGATTCTCGTACAACATTCAATCGTCCGGCTGAAAATCACTACGAGTTTTGCGAAGTATCCGATGTTTGGTTGAAACTTCGTAACTCGAAAGATCCAGCAGTACAGAATAAAACACAATTTCTTCGTATGCGACGTGAAAACTATGCTTACGTGCAAATCATTGCTTATCCATCAGACCCGACAATGAACGGAAAGATGCTGCCTATGCGTATACCTTTTGAATTAGTAAAGCTGTTTAATTCTATGGCACGTCCGTCTGAACAAGAAGTAGCACTTGGAACTAAACCAGTGCAGGCATTCGATTTATACGGTGGTAAAGAAATTAAATGTACAGTTATCGGTAAGATTGTTGGTGCAATTTTAATGCGTGAATGGAAAGTCGAAGCACTAGGAGAACCGAAAGAAGCTCAGTTCCCGCTTGGAGTCAACGGTGCAATGACACAGATTTCCAAACTGAAACAAGAAGATGTTTTGAAGTACTTCGAAGAAGCGCAAAATGTTGATCTGGAAACGCAGTATGGCTATCATGAACCAGTTTTGGATGTGAAACGTCGCATGAAGAACTATCTGGCACGGGTCGTAGCTGATGTTCCTGGAATCAGAGAATATGTTGCAGGATTATTTCCAGAAGTAACTGCAGCTGCAGCAACTGACTCAAATACATAGGGTGGTGCTACGATATTTGCCCCTGGTCCACAACCTGCTGGAACAATACAGCAGCTAGCAGCTCAGCCATTACCGCAAGGACAGCCGCAGGCAATTATAGCTGGCATCCGATAAACCCTATGGCTGTTCAGGCACAACAACCTACTAGCGGACAAGCACCTGAAGTGCCAGGTACTCCAGTATTATCGTAAAGGATACAATTTTGTGAAGTTTTGAATGATAACCTTTTTGAACCGACCAGTACATGATTAAGTCGTTGGCTGATCGGTTTTTTTATAGGTGATATTTTATATCATAATTATAAAGATGGGGATTGTATTACTACTGTGATGGCTAAACCTAATTGTCGGTATTCTAGGATAATGGAATTATGATATAATAGAGTTTCTCAGATAAATGATAAAATGGCTCCTATTATTTGTGCCACAAGTCTTGGATTAAGTGATGATCTTGAAAATGCAATGTTCGTGTTCAAAGATTAAAACACATATCTCGCGCTGGGGAGTTGAAGCTGACAACATTTGAAATACTCTTTTCAATTTTACCGTATTTAACATTCTGCTTGTCATATCTTAAGGGGATTAAATTTTTCACACCATTAAGATATGAAGTTTATACTAAACTACAGAACTGAATTGTTGATGATTTTCTTGGTACTGATTCGTTCGCTATGATGGTATCGTTTGGTCGATACTATCAATTTATACGGGTGCACTTTATTGGATTTATGGTTATTCCTTATTAAAGAATGTTCAAAAGTTGAATTCTGTAATAATCACCAAGGAGATTTTTAGAGGGCTGATTGCAAGGATAAAGAAGAAAAAATATAAAGAAGAAAAATTCTGTCTCAATAAATATTGGATTTTTATATTGAAAATCCCTATATTTGTAGATAACGAATTATAAAAAAGATGGCAAAAGATTTGTTTAATAGATATATTTGGCTGGTGGACATTATCTATCGAGTAGGAAAAATTACATTTGAAGAAATAAATAAGAGGTGGGTGTGCTGTGAGATGAGTGGTGGAGTGGAGATTCCTCTCCGTACTTTTCATAACCACAGAAAAGCAATAGAAGAATTATTTGATATAAATATAGAATGTAATAAACGTGGTGGCTATTATTATTATATCGAGAATAAAGAGGATCTTGAAAAAGGAGGGGTACGTGATTGGTTATTGAATACATTTGCAGTAAATAATCTGATTAATGAAAGCCATAGACTTAAACAACGTATTTTATTTGAAGAAATACCTTCTGGTAGACAATATTTGACTTCTGTTATTGAAGCAATGCGCGACAGCTTTATAATTGAGTTAACTTATTGGAGTTTTTGGCGTGATGAACCACATACTTTTTTTATAGAACCTTATTGTGTTAAAGTGTTTAAGCAAAGATGGTATGTCATAGGATATGCTCCTCATTATAATGCAATACGTACTTATGCTTTAGAGCGTATTCAGAATTTGAAGATTACAGATAAACTCTTTATTTACCCAAAAGGTTTTGACCCACAGTCTTATTTTTCTACAAGTTTTGGTATTACAGTAGATGAATCTTATAAAATAGAGAGGATAAGAATAAAAACTTTTGGAAACAAGAGTAAATATATTCATGCTTTACCTTTGCATGCTAGTCAACAAGAAGTTGAAAATACAGTAGAATATTCTGTCTTTGAATATTTGTTACGTCCAACGTATGATTTTTGTCAAGAACTATTGTCTCATGGGAGTGATTTGGAAGTGTTGTCCCCTCAGTGGTTGAGAGAGCAAATAAAGAAAATTATAAAGGATATGGAACTGTTCTATGGATAACTTCATCGAACATGTTTTCTGCAAAGTTATTAATATGATAGAGGTAGATTTGTATTTTCTTTTAATTAGATAGTTAGTGCTGACACAATCTAATGTAGATGTTTTGATGAGAAAGGAGAAATCTTTTTCGACCTATTATTTTGTTATTTAATGCCTATGAGAACTTTCTGCTTTCCATGCATTTTTGTAATTTTGTTCTAGATTGATAACGAGGTAAACACTATGCTGCAGAAAACGAAAGGAATAGTTCTTCATACGTTGAAATACAATGATACT
>USLU01000110.1 GCA_900555635.1 uncultured Bacteroides sp.
ATCCCGCATACAGATAGCAAACTTTAGCTATTACGTATGCGGGATTTAGTACAACGGACGGCTCCCTAAAATCCATCGTGCAAAGCTATGCCTAATATTCTAATTTTTCAAAAGAAAGAATAGCGGTATTCTT
Source organism: uncultured Bacteroides sp. (assembly GCA_900555635.1). Taxonomy (GTDB): domain Bacteria; phylum Bacteroidota; class Bacteroidia; order Bacteroidales; family Bacteroidaceae; genus Bacteroides. The sequence goes on from USLU01000110.1 coordinate 134, forward strand.
TGTGTTATGTAAAGAAATATTATAAATGATATACATATCTAATTTATGCGTATGCATATTGGAGATATGTAATAAAAATATACTGATTACTAGAACGCGTATTTTAACTATATTTATCAGATAACTATTCTTAAAGTGGAAAAACTTTTTATTCCATTTCTTGTTTCTTGCGTAACAGGCGGAAAAATAGTTCAGATAAGTAAGGTGAACTTCGTACTTTTACGTCTCAAACAAAAAAAGCAAGATATGATAACATCAGTGAAACTTATGCTGAACAAGAGCAGGATATTGAATAATGGCAGTTATCCTTTAGTATTTCAGGTGATCCACAATCGGAGAAAAAAATTACTGTATACAGGCTACCGGATGAAAGAAGAGGTGTTTGACGAGTCGGAAGGGAAGATTATGAATGGCGTAGGTTCTACTTTTACGGCTACGGAGGTCGTGAAAATGAACCGCGAGTTGCGGAAGATGCGGAATCAGATTGATATTCGGATCAGGCAGCTTGAGCGGACAAGAGAAGAATTTACAGTGGAGGATATTCTGACTCAAAATGCTTTTGGTACAGGAAAATCACAGTTTTATTTATTGCGATATATTAATGCGCAAATTGAGCGTAAGCAGGAACTGAAGAAAGTAGGAATGGCTGCGGCCTACAAGAGCACCCGTTCGTCGTTGGCAAAATTTATAGGTCGCCCTGATGTGCGGATGTCAGAGGTTGATTTGGCGTTCGTCAGGAGATACGAGGATTTTCTGTATAGTAATGGTGCTTCTGGCAATACGGTAAGTTATTATCTGCGCAATTTGCGCTCTTTGTATAACCAAGCGGTAACGGACGGTTATCATCCTCGTGGCGAATATCCGTTTGCGAAGGCACAGACCCGCCCGGCGAAGACTGTAAAACGTGCTTTGTCACGGACGGATATGCAGAATTTGGCGGACTTGAATTTGGAGAATGAACCAGAACTGGAATTTACCCGCGATCTGTATCTGTTCAGCTTTTATGCGCAGGGAATGGCTTTTGTCGATATTGTCCTTTTGAAGAAAACCGATATTTGTAATGGTGTGCTGACTTATTCCCGCCATAAGTCGAAACAGCTGATTCGTATAGTGGTGACTCCGCAGATGCAGGGCGTGATAGATAAATATAACACGGAGAATGAGTATCTCTTTCCGATCATTAGCGGTGAATATGCTTCGGGATACCAAAAATACCGTCTGGCGTTAGGGCGTATCAACCGCCATTTGAAGAAAATCGCTGTTGTAGCTGATATTAAAGTACCGTTAACGACATATACTGCTCGGCATACTTGGGCTACCCTCGCACGTGACTATGGAGCTCCGATTTCTGTGATTAGTGCCGGACTTGGACACACTTCGGAAGGAATGACACGCGTCTATTTAAAGGATTTTGATGTATCCATGCTCAATCAGGTGAATAGCATCGTTACAAACTTATCCAAATGAAATAATTATTTGTAATATAATCTGTTGAGAATTAGAAGATATAATATTTTTATTTATCTTTGCAATATTGTAATCTATTCCGTAATAGAATCATATTAAAATATCTTTGTTTCTTAATATATTTCACGCTGCAAAGTAAATGAAATTTTTCAATATTGAATTTATCATAAAGTCCAATAATTTATTCATTTTGTACAGATAGGGATAATAATGGCTAACTCGTTTGATTGGTTGCCTGACATTGCTCTATCAGTTGTTTGGGGGTACATCCGAAATGTTGTTTGCAGTAACGGTTGAAGTTACCTTGCGAATCAAATCCCAATTCTTCAATGATATCTTTTATACATACTCCCGGTTCCGTCATTTTTTCCAATATTCTTTGGTTCTTTTGTTTCAGCATCCACTGTTTAGCTGTCATACCAAACACTTCATCGAATTTGGTAAAAAAACAGCTTCTTCCCATATTCGATAGTGAGATAAGCTGCTCTATATTATCTACTTTGGTATGATTGTGCATGACAAAATCTTTAAAATCCACTTCTTTTCCGATAATGGGGTGGAATAATACTGCAATCTCCTGTTTTTCATAAAACCCTCGTAAAAGAAAGAAAAACTCTCGTTGCATCAGCCCGTGTAAGTGTGCGCAACTCATTCCGTTTTTGATGCAGTGAGTTAATACTTCAAGAAATAGTGTTAATGGATAGCGTATTTTAATTGGTGAAAAGTCATATTCAATGTTGTTGCATACATTTGATAAAGACTGTAATATGAGCTTGTCACAGTTCTCTGCAGGTATATCGAAAAACATGGAGAGCAGGCTTGAATCGGTTCCCGCAAATCCTTTTAGTCGGGAAGAACGAGGGATGAGTATCATTTCTCCAGCATGAAACAACTTGTTATGAAACTGGTTGCAACTTATGGTGAAATCGCCTTTCAGGAAGAACAGGAGATAATTTTTTGTTGTATTATCTTCTTCAAATGCTGCATTCTTAGCGAATTCAAGATATTTAAATCCAGTTTCAATCGTTGTCATGTAGTTTTGACATGACCGATGTTCTTCAATATACAGAAGTTCGCTTTTTATATGTTTTGTTTCCATGGCAATAACTGTTTTGATTGTTTGGTCTGTTGCTTATCTGTTTGTTTCACAATTGTTTCAGTATCTATTTTTTTAATGAATTATATATCAAAATGATATTATTTATTTTGTTTGCTATGATTCATTGTATTATGATGTTGAAACATTTTATTATTAGTTTTTGTAATATAATTCTTTGATAATTAGATGTTTACTGTTTATGTGTAATTATGCATCTCTATTACGGAATAGAGATGCATAAGAAATAGTTTGAAAAAACTGTATATAATGAATGATTGTATAAGAAATAAAGCCGGCATACTTATTGGTCTATTTACTTTGCTAGGATGTTTTGCGGTTAGAGCACAAGATATAGCAGTAAAAACGAATTTACTTTATGGCGGGTTGTTACAAACACCAAACATAGGGGTGGAATGGGGAATATCTCCCAAACTGACTGTTGATTTGTGGGGAGCCTACAATCCTTTTCCTTTGGGTAAGAATGGTTATGGTTCCAACAATAGAAAAATGAAGCATTGGTTGATACAATCAGAGCTTCGCTATTGGCTTTGTGAACGGTTCAATGGACATTTCTTTGGCGGACATTTGTTTTATGGACAATATAATGTCAGTAATATTCGATATTGGGGACTAGGTGACTTTAGAAGACAGGGAAATCTTGCCGGATTCGGATTCAGTTATGGGTATCAGTGGATTCTTTCACCACATTGGAGTATAGAAGGGACATTAGGGGTCGGCTATGCACACCTGCATTATAGTAAATACCCGTGTAAGGAATGCGGTGAGCGTTTAAGTGTAAACAACCGTAATTATTTAGGGCCTACACGTGCCGCTGTATCTATCATATACTTACTTAAATAATGTGCCAAATGAATAGTTTTCAGATTATAATACTTTCCTTTTTTATGAGTATAACGTTCATGTCAGTTTCCGCTCAAAATAATGATTCGATCAAGATCAATAATTTTTCTATAGAGAAGAATGCTCAAGGTGATTCTGTGAGTTTGAGATTTCATTTGATGATTGCTCCCGGCATTACAAAAGCAAATGATGAGTTGTTGCTTACACCTATATTGATAGATATAAAGGGAAATCACTCTTTTGCTTTCCCTGTCATACGCGTAAATGGCAAAATACGGGAGAAAATAGTTCGAAGACAAAAAGTGCTTCACTCATCAAAAGCAGAGAAAGACTTAATATATACAGTATCCAATCGGCAATGGAATACAATAACATGTTCAACTCCGATGTTAGCCAATCAACTTTGGATATGGCAGGCAAAGTTAGTGTTACAGCGGCAACTTAGAAATTGCTGTATGAAAAAGGAGTTGGATATGGTGGAATTGTTTACGTGGAACCGGACGGATGAATATTCTATTGTTAAGCCGGAAATAAAGAATAAGGTGGAAATACCGGAAATGTTACCGCATAAATGTGTTACGGAAGTACTGGCTGAAACAGAGAAATTTGTAGAACCCATAGATAACTATTCAGCGGGCAAAAGGATTCTGGCAGGCGAGCAGGAAGGAGCACAGATTGTTTATTTCAAGCTTGCAAAGGCAGAGATAGATAGCAATTATCTGGATAATGAGAGAGTGTTGGAACATATTATTGATGTAATTCGCCGTATTAGTGAAGATTCCGAAGTAGAGATAGCTCGCGTAGTGCTATTGGGGCTTTCCTCACCCGAGGGGGCTTTTGAATTCAACAAACGATTGTCTGGAAAACGAGCTGAAGCGCTGAAGCAATATATAGCCGACCGGATTGCTTTGGCGGATAGTTGCTTTGCGCTTGTGAATGGTGATGAGGGCTGGGAAGAACTACGTTATAAAGTGGAACATTCTGGTATGGAATACCGTAAGGAAGTATTGAATATTATTGATTCTGTTCCGATAATGAAAGGGCGTGAGGGACAGTTGCAACGTTTGAAAAGAGGAGTGCCCTATCGTTATTTGGAAGAACACTTCTTTCCGCAACTGCGTCGAGCAGGATACATCAAGGTGTATTACCGGATGAAGAATGGAACCGTATAAATCTCAATATATAATAATTTATTTTTTAATCATAAAACGAAAAATGAGAAAGAATTATTTTCTAATCGGAGTATTTGCGCTGGCAACAATAACGTTTGCTGCTTGTAGCAGTGAGGGCAAGCTAGGCGAAGAAAGAAGCGATGACAATGGTAATACCGAAGTCATAGAGGGAGAACCTACTTGGGCGAAGTTTACATTTAAACTGGGCAAAGATGGTGTTGTAGCACGTGCAACGGGTGACACACATGAAGGTACTACTACAGAAAAAAACATCAAAAATCTGCGGGCTTATATCTTCAATGAATCCGGTAGCTTTGAAGCAAAGACAGATAATGCTACTGTAGATGAACATGGCACGGAGCACACTGCTGTATTGAAACTAACTTCCGGTAAAAAGAAAGTGTATGTAGTAGCTAATATGCAGGACGACTGGATTACGTCTACCACTACAACTACTCAATTTGAAGCTGTTACTTTGACATATTGTACGAAAGCAGGGCGTATTGCCCATACCAAAGGTGTAGAAACGGCAGTTGCTGTATCGCGTGTCGGTAATTTTGATAAAATATCCGGTAATGGGAATGCGGCGACCAATGGTTTCCTGATGGCAAACGTATTGAAGGCAACCGAATACACATTATATCCCGGGATTTCTGCTGAGGATTGCTCGAAACCGGCGTATGATAGTTCGGCGGAAATGAAGAAAAACAATCATTTGGAGGTGTTCATATCCCGTGCTGCTGCTAAGTTGCAGGCTACTTATGCAAATGCGGATGCTTTGATATTGAAAGATAGTGAAAGTAATACATTAGGCAAATTACTTACTCCGACTTTTACGGTTCGTAATCTTCCGGTTCAGAGCTATATATTTCTGCATAATCATGTTGATGGTTTCCTTACGCCGTTTTATACAATGACTAATACTAGCTCTACATTTGCAGATTTCGCTAAATATTATGACGAGGTGAATGAGCCTAATTTGGATTTGAAAGCAAGTGCTGACGGGGAAGCTATAGAGTCTATATATTTGCCGGAGAACTCCAATCAGACACCGGTAAGGGGAAATACTACTTATGTGTTGGTGAAAGGTGTATTTGCTCCGGCGGCTAATGTGATGATTAATGCTGTTGAAGTGAAAAATGATGGTAGCAATCTTAGTATCGAAAATAAATTAGACGGAACTGATTATACTACAGGAGGAAAAGATGTACCGCCATATTTTATTGTCCCGGAATGGGAAAATCAGATTTATACGGCTCCTGCAGACTTTAGTGGAAACTTGGCAAACTATGGCTTGGGCATGATTTTAAAGACTTATTTGAATAAAGCCGGAAAACAGAAATGGTTAAATGCAGTAGACGAGGGAAGTGCTGTAGACGAAGGTGATATAGAAAATTCTGTAAGTGTATATTATGGAAGCTCATTCTCTACTTCTGAAGGTATTTATTCAGTTGTTACCATCAAGAAATATTCGCATCCCAAGAATGCACTACCGGGCTATAAGGAAAGTATTGAAGGAACAATACGTATTTTCCAGTACACCGGAGGTACCTGTTACTATCGTGTGAATGTTGAAGATAATATGGATGGAAAGACGGAAGCCAACAACCTGTTCTATTCGGTAATGCGCAACCGTTTTTACAATGTAAATATCTCAAAAATTACTTCAATCGGTTATCCTGATGATGAAGATGTTACCGTGGACCCGACAGATCCCATCAACCAGAAAACGTACATGCAGGCACATATCACAGTGGAACCATGGACGAAAGTTGAACAGGATGCAGAACTGGGAATGTAATTGCTATTAGTTTGCCGGTTCATTAAAAATAGATTTTAACGGATTCTTTTGCCGGGGCATTGTCCCCGGCAAATAAAAAAAATGTTTTTAACGGGTTTTTTTGGCGGGGGTTTTCCCCCCGGCAAAAGAATCTAAAATCCCTCTCAATAACAATTTAACATGCATAGTACATTTTACCGGAAAAGAAGGATGGTGGCATATATATCAATGCTATTATGGCTTATTACAGGATGCGTTAATGAAGATTTTTCCGATTGTCCGCAAGGAAGTTTCCAGGTGGCTTTCGAATATGTTCATCACACGGACAATACTTGTCCCGATCGCTTCAACATTGACGTACAGCAAATAGACTTGTATGTATTTGATGCAGCCGGATGTTTTCTGAAATGTATAACTCGTAAAGGAACGCCTTTCCCGAAAGATTTTCGGGTTGACCCGGAACTTTCTGCCGGTAGCTATACGTTGGTGGCATGGGGAAACTTGACTGATGAAGTGACTTTACAACCGGTCTTTATTGCCGGACAAACTACGCTTGAGCAAGCGTTATTATCACTCAACGCAACAGAAGAACGTAGCGTGAACTATAGACTGACTCCTGTTTTTCATGCTATGAAACAAGTAGAAGTAAACGATGTGAAGGAACACACTGAAGTTCTTTCACTTATAAAGAATGAGAATCATTTGCATCTGAATGTGAAGTGGTTTGAAAAAAGCGGAATACCATGTATTCACCGCTGTGCGGATGGTGTGCGTGTCCGTGTGGTTGACCCTAAAGGGGCGACTTATAAATTTGATAATTCTGTAGTTGCTTCGGGCAATGAATTGACATATTATCCATATCAGGGCACAAATAATGATGCATGGAATCAATTTGCAGGTGTTTTTTCTTTGATGCGTTTGGTGGAAGGGGAAAAATTGACGCTACTGATAGAACGTTTAATGCAGGACGGCACAGCCAAAGAACTCTACCGTTCTGACTTAGTCGAACTTATCCGGATGCATCCATATACCCGCATCCAGTCGGAACTTGACCGGCAAGATGTGTATGAAGTAGAAATATCGCTTATAGATGATCTGGACGGTGACACGGATACTTATATGCAAACGGCTGTTACCGTATCAGGGTGGACAATCATATTGCAGGATACGGAAATGTGATACTTTATAATTAAACGAGAGAATGAGACTGAAATTAGTTTATATATATAGCTTCGTTGTGACATTATTATATCTGCTTACTGCTTGTACTGACGGAATAGAAGCATCTTCCGATAGTAATGGCCAGGGGGAAGGCAAGGAAATTCCTGTCAGTATCATGCCGAAACTTGTTGCAGGGGATGAAAATGAGGTATCACAATTGCGTGTTATCATTTTCTCGACACGTACTTCCAATCCTTACGGCCCTAAAGTTTTAGTCAGCAATCAATTGATAGATGTAAATGAAGATTATGTTGCCATTACCTATATAGGATACAATGATATTTATGTGATAGGAAATGAACCGGTAGATCTTTCGGGAATCAATAGCCCTGAAGAATTGAAAAATATTCAGATGAATACGGAAAGCAGCCTGAGTGCTTCAAAATTTGTATTTTTCCGGCAGTTGCTCAATGTGAATGTACGGAGTAAAAATGAGATATATCCGGAAGGGGCATCCGCTTCTGTTTCAAAACTGGAGATAAAGTTGCAACGAGTGATTGCCAAGTTAAGTGTGAAGTTTGACCTTAGTACGGAGATTTGTGAAAATGGAAACCCTACAGGTGAATTCGTTAATCTTGAGTCTATGGAGTTACTTCGTATTCCAAAGTATAGTTATCTGGCTTCCTGTAAATACAGGATAGAAGAGGGGTTTCTAGATAACCGCGTTTTTTCACTAGAAAATAGCAGTGCAGAACAGAATCATTTCACATGGTCATCCGGTGATATATATTTGCCGGAATATCTGCCGATGGATGAGATTTACAGAATGGTATTGCGCATTAAAGGGACATCAAGAGGAATCACCCGTATATATACTTTGCCGATTGGTGATGCGATGAATTCAATTGATTCACATTCTACAGAATGGAATATAACCCGCAACAGGCATTATAGTTTGAATATTAAAGCGATTACCGGTTATGGGGAGGAGTCCCTTGAAGTGAAATCCAACGTTTCCGGATGGTCGGAAGTCAATGTTCCGATTGAAATAACGGGAGCTAGTTTTCTTGCAGTCAACAAAAAGACGGTCGAAGTAAAGTCTTTACGCTTTTACTCGTATGTGCGTTTTGCTTGTAACGCTCCGGTTGAAGTGAAACTTCCCGATGAGGTGACAATCGGTAATCAACTGCAGATGACAGTAGAATATGATGACGCGACAAAGAAAAGCGGTCGCGTCGGGTTCAGACGGGGAAATTGGAATACTGGTAATGATATTATATATGTAACTACATTAAAATCGGGTACCGCATCTGTTGAACTTAATCTGCAACTTTATAGATCTGAAACAATTCGTGTCGGAAATAACCTTGTTACTTGGGCTGAAGCCATGGGATATTGGGAAGAGGCTAACTGGATACGTACGGGTATTTATAATGATGAGTTTTATAAAAGAGCCACCCGGGAAACTGGATGTAGAGCATATTATCCTGAAGGAGTAAATGAGGATGATGCAACAAGAGGGAAAGGATGCTGGAGATTAGCTACCATACGTGAAAATTGGGCGATTAATTCTGCTGAAGCATGGTGCATAGAGGAACATGATACAAATGGCAGAAAGGCATATGTAAGTTACGGATCGGGAAATCTCATAGACGATTATAAAGAGAATAAAAAATATCGCTATAACTGTACACTTGATGTTCGTCCTCCTGAACTTTCAGATTTTATAGTCTCAAGTTCAGATGTAACGAATGTCACGAAGGAAAATGCGTCCTCTATATGTGCAAATTTAGGCAGTGGATGGAGATTGCCTACAGGAAAAGAAATGAATTATGTTTTCCTGAATGCCGGAACCAACGGGCTTCCCAATAATTTCTTTTCGGACAGTTATTGGGGAAAGAATGAGGATGGTACTTTCATTGTAGCAACAATGAGCGATCCGGACGGAAGTGCCACGACGGATGAATTGCGAAATGGGAGACATACGGTGCGTTGTGTGAAATTACGTTATCCCCCTGTTGGATAAGAAAAATGATAGATATGATAGTAAAAAAGAAATATATTCAATTAGTCCTGTTTGTATTGCTTTTCTCTTTGGGGGCTTGCAATAGTGATGAAATGTCGGATATTAACGATACAACAGAAGTACAGGAGCAAATGGTTTTGAAACTAAGTGTGCAACAAGAGTCTGTTGTGTATACGCGGGGAACAGGTACCCCTGCCGATGAAGCAAAGGTTGAAAGTATGGATTTTCTGATATTCAATCATGACGGAAAAATTGTTTATCATCAGCATCCTGTATTGGAATGGACTGGAAATGAATATAAGACGACAGTAAACATTCCTTCGGCGACAGGAGAGCATACATTGTATCTGATAGCTAATTATCCGATGGAAGCAGGGACAATACATACTTTACAGGACTTGGAAAGCAGGATATGCACAAGTACGAAAGCACTTGTAAAACCACCCTTTGTAATGGCTACCAGGCGCATAACTCTTTCATCACTCAACATGATAGCTATTCGTAATGCGATGGAAAGTGACGGTAGCAATGGTTTCAGTTTAAAACGGAATGTTGCGAAATTCAGTGTGGGAGTGGCAGACAACAATTTTGAATTGATTTCAATAAATTGGTTGGGTTGTCCTGTGTCAGCCTCTGTATTGGCAGACGTGGATTATACCAGTCCGTCCACTTTGTCCGTCAGTAGCCTTGCTCCTTCGTCAAATCCTATTTATCTGTATCAGATTCGGAAAATGGGTTTGGATGCGCATAAAGGATTTCACATCGTTGTACATGGAAAATATACGGCAGCGGATGGGACAGAAAAGGAAGGATACTATAAACTCCGTCTATGTATAATAGATGATGCTACAGGAGAAAAAGTTCCGTTGACTTCAATTGTAGGCAATGATTACTATAAACTGAATATCCGGAGTGTTACGGGATTTGGCGCTAATTCATTCGAGAATGCAGAAAAGAATGGATTTACTAATGATATGGAAGCATTCATGTTATTAGAGTATAATGGTACACATGATTATCAAGAGAATTATTTGCAGAATGGTTATCAGATGGGATTTGAAAATTCCCGTTGGATTATATACAGTAATGAAACCTTGAATTCTTTTGTGTTAGGTCATTTCTACCGGTGCATCCGGGATGAATCATTGGAAGGTTACACCATGTTTGATCCGGATTATCCTAATCTTCAGCGTGGATTGATAACGGTGAAAGCAAATGGGACAGAAATAACGGGGGAAACAGTTTGTAATGATACTCCTGATAATCCCGTCGAGATGGACTTGTGTTTCACGGAATCGAGTGAAGTCGCAGGTACGGAATACTCTTTTACGAGTATTATCCAATATGGTGTTCTACAAAAAACGGTAACTGTTGAACGTCATTCCTCTATCGGTCGGTCATATACAGTGCTTCCTATGTTATATACGAATTACGGGGAAGTGTTCGATTCATGTGATTGGATCGGGATAGCTGAACAACGGCACGAAGGTGCTATTACTTATCCGCAGTTAGACTCTGCTAATGATTACATTTTTGTCCATGTAAAGGAAAATGACACAGGCAATGCACGTGAAGGAAAGGTGCGTCTGTTTGGTAGGAATGGATATTTTGAACTTCGGATACGTCAGGAAGGATAATTCAAATAGTGTTAAGAGTGAAAGGAGATATGAGGATGAATATATTAAACGATATTTTGGAAAAAGAAGGTGATAATCGAGGCTCTGTTTATTTGTATTGTCTAGAGGATTCATGGAAAGCATTCGGATATTCTGCTTTTTATCTGTCTTTACTTTATCCGGGGATGAAAATCGTGAAATATGATAATCCGGATATTATATGCTTTTTTGTGTGTATATCGGATGACTGTCTGATGGAAATATTCGAGATGAGCCGGATATATGTCGGGAATGAATGTATAGAAATGAAAGTGCCGGAAAGGATTTGCGGTGGAGAAAACGAGTATGTCAAATGGTGTAATGAATTGTGCTTGAACTTGTAGAATTATGAATAAACGAAGATTAAGGTTATTACACCTTTTAAGATTGGTAATCCATCAGAAATATATAAGACTTCTTTATATTACTTTAGGCGTGTTTTTACTTTTATGTACTTGTTCTGCCAATTCTGGTAAATCAAATGCTATGGCAAAGCAACAAAAAGACAGCATACTGATAGAGCGCTTTTGGGATACGTATGATTTTACAGATACTATCCGGTTAAGCAGCTCTGCCACTACAGAAAGGATGTTGGTGGATTATCTTTCTCAATTGTCGGAACTGACAGAGGAAAGGGCTTGTGAAAATATCAGGAGATTGGTGTTGAAGACTAAAGTTAATAAGGTGGTAAACCGTTGGTTTCTACAACGGTTGGAGCATCATCTATATGAACCTGATTCGTCACTACGGAATGATAGTTATTACCCGTTGGCGGAATTAAAAAGATAATATATTGATGTTTAAAAAGTTGTGCATAT
>USLU01000111.1 GCA_900555635.1 uncultured Bacteroides sp.
CCCCATAATCAGCACAGAACTCCCGAAGATCCTTGGTCTCGCTGCATAACTGGTAGAGGTCATATACCTCCTGATAGTTTACTTTTTCTTTTGCCATAATCATTTTTGTTAAAGGTTACGGCGCAAAGATATGGCGGCTAACAACTTATGTCAAGGCGGAAAATAGAATGGTTACTTTGCTTCCGAAACATTGTCTCCAGTACCAATCAAGTAGTATTTACCGCACTGATTATGGTTGGATCTGCAAAACAGATTTCCTCACCTTAAGTTTTCCAGTAGAGTCTTTTTCAGATAACTGGAAACATTCCATTACTATTCAACCAATAAATATCATACGTTTATGCTTTACTCTTCTTTAATTATGATATCATTCTAGCAATGCTACTACACACCAAAGAAATGCTAACTGCCCATGATAATCACCAATACAACGCTTGCGATCATAGTAATACTGTTTGTCATTCTTTCGGTCCGTTCCAATGCAGATTTCAGTCACATCTCCATCCTCGTTTACATACGGCACCAAGGTGAGCCATGCCTTGCGGGCTAATGGTGCATATTCTTTGGCATTCAGCCAACCGTTTTTCACTCCCTTGATGAACGCAAAAGTAAACATCGCAGAACCGGAAGTTTCGGCCCAACAATCGGGTTGGTCAATCAATTGATTCCAAATCCCCCTGCTGTTTTGGAAATCTTTCAAACTGTTCATCATCGTCAGATATCCCTGCAAGATGCGCGGACGGTCCTTATGCTTCTTCGGCAGATATTGTAACAACTCGGCCATACCTGCAGCAATCCAACCGTTTCCGCGTCCCCAATAGAAAGGCACATCAGGAGCGTGATAGAACAAACCATTAGGCCGCTGCAATTCATTCAAGTATAATACCATCTCCTTAGCTGCTCTGTCTATATATTTCGAGTCTTTAGTAGCTTTATACGCCTCTATTTGTAAAATGGGAATCATGTACATATCATCAATCCACAATCGTGTCTGCCACGTATACCCTTTATCCGCCCACTCTTTTTGCTTGGGCTTGGCATCAGCCGGAACCTCCCACTGGCTGTCCGCATAAGACATACCAAGATCAAAATAGCATTTCTTCTTTGTCACTTTATACAGTTTCAAAGGTAAACTGCCAAACGTATTTAAATCAACATGGTTCTTAGGAGGCAAATACTGTTTCTCTTTTGTCAATAAACAGTCAAATTTATCCTGAACAAGCTTTGCCAATCTGTCTTTTTTCGTCATTACAGCATATTCAAAAGCTGCACTATGCGTGAATGTTTCATAATACCCTATCCACTTACCTACATAAAGTGCATGCTTACTATTCACGAACCTGTAGGCCAAGCGACTTCCGACTTCCTCCGGAGTAAATCCATTGGGAAAATTTGTCAATAAATTCTTTTGAGCAAATATATTTTGAACAAACAAAACACTCAAACATATAAACAATAAATATACTCTTTTATTCATAGTCTCCATCTAAAAAAATAACACTAAAATACTACTCATAGGGAGGAAAATTCCTTATACTATCTATTCGTGGATATGATTCCCAAATACTGTCCCCCTTTTCGGAAGTTACTCTTACATCATTCGTCTGATATAGTAACTGATCCAATCTGCCTCTTAACTCTGACAATACACCCTTATATTCTGGTTTTTCAATACAATTATCAAGACAACAGGGATCATTCTCAATGTTATATAACTCCTCATAAGGTCTGAAACCGACAGTACGGATGAAATATTGTACACCATCGCCATTCTCCCTGTTATTAATAAAAAACTGCTTAGTAGGTGAACCGTCTATATCGAAATAACCAGAATGGGCCTTTGCCAAATTGTTGTTTTTATCCAAAGGTGTCGGATCACCTGCTGGCCATCTTTCCGGATGAAAGTTCCTTATATACAAATAATTTCCTTTTCTAAGGCTTCTTATTGGATAACCTAAGTTTGCATACCGTGAAGAGCTATGTCTTTCTCTTCCAAAATAGACAGCTTCTCTTTTCTGTTCTTTGTTTTCCATTAAGAAAGGCAACATACTTTTGCCTGACATGTGCCCATAGGAAGAACGATTTATACCTGCTGCGTCCAACATCGTTGGAGCAAAATCTACAGAACTAACAATTTCGCTAGTATTCTTTCTTTTTATCTTGTCTCCCCAACAGATGGCTAATGGAACATGTACCCCGGCATCGTAACAGGTAGCTTTTGCATTTGGAAAAGCCATACCGTTATCAGCAGTCACTATAATCAATGTATTATCAAACAAACCTTTTTCCTTCAGAAAATCAATTATCTTTTGTAATTGTGCATCCTGATATTCTATTTCTACCGAATAGTCCAATAAATCACCTTTAACAACATCATGATTAGGCAAGAAACCCGGTACACTAACGATTGAGAGTGATTTATTCTCTTTCTGCCATGAATCACGTTCAAAACCTCTATGTGGTTCATTAAAGCCTACCCAAAAACAGAATGGTTGTTTTTTATCGCTATCTTGATAAAACAATTTAAAGTTTTCAACATAGTCTATATTGGATATGCCACTATAGGGAGGGGTCAGTTTTTTCTTATTAAAAGCTTTTCCTGCGGGATTTACCCCTCTTTCCTTACAATCGCCTGGTGCCCACCCCTTACCAGTATAACCTACGTTATAACCATTAGCAGTCAGAATATCTGTATAGCAAACTATATCTTTTGGAAAATATGAACAATGAGTTCCTGCCTCCTTTATTTGCCAAGGATACATTCCTGATAAAATAGATGCTCTGGAAGGACTACTACCCGGAGATGTCACATAAGCATTCTGAAACAAGCATCCCTGGCTAGCTATATAATCAAATGCCGGAGTCTTAACAAAAGAATTGCCATAAGCCGAGCAATGAGGGAAAGATTGATCGTCAGCAATGACAAACAATATATTTGGAGTACTTCTCACCTCCTTGGGATGATTGATGACTATCTCTTCACTCGGTTTGCTGCACGATAAAATACTCGTCAACATGGGAGCAACTATTTTAATTAGATTTGAATTATTCATTGTCGTTTCTCACAAAAGTAATAACAAATTATTTTCTCACGGAAAATTTATAGATACAACGGCTCTCATACTTCTCTCCCGGCTTCAGCAATGCGGAGGGCCATTCCGGCTTGTTAGGAGAATCGGGATATTTCTGTGTTTCCAGACAGACAGAGGCACGACGGTTATATACGATACCTTTCTTACCTTTTACCGTTCCGTCCAAGAAGTTGCCGGCATAGAATTGAAGACCTGGCTCGTTGGTATAAATATCAAGTACAATGCCGGTCTGAGGTGATTCAAGTGTGGCACACACTTGGGAAACATCACCTTTCGTATTAAGCACCCAGTTATGGTCGTAGCCCTTGCCGTACTTCAATTGAATGAACTCATTGTCGATACGCGCTCCAATGGGTGTGGGCTGACGAAAATCCATGTCTGTATTCCCTACTGAAGCAATTTCACCGGTAGTCATAAAGGTGCTGTCCACGGGAGTGTAGGCATCAGCATAGATGGTCAGCAGATGGTCAGAGTTGCCTGTAGCGGGATTGCCATTAAGGTTAAAGTAGGAATGATTGGTCAGATTAACCACGGAGGTGTGGTCTGTCTCGGCGTTGTAGCAAATGTCGATGGCGTTGTCATCTGTCAGTGTGAATGTAACCTTGCAGGCAAGATTGCCGGGGAATCCCTCTTCGCCATCTTTTGCCAAATAGCCTAGTTCCAGCGTCTGCCCATCCACTTGTTTAGCATCGAACATTCGAGAATTGAATCCCTTCAAACCACCGTGCAAGCAGTGACCATAATTATTTTGAGGTAATTGGTATTCCACTCCCTCAACGGTGATTCTACCTTGGTTGATACGGTTGCCATATCGACCGATGGTAGCACCAAAGTTGTTAGGATGATTAACATAATCCTGAATAGAGTCGAAGCCCAAGACGACATCGCGCATAATACCCTCTTTGTCCGGTACCATTATCGAAACAATGCGTCCACCAAAGTTGGTGATGCAAACCTCCATGCCATTTGTATTCTTCAACACAAACAAATACGTCTGTTTACCATCCACTTCCATGCGAAAGTCTGCTGGATTCAGTCCGGAAACCGTGTTACCATCGGTCTGCTTATCGGTACAGGCTGCTACCAGTAGCATAAAACCTGCTATTAAAATCATTATTCTGTTCATATCAATTAAAGTGTCTATATGTTTATTTCTTCTGTAAAAATTGCTTCGTACGACTAAGTGAAAACTACTACTGTGAGGTCATATTTAGCCCGGCGCGAAGAGTTCGTGATAACAATTTACTACCATAAAAATAGTTCCAACAAATATATTGCTCCACTTCCGAACAATAGCCGACTTTGGCAATGCCGCACATGTGGTCTTCAAACGACAATAATTACCACATAAAAAACAAACATGTAATAGCGGACATACTCATCACCAGTTTTATTTATATTGAGTCCATAAACTACCTTTCTTTTCAAAATAGGGAATAGAGGAATATTTTCACAACAACTATACTATTGATACCGTCACTTTAATATACCTCCATTCTCATTCTGTTGTACTAGTTGATGATACAAAAATCAACTAATCAACTTTATCCATATCAGCTTCGGCTTCTTCCCAAGTTTCCCATACAGGAATGGAGGGATCATAGCCGTCATAGCCATAATTTTGCCACAACCTTCCCTTGTTGTTAGCTTTGATTTCTCTTTCAGGGATAGGCCAGTAAATATTTTTCTTATCTATAATATAGTTAAGCTGAGATTTGGCAGCATCGATTACAATTGTTACACCCTTATTGTACATGCCATAGCGGATACAACGCTGGTACCAATAGCTACCGCCAATTAGATCAGTGCCTTCCTGTTTGTCAAAGGTCGCCAAATCGTAGGTGTTACCCCATTCGTCAGGACGACCACTACGGGCCAAGCAGAGTGACACACGGGTAAGCTCTACGTTACGGAACTCTTCCCAAAATAATTCACGGGCACGTTCATTCATGATGTCACCAATCGTAATATTTCCCCCATAGAGTTGAGTACAATGAGCACGCTCACGGATAATGTTAATATCATCCTTGATAGTGGCATCGCTCGGATTAAGGTAAAATTTAGCCTCAGCACGCAACAGATAGGCTTCAGCAAGACGATACAGATACCAATCACCATAACCACCATCAGAAGCTCCGTGGTGACCATCAGAACCGTTAATATTGGCCTCTCGAACAGGATCATCCAATTTCCAAATGTAATGGGGAACATCGTACCAACGTCGGATAGTATCCGAACATAACAACTTCCCTTGTTCATCAAACAGTCTCAACGGCTGGCCAAAATATTTGGAAGCCTTATTATTGTATTTGAGTGATTCCATAGTTACCCAGTTACCATACTCTACACTGTGGCGCAAGTCAGTCTGATCCATTTTACCATTTACGACCCATACTCCTTTTTGATAGAACCATGTAGGGCGAGCTCTGGCTACACCGCGACCCATAGCTCGCATATAGTCATATTGAGGATTATAATCTTTGATGTTGCGCTTGATATTTATCAAACCTTGTTTACCATCGGGAGTTTTTAAACTGTTATTGAAATAGAATGGATAAAAATTCCGCATAGTTGGATTAGCCAAAAATGATTCTTTAGCGAAACCACGGTTCGGCAATCCCATGATTACCTCTTTATTGCTGGTAAGTAATTTGTTTTCCGGACGATGCAGATCCCAGATAACATTACGGGTAATGGGCCATGTCTCTGGTTCTCCTCCTTCCCAAAATGTACCGAAGCTCTCGGTCATCAGTGAATAACCAGATTCGTTTATGATGATGTCCAATTGGTCCTTCGCCTTCTGGTATTCACCTCTAGCCAAATAAAGTTTGGAGAGCAGCATGCGACAAGCACCTTTATTCACTCCACCAATCAAGTCCATATCCTTTTGCTCGGGCACCCATTTTATGGCAAATTCCATATCCAGAATCAGACGATCCAAAATAGCATCACGTTTGGTAGAGCGGAAGTTCAATTTGGGTACTTCAAGAAGTTTAGTCATGAAAGGTACATCCCCATACTGGAATACCAACAGATAGTAACGGAATGCACGATGGAAATAGGCCTGACCAATATACTTATTCTTGATTTCCTCACTTAAATCTATATTGTCTATGTAGGTCAAGATTGAATTGGCATTGCGAATACCCTTGGTTGTTTGATCCCAAAAGAACCAAAGGGTACTTACACGACTTAGGTCCTGCTGTGTACTTTGATCACTATTAGGTGTCAGTTTTTGAGCTACATTATCCAATAAGTCCGTCTTATCAGTAAGAGATGGGACCATTAAATCGGAGAATGTGTATTCCGATACAAGAGGAAATAAATCATCGCCACCTGTCGTATAATAACGCTTCAACTGACGGTCAGCAATAGCCAATACGGACTTCAAACCGGATTCGGTAGAGTATGTCTGTTCCGGTTCATAGAATGACAATGGATCAGCCTTCAGAAAACTTTTTTCACAGCCAGTAAATATCAACAATGTACCGGATAACAGCACCAAACTATTGAATATATTTTTCTTAATGAAACTTTTCATATCTGTTTGTTTTTAGGTTTAAAATGATAAGTTAAGTCCCAGCGAGTAAAGACGGGTACCCAGACCACCGGTTTCGGGATCACCATATTCCCAGTCTTTGGCCCATGTAGCAACATTGCGTACAGTACCGGATATTTTCACACGCTCAATGCCCCATTTCTGTGTCAGTTTTCTAGGCAGTGTATATCCTACAGCAATATTTTCCAAACGGATGAAGGAGCGATTATACAGCATACCGGGTTTCTTGGCACCATCAGGACCATTGGCATCGATTCTTCCGTACTTATTAGTCGGATTGTCGATGGTCCAATACTCTTTAGCTTGCAAACAGGCAGCAGCGTATGACATGCGACCACCATCATCGTCATTATTTAAGTAGTTGGTAGAAAGAGCCTTATGACCCATACGGGAGTAGATATTGATGGAAACGGTTAAATCTTTCCAAAGTACGAATTCGTTACGCAATGACCAGTTAATGGGAGGTGTGGTTGTTCCCAGAAACTGCTTGTCGTCATCGTTATAGACGATAGTTTGCACACTGCCATCAGCGTTATAGATATCGTTCTCCGGATTGTTCCATACCTTCGGGTCGCCCGGCTGCTGCTTGTATTTGGCTGCCTCTTTCCATTCATCGTTCTGCCAAATGCCGATCACTTTATAGTCCCATATTTGGTTGATGGGTTTTCCGATGAACCAACCGTTAGCAGTATAGTCAGATTCCTTTTGCCCGATTACATTACTATTAGCATCCAATACGTTTTCGTATTCATAAAACAGGTGCTTGATTTTATTCTTATTATAGGAGAAGTTGAACGTTGTATTCCATTCAAAATTCTTTTGCTTGATGTTTACCGTATTCAAGGAGAATTCAAAACCAGTATTGTTAACTTGCCCCAAATTGGTAGTAATATTGTTGAAACCGGTAAAAACTGGCAATGGTTGTGACATAATCATGTCGTTGGTATTCATCGTATAAAATTCCATTGTACCGGTAATACGATCATTTAGGAAACCAAAATCCAAGGCAAAATTCCACGATTTTGTCTTCTCCCATTGCAAGGTAGGATTTGCCATACGGCTTGCCATTAGATAGCGCATTAATTCTACTTCACCAGTAGATGTAAGATAACCCATATAATCGCCACTACCTGCACTAAGATTTGCCAATGCCGTGTAAGGATCCGCCAATGAACGATTACCGTTACTACCATAGGAAGCACGTAACTTACCACTGCTCATCACATTCTTGATTTTTTGGAAAAACTTTTCGTTAGAGAAAGTCCATGCAACAGCTACAGAAGGGAACCAAGCATAAGGATTGGTAGAACCGAATGCAGAATAACCATCGCGGCGGATAGATGTGGTCAGCATATAACGGTCATCATAGGAATAGAACAGACGGCCTAATAAACCGTCAGCAGTCTCATGCGAGTCAGTGGTTGAATAGGAACTGCTCTCTTTAGAACCATTCTGTGTATTATGGAATCCCAATGCATCTGAAGGCTGAATGTTGCGTGCCTCAATGCGGTCGGACCAACGTTGGCGTTCCTCTGCTTCTTGAGCTAAAGTTACAATAAAGTGATGCTTTTTATCAAAAATTTTGTCCCAAGTGATAGTGTTGTTCAATGACCAATCAAAACGTTTGGCATGTTCACGATCGGCACCACGATTGTTAGGATTGCTACCTGGCAGGTCTGCTGACATGAAATAGCGCTCATAGAAAAATTGATAACGCGGTGCAACATTGAACTGATAGGTGATGCCAAAAGGCAGTTTTACTTTAGCGTTAAAGATAGAATTCAGCACCGTATATCCTTTTTCCAGATCTAAATGGTGTTTTTGGAAATCATAATTATAACCGCGCTGTGAATAAGTTTCGTCATTCGGATATTGAATAGGATTCCCATCTTCATCGGCATAATCCGCGTAAGGACTATTACGCATGAATTGACCTTCGTCCATGTCAATACTGCCATCAGTACGATCTTGGAAATTGACATTGGCTCCTATCTCGAACCAATTAGTTACTTTGGCATTCAATTTCATATTGGCACGAACAGCACGATAGGTATCATCAATCAAGGCGCCTTCGTTACGCAGATAGCCCAAAGAGAAGTAATAATCCACTTTCTCAGAAGCACCGCTGACACTGGCATTGTAGTCCTGATTGAAACCCAAACGAAAGGCTTTGTCCTCCCAATCCACAGTCTTGCCTGACAGAATATTTTCAAGCACATTACCTGTGAATCCCAAACGCTTTGCCCAAATGCTCAAATCGCTTTCTCCAGATTCGTTGCTAGTATAACCTCTCCAAATATCCAAATCAATATTCGTCAACTTATCGGGATTCGTATAATAGTCATCCATACCTTTATATACACCAATTTGGTAGTCGTCCCAATTACCTTCTGCATTAGCTCCGTAAGTACTTTTAGCTTTCCAGTCTGCATAATGCTGCAAATATGCAGAAGGACTAAATCGTTCACGGTAAGCGCTTCGTTGTGTCAGACCAATATTTGTGCTGACGTTTACTACCGGTTTACCTCTCTTTCCTTTTTTAGTCGTAATGATAATAACACCATTGGCTGCTTTGGCACCATACACAGCTGCCGCAGAAGCATCCTTCAATACATCAATCTGACCAATATCGTCAGGATTGATTTCAGAAAGTTCGCCATAGAACATCATACCATCTAATATTAACAAGGGTGAGTTGTGATTACCATCCGTATAAACAGAACGTTGACCGCGGATATTCATGGAACCACCACCCTTGGCATCAGCATTGTAACCTATGGCCAAACCTGGTGTACCACGAAGAATATCTTGTACAGTTTTGGGATTTTCATTAGCTATTTTATCCGGACGCACCTGTATTACAGATCCGGTAAGGTCTTTCTTACGCATGGTACCATAACCAACTACCACAACCTCTTCCAAGGCTTGGGCATCGTCTTTTAACATAATTTTAAGTGGTTGTCCTCTAAATACCACTTCCTGCGTCTGCATTCCAATATAAGAAACAATCAATGTTTCCCCCGTTTTACCTTTTATAGAAAAATTCCCATCAACATCGGTTATGGTTCCTGTAGTAGTTCCTTTTACCATAATAGTCACCCCCAATAGAGGATCATTGTTCGCATCTATGACAGTCCCTTTTATCATCATATTCTGGGCATATATAACATGTGCGAACATACAACAAAATAAAAATAAAATTTTTTTGACCATGTTTAACATTTTATTAGATTAAAAGTTTACAGAGGATTTTATCCCATATAAATAACTCATAGTTTTGCAAAATGCAAAAGAAGTAGAATGAAAAAAATCATTTTATTATACCATAGGCGTATTAAATTAAGTTTAACATTATGTCAAAAAACAAGATTATTATCTCTAAAATATATAAAGAGAAATCCAAAATACTTTTTTCATTTATCCTTCAAACAATCCT
Source organism: uncultured Bacteroides sp. (assembly GCA_900555635.1). GTDB lineage: Bacteria > Bacteroidota > Bacteroidia > Bacteroidales > Bacteroidaceae > Bacteroides. The sequence continues at coordinate 10,088 of USLU01000111.1, forward strand.
TTTAATTCAACTATACCCCAATAAAAATTCTTATTATCACAATCTCTATCTTTACCTTTTTCATTCATGTCATGAAGATTATTATCTTCTATTAATTGAGTTCTGTCCTGTTGAAAACCTTATATTTATCCTTTTGGATGAGACAAAAGTAGAAAAATCGACCAAATTATAATACTACAAACAAACCAATTAATGGAAAATTAGTCCCAAACTAATTTAAGAATTAAAAAGATCCTTTAGGATAAGCTCTAATGCCTATTTGGGCTATATAAATGAATCCAACATAGATACCCAACAAGTTAACTATTATGGATTATTCTTTCTTCTATTGAACAAATTGTTTCTTCTTTAATTCATTAACCAATCAAGCTCTGATCTCTCCATTCATTATTAATATGAGATAAAACACTTATTTATATAAAGTCATAATAATCTTTGAAAAAAGACCTTTGCATGAATTATACCTCAAGCTTATGTTGGAGTTCATCTTTAGACAACTTCGCTCTTCTTCCCAGTCGAACGCGTCAAGTTCCTCCATGTACAAGTTGATATGTTCGTCTAAACGTCTGATGCGGTCATCCAATTTGTTAAGCGTAAAATTGTTGTCCTTAGCATTGACTGCCTTGAGCTTGCTACCATCTATAGAGATATAAGACTTTAAGAAAAGCTTTAGTCCCATACAGAGCTTGTTGAACTTCTTGAATACCTTTGTTATGCTGTCTTTGTTATCTTTACGACAGTCGAATATGGTACGAAAATCCGGATACAGTTTACCAAGTAGCCACATGACCTCCAGGTTACACTTGCATTCACGTGCTAATTTTCTTGATGAACGGATTTGATAAAAGTAACCATAGATATACAGTTTCAAAAGATCGCGAGGATCATAACCGGGTATACCTGTACCTTTGGGGATACTTTGGACAAAGTCAAGGGGGGGCATGTCCAGACTATCTACAAATACATCAAACAAACGCACAGAGGCATCACCTCCACATATTCATCTATGCAGTCGGGAAAAATACTTCTTGTCTGCGGTCTTCGCTTTTTTGTATGTCATAAGCATGGCCTTTATTTGCTTTCAAGGTACAAAAAGTAGTGAGACTACATAGAATATAGTGTTAAACCATGCTATAAAAATGGGAAATCTTCATACTTACTACTGCAGACTTGTCGGCCTATAAGTTTTTCGGACAGCCTCCCCAGTTCTACTATGATCCAATACAAAAAGGAAGACTATGAGCCTTGTGTACAAAAATAAACATACTGATCAGAAAAAGATAGAACATATAGTCCAATAAAAGCAACAATTTATTCATTTACAAAATAGAATCCTGATTATTAAACTGTGCTTGTGGAAAAACTAAGTCCCTTCTCCGAAAAAAGTAATATCTTTGAGTGCATAAATTAATTCGTCCGGCTATAGGCATTCTTTCGTCCGGCTATAGGCAAACGCAACGTCGCCTATAGGCAAACTTGCGTCCGGCTATAGTCGGA
>USLU01000112.1 GCA_900555635.1 uncultured Bacteroides sp.
AAAAATGGAAATGAGAACTAAAAGGAAGGAGTCGCATTTAAAAGTTGAATGCAGCTAGTATGCACGCAGTTCCGGTGGGACGAGGCTTCGACAAAAAGTACTCTTGCGGGTGCCTTGTGCGCCGACCAATAACGGTGAAACACTGTTAGCGTATTTCTTGTCCATACTGCCCCGCCAATGGGCTACCATATTGAGGAACCAACGGTGAAATAACTCACCCCAGTGTGAGTTGAGGCAGGGCACTGTTTCTGCTAGTAGACGGATACGATCTTTTCCATCCCATCGGAAGAGGTTGTAGAGATAATCTTCCAACGGGTTGAATACCGGTACACGGTTGGAGTATATGTATCGGTTGATGTCTCTGTCCCACAGCGGAATACCTTCTGATTGTGCATCGAGGGCAATGCTGTTCAATGTTCGTTTATCGATGGGGGAGAAACGAAAACGGAATGAGTGGCGTTCACGATACTCCACCTCGCCCACCTGACTGTTTAGCGAAGTTCGTAGCGGCGTTTCATGAACTCATCAGTTTGAATAGAGAGGCGTTGCTCTTTGCTCAGGCTGCATTGGGTGTTGAAACCTTTGCATTCCTGATATACATTTCGTATCAGTTGGCGGATAATATCTTCCTTACGACGCAGATAATAATGAAAGATGGTACGTTTTACGGTTTCTTCTTCGGGGATACCCGAGCGGAAACAGTTTTCTGCCAAACAGGTAATTATCGGTTGTAAGTCTTCGCCAATAGAAGTTGCACCTTTGTTTTCTGTTTCCGATAGATCTGTAAAAGTCTTTTGCAGGGCAGCTTCAAAAAGCATGAACAGGGCATCTTGGGCTTCATAGCCGGGGAGGGCACGTGTCAACGGTGACTTTTCGGTCTGTACTGCTTCCCGGTAGGTCTGTTCATCGGGCATAGAGGCGGGTTGCGAAAGATAGAATTGAACGGAGTCCGGACGGTACAGAGCTTCGGGATCGAAAGAGAGCCGCGAGTATTGTTCCAATTTGGGCTCTTTGAGTTGGATGTCGAAGGGGATTTGCGGTTGATAACATTTCACGGCAAGGCGGTAGGCATGAGCATGAAATACTTCTGCCTCTTCGCGTTTGGTGGGGAGCGAATTGTCGGGTCGGGTGAAGGTGGTCCATATTTTCACGGAGTGTCCACTGGAACCGATGAATGCGAGTCGCGTTTGTGGCTGTTCCCATGCCAGGCGTTTCACGAGTTCCGTTTCCGCTTTTCCCGAAAGTGGACCGACAGTCAGTTCCACAATACCGTTGTATGCTTTCAGTTGCTTGACGTTGTTTACTTTACGAAATTCGGCGGCAGGTATTATTTTAGTCGGTTTATCCGCTTCGGCAACACAGGTGTCCGGTAGTGTATATTTTAATCTTTCTCGGAAAGAAGACACGGGTTGAGCTTTCGTTTCCGTCTTTATTTTTTGTACGAAGGTATCTATATCTATGGTACTCAGCGCTATGTTGGTGTCGCTGTCTCTTTGTTGGGTGATTTTCATATTGCTTTGATGTTATTACTAAATGGTACCAATGTCTGCCACATATACTCCCAAGATAGTTTCAACCGTTGGAACCGGGAGTTTCATTCGTTGGAACCGGGAGTTTCACATGTTGAAACTGATAGTTTAGCTTGTTGAAACTGATAGTTTCACCTGCTGAAACTGCACGAATGGACTATGCGTGACAGATAAAGTAGTAAGTGTTTATCTGTTACGGGTATCTGTCACGCTACAATTAGCTTATATATAGGTAGATAAGCCCCGTTGCGTGACACCGTGACAGATAAAACCGAAAAAATAAAATTCTGTGTATAGTTCGGCGTGCAGAGATATTTAACCGTAATAATATTCGTCGCTGTGTCTTTCGAATGTCGGCTCTGTAGTTATTCCGTAGTTTCGGAATAACTGTCGTATATATTCCTGATCCTGAGGAAGCAGTGGACGTTCCTGACGGTAATAGCGGTAGTAATTCGTTTTTCCGAAGTGGCTGACGAGGTCGCACCTGATAGAATTGCCGTCCTTGTAGGGAACATTGTCTAAAAGATGCTTGAGTCCCCATGCCACATGTAGTTTCTGGGTACTACTGAAATAAGGACATGTGGTAGTATCGGCGGGGATACGATTAGGGTTTATGACACGTAGAGTAGGGTATTGTGAAGTACAATTCTCTGCAACCAGGTGGTGCAAGCATTTTGAGCTCTGGGCACACTGGCTGTTGAAGCAGTGGGCGTACTCATAGGGCACCGCTTGGTAGTCAAAGTCGTTTGTCATTCTTTTTGTTTTTAGTTTACTAATCCTCATTTTGTTGTGGGGAATGATGACAAAGGTATATAATAAATAATAATTATTCGCCTGATTGGACAAATGATTTGCTCAGATTCATCAAGTTGTTATTGACACATTACTTATATTCTGTTCATTTGATAAAGCAGGCTCCCCCGTTATAGAGTGGAAAAACAGTTGGAAACCTGCGTTTTGATTGAATAGTGCTCATTTATGACACAAATGTGGTATGAATGAATAGGTATATTGCCGTATCTTTGTCATACTAAGAAGAATCAATGTAGGTAACTAAATGATTGTGGATACAGGTCCGGTTTGAGGCCTTATTATTTGGATGTTTTCAATAGGTATAATAAAAAAAGGAGTTTATTCCAAGAATGGGATAAGCTCCTTTTGTGTAAATAGTTTGTTGGTTTTTAATTAGGGATATTCAGCAAATAGAAGAATATTAGTCTGGCTTTGCCCCCTCGCTTACTATAAGAGGGGGCGAAGCCGGCTTTTTTTAGTATTTAAAGTTCTGCTGCTTTACATAAACCTTAAAGTCTTTGATGCCACCCGGAACTTCACTTTCCATTCGAGGCAAATATTGCAATCCGGTCAATGTATGTGTTCCACCTAAGTCGATCACAATAGTGTGCGGGTATTGACTGCCTTTCGACGTACTCCAATAGGTGGATTCTTGTAAATCGAATATCTTGTCGGCCGAGCGGTTGACACCCGATACATCTTCGCTATCGGCATAGTTCACAATCCATGGTTCACGTGACAGGCGTTCATTGTTCTCGTTTACGAGATACATCTCGGCAATGCAAGCCAAGTCTTTACCATCTTGGGCACTAAGAGCTTCCAAACAAATGTAGCGACCTGTAGCAGGTTGGTCAAACTTAATTTCTTGCCAGCCGTTGCCGGGTTTGAAACTGCCGGAGACAACCGCTTTCTCAGTCGATAAGTCCAATTCTTGACCTTCAGTGCGATGGATAAGAGGCTTGCTCACAAGAAGCTGGTCGAGTAGAGGTTGCTTTAAACCTTCGGATTTGGCTTCACGAGGGCCGATAATATCGAAGACAAGTACTTCATTCTCACCTTTGTTCAGCCAGCAACCCGGTATGTAAAGTGTCTGTTGCGGACCGATTTCCCAAATACGTCCCATGGCATGCCCATTGACGTATACCAATCCTTTACCCCATGTTTCGAAGTTGAGGAAGGTATCGCTCGGCTTATTTACATTAAAAGTGGCACGGTAACAGCCTGGAATACGTTGTCCAAGCTCGTCTTTAAGCGATTGGATAGGCTCGAATTTCATACTTTTATAATAATCGTAGGTATCATCGATGTTAAATACTTCCCAGTCTTTCAAGTCGCAGGTGAAGGGGCGGCCTTCTATGTCAACGGTCAGTTGTACATTTTCGGTGATGCCTTTGAAGTCTTTGATGGCACGTCCGAAGTTGATGCGTCCCATGGCTTCGACAAGGATATCAAGTTGTGCACCCTTGCGGCAGGCAGGGAACGCCAGTTGTTTTTCTCCGTTGCGGCGGTCCAGCTTACCGATGTATTTTCCATCGAGGAATATTTGGGCAAAGTCATGGGCGTCGTTTACGGTAAGTACTGACGGTAACTTCATTTCAGGAAGAGTCGTGCGATAAAGAATGCTTCCGAAGCCTTGGTCATACTCTTCCATGGTGCGGATGTTCCGGTCTTTCTTGGCAGTAGGAAGGTTCTGGAACAGCGGCGCCATTTCAGTGAATTGGAAAGCAGGGATGCTGATAGGCTTAATCAATGTCGGAACTTTAGCCATCTTCTTGCCATCCATATACTTCTCCATCGCTTTGCGTAGTTCCCAATATTTGGGGGTAGTCTGACCGGATTCACTGATCGGTGCATCGTAGTCGTAAGATGTTACGTCCGGAGCAAAGCCGGGAGAATTGGCACCTGCCCAGTGTCCCCAGTTCGTACCGCCGTGGGTCATGTAGAGGCTGAATGAAATGTTCTTGGATAGCATCTCGTCGATACCTTTAATCATCTCGGAAGCAGGGCGTGTTTCGTGATTGGCACCCCATTTATCGAACCATCCGCTCCAAAATTCAGAGCACATCAAAGGGCTGTCCGGACGGAGTTTCTTGAGAGGAGCGAATTGCTGGTCTACATTAGCACCTGTACCGAAGTTCATAGTCCATACCAGGTCGTGAAGGCCGTTCTTGGTGAAGTTCGATGCCCAGTCGCACTGGAAGAGGGTCATACCCGGATAGTTGGCACGTATCATGTCGCGAATCTGCGATACATAACCTTTGTCTTCGCCATAAGAACCATATTCATTTTCCACCTGTACCATGATAATAGGGCCGCCTTTCTGAATAGCTAAATCGGCCACTTGCTCCGCTACAGCCTTTTCGAAGATGCTGACTCGCTCTATAAAATAAGGATCGGATTCGCGCAGGCGTATATCCTTCTTCTTGAGCAACCACCAGGGCAGACCGCCCATTTCCCACTCGGCACATACATACGGACCGGGACGCAGGATGACGTACATATCGTTTTCCTTGCACAGACGGCAGAATTCTGCCAAATCATTCTGACCCTCGAAGTTGAATTCTCCCGGACGAGGTTCGTGAGCGTTCCAGAACACATAAAGACAAACGGTATTCATGCCCAAGGCCTTACACAACTTGATACGTTGATCCCAGTAAGCTTTCGGTATACGGGGATAATGCAGCTCGGCAGCTTTCACTACGAAAGGTTTACCGTTGAGCAGATATGTACCTTTTCCGGCTGTGAAGTCGCCTTGACCTTCCCATTGGGTGAGAGGGCTCCAACTTTCACGCCAAGGAATCGTGATCTTTCCGTCTTTGCCGAATTCCAAGGGGAGCCACACGTAGCGGGAGTCTTCGAGATCTTTCTTCTTCCAGCGGTCGAACATGGCAATATAAGCATTGCCTTTGCCATGAACCTGCTGCACATAGGTGCTTTGGGCATAGAAAGTCTTGTCAGCATCGGGACCTGTGCAGGGATTTCCGATGGTTTTCCATTCACCCATGATGGAGTCCGCTACAGCCAGCTCGGCAACGTTAGGATCCCAACCGGTACAACCGGATGAAAGCAAATAATATTTGCCATTGAACTTGAACACTGCTGGGGCTTCACGACTCATCTTGATAAAATTACGGGTGAAGCGTCCGGTGGTATTCAGATAATCGTCGGTCAATTCATTAATATATAAGGTGGCGTTGTGTTCGGCTGAGGCGAATTGATAGGCTCTGCCGTCATCGTCTACAAAAACGGTTTGGTCACGGCTCATGGCGCCGTTAGGACGGAAACTGCCTTGATAAGTGAACGGTCCGGTTGGAGAATCGCTGACGGCTACTCCGGCGCAGGCTTTGCTATAATCAGCACTCTCTACATGGGCCCACATTACGAATTTCTTCGTTTTGGCATTATAGATTACTTTGGGACGTTCCAATACTTTGCTGGGATGAAGGTCATGTTGCACATCATCTTTTACGGCGGGCAGGACGATACCTTCGAACTTCCAGTTCTGTAAGTCTTTGGAAGAGTAGCAACTAACGCCGGTAACATCGGTGCGGTAACATTCCCACGTTGCCCATTCCGGCAATATGGTTTTACCTTTTTTGTATTCGCCATACCAGTAGTAAGTGCCTTCGTGGTAAAGCAGACCGCCGCCGTGGGCGTTGATGGGATTGCCATCGGTATCTTTCCATACTTCCCCGGGTACAATGGCATTTTTGGATGTTTGCGCTTTGGTAGAAGACAAACAGAGGAGACAGGCTAGTAGGGCGAGACTCCAGATAAATTTTCTTCTCATTTGAATAATTGGTATTAGAAATTAATATTGAGTTTTTTTATTGACAGCAAAGTTAAGCGAAAGTAAAGTATTTGAGGGTGGGTAAATGTGTCAAAAAGGAGAGATTATAGCTCTAATCTCTCCTTTTGATGATGTTTTTCGGTCAGAACTATTTTGTTTGTACTTGTTTCATGACCCGCAGGAAATTTCCACCCCAAATCTTGGCAATATCTGTTTCCGTAAATCCATGCTCCAGCAAGCGGACAGTTATATTGATGAGATCATTGTCGCCGTTGCATCCTTTCACACCTCCACCACCGTCGAAATCAGAACCGATACCAACATGATCTATACCTGCCACTTCTATCATATGAAGCAGGTGATCCATAAAATCACTGAGACTGGCATTCTTTGCAATTGGATTTAGGAATTCATCTACTAGGCATGCTTGTGCTACACCACCATGTGCGGCAAGTGCGCGTAGCTGTTCATCGGTTAAATTGCGGTCGTGTTTATAAACAGCGTTGGCGGAGGAGTGAGACGCTATGATGGGCTTGTTGGAGTATTTCAATACATCCCAGAAGGTACTTTCTGCTGCGTGAGAAATGTCGATTATAATGCCCAGACGGTTCATCTCTTTTATGACTTTCTTTCCGAAAGGACTGATTCCTTTCCACAATACTGTGCTATCTGATGAACTGTCGCAAATATCATTATTGCGGGAATGACATAGAGTAATGTATGTCACCCCTAAATCGTGAAAGCGTGCAATGTTTGTTATGTCTTTGCCAATACCGTATCCGTTTTCAATGCCGATATAGAAAGCTTTTTTGCCTTCTGACTTGAGTCTGGATAGATCATCGGGTGTACGGGCAATAGCACATTTTCCATTGTTCATTTCTACTTGGTGGTAAATACCATGTAATAGTTCATTTACCTGGTCTACTGCTTTTTGGCTATTTGTTTCATCGCAGGGACCTTGGTGAACCCAACATGCCAGATATTGTCCATCCAGCTTTCCTTCCTCCATTTTAGGCAGACAAACTTGGCTTTTCGCGCGCGTACCTATATTGTAATTGGCATCAAAATCAAGCGGAGTATCTGTATGCGTATCAATAGATAGAATCCGTTTATGAATTTCTTTAGCTTGGTGATAAGTGTTTGCCTTTTGAACAAGGAGATGAAAGAAGGTTGCGAATGTACTATTGTTTGCAACAGCCAGTATTTCGGGATGGAACTGAACTCCCCAAATCGGATATTCGCAAGTTGATTCAATTGCTTCGGGAATGCTATCTGTAGCCCATGCAGTTACTCTGAAGCCAGGGGCTATTTGTTTTACTGCCTGATGGTGATGAGTATTAGTGAAAAGTTGCGTTTGACCGGTTATTTGAGCAATTGCAGATCCCGGCAATAAATTGACAATATGTGTAGGAATATTGCTCGGTTCTCTTTGTGCATGCCGGACAGTAGTATCCGGATACTGACTGGGGATATCTTGGTACAGACTACCGCCGAAAGCAACATTTATTAATTGTTCGCCTCGGCATATACCCAACATGGGTATATTACGGTTAGCAGCCATACGGATAAGTGTTATATCATAAATATCTCGCAAAGAATCAGGCACTCCACATTGTTCAATAGGAGATTCATTATAATAAGAGGGATCGATGTCGCCTCCACCAATCAGCATGATACCATCCAGACGATTAATGATGTCCGTTAATACAAGGCTATCAGTAGTTACCGGGATAAGCATGGGTGTTCCGCCTGCTTGGATTACAGACTCCGTATAAGTCATCCGGGCGGATGAATAATCATCGGGATGTGAGCAAGAGATGCCTATAAGAGGGCGGTCGTTATAACTTCCTTGACTATATTGTGCCATTACATAATAGGGGCAGAGCACAATTAGAGTAGTAAATAATAGTTTCAACATTATTTGGGCGGTTATATTTTGCGGGATAAAATTAATAATTTCTTTTAAAAGGTACCTGTGCTTTCAGAAGAAATGTGACTCTGAGTGAGTATATAAAATCTCGATGTGTTACATAACATTGTTTAGTAACACTGCCGATTAATTGCTTTTCTTTTGATTAATGTCTAATTTGCGCCTCACAAAAGTTAATGGCATACGCAAGCATGCTTAGTTATTCACTTTAAATCCTAAAATATCATGAAAGTATATCAGACGAATGAAATCAAAAACATTGCCCTCCTTGGCAATGACGGCTCGGGTAAAACCACTCTCACAGAAGCGCTGCTCTTTGAGAGTGGTATTATAAAACGTCGGGGCAGAATTACTGCCAAGAATACAGTCAGCGATTACTTCCCGGTGGAGCAAGAATATGGCTATTCTGTGTTTTCCACCGTTTTCCATGTGGAATGGAATGGCAAAAAACTGAATATTATAGACTGCCCGGGTAGTGATGACTTCGTGGGTGCTGCCATGACTGCGCTCAATGTAACTGATACTGCCATCTTATTATTGAATGGACAATATGGTCCTGAGGTGGGTACACAAAATCATTTCCGCTATACGGAAAAGTTGGGTAAACCGGTTATCTTCCTGGTAAACCAACTCGATCATGAAAAGTGTGATTATGATATGGTGCTGGAACAGTTACAGACTATTTATGGTCCGAAGGTAGTGCCTGTTCAATATCCGTTGGCTACCGGACCAAACTTTAACTCGTTGATTGATGTACTCCTGATGAAAAAATACTCGTGGGGACCTGAAGGCGGTGCACCTACGATAGAAGATATTCCTGCTGAGGAAATGGAAAAGGCAACCGAGCTTCATAAAGCATTGGTCGAAGCTGCTGCTGAGCATGACGAAGGCTTGATGGAAAAGTTCTTTGAACAAGATTCGTTGACGGAAGATGAAATGCGTGAAGGCATCCGTAAGGGCTTAGCTTCTCGTGGCATGTTCCCGGTATTCTGTGTTTGCGCTGGTAAAGATATGGGTGTTCGCCGTTTGATGGAGTTCTTAGGTAATGTTGTTCCGTTTGTAGATGAAATGCCGCCGGTACACAATACACGTGGGGAAGTGGTAAAACCTGATGCTAATGGTCCTACATCTTTATACTTCTTTAAAACTGCGGTTGAGCCTCATATCGGGGATGTTCAGTACTTCAAAGTAATGAGTGGTAAAGTACATGAGGGAGAGGATTTTACCAATGCCGACCGTGGCTCAAAGGAACGTATTGCGCAAATTTATGCTTGTGCCGGTGCCAATCGTATTAAAGTGGAAGAAATGATTGCCGGTGATATCGGTTGTACAGTGAAGTTGAAAGATGTACATACGGGTAATACATTAAATGGTAAGGGAACTGAAAATCGTTTCAATTTCATTAAATATCCGAACTCTAAATATTCGCGTGCCATCAAGCCGCTCAATGAATCTGATACAGAGAAGATGATGGTTGCTTTGAACCGCATGCGTGAAGAAGATCCGACTTGGGTAGTAGACCAATCTAAAGAATTGCGTCAGACTATTGTTCATGGACAAGGTGAGTTCCACTTACGTACATTGAAGTGGCGTTTGGAGAACAACGAAAAACTTCAGATTAAATTTGAAGAACCGAGAATACCCTATCGTGAAACTATAACAAAAGCTTCTCGCGCAGACTATCGTCACAAAAAACAATCTGGTGGTGCCGGTCAGTTTGGTGAGGTACATTTAATTGTAGAGCCTTATTACGAAGGTATGCCAATGCCTGATACTTATAAATTTAATGGTCAGGAATTTAAAATGAACGTCAAAGGTACTGAAGAAATTCCTTTGGAATGGGGTGGTAAATTGGTGTTTGTCAACAGTATTGTAGGTGGATCTATTGATTCACGTTTCCTTCCGGCTATTTTGAAAGGTATTATGGCACGTATGGAACAAGGTCCATTGACAGGTTCGTATGCCCGTGATGTACGCGTGATTGTTTATGATGGTAAGATGCACCCGGTTGATTCTAATGAAATATCTTTCATGTTGGCAGGCCGTAATGCATTCAGTGAAGCATTTAAGAATGCCGGTCCGAAGATTTTGGAACCTATTTATGATGTCGAAGTATTTGTACCGTCAGATAGAATGGGTGATGTAATGGGTGATCTGCAAGGGCGTCGTGCCATGATTATGGGTATGAGCAGCGAAGCCGGATATGAAAAATTGATTGCTAAAGTGCCTTTGAAAGAGATGTCTTCATATTCTACAGCCCTGAGTTCATTGACTGGTGGACGTGCTTCATTTATTATGAAATTCGCTAGCTATGAGCTTGTTCCGTCTGATGTACAAGACAAGCTGATTAAGGAGTTTGAAGCTAAACAAACTGAAGAATAAAGATTTAACTTCGTCTGTTTTTATAAATTGTTAAAGCCGTTGTTACCTCATTACGGGGAAATGACGGCTTTTTTTATTAACGCTGATTAAGAACATAGGGAATTGTGAATGCGAATGATTAATTTTTTATTAATTTTGCAAACCAAAGGTCTTTCTTTTTGTTATAATGCTCGTAATACAACTTAAAAAAACGCCTTCGGTTAATTAACGAGAACGTCCGGTTAAATCAGGTTAATTTGTTAGGAGTGTTAATTAGGGAGTGTTAATTTTGTGACTATGAAAAAGTCAACTATATGGATATTAGGCATCGTGATGGGTCTTTCCTTCCTTAGTCTGCTGTATTTGCAAATCAGCTACATTGAGGAAATGGTAAAGATGCGTAACGAGCAGTTTGATGAATCTGTGAAGCGTGCATTAATGGCTGCTTCGAAAGATGTGGAATCTGCGGAGGTTGAGCGCTGGTTAAAGGAGGATATCTCCGATGCAGAAAAGAAAGCGTGGGAACAGTCTCAAGGCGGAAGTGGAGTGGTACAGACACAACGTTTTGTGATGACATCACCTGATGGCTCTGTTAGTTCTTCCATAGAACTGAAGACTTTTGGAAATGAGCCTTCAGAACTACCTAGAGCAATGATTTCACGTAAACATGGAGCGAAAACAATTCCTCAGACTTCACGTACACAGGTAGAGATGTTGAAGAATCGTTATCTCTATCAACGTGCATTGATGGATGAGGTTGTATTGCAGATGGTTTATTATGCTAGTGACAGACCGGTAGAAGAGAGGGTTAATTTTAAAAATTTGGACCAGTATCTTAAATCGGGTTTGATTGACAATGGTATTGATTTGAATTATCATTTTAAAGTGATTGACCGTAATGGCAGGGGAATCTACCGATGTTCGGGTTATATTGATGAAGGGAACGAAAGG
>USLU01000113.1 GCA_900555635.1 uncultured Bacteroides sp.
ATTCCCCCGCCACATTAAAAGACAGAGTGGTTGTTTTTGTCACATCCATATCCAGATTACTTCGGTAGTTGAACCGACGATACTGATAACTGATGTTATAAGGTAACTGAAATTCATTGAAAAGTCCCCCTTGTGTATAAGCACCGGCAGAGATGAAATAACGTACTTTATCCGTACCTCCGGAGATATTAACATTATGTTGACTTTGCAAGGTGGCATCTCCCATAATATAATCGACCCAGTTAATACTTGGGAAACGAATAGGATCAGATCCATCCTTAAATTTCTGAATTACCGCATCACTAAACATTGCTTCTTTCCCATCATTGGCACGCATCTGATTATAAAACGTTGCATAGTCATACGAATTGGCCGTCTCCACCATCTTAGTCGGCATCAATACGGAAGCTGAAGTAGTAAACGAAATTTTTGCCTTTCCTTCTCTACCACGTTTAGTAGTTATCAAGATAACACCATTAGCACCACGAACACCAAACACAGCAGTTGCCGAAGCATCTTTCAGGATAGAAATGGACTCTATTTCATTCGGGTCAATATCATTCATGCTACGTTCCACGCCATCCACTTGTATCAATGGAGTAGAATCTGCCCACGTTGCTTTACCACGGATAAAAATATCTGCTGCATCCGAACCCGGCTCACCGGAATACTGTACAGTAGTCAAACCTGTCATTTGACCTCCCAATACATTAGAAACAGAACCTACAGATGTACGTGTCAAAGCCTCACTTTTCACACTGGCAATCGCACCGGTCATAGTCACTTTTTTCTGCACACCATAAGCTACGATTTCTACCTCTTGCAAGGCAGTAGCATCTTCGACCAGCACAACCCGCATATCTTTCTTTGCCGCCACTATCTGGTCGCTATATCCAATAAAGGATATTTTCAATTTTGTACCTGGGCGTACATTGACTTTGAACACACCATCAATATCGGTGATTGTACCGATATTAGTGCTTTCAACAACTACATTCGCACCGATCACCGGTTCGCCTTTATCATCTACCACCGTTCCTTTGATGAAGCCTTGCTGCTGGACTACGTCCATGGCAGCAAAGACTTGTCCTTGATTACCGAAACTCGGAAGCAGGGCGAAGGAGAAAAACAGTGCGACAGGAAGAGCAGTTCCTTTTATTAAGTTTTTCTTATTCATATTTATCACTCATAATAGTTTTTTTAATCGCATATTGAAAGAGTCGCTCCATTTATTTCAGACAACATCCTCAACATATTTTTTATAGCAAATTATCCTGATGCTTTTAAAATGCAAGCATCATAGGGAAATAACCAGCTGCTCCTCCTTGGTTTCGATATTTATCAACCAGGTATGCTCCTGTAGCCTGAAGTAGATGCTGATATATTACCGTTGTATTTCCTGTACGTTCATTACTACTCCAATGACGACTACCTACAGCCAGGGTCTCTCCACCTGTGTTTTTAATACTTTCTTGAACGGTAGATATAACATTTACGAGTTCATCTAATTCGTATAAAGAGGGAAGATACCAGCTAGAGGCAGAAGCAGGCACGGAAACTGCTTCACGATAAGCCTCAACATAACTTACAGCCTTGTCGCACACCAATGTATTGGGAGACATCGTCATTAATACCGTATTGTTATATCCCAAATATGCTGCAATGGAAGTATTATATGTTGTACAAGCTACAAATTTATCCGACCAATCTTCATCCGTTGAATACCAGCCGCCAAAAAACACATCTCTATTAGTTGAAAATGCAGCAGTTTGTGTTCCACCAACTGACGGGTAAGTTATAGCCAGTACGAGTCCATGCGTACAGCTTGGATAATCACGGCGCAATGCATCATTTGTTTCTGTACATGTAGCAGGAGTTGTTATTGACGGTTGCGGATTACCTACATGATATACAATACCGATTACATTGTCTGGTGCAGTTTCTACATCTTTGCTGACAATAGAACCATCTGCACAATAATAGTCTCCTACAGCCAAAAGATGTGAGCTCTTATTTGTGTCCTCGATCACATATTTTTTAGCAGTTCCACTTTCCAAAGTACCGTTAGCAGCATAATCCATTTCTTGTGCTCCAGTATAAGTCCCTTTGATAGAAAAAGCCGTATTGGGTTTCACCAAAAAGCGATAAGTATCTGTACTTGCCTGATAATAAGGAGATGCCTCCACATTATCTATAGTAAAAGAACCTACAGTTACAGGCAATTTATAATCTTCCAGTGTTACATCCGTATTTGTAAAGGTATACACCTTTTCAGGCATTTGTATCACAGCCATCGCCATTCTATGCTGCATGGTAAAAGCAATTGACCCTTTCAAGCGGTCACCTTGTACAGTCCCTGTGCTTGTCATCAAATCATACTTGGTATAGTTATCACCACTTTGGTCTGCTCCAACTTTCCAATTGCTGACATATGTAGCGAAAGGATCATCACTCGCAGGTTCGAAAGTAACTTTAGAGTCATAGGGATAATAAGCATAAAAGTTCATTTTAGAGAACTCCGAACCTTTATATTCTATAGCATCTTCACCGTCGGTCAACACCCATTCCCCATCCTGATACGTAAATTGGCGGTTATTTATATCTTCAACAATATTTTCACCTTTGACTGCGAAAATACCAATCATATCGCCTTCGGAAAATTTAGTTGTATAATTATTCTCCGTAGCCCGCGTTCCTGGAGCATTTACAGCTTGAAAGCCATCTTCAGATACGCTGATTTGGAAGCCTTGTAAAGTTCCCATATTTTCACCTTCTATCCCGTCATCCTGCGAACAAGAAGCCAAGGACGCTACTCCAAGAAGAAGCATTGATATATAGTTATATACTTTCATAAATCAGATTTTATTTAGTTATTAGTAATTCTTTCGTTTTATTCAAAATATCATTTTTTGGATGTAGGAGTAATAGTTTCTTCTGTGATATTCCAGCTTGGATTAGTGATGTTCGTACCTGTTCCTGCTACACTCGGATCTGACTCAACTGTTCCGCCATCTTCATTTTTCCATCCAATGATTTGTGTCTCTTCGGTAATAGTTAATACAAAAGGATTATCTTTATACTCATTAGCTTGAATAGTATAATTATAAGAAACCCCAGGCTCCAATTTTGTCAAATTCGGAAAGTGAACTTCGTAATAATATCCGTTCATTCCTGCTTGGATATAAACTTCTTTCTGTGGAGTTTGCGGTAATAAGATAGCCTGTATCGTATAATCATCAGCTGCACCTATTTTAGTCCATACAATATCATCATCCGACGTTACAGATTCTGTACTTACAGTTGTTTCTCCTGTATTCGGATTAAATGTCCCGTTCTTCTTCAAATTAATAAGGTAGCATGTGATATCCGACAATGTAACATTCGTACCAGCTGTAAAAGTCAGTTTGATACGACTCATTACATGATTAAATGCTAATTTTACATTGGGAGTTTCGGCAGTTGCCTTTCCTGATGCATAAAGAAAGTCAATCTGTTCACGTTTTTCTGCTGTAGCCTGATTTTCACTATCAGTAGACACTTCAATGGTTTCAGCTTCCGTACCTGATGTTCCTGTGAACGGATAATAAGCTGTCACATCATATTCTTGAGTACCTAATACCCAGATATCTTCAGCATATCCACTTTTTGCGGCGAACAAGCTATTTTCACCACCGGTATATTCATACTCAATATTCACCTGCCGGGATCCGCATGTAATTCCAACCAAGTCGCCCATTTCCCAACTTGTTTCCGTAGCCCTAGTCTTAAGTTCACTTGCCTCCTGATTATTAATCACTGCACTAAAAGAAACTTTTGCACCTGTTTCTCCTGCAAATTTGATATCAGATTCTTTCACGTCATTACTGCATCCCGCCAAAAGCAGCAGAGCAAAAGCAGCCGTTACATAGTTTATTTTCATACCATGTTTTTTAAAGTTAAACAAATATATTTTCATTTATAGATTCTCCATTAGTAATAAAGGCTAGTCCCCGGAATTCATCCTTTCCGATGACTACAGATGAGAGGTAGTGTTTTCCATAGTTTATCATACTTCAAAATATTAATTTAAACAAAAGTTAGATTCTCTTTTTAAACATAACTGCCTGCACATCAAACGACTACATATAGCTAGCAATCAATTGAGGATAGGATTTGAACAATTAGTACCATTAATTTCTTTTTTACCTATTATGAGTTATCCGGCATGCGAATCTTTCTTCGTTCCACTATAGTTATCTTTGCGTTTGACTATAGTTATCCGCAAGGGTAACTATAGTGTACTTTGCGGATAACTATAGTGGAACGAAAAAAGAATAGCGATCGGAATGAAATCGATTAGCAGAAGAAGGAAATAAAAATAGCAGTGAAAAACTATCTATACTATAGCAATTGGTCAAGTACGGCACGGAACACCTTATCGGCATGTTCTTGCATAATCTTAATATAATTAAAGATAGGACGGTTATTTTTCATACTGTGTCCGATACAGTATTCTATTTTTTCAATTTGAATGCCTAAATCATATCCGTGTTGTGCAAATGTCTTTCGGGCGGAATAGTAAGTAACCTTTTTCTTTACCCCCGAAAGTTCTGTTACCTTATTTATATGTCGGAAGACTAAACTATATATTTGTTTATAAGATGAATATTTACCAAACTGCAAATGCCCATTTCTCGACATATATTTATCTATAAGCACTTTTGCTTCAGGCTGCAAAGTAAATACAATTTCATTTTCTCCCTTCTTGCTATTACGTGTTTTGTGACGCACATAACGCATATCGTTCTTATTTTTAAAATCATATGCTAATAAATCTCTCAGGTTGATACCGCCTAAATAATAGGTAAGCATAAAAATATCTCTCACCATGGATAAAGAAGACTTTAAAAGCCGGACATCACGTATTCTCTTCAGTTCATCTATTGACAAATCAAGTTCCCGCACATTACTTGTCGGCATCTTAAAGAGGACAAAAGGATGAATGGAGTAAGATACATAATTCATCTTACCGGCATAATTTACTATCACCTTTATTAAAGTCAGATATATTCTGATAGTTGTATCTGCCAGATTCTCCTCGTGAAGAACTTTGGCAAATCCTTGGATATGTATAGGTGTCAATTGAATTAAAGGAAAATCCCCTTTCATATATTTGACTAATCTTTCGGAAGCTATCTTATAAAGTTTATAAGATTTCTCCCGCTCTTCTCCTTTCATGAAATTCATATATTCTTTTGCAACAGCTTGAAAGGTTATACCTTTTTTCTTTTGTTCATAAGTAATTATACGTATAAGTTCGGTACATGAAATTGCTGGTAAATAGCTGATCGATGTAACAATTTCTTCATACTCATTGATTAGTTTCCGAAGACAGGCATTCATATTCGCTGCATTCTCATGCCTTACTACTCGACCATTTTTTAGTTGATTGGCAGAATCCAAAGTAAATTGGGTAGATATATATCTGGTTTGAGAATGATGTGCTACGGCTATCCTTATTCGATGTCTGCCATTTGATAATTTTTTAGTTGGAACAACTACTATTGAAAAATTCGCCATATCATTTTTAGGTTTATAAATTACTATTTTCCATACAATAAAATAGAAACAAAAAGGTTCATAGTCATTAGGTACTAATCGAAAATCGCTCCTACAGCATGGAATATCGTGCAAAAGACGGTATTTTCCATGCATTTGTACGATTCTGCATTGGTATATTTTGATTAAGTCGTTATGTTTGCAACACTTTTTCACAAGCGAAATGTGAAAGGCTTCTTTAAAAAAGAGAATCTAACTTTTGTTTAACTTTATAATAAATGTGCTATGTAAATATAGAAATACCATACAATATATTATACAACTAAACCTCTATAAAGTACTACGTTACAGGAATATCCATATAAAATATAAAAAGAAACAAAGAGTCTTCATTAGAGGATAAAAAGATAAATCAACAATAAAGGATCTATAAACCAATATTTATAACTTAATAATTAAAGTATGAAAAGCAACAAAAAAGGTAATCACCTGTATGCCTATAAGGATACTATCCGACGGCTATTTCTTCTCACTTTGTTCTCCTTTTTAATAGTAGAATCCTATGCCCAAAACAAAACGATTTCGGGTACGGTTACAGATTTTACCGGAGAACCGGTTATTGGTGCCAGTGTGTTGGTTAATGGTACTACTAATGGTACAATTACTGATTTAAATGGCAAGTTTTCTCTTTCCAATGTACCAACCAAAGGTACAATCACTATCACTTATATAGGATACAAAAAGCAAGAAGTATCCGTAGCAGGAAATACTAACTTCAAGATAACTCTTCAAGAAGATACTGAAACGCTGGATGAAGTAGTAGTTGTGGGCTACGGTGTACAGAAGAAAAGCGATGTAACTGGCGCTATGGCCCGCGTAGGAGAAAAAGAATTGAAAGCAATGCCTGTAAGAAATGCATTGGAAGGAATGCAGGGCAAAACAGCAGGTGTGGATATTACATCTAGCCAACGTCCCGGAGAAGTCGGTAACATTAACATTCGTGGGCAACGCTCTATTAATGCAGAACAAGGACCACTGTATGTCGTAGACGGTATGGTAATTCAAAATGGAGGTATTGAAAACATCAATCCTTCCGACATTGAAGCTATTGACATTTTGAAAGATGCTTCGGCCACAGCCATTTATGGTTCACGTGGTGCCAATGGTGTAATTCTCGTAACTACTAAAAAAGGAAAAGAGGGAAAAGTCACCCTGAACTATTCAGGTACTGTTACTTTTGAAACATTACATGATGTCACAGAAATGATGTCTGCCACAGAATGGCTGGATTATGCTCGCCTAGCCAAATACAATGCGGGTTCTTATGCTTCGGCCATTCCAACTTATGAAGCAGATAAAGCAGCATTCGGCAGTGTAAGCGCTTCGTGGAAGAATATCGAGCAAGCATGGTCAAATGGCAATTATGATCCCTCAAAGGTCGGCTCCTACGACTGGGCATCTCACGGCAAACAGACAGGTATCACCCACGAACATACCTTAAGTGCCTCCGGAGGTTCGGACAAATTCCAAGGTTATGCTTCATTCGGCTATCTAGATCAAAAAGGAACACAACCAGGACAAGCCTATGAACGTTATACATTAAAGACATCATTTGACGTAACTCCTGTTGATTGGTTCAAAATGGGTTCTTCAATTAACGCATCATATTCTACTCAAGACTATGGATATAGTTTCTCTAAATCCGTAACTGGTTCCGGTGACTTCTATAGTGCATTAAGAAGCATGATCCCATGGACTGTGCCTTACGATGAAAACGGTGAATATGTCCGTTATCCAAGCGGTGACGTAAATATCATCAACCCCATCCGGGAATTAGACTATAATACCAATCAACGCCGTACTTTCCGTGCTTCTGCCAGCATGTACTCACAGATTGATTTCGGAAAAATTTGGAAACCACTGGAAGGTTTATCCTATCGTCTTCAGTTTGGTCCCGAATTTCAATTTTACACTCTAGGAGTTGCTAACGCTGCTGATGGCATCAATGGAGATGGTAACAACGGTGCACAATATAAGAACGAACAAAAGCGTGCATGGACATTGGATAACCTGATCTATTACAATAAAACTCTAGGTCAGCATAGTCTAGGAATGACATTGATGCAATCCGCTTCTGCCTATCATTACGAGATGGGAGATATGAGAGCCACCAATGTAGCCTCGTCGGATGAGCTTTGGTATAATATGGGATCTGCCGGTACATTGAATTCCTTTGGTACTGGACTAACCGAAACTCAGATGGCATCTTATATGGTTCGACTGAACTATGGTTACAAAGATAAATACTTGTTAACGGCATCTATGCGTTGGGATGGTGCCTCTCAATTAGCCGAAGGACACAAATGGGCAAGTTTCCCCTCTGCAGCTATTGCATGGAGAATGGATCAAGAAGATTTCATGAAAGACATCAGTTGGTTGAATCAGTTGAAACTTCGTGTAGGTATGGGTGTCACAGGCAATGCAGCTATCAAAGCATACGCAACCAAAGGCGCTATCACAGGCTTATACTATAACTGGGGACAGAATGAGTCATCCTTGGGCTATGTACCTTCAGATCCTTCACAGAAGGAACCCGCCAAAATGGCTAATCCAACTCTAGGCTGGGAAAGAACTACACAATACAATGTCGGTGTTGACTACGGTTTCTTTAATAACCGACTTACTGGTAGTATCGATGCATACAAAACGAAAACTGATGATTTGTTACTGGAAATGTCAATTCCTTCACTAACGGGCTATGTTTCTACTTATGCCAATGTAGGTAAAACATCCGGATATGGTATTGACCTACAAGTAAATGCAATACCTATACAAACAAAAGATTTTTCGTGGAGCACTACTTTAACATGGTCAATGGATAGAAACAGAATCGACGAATTGTCTAATGGTAGAACAGAAGATGTGAACAATAAATGGTTTGTCGGTGAGGAAATCGGTGTTTATTACGACTGGGTATATGATGGCATCTGGAAAACAGAAGAAGCCGAAGAAGCTGCCAAATACGGACGTAAACCGGGACAAATCAAAGTGAAAGATTTAAATAATGATGATACAATAGATGCCAATGACGATAAAAAAATTGTAGGTCACACACGTCCACGCTGGACAGGTGGATGGAGTAACACTTTCAGCTATAAGAATTTTGAGCTATCCTTCTTTATTTTATCACGTTGGGGATTTACTGTTCCACAGGGAGCTGTTACTCTTGACGGTCGCTATATGCAACGTAAAATAGACTATTGGGTAGCCGGTACCAATGAGAATGCAAAATACTATTCACCCGGTTCCAACGGTGAAGGAGCCGATGCCTTTAACAGCGCAATGAACTATCAGGATGGTTCGTACATCAAAGTTCGTAATATCTCATTGGGTTATAACTTTACCCCACAACAATTAAAGAACTTGGGTATCAGTAATCTGAAGTTGTATGTTCAAGCCATGAATCCATTCAATATCTATAAAGCATGTGACTTTTTGGATACAGACTTGGTAAATTATGACAATAATACCAAAACATTTGGTTCACCTACCACTTTGAAGAGTTTTGTAATAGGTGTCAACATCGGATTCTAATAAACAAATTAAAGTAAAGACATTATGAAATTAAATAGAATATTATTTGCTGCTTTAATAGCCAGCATAACAGGAAGCTCGATCACTTCGTGCAGTGAATCTTTCCTTGATGAGAATTTAACAACTCAATATAGTACCGACCGCTTTAAGACACAAGAAGGTCTTGATGAATTAGTGACTGGAGCCTATCAGAAACTGAAATTCAAATTCAACTATATATGGGGGATTCAGTGCTACAACATGGGAGTAGATGAATTTACTGATGCTAATAATGTTATTCCAGCATGGAATCACTATAGTCAAGATTTAAATTCATCTGAAAATGCCGCTAACCAACCTATCTGGGACAATTACTACGGACTGGTTGAACCCGCAAACATATTGATCCAAAACATACCTCAATATTATAACCAAAGTTCACCTACATACAACACACGCTTGGGAGAAGCACACTTTCTAAGAGCCTATGCCTATTTCGAATTAGTGAAGCAATTTGGTGGTGTGCCGTTGAAATTAGTTCCGTCTACAAGCGCGGAAACATATTTTACACGGAATTCTGCTGAAGAAATATACACACAGGTTATATCTGATTTTGGAGAAGCCTACAGACTACTTCCGGATAAAGGTGAATCAATCGGACGAATTAACAAATATGCTGCTGCCCATTTCCTTGCAAAAGCACATTTATTCCGTGCCTCCGAATTGTACAGCGATTGGAATAGTAATTATATAGCATCCGACCTCGATGCTGTTATTCAATATGGTTCGGAAGTTGTAGACGCACATCCGTTGTGTAATGATTATGTAGAACTTTGGGACTATGAACAGCCGAACGGAGCCAATGAAAAAGTAAGTGAAGTGATTCTAGCAGCTCAATTCTCTAATGATGAATCAACATGGGGACGTTATGGAAACCAGATGCATCTTTATTATCCGGCCGTATACCAAGGTAATGATATAGGTGGATGTAAACGTGACATCTCCGGAGGACGTGAATTCTCATACGTAAGTGCTACAGAGTATACCATGCAGGTATTTGACCGTGTCAATGACTCTCGTTTCTGGAAATCATTCATCACCTGTTATGGAGCCAACGAAACCAAAAGTGCTCCCACCTGGACAGCAGAAGATATGCCATACGCTCCGGCAGGTGTAAAAGAAGGTGACAAACGTTTCAGTGGAGGTGAACTCGGTATGAAATACATCGTGAATGACCCGGGAGACAATCGCTATGAGAAATATCCCAACGCTCCGGCATATACTGTTTTGAAAGATGGAAAAATGTGTAACACGTATACATATGTACGCTATTTCAAAGGACAGGAACACAGCTGGAATATAAATGAGAAAACAGGTAATTATTACGATATCATACCTCACAAGCGTTCAGTAGCTTTATCTAAATTCCGTGATGGTTATCGTGTTTCCATCGCATCTCAATTCGGTACTCGCGATGCTATCATCGCCCGTTCGGCAGATGATGTACTAATGGTTGCCGAAGCATATATTCGTAAAGGTGAAGCCAATTATGACAAAGCTGTCGAATGGATGAACAAACTACGTGAACGTGCCGGTTATAAAACTGGTGAAGACCGTAGTAAGAACGTAGATGGTGGACAAGCTTATAAGAATAATCCTTATTGTTCCGGGAAAGGAGGCGGTCACTCCTCCGAAGGTGCTATTTACTGGGAAGAAAACACCTATTATGAGTCAAACAATATCGAACAGGAGACTACTGCTTCTACCAAAACTACGATGAAATTAAATAGTGTGGCAGACGTTTATAACTCTACAGTCGACACTCCTATCTACAACGAACTGGGATGTACATCCAATGCTGACAAAATGATGTGCTTCCTATTAAATGAACGTACCCGTGAGCTTTGTGGCGAATTGCAACGCTGGGAAGATCTGGCACGTACCAAGACGTTAGACGCCCGCTGGCATAAATTCAACGACGGTGCCAGCAGAGGTCTTGGCGAATTCAAATCGGAGAAACATTACTATCGTCCGATCCCCCAAGCCTTCTTGGACGGTATCACCAATTCAAATGGTTCTGCACTAAGCAATGAAGAAAAGAAAGCAATGCAGAATCCGGGATATTAATATAAACAACTAAACTTATTGCCACTTGGCACTCTTTGAAATAGTATTCCTAATCAAAGAGTAGCAAGTGGCAATATTATTTCTTATATTTCCGTTGTTTTTCACT
>USLU01000114.1 GCA_900555635.1 uncultured Bacteroides sp.
TACCAGTTTAGGTGACGCCTTTGGTAGCGAAGCCCTTGGTGGTGCAGCCGAAGGTATTAACGTTGCCATGGATGCCGCTAGTTCTGCCATGTCCGGTTCAAAAGCCGGTGCCATGTTTGGACCATGGGGAGCAGCTGCCGGAGCAGCCATCGGTCTTGTCTCTTCTTTGGGTTCTTCGTTGGCAAAGCTACACGATGCCAAACACGAGAAGAGCATACAGAAAATTCAGGATCAGATAGAAGTACTCGAAAAATCTTATGGAAACTTGGGTGAGTCTCTTGAAAAAGCTTATTCGGCTGATGCTTCAAAACTGATTGACCAACAAAATACTTTGTTGGCACAGCAGAAAGTGCTTATTCAAAACCAAATAGCTGAGGAACAGAGTAAAAAGAAATCGGATAAGGGAAGAATTGAAGAATGGCAGAAGCAAATAGAAGAAATAGACAAGCAGATTGCCGGTAATAAAGAGAAGCAGATAGATGCCATAATGGGTAGCGATGTGAAATCAGCCATAGACGACTTTGCGCAGGCTTATGCCGACGCATGGGCTGCGGGTGATGACAGGGCGAAGTCTTCGAAAGATCTGGTGAAGCAGATGATTAAGCAAATGGTGATGGAAGCCATCAAAGCTACTACTTCTCAACCGATGGAGGCATTGCGCCAGAGGTTGGCAGGGTTCTTCTCGGATGGGGTAATCAGTGCTTGGGAGCGGGAACAGATTGAAAAAGGAGCGGCAGACTTGACGAAGCAGCTGGATGAACAGTTTGGCTGGGCGGACGAGTATCTGCAAGGCGATAAAGAGGGAGCATCTTCTCAAGACTCCACCCGTGGCGGCTTTGAGTCGATGTCGCAAGAAACCGGCTCGGAACTCAACGGACGTTTCACTGCTTTGCAGATTTCGAACGAAGAAATCAAGAATTCTATGCTTCTTGCTTTGGGAAATATGTCGGCATTGTGTACTACCACTTCCGACGGAAACATTCTTCTAAGCGAAATGCGTAACCTGGCACTTATGTCTAACGGGCATCTTGAAGACATTGCCAGATATACCAAGCCTATTCTTGGCTTTGGAGAGAAATTAGACAAAATAGAACGTAATACAGCAAATTTATGAAAACGGTAGATGAAATTATGCAATCGGCATCCCTTTTGGGAGCCTGTGCCAAATCGAATGGAGTGAGTGACTGGCGAAGTCTTACGTGGTTGTTCTTCACCCCACAGGGGCGTGAGTTTTGCGAAGATAATAATTTCCCGTCCCTCGAAATGTTTCAGGGGATAAGGGATAATATCTCGGAGTTTAACATACTGGTAGATGCCGGCAATATAAGTCGGGAGAACGATGTGAATGTCGGTTTGATAGGAAATACATCGGGCCAACTGGTGTACAATGACAACACGGTGGTGCATAAAGTAGTTTTGATGCACGGCGCAAAAGCAAGAATCAAGGCTTCGGACTATGCCGTAATCTTGCTGGTGAATATTGGTAATTGTGAGGTAGAAATAGAAAAAGATAACACAGTAGTAATATTATGAAAGGCGAATTATTTATAAATGGTGAAGACGCTTATCTGCAATGGGGAATAAGCATGGACGATACTTCCTTGTCCGAACTGATGACACCTCCTGCCAACAAAGCGTTTATTGAAAACGAAAGCCGATTGCAGCATGGCAAGCAGGTACTAGTAGCAAATCAGAAGTTAGACCAAAGAAACCTGACACTTCAGATCAACCTGACTGCCCCCACCGAAGAGCAGTTCTTTGCAAGATATAGCAGTTTCTGCAAGGTACTGGCAACCGGGGTACTTCATATCCAAACGAAGTACCAACCCGGGGTAGTATATAAGACCATTTACCTCTCGTGCGGGCAGTTCAGCCAGTTTATGCGGGGTATCGGGAAATTCAGTTTAAAGCTCAATGAGCCTAATCCTAATGACAGAACAGAATGATTGACATTAAAGATACTTTCGGAAATGTCCGCTTCTCTACCGAAATCAATGAAGGAAGCAAGCGGAAATTCTTGTTGATGAAAGAAGACTACATCACTCTGAAGTTTTCTTTGGAAGAGCCCGTCAACTTTAAGTTGGGAGACTATGTAGACGATCCGCGTTTTGGGTTGTTCGAACTCTGCGACTTGTATAAACCTACCTACAACAGTTCCAATGGCGGTTATGATTTTGAACTCCGCCTGGACGCTTATTATTGGAAGTGGAAGAATAAGTTGTTTAAGTATATGCCCGAGGCTGCCCGTCAAGAGGCTTCATGGAACCTGACTGCTACGCTGGAGGTACATGCCGACGCTTTTTTGCGGGGGCTTACCGCTTTGGGCTATACTTATAAAGGTACTCCGTTTGAGTGTGTGATAGATAAATCGGTGGATGCTTCCGCCAAGCTGGTGTCGTATGATAATATGAACATGCTCGATGCCCTTTTCAAGATGGCGGAAACATGGGAATGTGAGTGTTGGGTGACGGAGAACGTGATACACTTCGGCAGATGCGAATATCATACTGCGGTTGACATGGAGATGGGGGGTAATGTGGCAGAAATGACTGCTTCCAACAGTCAGGGGACTTATGCTACACGTATCTATGCCTTTGGTTCTACACGTAACTTGCCAGCCGGTTATCGTCCGGTTGCCGAAGAGGCGGTTGTGAACGGGGTCGTGCAAAAGCGCTTGATGTTGCCTGCGGATACTCCTTTTATAGATGCTTATCCGGGATTGTCTGCCGAAGAGGCTATTGAAAGCGTAGTTGTGTTCGATGATGTGTATCCTCGTAACGAGGGTACGATGTCTGATGTTACCACAAAAGAATATACGGACTCTATAGAAAATGCGGATGGCACCGTGACAAAGGAGAAGTGGAATGCGTTCCGCTTTAAAGATGCCGGGCTTACTTTCTCTAAAGAGTATATTCTTCCCGGTGAAGAACTACATATTATTTTTCAATCGGGTGTGCTCAATGGGATGGACTTTGCGGTTAGGTTCGATCCGGATAACAAAGATGAACAACTGTGGGAGATTGTCAGAAACGAAGATTATGGGCGCAAGTTGCCGGATGAGGTGCTTGCCCCCAAGAACGGGGATAAATATGTGCTCTATGGCTGGGATGCGACACGCATGGATGCGTTGGGACTTGTAGCAGCCGCTGAACAGGAATTAAAAGCAAGAGCCATAGCTTACACCGAGAAAGTTAAAATAGATCCGTCTACCTATTCTGTGAAGATGATATCGAATAGCATTTATAGTGCAGACGGTGTAAATAAATTGCTGGAAATAGGCGATAGGGTTAAACTTATCAACGGAGCGTATTGGGAAGAAGGAAGACAGTCGAGAGTGATAGGCTATGAATATAACCTGGACTTCCCGTATGACAGTCCCGTCTATACGGTGGGAGAAACTGCTCCTTATTCGAAGATTGGTGAATTGGAGGGGAAGGTAGAGAGTTTGACGTATAAGGGGCAAAGTTATAGTGGTAGTGCCGGACGCGGGGTATATCTTATTCGGACGAATGATAATACACCGGCGACGGATAGTAATGCCTTATCTGCCAAACGAACCCTTAACGAAATTTCGCAAAAAGCATTAAGTCGCTTGGGAGATGATGCTGCTGCCGGAATTATTACTTTTATTAAAGGGTTGCTTGTTGGGAAGAAAAAGCAGGGTATAACAACCAGTGACAGCGGTGTGGTGACTGCTTTATTAGACGAATTGAAGAATGTCTTTACGATTGTTTCTCCTGATTTTGTCTCAGGAGATTTGGGTAACGGGTTTACTCTTAAATACGATCAGGAATCAGGAAGATCTTACTTGGAAGTTGATGAACTTCTTGTTCGCAAATTGGCTTATTTTGTTGAATTGGTCATTAAACAACTCCGACATGTGGGTGGTGAAATCATTCTGACTCCGGCTTCGATGAAGTGTATCAAAGTGGAGGAAATGAATGGGGCTTATCGTTGCTTTTTTGAGCAGGATGACGGCGGCAGAAGTCTTAAACAGGAATTTGTAGTAGGAGATCAGGCACGGGCGCAGACATTTAATATCAAAGAAGGTACTTCACATAATGTTTCTAACAAGTATTATTGGAGACTTGTTACAGCTGTAGGTGATGATTATATTGATTTGAGCAAAACCGATTGTGATACAGGAAGTGGTAAACCGGAAGCAGGAGATGATATTGTTCAATTAGGTAATCGAGATAATGCTGCCCGACAAAATGCTATTATTCTTTCTACTGTGGGAGATGATGCGCCTTCTTTCAAGCAATATAAAGGCATCGATTCTTATTCATTAAAGGGAAAAGAAATTTCTGTTATTTCTGCTACGCTTAATAAATTGGTCGGAGAGTTTATTTCTGTAGCCACCGGCAAGAGCTATGATGATATGTTTGACGCTATGCAGACTGATCTCGATCTTATTAAAGAGCAGACTGATAAGGAATACACCTTGTGGTTCTTTGACTATGATCCTTCATTGGTAAATATACCTGCTTCGGATTGGGTGACTGATGAGTTGAAGTCAATGCACGAACAGGATATGTTCTATAATCGCTTGACTGGTTTTGCTTATCGGTTTGAGAAATCAGGTGGTTCATGGGGCTGGAATAATATCACTGACCAGCAAACAGTAAAAGCTTTGGAGAATGCAGCCAAAGCACAGGACACGGCTGATGGGAAAAGACGTATATTCGTCGTTCAGCCAGCCAATACGCAAGCGTATGATGTGGGGGACTTGTGGACAAACGCAACAATCGGATCTTACGAGAATGACACTCTTGTTTGCAAAACAGCCAAGGCGGGAGGGATAGCGTTCAGTATTGAGCACTGGAAACCTGCAAGTAATGCCACAACGGCATATATTGAGAACTTGGGTGATAGTATACGGCAAATAGTGACAACAAATAAAGAAAACGCTGACAAGGCTATCAAGAATGCCCAAGAGGTTGCCGATAAGGTGGCTCGAGATCTTGGTGAAACCCAAAAAAATGTTAGCGAGCAAACAACCGTTATTAATCAGACAAAAGAGAAAGTTGAAATTATAGCAGCCAACTTTAATGCTGACGGCTCAGTCAACGAATCTTCCGGATTATTAACCAAAGCAAATGGCAGTACTTTGTATGCAAGTAAGAACCTGGAGGACGGTAATAAACTTATAGGGTACATCAACCAAACAGCTACCACTACCACGATTTCAGCATCAAAAATAAATATCACTGGAGCGGTTAGTTTCAGTTCGTTCACTGCCGACCTGCAAGGTACCATTAATGGCAAGGCAAGCAGCGACTCGGTACGTGAATTGTCAACCAAAGTGGACAGCAAGTACGGCAAGAGTGATGTGGACTCTGCTATCAATGCCTACAACGCAACTCTCGGCGGTCTGGCTCACAAGGATGCGGTAGAAAAGGCAATGCTTGGTAACACACTTATCAGCGGTGCGTATATCAAGACAGAGCTTATAGATGTTGATAACTTGTACGTGAAGCATCTGAACGGAGCTACGGGTGACTTTACAGGAACAGTTACTGCTACTGACGGAAAGGTAGGAGGTATGAAAATCAAAGATAACTCTCTAACGAATGAGGGCTTTAACAATGACGCTTATATAATCCTGCGCAATGATAAAAATAAAACTTTTGCCGGTATTGGCGGTTCCATGTTGCCCGCTACAGCAGGAGGTGTACAAGCTGTTGCAAGGTTTGAAAATAATCGTCCCATTTCTAACACTGATAATATAGCCTTGTATTGCGAAGCCGGGGGAGCATCCGGGTTTGGCAAAAATTATGCGTTGTGGGTGGCTAAAGGGCAGGTTTGGATGCCGGGAGTTCTGTTTGGAGGTACTATTCACTGGCCGGCCTCCAATCAGGAAATACAGATTCTGAGTAAGTATAATTTTGAAATGGTTGGTAGTGTCAGCGCTACTGGTCATTCAAGCAGCGGATATATACAGATAAATCACAATTTGGGGCATACGAACTATCTTGTTATAGCCTGTGCTTATGGCAATTACACGTTGTTCACCAGCGTGGCGGATAAAACGGCTACTGACTTCAAAATATATGCTTATGGACGTGAAGGAGGTGCGGCATGGAATAAACCTGTTTCTTTCGTCGTGATAGGAATGAATTCAAAATAATAACTTTAAAAGAAGAATAAATCATGAAAGTCAATTTTAAAAAAATAGAGGTGCAAACCTCTTTTGAAGGTGGAAAGAGAACCTTCGATGTTGCGGAGAATCTGGGTAATGAGATGATGTACAACGGCTCAGTTCTTTTGGATATAGGGTTTGAAGAGTTGGCAAAATCAATCTACTATTCAGAAGAAGGTGTAGAGATTCCACAACGGTATCGGCAAGCTATTGTACAAGTGGTGCAAGAGTCGAAATTTTATGCTTCCATCAAACGTGAGTTAATTAAACTTTTAAGTATAAAGGGAGATTGAATATGGGCTATATCAAGTTCGTAATGAGCATGCGCAAAACGGATGAGGTTGGTAATACCACTCGTGCCAATATCAGCCGTATCGAAAGTGATATGGCTGATACAGGTATGCTTGAGACTAACCTGATTATGCATGCTCTTTCGGCACGGGGAGGTAAAGTGATAGAGAATTTGGAATTCATACTGAATTCCGGAGTGTTGAACAATGATATATTAGGATAATATGGATAAGTTAAATAGAAAGTTCGTCAAAGGTAATGTCCTGAAAGCTGAGGAACTGAACGAAGTGGTAGGTAAAATCAACGAATTGGTTGGTTCGAGCCTTGATATAGGTACTACCGCAGGTACTGCTTATGATGGTGCTGCCGGAGCGTCATTAGAGCAGATAGTACGGGAACTCGCTGGTGGGGCGGGTACCATGTATAGCGTATATGTACGCAACAATCTGGAATCACTCGGCTTTGCCTCCCAATATGGTGAAGCATGTATCCTTGATTTTACATTCGTATCACAGTATCGGGATGATATCTCCGAACCGTATAAACCGACCGGGGAAATAGGAGTTTGCACCATTCAGGTGAAGAATTCCAAGTATGCCGATTTTACAACTGTGAAGACGATGCAAGTATCTTCTAATGCATCGATTAAATTGGATGTATCGGAATGGCTATCGAATGGTAGTAATAACTTTAAAATAACCATTGCCGGTATAAATACAGATAAGGTTACGGCGCCGATTACCTATACGGTACAACTTACTTCTTTGGGTATCAGTGCTCCTAACTTCCGTTGGTGGACGGCATATACCGATGTGATTAGTATTCCCCTGAATATCGGCGGAAATATATCCAAAACATTGCACGTCGCCATTATGGGTGAAGGATATAGCCAGAACTATGAAGTCCCTTTAGGGACGACTGTTTATACGGAAACTGCGTATAATTACCGGCTTCAGCATCCCGGGAAATCGGGCGTATACAATGTCTCCATGCATGTGGCAAATACCGATGGCACCATACGGACACGCACGATATCTTATAATATCATCTGTGTTGAGGCAGGAGATAATGTGAAGTTGATAGCCGTCAACAATGTAATAGAGAAGGCTACTAACTGGACGGAGAATGCTTTGTTTGATTATACGATATACGATGGCAGTAATGCGGTTACATCCGCCCGGTTCGTAGTAAAGAAGGAGGAACTTCCTGTGTTTTCGTCTGAGGAAGACAGCATTTCGACTTCGGCAAAACATACTTTCTCTTTGCCGCTTGAGGTTGAAACGATAGACAATACAGACTTCGACCTTGTGGTAAATGTACAGGATGAAGATGAGAAACTGGCGTTGGCAATGACTATTCCGGTGAATAACTCTTTAGGCTTTTCCTCTGTTGCAGGTGCTTCATTTTACATGAATCCCCGTACACGAAGTAATAGTCAGAGCAACTATTTGTCTGTTGTCAATGAGATGACTGGTGAACTGGTGACTGCTACCTGGAAAGGGATGAACTGGGGAAATGATGGCTGGGCTACAGATGCTGACGGCAACAGGGTGCTCCGTGTGATGGCGAGTGCGCAAGTAGGTATCGGTTATAAAGCTTTTGCAAGAGAAGCCGCGCGCATAGGCAAGACGATTGAGATTGACTACAAGGTCGATAATGTGACGGATTTCAATCATCCGGTGATAAGTTTGTCCAGCGAAGGAGATTCGTTTGTGGGGTTGCGTGTGTTTCCGGATAATGTCGTGATGCACACAAATGCACTGAAGAACGCGGATAATCAGGGTATTAACCTTTTTGAGGGCAAGCGGCTTCGTCTGACTTTGGTTATCATGCCGGATGCTTACGGGAATAGTGGTTTCAATCTTTGTATTATCTACATTAATGGGGTGAAGAACCGTGAGTTCACTTACGAAAACAATGATTATTTTGCCCAGCAGAGTGATATCGTTATAGGCTCGGATTATGCAGATGTGGATGTTTACGGTATGCGTGTGTATGATTCCGCACTGACTTCGGAGTCTGTATTGCGCAACTATATAAACTGGCTGATAGACAATACTGAGAAAACAGAGGTTAAGGCGGAGAATGATGTGATGGACGGCAACGGTTCGGAAATTGATTTTGAGAATACGAAAGACCAGTTCAATGTATTTGTATTTGATAACTCGTTCCCAAGTCTTGGCAACCCAAATAAGATGATGGGTACCTTGGATGTGCTTTATGCCGATCATCCGGAATGGAATGTGTCTATCTCTAACGTTGAGGCGAAAGGGCAGGGAACTTCTTCCATGCGTTATTGGAAGTGGAACGTCCGTTTCTCGTTGGATAAGAATTTATCGACAGTGACGGCAGCCAATGGGTCGACAAGTGCGGGCGGTTGGGCAATGGTGCCTACGCTGGCTAAAGCAACGAAGATTACCGCCAAGAAGAATTTTGCTTCTTCCATGCACTCTCATAAAATAGGTTCGGTGAATTCTGTAGACGATTTGTATCGGGCTATGGGCTATCTGAATGAAGCAATGAAGACACAGCAGTATGCCAATGCGCGTGTAGCGGTGTATCAGCTGCCTTTTGTCGCTTTCGAGAAGAGTATCAATGAAGAGGGTGAAACGGTTTATGCCTTTATGGGACTTTATACGATGGGACCGGATAAGGGTGACAAGAATACCTTCGGGCATGATACGGAACTGTTTCCGGGACTTCTAGCTATTGAAGGTTCGGACAATTCTCCATTGTGTACCCTCTTCCGTGTTCCCTGGAATTCCCGGATGCAATATAACGAGGAGGAGGAAGCTTTTCAGTATAACGGAGCTAACGCATGGGACTTTGGCGCAGGAGAAACTACTAATATTGATAAGTGGATTCCGGCTTATAACATCGCCTATGAATGTAGTAATCGCTTAAAGCCTTTCAACGGAACATTGGCGGAACTGAATGCGCAAGCGGCAACTTACCACAATGAGCCATACGAATTCTGGATTGCGAAAGCAGGAGATGCCAATCTGTACAATGTATACTACTATGAATCGGGTGAAGGTAAATTCATTGCGTCCAATACCGGATCGGGCACAATCAACCTCAGAAATCAACTTGTAGACAAGGGGTATGGATTGGTGAGTGCTGATCTTTCCGGTAAGACTGCCGATCAACTGAATGCTTTGTTCATTAACGCCCGCATACAGAAGTTCAGAAAAGAGGCTTCGCAATATTGGGATATCGATGATGCCATCCTGCACCGGAATTGGGTAGAGTTTCATGCCGGTACTGACAACCGTGCAAAAAATACTTATCCGTATTGTTTCGGAAATGCCGGAAGCAAATGGAAATGGCGTTATGATGACTTGGATACCATCTTCGATACAGATAACCAGGGGCAGGCGAAGAAGGGTTATTATGTAGAGTTTCACGATAAGTATGATACCGGTGGTAGCGTATGGAATGGTGAGACAAGCAACTTCTGGAATCTGCTCGATTTGGCTTTTCCTGATGAAATATGGATGGGAATGCGTAAGATGATGGTCAAGATGGAGGAACTTGGCGGACTGAAGTCGGGTACTGATTTTGACAAACTGTATGCTTATTTCCAAAAGTATTATTTCCGGCAAGCACAGGACTATTTTCCGCAGAATTTGTACAATGCTGATGCCAAGTTTACCTACGAAGGTTCTAAACTGGCTTATATGGATGGACGCTATACGAATGATACCGATCCGATTACACAGTCTTTGGGCGATCATTATGCGGCCGAACAACGTTGGATAACGAAGCGTATTCTGTACATGATGAGTAAGTATAGTTTCGGATTGTTTTCTGCCGATGGTACGGATAATATTACGGTACGTGCGGCAGGTAATACCATTAAGTATGAGTTGATTCCGGCCATGGACATGTATCCTGCAATTGCTAACGGTACTTCGATTCTCAGGGGCACAAGAACGAAAGCAGGTGAGGTTTGTGAGATGTTGATAGAACTCTCCGGTAGTGGCGACCAGCAGAACACCATACAGGCGGCGTCTTATTTGCAGGATATCGGTGATTGGTATGACAAGAATGTAACGGGCAGTATGATTATTCAGGGGCGTATGTTACGTGATTTGCGTTTAGGAAGTAAGACGGGAAATATTACGATCTCAATTACGTCGTTAACTATTTCCAATTGTGTATCATTACAGAATATTGATTTATCACGTATTGCTACATTGAGAGGTACTCTGAATTTGTCTGCTTGTACTCACTTGAAGAAGGTGCTCGTAGGCGGAACTTCATTGACACAGCTTGTCTTACCCAAAGGCGGTGGATTGGAGACAATAGAGTATAATGCAAACAATCAATATGTCATGTTGCAGAATTACCCGTTAATAAAAAACGATGGTGTATTATTGGATTATTGTAAGGAGAACGTAACGGACTTCTTTGTAGAGAACTGCCCGCAATTAAAGCCAATGCAATTGTTGTCTACTATTATTGAGGCACAGCAGTCACAAGGCGCTAATCATTCTCTGAAACATATTCGTGCCGTTGGCTTCGATGAGGAATATTACACGGCTGATGCGTTGGATATGCTGGCTAAATTGGCGGATGAGAGCTATTCAGGACTGTCGGCGGAAGGACTGTCGGGGGAGGATGTAATACCAGTGCTGGAGGGGAAGATTACGGTGCATAGTAAGTACTATCAGGACTCGGTGGATATGCTGAGAAATGTCTTCAAGAGGCTAGAA
>USLU01000115.1 GCA_900555635.1 uncultured Bacteroides sp.
TCTTTACCCATTCCGATGTTTTCACCCGGATGGAATTCAGTACCTCTTTGACGAACGATGATGTTACCTGCTTTGCAAGCTTCGCCACCAAATATCTTAACGCCTAATCTTTTGCTCTGTGATTCACGGCCGTTCTTAGAACTACCAACACCTTTTTTATGTGCCATTTCTTCTTTACTTTTTAATTGATTAAGCTACTACTTCTGTAATTGTTAACTCTGTGAATTGTTGACGGTGACCGTTTAATTTACGATATCCTTTTCTTCTTTTCTTGTGGAAAACAAGAACTTTGTCACCTTTTACCAAGTTTGATACAACTTGACAAACAACTTTAGCACCTTCTACGGTAGGAAGACCTACAGTGATAGTACCGTCTTTGTCTACTAAAAGAACTTTGTCAAATTCTACTGTTGCACCGTTTTCTGCATCTTGAATGTGGTGTACAAACAGCTTTTTGCCAGCTTCTGCTTTAAATTGCTGACCGTTAATTTCTACAATTGCGTACATTCTTATATATAATGTATAGTTAGCTCCGTCGGGTGGTTTCTAATCACTTAGAAATCTCTTGATTGAACCCGGTGCGGAATAATCGGGCACAAAAGTACTATTTATTTTTAGAATAGACAAATCTTCTATTGCTTTTTTAATTTTATAAGTTCGTTGGCAGAGTTAATTTGTAATGTTTGGGCATTTCTACAAGAAGGGTTTCAATAAATAGATTCCTGCAACTGCTGCGAGTATTACAAGAACTGCAAAGAGTACAAGTAATATCAGGCTATAGAAGAACATGAGCAATGTTTTCCAGAAACTTCTCCACCATGTGCAGTGGTACAACTGTTTGTAGTCCCAGCAAAAGAGGAAGAATATGACCCCTATAGATACTTCGTACAAGTCGTTTACCCTGGCAGTGCCGTTGAATGGTAGTACGATGATGCTTATCAGAAGTATTTGGCAGGCTATAAAGGCTTGTATGAACACATGTTCTGTAAGGTTGTACGTCGTTTTTTGTTTCCTGCGGTAGAAAGCAAATAGTGTGGCTAGTGCAAAAAGTGGCAGGGTGGCAATGATGCGGAAAGCTTTGTTACCATGTCCCCAACTTTTCATCAGGTTCCATACCTTCAGCAAGAAGGGAGAGTGCTGGAGATACTGTTCTATCTTATCGGTTACTACTGAACCGCTTTCCAGTAATTCGTCTATTAAGTCTTTATCGCTATCATCATATACGGAAGTGACAAAGGCAGAATCGGTCTTCGCAGCAGATTCTAGTTGCTTTTCCAGTTGCTGAATAGTAATGGAGTATATTTGTTTGGTTTCCGGTGTTTGGGCTTTCTCCATTTCCTTTTCCAACTTGTTTTTAACATCCGAAAGTTTTGCCGTATCATTCTGTTTTTTCCTTGCTTTCGGGTTCAAAGCTTCGGGGTCGACCAGCTGCACACACATAATATAGAGGGCTGCCAGGACGAATAAAGTTTGAAACGGTCGGAAATAGTGCACACGTTTGCCCCCGATGAAGTCGCGAATCATATAACCCGGACGGTAAAGAAGTTCCAGTAATGTGCGTCCGAAGCCGTTGTCTATGTTGGTAAAACCTCCCATGATGTTCTTAAAAGCATTGCTGAGGTGGTAGCGGGGAGTGTTACGGGTTTGTCCGCATCGGTTGCAGAAATTGCCGGTATAGGAGGTTCCACAATTTTGGCACGTACTGGGGTTGTCGTCGATAGAAGGGGTTTCCCTGCCTCGGATCAGTTTGATGTGGAGAGCACGCAAACGTATTTTGCAAGGTTTCCACCTCGGTTCAAGGAAAGCAGCTACCTTCTTGGGCAAGATTCTTCTTTTCTGCAAAATTCCCCAAAGGGTCAGAATAAATAAAAGGGCAAAGACCCAAGTCTCTGAAGTACCCATTTCTTCGTACGTCAGCCATAGGAAGAACGCAAGTAACAGTATTTGCCATATGTTTATCATTTTTCTTTTACGAGGGGCTGGAGAATCATTTTCGGGCAAAAGGATCTTTTCCGAATTAGGAATTGATAGTTGTTTGTCGCTGCCGTCCAATAATTCATCCAGCGTACTCATAATTTTCCAATGGGGATACTTGCTTAATTCTTGTGCGGTGGTTACACCGTGGGTTACTCCTGCAAAGTCTACTCCGGCATTCTGTGCGGTTTCGGCATCTACCGTGCTATCGCCTATATACAATGTTTCGGCTTTGGAGGCATGTAGTTGCTTGATGGCTAATAAGAGTCCTTCGGGCGATGGCTTGGCTGCTTTTACATCTTCTCCGCCGATAATGATATCCATAAAGTTGGCGGGGAAATGCTGGTCGAGCAGTTCTTTAATGCGATAACGGTATTTGGTCGAGATGATTCCGATGCGTGCACCGGCATCTTTCAGAGCTATCAGTACCGATTTGGTTTCGAGAAAAAGCACGGTGTTCACGGTCATGTGCGTATCGGCTTCCTTACGGTACTCTTCTCTAAAACCCGTTAACTGTTCTGCATCCGTCACTCTGGTAAGGATAGAAAAAGAATCTTCCAGGGTTTTGCCGATGGTACGTTTTATCTGGTCATCCGTCACGTCCATGTATCCGTGGCGAGTGAGTACATTGCGAAAGCAAGTGACGATACCACGCGACGAGTCGGCGAGGGTGTAGTCAAAGTCGAATAGATAGGTCGTGTAACTCATTGTCGCTTTTTGGGGCAAAGATAGTTGATTGTCGGAGAAAATGTCTTATTTTTGTTCACTAGAATTTAGTTACGACAGAGAATAAGTGTTTTTTTAAGTTTAGTTGTTCTATATGCAAGTTAACTATGTAATATTATGAAATTGCTAAAATCTACTTTTTTAATTACGGCTTTTTTATCATTTGCAGCTTGCACGCCTCGTACTACGGATGGCGTAGAACAATCTTATGCAGATTATGTGAATCCTTTTATTGGTACGGACTTTACCGGAAACACTTATCCGGGAGCTCAGGCACCGTTCGGTATGGTACAACTCAGCCCGGACAATGGATTGCCGGGATGGGATAGAATCTCAGGCTATTTCTATCCGGATAGCACGATTGCGGGGTTCAGCCACACACATCTTTCCGGTACGGGAGCAGGCGATTTGTACGATATCTCTTTTATGCCCGTCACACTTCCTTATAAAGAAGCTGAAGCGCCGTTGGGCATTCACTCTTTATTCTCTCACGACGATGAATCGGCAAATGCCGGCTATTATCAGGTACGATTAACCGACTATAATATCAATGTCGAGTTGACCGCTACCGAGCGTTGCGGTATTCAACGCTATACTTTCCCTGAAGCCGACGCTGCCATCTTCCTTAATTTGAGGAAAGCGATGAATTGGGATTTTACAAACGACTCGCATATAGAAGCAGTCGATTC
Source organism: uncultured Bacteroides sp. (assembly GCA_900555635.1). Lineage (GTDB taxonomy): Bacteria > Bacteroidota > Bacteroidia > Bacteroidales > Bacteroidaceae > Bacteroides. The sequence goes on from USLU01000115.1 coordinate 3,390, forward strand.
CGTAACCATTCAAGGATATCGTTACTCCGACGGTTGGGCGCGCGACCAACGTATCTATTTCCGTACCCGCTTCTCCCGTCCCATCGGTAGCATGCAGCTCGATACTGCCGCCATCGTGAAAGATGGCAAGAGGATAGGGACGTCCGTCATTGCCCGCTTCGATTTTAAAACCAAACAGGGTGAACAGATTCTTGTCAACACGGCTATTTCCGGCGTGAGCATGGAAGGTGCTGCACGTAACCTTGCTGCCGAAGTTCCCGATAATGATTTTGATAAATACCTTGCCGCCACCCGTAAGAACTGGAACGAACAACTCTCTAAAATTGAAATCAAATGTGACGACCGGGATGAAAAGGTAAAATTCTATACCGCGTTATATCACTCCATGCTGGCACCTACTATCTACAATGACGTGGATGGCGCGTATTACGGTCCCGACAAACAAGTACATCAGGCAGATGGTTGGACAAATTACAGCACTTTCTCCCTATGGGATACTTACCGTGCCGCCCATCCTCTCTATACCTATATGGAACCGCAACGTGTCAATGATATGGTGAAGTCGTTTCTGGCTTTTTACGAGCAGAACGGACGCCTTCCGGTATGGAACTTTCAGGGTGGTGAAACGGATATGATGATAGGCTATCACTCTGTGCCGGTCATTGTAGATGCTTATTTAAAAGGTATAGGCAATTTTGATGCTAAGAAAGCACTGGATGCTTGCGTAGCTACAGCCAATATAGATTCTTACCGGGAAATAGGACTTTATAAGAAGTACGGATATGTACCTTGTAATGTAGAAGATCAGTATAATGTTGAAAACTGGTCACTCTCCAAAACATTGGAATATGCTTACGATGACTACTGTATAGCCCGCATGGCCGAGAAGCTTGGTGAAAAGCAGATTGCGGACGAATTTTATAAGCGTTCACAGAATTATAAGAATGTATATAATCCGCAAAGCGGTTTCATGCAACCTCGTGATGATAAAGGTGTCTTTATAAAAGACTTCTGCCCCGACGATTATACTCCGCATATTTGCGAAAGCAACGGTTGGCAATACTTCTGGTCCGTGCAGCAGGATATAGACGGATTGATTGCATTGGCTGGCGGCAAGGAACGGTTTGCACAGAAACTGGACAGTATGTTTACTTATAACCCCTCTGCCGATGAAGATTTGCCTATTTTCAGTACGGGAATGATCGGGCAATATGCACATGGCAATGAGCCGAGCCACCATGTTATCTACTTATTCAATGCAGTAGGGGAACCATGGAAGACTCAGAAATATGCCGCCGAAGTGATGCACGAATTGTATAAGAATACCCCCGCCGGCTTGTGTGGAAATGAAGATTGCGGTCAGATGTCCGCCTGGTATGTATTCAGTGCGATGGGATTCTATCCGGTTGACCCCATTAGCGGTAAATACGAAATAGGTACTCCGATGTATCCCGAAGTGAAGATGCATCTGCCTAACGGTAAGACTTTTACAATACTTGCACCGGGAGCAAGCAAGGAAAACTGCTATATTCAGTCAGTGAAATTAAAAGGAGAACCCTATCCTTATGATAAGACCTACATTACACATGAGCAAATAATGGATGGCAGTGTCTTTGAATTTAAGATGGGACCTACTCCGGGCACGGTATTTGAATAAGATGATGAAAGGATAAGATGATAGGAAGATGAAAGGATGAGATGATAAGAGGATGAAGTGACGGGATGATTAAGGTGATAGAGTGACGTCAGATATAGGATATGAAAATATGAATGAAAATTTTGACCTGACTTATAAACTTCTTTTCCGGAAGTATTACACGAATCTGCTCTTCTATGCCACGCGCATTGTTGGCGAAGAAGAAGCGGAGGATGTAGTACAAGATGTATTTGTAGAACTATGGCGTAGGCAAGAGTCGATGACTGTAGGTGACCAGATACAGGCCTTTTTGTATAGGGCGGTGTATACCCGTGCACTGAATGTATTGAAGCATCGGGATATCAAGAACAGCTACGAGGCTGTTATGCTGGAAATTCACCAAAAGAGGATAGAGTTTTATCAGCCGGATAGCAACGATGTGGTGAAAAGAATAGAAGACGGAGAACTACGGAAGGAATTGTTCGATGCCATTAATGAATTGCCGGACAAGTGTAAAATGGTTTTCAAACTAAGTTATATGCACGACATGAAGAATAAAGAGATAGCCGAAACGATGGGGATTTCGTTGCGTACCGTGGAGGCTCACATGTATAAAGCTCTGAAGTTATTGCGCGATAGATTAGGCTATTTGAACCTGATGACGGCATTGTTATTTCTAGGTAAAGTAAGTGTTTTTGTAAAGAGCGTTGTTTTATTAGCATAATGAATGAAAGAAGAAATGAATAAGTTGAATGATGAAATAGTAGCTAAATTCCTTATGGGTGGATGTACGGAGGATGAACTTCGTGAGGTGAACACCTGGCTGGGTGAGTCAAGGGGGAATGCTCGCGAATTGTTCAAACTTGAAGAAGTATATCACTTGGGGAAATTAGCCGGTGACTCGGATGAAGAGAAGGTTGAGAAAGCGGAGAGACGACTGTTGAAGAGATTGGAGCAAGAGAAAAACAAACAATATAAGGTACGGCGGATGTACGGCTGGATGCGGTATGCCGCAATGTTTATCGGAATCTTTATATTGGGAGGCATGGGATATCTTCTCTTACAGAATTACGATCAGACGGAAGAATTGCTGGCAGTAACCACTCAGGATACGGTCAAGGAACTGAAATTGCCCGATGGAACACAAGTCTGGCTGAATAAGCATACAACCTTGAAATATCCGCGTGAGTTTTCGGAAACAGGAAGAAAGGTGTATCTTGAAGGTGAAGGGTATTTCGAGGTAAAAAGAAATCCGGAAAAGCCTTTCATCGTGCAGAGTGAGGCGATGCAGGTCAAGGTATTGGGTACGGTTTTCAACCTGAAATCGGATAAGGTAAAGATGTCTGCGGTAGCCACCCTCCTGAAAGGAGAAATAGAAGTAAAAGGTAATCATGAAGAAGGCATGATCGTGTTGTCTCCCGGACAAAAAGCCGAATTGAACGGCGTCACCCGCAGATTGGTTGTGAAGCAGGTAGATACCGGCTTTGAGAACTGGCACGATAACCAATTCATCTTTGATAAAGCGGACATATACACGATAGCCCGTACATTGGAAAATTCTTATGGTGTGAAGATCATTCTGGCTCCCGACATTGACGTGAAAAAGACCTATTCCGGTACGCTCAAGAAGAAAGAGAATGTAGAGGCGGTTTTGAAGCAGGTAAAGAATGTTATTCCAATAGAATATAAGGTTGTGGGAAATAGTGTGTTCCTATCATCAAAGAAATGATAAATAATAAATGTGATTCAATAGTTAAATTGGGGGCATAATGCTTTTAGACATGAGCTAAACAGAATATTATTTTTCAGACAGAAGAACAAAAGAACAAAAAGAAAAACATAAGCTATAGCACGCTACGAGTATGTTCTTTTGTTCTTATGTCTGAAAAATAATTCTTTTGTCATTTAACTCATATCCCTACAGAGAAGAAGTAATTCAATAGCTGATTTGCATAAATAATAAATACCTAATATCATGAGAAAATTCTTTTTATTGATTTGTTTTTTAAGCAGTGTACTATGGATACAGGCTAAGGACTTCACACAGTACGTCAGCCCGTTGGTAGGTACACAGTCTAGTTTTGAACTTTCTACGGGTAATACTTACCCTGCTATTGCCCGTCCCTGGGGTATGAACTTCTGGACTCCGCAGACCGGAAAAATGGGCGATGGATGGCAATATGTATATACCGCCAACAAAATCCGTGGATTCAAGCAAACCCACCAGCCCAGTCCGTGGATTAACGACTACGGTCAGTTCTCCATTATGCCGGTGGTTGGCAATCCCGAATTTAACGAAGACAAACGCGCCAGCTGGTTTTCGCATAAAGGCGAAGTGGCAATGCCCCATTACTATAAGGTGTACTTGGCCGAACATGACGTGGTGACAGAGTTTACCCCTACGGATCGTGCGGTCTTGTTCCGTTTCACTTTCCCCGAGAATGACCATTCTTATATAGTAGTCGATGCCTTTGATAAAGGTTCCTACGTGAAGATACTTCCGGAGCAGAACCGTATCATCGGTTATACTACCCGTAATAGCGGAGGTGTTCCGGCTAACTTCAAGAACTATTTCGTGATTGAGTTTGACAAGCCGTTCACTTATAAAGCTTCCGTTGCCAACGGTGCTTTGAAAGAGAACAACCTCGAAGAGACGGCAGATCATGCCGGTGCTATTATCGGTTTCAAAACCCGCAAAGGCGAAGTGGTGCATGCCCGTGTAGCATCCTCCTTTATCAGTCCTGAGCAAGCCGACAGAAACTTGAAAGAGCTGGGCAACGACAGCTTCGAAGCTTTGGTGCAAAAAGGTCAGGCTGCCTGGAATCAGGTTCTGGGAAAGATCGACGTAGAAGGTGGGAACCTGGATCAGACCCGTACATTCTACTCTTGTCTGTACCGTTCCGTACTTTTCCCCCGTTCCTTCTATGAACTGGATGAGACGGGAAATCCCGTTCATTACAGCCCCTATAACGGACAAGTATTGCCCGGATATATGTATACCGATACAGGCTTTTGGGATACTTTCCGTTGTCTGTTCCCCTTCCTTAACCTGATGTATCCATCGGTTAACAAGCAGATACAGGAAGGTCTGATCAATACCTATAAAGAAAGCGGCTTCTTCCCCGAATGGGCAAGTCCCGGTCATCGTGGCTGCATGATTGGCAATAACTCGGCTTCCGTTCTTGCCGATGCCTATCTGAAAGGTGTGAAGGTAGAGGATGTAAACACGCTCTACGAAGGATTGATTCACGGTACGAAGAATGTACACCCCAAAGTATCTTCTACCGGACGTCTTGGATATGAATATTACAATGAACTGGGTTATGTGCCTTACGACGTGAAAATTAATGAGAACACTGCCCGTACTTTGGAATATGCATACAATGACTGGTGTATCTACCAGATGTCTAAGGCTTTGAACCGCCCCAAGAAGGAGCAGAAGCTCTTTGCGAGCCGTGCCATGAACTACAAGAATGTGTTCGACAAGGAAAGCAAACTGATGCGTGGCCGTAACAAGGACGGACAATTCCAGTCACCATTTTCTCCTTTGAAGTGGGGAGATGCCTTTACCGAAGGCAATAGCTGGCATTATTCATGGTCGGTATTCCATGACCCTCAAGGTCTGATTGATTTAATGGGCGGCAAAGAAAGCTTCGTTCAGATGTTGGATTCCGTGTTTATCGTTCCCCCCTTGTTCGATGACAGCTATTACGGTCAGGTGATCCACGAAATACGCGAAATGACCGTGATGAATATGGGTAACTATGCTCATGGCAACCAACCTATACAGCACATGATTTACATGTACAACTATGCCGGAGAGCCTTGGAAAGCACAATACTGGTTGCGTCAGGTGATGAACCGTATGTACACTGCCGGTCCCGATGGTTATTGTGGTGACGAGGATAACGGGCAGACTTCTGCTTGGTATGTATTCTCCGCATTAGGTTTCTATCCGGTTTGCCCGGGTACGGATGAGTATGTACTGGGTGCTCCATTGTTCAAAAAGGCTACGCTCCACTTTGAGAATGGCAATAGCTTGACAATTGATGCAGCTAATAATTCTGCCGATAATCTTTATATCGAGTCTCTCCGGTTGAACGGAAATAATTATAGCAAGAATTTCTTGAAACATAGCGATCTGATAAAGGGTGGTGTCCTGAATTTTGAAATGGGTAACAAGCCCAACATGCAAAGAGGCATCCAACCGGAAGATCTGCCTTACTCTTTCTCTACTGAATTGAAAAAGAAGTAATGGAAGTTCCTGCCTGACGCAGGTAGAGTTGATTTAAATGAGGAATGAAGAATTACCTATGCGATGTGTGTTGCATAGGTAATTCTTCATTCCTCATTTAAATCCTTTATAGCTAGAGTAAGTATTTATTAATAGGTTAAATGTTATATATAGAAAGTCCATCTTTCGCAATTCTCTACGTAGGAAGTATTGGAAGGAAAGGACTGTAATTTAATATATAACATTTATAACTATGGTAAAAAAAAACGGGTAAAACCGAATTGGCAGCTTTTAAACAGTTTAATGGATTTGCCAGGCATCTGATTGACACAGATACCGAATTGAGTATTCAAGCCTCTGATGAAGCTAAGAAAACAATCAAAATGATGCACTGGCTCGTCAACGAGCATGTAAAAAGTAAAGAAGAAAGGAGAGAGGAGCACGAAAAAAAACTCTTTCCTTAAATTATGCTAAAAGAACTATTCCGTACTTTCTGTTTATATGACACTTATACAGAGCGAACTATGAATTGAAACTACGGAAAAACGGAAAAGTAGGTAATAGAATAGTTGTAAATTTGAACACGCTTAGCGACAATATTGTCGCTAAGCAGATTGTATAAATCAAAAATGAAATGTTATCTATTTCTAAAACTTCCGAAGCCATTTCGGAATTTCCAAGCGTGCGAAGTAAGCAGGCACGCACCATTAGCATTAAACAGTATTTAGAGATCATCAGCAGCGAACGATACCGCCTTAGGGTGGAGAAGTATCGGCAGCTGAAAGCATTGCCCGGACACGAAGCAGAAGCACAAGCCATTAAAGACGCCATGCCCTGCATCGTGCCCGCAGGCATCTGTAACGAAGGACATGCGGTGAAGAACCTGGTAGAAATCAGCGGAATGCTCTGTATCGACCTCGATCACACCGGCAACCGTACCCAGGAAATCTTCCTGCTCCTGCAACAACTGCCTTGGGTAGTGGGAGCGCACTTCAGCATCTCTTACGAAGGTGTAAAAGCCTTTGTACGCGTCAGTAAAGAAGACGTAAGGCAGAAGTATGCCGCACTCTACGCCGCCGTGGGAAGTGCCGTAGCAAAGCATGTGAACCATCCTTACGATGACAAGTGCAAGATACTGACACAACCCTGCTTTTACTCCTGGCATCCCGAGGCATACTTCAATGAAGCAGCTACGGTGTTTGTAATGGCCGAGGAGACGAACTTGCCAACAATCACCGACGAGCCTTCGCAGGCAGCAACCGACCCTTCGCAGGCAGCAACTAAACCTTTGCCAGCTGCCACCGCCCCTTCGCCCACTGAAGCCGAACCCGGCTTTTTGGCGCAATTTCTCGACACCTTCGAGCGTCGCAACCCCTTCATCCGCGGCAGCCGTAACAGTCTTGCCCTGAAGCTGGGAAGAACGGCACGGAGTAAAGGATTTTCAAAATCAGAAACCGAAGAGATCGTGCAACTTTTCGCCCGTCATTACGCAAACGCCGATTTCACGGAGGAAGATATACGTAAAAGGGTACTCGCTGGATATCAATTCGTTGAAGAGCAAAAAGCGCAGGATTTGAAGGAGGGTAGGGTTCAAAAAGGGTTCAGGGTCACTATGACCCCTCCCGACACCCCAAATGAGGAGGATAGTGCCGAAGAAGTGTTGGAAAATAATGACGCCCTCCGTGCGCAGGCACCCTACATTCCCGATGATGTTTTTCCCCGTCTGCCCGACTTCCTGAAGCGTTGCGTGGCACATGCCACCGACAAGCGCGAACGCGACCTCTTGCTGCTGGGATGCCTCAACAGTCT
>USLU01000116.1 GCA_900555635.1 uncultured Bacteroides sp.
ATTGCGTTGGCCGATCTCGTTCCTTGCAAGAACTCGCATTGGCGGGAACTTTTCTACCGCTGGTTCCTGAATATGGTAGCTCATTGGCGTGGATTGGACAGAATGCATTCCAATAGCACCTCGCCACTTCTGGTCGGTCCGCAGGGATTCCGCAAATCTACTTTCTGCCGCATTATCCTGCCACCCGAACTGCGTTATGCCTATACCGACAGCTTAGACTTTAAAAGCAAGCGTGATGCCGAAATGTCATTGAGTCGCTTTCTGCTGATTAACCTCGATGAATTCGACTATATCAGTAGCAGTCAGCAAGGATTCCTGAAGCACTTACTCCAGAAACCTGCCGCCAGCCTGCGTAAGCCTCACGGTGCCAGCATTCAGGAAATGAGACGCTACACCTCGTTTATCGGTACCAGCAATCATAAAGATTTACTTACGGACACATCCGGAAGCCGCCGTTTCATCTGCATCGAAGTGACCGCACCTATCCCTACAAATGCCACTATCAACTACAAGCAGCTCTACGCCCAAGCCATGCATGACATTCTGCAAGGCGAGCGCTATTGGCTGGATGATAGTGATGAAGCCGTATTGCATGAGACAAACCGTGAGTTCGAGCGGGTTTCACCCATAGAGCAACTGCTTCAATGTAATTTCCGTCCGGCAGAAGAAGGCGAGGAGGGAAAGCTTATGTCGTCCATGCAGATACTCAGTGTCCTGCACCAGAAAGAGAAATCTATCAAGTTATCCGCCAGCGACTTAATAAATATCGGACGGATATTGAAGAAGAATGGAATAAAGTCGAAACGTACTAACAAAGGAATGCTGTACGAAGTTATAGCACTATAAACTCACAAGCCACTCCTGAAAATAAGCTCTTTTTACAAATATTTCGCATCAACTCTTGCTCAATTCAGTAATAATGTTTAATATTGCTTGCGAAAGGCAGTGTATTATTCTTTTGCTGTCGAACCTATTATTGAACAATTATGAAACACACAATGCCCGGCTGGAGAGTGGCTCTATTTTTAGTCTCCTATATGATGATTAATCTTCATGTTGCCGCCCAATCAACAGCAACAGAAAGTATGATGCACGATTATCCAAAACTGATGGAAATATACGGCAAGCAGTTGGAATTCAGGCATGCACACTACATCTTTGCGGTTGATGTATCAAGTTCAATGCAACCTTATGAAAGTGTGGTGAAAAAAAATTTTGAAACGTTCATCAAAGCCATACCCGATGGAGATCAGGTGACTTTGGTCAGGATGGCTAGAGAAGATTATACTGATTACGTAGGACTTTTTAAATGTATTACCATCAACCAAAGCACGCGGAAATCATTACTGGAAGTGCTTGATTCCCCACAATTCAAATTCTTGAAAGACGGAGATCCTAAAAACGGTTCTGATGGCTACACTATGACAAAAAAAATATTGCAAGCCATAAATACGGTAGGTAGCAGCGACTTGACTTTTATCTACCTCTTTACGGACTTTGAATATTGGACGTCTAAATATCATTTTGACAAAAGCAAGGAAGACTGGAAAGTCTTGAAAAGTCAGCTTTCGGAAGACCGGAAATTTGCGCTCAGCAAATACGGACTGGAGTTGAACTTCAACGATCCACTGTTACGGCAACAGGCCATCTTTAAAGATGAACTGGATGAAATATTCGGTAAGATTGACTACCAGGCCGTATCTTCAGCGGCTGTGCTGGAACAATGGTTTTCTCATACCATCACAAACGTGATGTCTGCCAAAATACATAGTATGGTAAAGAAAGACTGGGCTTGTTTTAATGACTCGCTGGTTACGGACGTTGTGGCATGCGGTAACAAAATAGTGTTAAGGACGAATGCTATTTCTACTCCTTTGGCTACGGGAATCAAAGCGTCTATACAGAGTCCCAATCCTAATTTCAATGCTCTACCGGAAGAAATATGTTCTTTCGGAGAAGATATTCTTATGGGTAATCTGTCAAATCCGGACAAAGGTTTCATGCCTGCCTATAAAGAACTGGGAGAAGGACAAGTGACACTCAGTATTTCCATTGACTCGCCGGTAGAACAGGAAATTAACAAACTAGGGTCCATTCTCGGTGAGAAAGGAGACATCCGCTTCTCATACAGTACTCCGGTGGATATGCCGTCGTGCAAAGTCTGGAATTCCCAAATTCCTTTATGGAGCTGGATTGTGATAGTTGTGATTTTCGTTATCTGCATCGGCTCAATACTCTACACGCTATTTGTCTTAAAAGTAAAACGGGCTTGGGCTATTACCGTGGTTGAGAAACAAGTTGACGGAAAATCCAAACGAATCAACGGAGATACTAACGAGCTTCCTTACAGCATCGGCAGAAACGGTACGCTTGCCGTACCGGGTGCAAATTGGGAACTGGTGATAACAAGCAAGAAGTACAATCCACTGTGCTTCTGGCATAAAAGCGGCTTCTACATCCGGCTTGAAGACGGAACGTTTGCCGAAATCATCGATGCTTATTCCAAAGAAACCAAAAACACATTATCGGTAGGCAATGAGGCATTCTTATTTTCTTGCGGCAATCCGGAAATGCTTTCTATCCTTATTTCCCATAATGGGGTGAATTACAGTATTGAATTGAATTAAACCATTAAATAAAAACACTACCATGTCAACTAAAGCTTATTTTATCGGTTTAGGAGGTTGCGGCCTTGAAACCGTATCGGAACTTTCTAAGAAATTCGGTCCTCAGGACCCATCCAATCCAGAATACTTGTTTACCTATATTGACACAGACGGCAAAACATTGGATAGAATCAATGCTGACGGGATGGTGATATGTAGCCAAGATTTTATCAATTTAGGTGATACAAATCCATACCAAACTTATAAAAAGAATATAGGTAACAAAAGTCCGGAAGCTGTTCGACTGAAGGAGTGGATGATAGAACAGGGAAAGGGGCATGGTTTTACACTGAGCAATACCCGATTGTCCGACGGAGCCGGCGCGGAACGTATGGTGGGAAGAACTGCTATGTTCTTTAAATACAATACGATAGAAACCGAGCTTAGAAGAAAAGTATCCGTCTTTCAGAATAACCGCAACAACGACGGAAAAACGGTTGACCCTGATATATGGGTATTTGCTTCGTCATGTGGTGGTACCGGCAGTTCATTGACACTGGATACATTATATATGATTAACCGCCTTGTCAATCAAACTACAGGTGCAGCGCCCAATCTAAAACTGGTGCTCTTCATGCCGGAACCATTTATAGAAGCCAATAACGGAAACATGCTTTATAGCTTGAATGCGTTTTCGTATATGTGGGAGTTGAATGCATTCCGTCTTGATCATAAAAAAGGCAAAGGAGATCGTTTTAAAAGATTCGCAGTCATGCCGTATGAAGGAGGAACCGGAGAATGGGATTTGTATAAATATATAATTCCGGTAGATGTGGAGACAAACTTCAATACGAAGATTCCTTTGGAGAGTCTTTATGCCACCGTGGCAGAAATGGTGTATTATCTTAATAAAGGAAATGCATCTGACAGCATGATAGGTAAGTTGTGCAATGACATAAAAAAGATCAACGGAGTGACCTCGCATGATGAAACTCCTTTTGAATGGACTCAATCGCTCATTCCGTGCGGTTATCATGTTTTAAAGAAAGCAAACAAGGAATTCAAGGAATATATCAAGATAAGAGGTATATACGAGGTTTTGAAGTATGGACTTTTGGGAGTGGACATTCCGGATGACACAGCCATAAGAGACCGTGTGAAAAAAGAATTTTCCCGCGAATATATTTTATCGAATCTGCTCGACTTGGCACAAGAAGACTGCACAGCTAATGTCAATAGTTTGCAGGCCATGGTATATGCCAAATATGATGAAATCCGCAAGCCATCCGGTGAAGGATTTGATAAAATAAAAGGAAACGGATTCTTGTCACAACTGGACAGTGTAAAGGAAGAGTTTACAGCAATCAAGGAAGATGCGCTCCATCAACTGAAAAACTCCATTAACCAGGGAATCAGTAAAACCATCAAGAACCATGGATTGCTATATACTTGGACTGTGCTGAACTTGGTAGATGATTTTTATCTGGAACCGCTCTGTAAAGATGTACTTGTATCCATAAGAAAAGATCGGGATGAACTTGTACAGAGAAAACGCAGCGAATGTCTCCGTTTCTTCTCCGGAGAAATCACAAAAAAGAATACGCCGGCAGTGCTCAAGTTACTGGAAGAATATCGCAATGCATTGAAGGAGTATTATACTGTAAGTTTATCCATAGAGCTAATTCAGCAATTGACTGAATTTCCGGAAGGATATCTGGAATTGATCCGTAAAGGAAAAGGAAATACCACTGGGCTCAAGCAACTTATAGAAAAAACCACCGAACTCTATGGAACATGGGAAGACGCATATCGCAAGTTGGCCAAAGAATTCCGCGAAACAGATAATGATGCACTCACGATCTATCTGCCAAACCTGAGGGATATAGCAACCGGAAACAATTGTGACTGGTCTGCGGATAATATGTTCGACAGATTATATTACAGTACCGTGCTGGACTATGACCAAACAATATCAGCAGTCGACAAACGCGTTCCGGTAAGGAAGAATGAAGGGCAGAACAACCTTGCCACCTACATCGAAGCTATTGATTATAGTTCAAATGTTTTTATAGAGCTTGCCTTGAGCGATGTCTTTGAGTTTAAAAAAGTCTTTGAACAGAAAATCATACAACCATTATCAAATGCAGTTCTGAAGGTTATAGAAAAGGATGGAACATTAGCTAAATCATGGCTTGACAAAACTCTGGAAGAGTCATTGGACGATTCGGACATGCTACCTGCCGGAATGACAAAACAGGAATTTTTATCTAAATTGGCTAACAAAGACCGCATACCGGTTCTTTATCCGACTACTGCCGGAGCTACCGTACCCGGTATATTACGTTATCTTTATGCAGGTGCCTCCAAGACCCTTGCTGTGCAATTGGGATATGTCGATAATGACAGCAACAGCCAATTTGTGGTAGACAGCCAAATGGAAGACCGTTTCCTCATATTCAAGATACCGGTAGGATTGGACTTCTTCTCTTATAAATATTTCATGGACATACAAGCCCAGTACACCAAGGTACAGAAAGATATTAAAGAAGGGGAATACGGTTGCCATATACATAAAGAGTTTGCCGCATTGGATCTGGACAAGGCAGTCGCTACTCTTGAAACATCAACTGCGCAATCTTACTTATACTATTTCTTCAAGTCGCTCTATTATCAGAATGTGATATATCAGTTGAAGAATAAGAGAAATGACATTTACAAACAAATCTTCGGTCAATACTCCATTAATGACGTACTGGGCGGAAACAGTTTTCTCAATGAAAATGAGGTTGAAGAAGATATCATAGACCTAAGCATGTTTGGAGATAACAGTGCGACGGAAGAAGAGGAATCAATAGTCAGTTGGGAAAGTTCGAACATTCAGGATACTTTCATTCACGTTGATATAAGCCGCCAGCGTGTTGCAATCACTCTTCGTGAGTTGAAGCAGAAAGATAACGAAAAAGTTATTGAAATTGACAATACAGATTTTTCTTTCGAACTCACCAAGCTGTTGCCATGCGTCTCGTTTGCGAGAAATTTAGCAGAAAACAATTGCCTTGACATGTTGAAGAGTGTAGATGTACTGGAAGGTTACCTCAATTCAGACAAAAATATCAGTGATGCAGTGAAAGAAGTTTCTGCTGAAGCCAAGAAGGAAATTATGAAGAAAGGGACCTCGAAAGAACCTAAATTCGCTGTTTTTATTGAAGCGTGGATTAAACAAAAGAAGAATGAGGATCAACTTTTACTTAAACTAATTTCAGAATCAATCTCTAAATTCTAAAACTGTATGAATCCACTTTGGATAGTTAACTTTGCAAAGAAAGATCCGATTGAATCTTTCTTTGCAATTTATTGGAATGCAATTCTCCAGAATACGGGAAGCACAATACCGCCCAAGAAATGGTTCTATATTACTGACGGAACTTCGGTAGACGACCATCAAGTTCTAGTCAACGACGTTGCCCGTCGTTTAACGGAAGATACCCAATCGAACAATAAGTTTTTGGACAAACATATTCCTGCTGCGCGTCGCAATGAAGAAAGGTTGAATGTAATATTCATCGGGGACCTGACCGAAGCGAGTACTTTATGCCACTTTCATACGCTTGCAGCGGAATTGAGAGCCAATCTATTGGAAGATAATCCATGGAGTAGTATTCCTATCATAAACTTTTATGGGTTATTGTGGCGGCCTAACACTGTAAATTTTGCTCCGGGCGTAACGCCCGAAGCACAGGCTTTTCTGAATGAACTGAATACACTGATGGCTTTGGATGTCAACCATGTTCCGTTTTCTAAAATATTCATGTTTGAATCATCCATTAAACCGGAAGAGAAGGAAGAGTCTTTGAATACCATGGCCATGACTGCACTGCACATCGCATTGGGAAACCAGCCACTCATAGACTCCCAGTTTATCAATACGGGCATGGCGGGCATGTTCTATGAGAAAGAAGTCCAAAAAGAAAAAGAAGCATACTTGCTAAGCAATATCCTGATTGACAAATTTGCCAATAGCAAAGCACCTGAATTTTTCGATGCCAACGCTGCGACTGAATATGTGGAATCGCATGGTGCCTTTATAAATTCCGTGCAGGCGCAAGAGATAGGAGAACTGGTTACAGAAAACTGCCCACAACCGAATCCGCAGGTATATGCATGGGATCTGGAAAATACGGTTTCACCATTCAGCCTGAACCTGAAGCGGGTGTGGAATCAATATTACTGCGATTATATCGTCAATTTTAAACGTAACCTGATAAACAGAACAAAAAAAGGAATCAGCCAATTTGCCCAAGATTACAAAGACAAGTTATTCTCCAACCAGCATAAGTATATTACAGGAAAAGCGAAAGAACTGGAAGACATGGTTTTTAACCTGTTTTCCGTATCTACTTCTTCAAAAGTGGTAAGCATCCAGCAGGGAATTGAGGTATTAAATAAATTCCACTCAAAAATAAAGGAGGCTGCTGCCGGACTGAATGCAGCTACGCATCAGGCGTTTATATTGCCGGACAACTTGAAAAAGGCTTATGAACAAGTGAAGAATGAGCATCAGAATCCCAACGATACCATGGCTGTGCTGGAAGGTAAATTAAAAAATCATCCGGTTTTTGTTCTCTCAATGTTAGTCAGAGCCATAATCCTTGGATTCTTGGTTGCCTATTTCGGAGTGTTTCTAATCAAATGGGCGGTCAGCCAGCAGCTATTGGCTTTAGACTGGTTTTCCGAGAGGCCTATCGTAACCGGAAGTATTCTGTTCCTGATACCATTGGTCTATGCTTTTATCCGGTTCAATGAGCATGTAGTACGCATCAAGGCATTGAAAGAACAGTACATCTCATGTATGCTTATGAAAATGAAAGCAGAATTGGAAGAGGATATAAGGAAATGCATTGATAAGACGTATCATGAACTGGATGAGTATTGTGCATGGCTTAAGAAAAACAAACTGGAATATCTGCAAAAATCATTGTCCGTTATCCCACCGGCCGATTTCAGTTTCATAGAATCTGTACACTTTCAACCTATACTGAAGTGCTCCATTTCCAACGATAGCAATAATAAACTGCTCATACCGATAACTTCAACCCGGAATGAGGAGAACTTGATGGAGATAAAGACGACTGGTAATTTCAATGGAGCAGATATATTGGACACTCCTCCTCTGAATAGTGTACAAATACAAGGTAACAATTATCAATTGAAAGAAATAGATGCAGATACAGACCTGCAGTTAAAGACCAAACTGATAAAGGAACTGCTTAATTCTCAAGCTACCATTTATTCGAGTGTAGAAAAAGAAATAAAATTCGGACGGCAGGCAATGCCAAATACAAAACTTTTGATACTTGACATATCGGGAAGCATGGCAGGCAGTGCGTTGGCTGAATTAAAAAAGGTAGTATCCGAACTTTCGGTGAACAACAGCATCAAATGGATTGCTTTTAATGATAAAGTGGTCTGTACAAGTGAAGACGACACCGACCTCATGTCTTTGCAAGCAGAAGGTGGCACTTGCTATATTCCTGCATTGGAAAAAGCGAAAGAATTTACAAACGATTATTACATCGACCAGATTATTCTTATCAGTGATGGGGCACCGTTTGAGAAGACAGACTTAATTCTGAAAAAAGCCTATGAGCTTAATCAACCCATCAATGTTGTCTCGATAGGCAGTTGCGGAGTAAGCGTGATGAAAGAACTTGCCGACAAAACAGCCGGTATGCAAATTATCGTGGAAGACGTGTCACAGATAGATACGCAGTTGGGAAATGACCTTAATGTACTACTTTCAGTCGGTGACAACGGTACTTTCATGTTCAGCGATTTGCTGCGCAAATGCCATATTCCCGGATGTGCCAAAGCGCTGTACAACTTTGCCATTTGTCGCACAGTCTGTGCCGACCACTCCATTGCGACTCTTCTCGTGAAATATGGAAATAAGAAAGGACTGGAAGAATGGGGCATAATGTCTGAAATAACTTGTCAATATAGTCAAGCCAGCAACAGGCAAATAGCTAAACCTTGGTGTAAGATGATTATAGAATCGCAGGAAGACACAGTGTTGATGAAGCTCAATGATTCGGTAAGGAACATAGAAGTTGAAAAATTAAAAGGCATGCCGGATATGTTTGTTTTCTTGCTTTGCATGGCACCTATCGAACTGAGAGATTTGCAATGGGCAGGTATGGTGGCAACCAACAATGTGATCAGGCAGAAGGAAAAACTTATGCAACTTGGAGTCAACGGTAAAGCTGTTAATATTTTTGGACAAGAATTTAGAATGTAAAGTTTAGCATTATGGAAGATTTCACCTCATTGCTTTTAATCCTGCTCAAAGTAGGTGGGATAATAGGAATATTATATTGCCTATTCAGAATAATCTTATGGTTTTTCTTTAAATATGCCAAAGTTTATTGTACGAGTAGCACCGGAGAACGTTCTTTTATTGGATATCTGTGGCAAAGTAAAGGAAAACAATATACATTGTATGACGGTATTCCTTTATTGGGAGCAAACAGAATAGGCTCCATCAAGCAGAAGGACAATATGGTTTATTTGAGAACCCTGAACAGCCAGAATAATTATGTGGAAAATGCATACGGAAGCGTAAGCGAAAATGGCGAAATATATGTAAATGGAATATTGGTAGCCAACTGTTCCACTTCCGATGAACAAAAAACAGTGGTGCAAGATGCAGAGAAAGAAGTAGCGTATGCATGTGGTAGCCATAAGGCATGTAAGGAACTTATGGTTAGAGCCGGTGCAGCGGGAGCATTGTGGCAGTCAATCACATGTGAGGATGTGGCACGCCCTGACGTCCGAATCGGTTTTCTGGACCTGGCTCTGCCGGCTGCTCTCATATTTCTGGCATTATATATTCCTTTCTGTTTTGGAGCACACTCATTCACTCTTTTTCCCTTTTTAGGAAAAGAAGTTTCGTATACCTTGAACATGCTTATGCTCTACTATATCATTTGCTGGATTCTTTATGCAGTAAAGCATGCCATGACTATGAGAAACCGTTCCATAGCTTTTGCCTTAGGATTGATTGACCGCAATGTAGGAGTGACAGCCATGAACATCACTATTCTTGTGCTATCCATTGTCGGAGTATTTACCTGCACTTTTATAACAAGTTACACTATGTTGCCCTTATTTTTGGTGCTAACCATAGCATTCGTATCCAATATGAAATGTTTCAATGGATTATGGCAACTGGCAGAACCTTGCTCTACATGGGGCAGAAAATGGGGTAGAAGTTCGAATGGAAGTACTCCTATAACTCCTTCTCCCAATACCATACAAGGAAAAACAATAGTAGAGAGAACATTCAGTTGGGCTGAGATTCTTGAAAAGAAGAATATTAAACACCAAAATGAACAAGTGACCATACGCTTGTATGAAGAGGATTTTATAGATATGCAGTCACCTGGCAACATTAGAAACAGAAACCCGTTCAAGAATGCAGTCACCTCGAATGAGGAAAGGTTAGCTTTTGCCCGTGAAGTGTTGAAAGGAAGCGATGATGCCGGCAATAAGGTAGAAGAATCTGCTTTGGTCCAAATTATCAACAGCGCTTATCAAATCTGCCAAAGTTATAATTTAGCCGATTTTGAACTTTACGAATTGATTCTGCTTTTCTGCCAAACTAATATCAAATATGTTATGGATCAAGAATCGGAACCTATCAACAAGAGTGAAGAGTATTTCCGTTTTCCGTCAGAAACATTGTATGACTGCGAAGGAGATTGTGATTGTAAATCAACATTAGCCTACCGTATATTTGATATTTTGGGAGTAGATGTAAATTTTGCATTAGTAAAAGTGGGGGATGGAAACTATTTGAATCATGCAGCAATCGTTCTTAAAAAAACAGCGGGAGCCATTGTTCCTTTCCCTCCCTGTTTTAAAGAATATTCTCCCAATAAAGGTGTGTATTGCGAACCGACCGGTGCTGGTTTTAGCCCCGGAGAATTACCTGACGGAGTAGATCCAGACTCAATTATAACTATTAAAAAAGGGTAATAGAGTATGAAAAGATATGCCTCATTTGTAATAATTCTGATAGTAGCCTTATTTTGGAATGTCTCCCTGATGGGGTGGTATCTGAATACACAAGACGAAAAGCCATTGATTCGG
>USLU01000117.1 GCA_900555635.1 uncultured Bacteroides sp.
ATGAATATCGCTTGTGCCGGGAGGAAGGTCTATCAGGAAGTAGTCCAGTTCACCCCAGTCCGCATCACCAATCAATTGCTTTAAAGCATTGCTTGCCATACCGCCACGCCATAGTGTAGCCTGGTCCGGATCGACAAAGAAACCGATAGAAAGCAACTTGATTCCATATCTCTCAATCGGAATTATCAGATCACGTCCATCTATATTCTTAGCCAAAGGTCGCGCATCTTCTACCTGAAACATTTTAGGAACTGAAGGACCAAAAATATCCGCATCCAGCAAACCTACTTTATACCCCAATTTTGCCAAAGAAACAGCAAGATTAGCAGCTACCGTAGACTTACCTACCCCACCTTTACCGGAAGAAACTCCAATAATATTTTTCACTTGCGGCAACAGTTTGCTTACTTCGGGACGGGCAGCTTGTCGGCTTTCCGTAGTGATTACTACTTCTACTTCCGGCGAAACATAAGTATGTATTGCCGTCTCAGAAGCTTTTACCATAGATTTCATAAACGGATCTGTCGGCTTCTCAAATGTCAACGAGAAGCTGACTTTCATTCCATCGATACGCATATTATCGGCTACCATCTCAGCCTCAACGAGGTTCTTCCCTGTACCGGGATAACGCACTGTTGCCAGTGCATCCAAAATTAGTTTAGGATATAGAGTCATATTATTTATTTTAGTATGATACAGAACTATTCTCCCTCCCCTTTAGGGGAACGAGAGGTGTTATTTGCTGGTTTGCAAGCCACTCCGCTTGCTACGGTTGTAGCTGCGGTATTCATCGAGTTCAATCTCTACATCGGGCTCTTGTAACTCACCCGATTGGGGAAGGTGGAACTTGATATATTTTATATTTAAACCACGATCCAACCATTGTTGTTCATAATAGGTTCTGATACCAAGTATCTCATCAGCCATACCGGAATGATATAAATCTTCGGTCATTACATCTACCGGCAACTGATTCTTTTCAATCATATACTTAGTATAAGTGAACATAAAATTACTATCAGTCTTCACATGGATAATTCCGCCATCTATCAAGAATTTACGGTAACGCTCCATGAAGTACGTTGAAGTAAGTCGTTTCGTAGCTTTCTTCATTTGAGGATCAGAGAAGGTAAGCCATACTTCAGCCACTTCATCCGGAGCAAAGAAACGGTCGATGATTTCAATATTTGTACGTAGAAAGGCGACATTCTGCATACCCGATTCCAAAGATTCGGTAGCCCCTGTCCACATACGGGCACCTTTAATATCAACGCCGATAAAGTTGATATCAGGAAACATCCGTCCTAACCCAACAGTGTATTCTCCGCGCCCACAGCCCAATTCCAGAACAATAGGGTTGTCGTTCTTAAAAAACTCTTTATGCCAATTTCCTTTCATCTCAAACGGCACGTTATCTACTGCGGAATATGGATATTCAAACACATGTGGATAACTTGCCATATCAGCAAACTTCTCTAATTTATTTTTTCCCATTAGTATGTATGAAACGGAATTCTAATATTTTTATTTTAGGCACGAATTACACTGATTCCAATGATTCTTAATAACTTGATGAAGCAATGCACCTTGAAAAAGAATCCGTGAAATCCGTGTAATCCGTGCCTAATTTATATCAATTCGAAAGGCGAATATTATTCAACAATGGTTACCCAACCATGAGTATCGGGCTCATCACCGTACTGAATACCACGCAATTTGTTATACAACTTCAAACAAACCGGTCCCGGCTTGCCGTCCTTGGAGATAACATAAGAATGATTGTTCTCAGGATCATCAATACGTTCGATTGGGCTGATAACGGCAGCTGTACCGCAAGCACCGGCTTCTTCGAAGGTTGACAGTTCATCTTCAGCTACCGGACGACGTTCTACTTTCATTCCCATATCTTCGGCCAACTGCATCAAGCTCTTGTTGGTAATAGAAGGCAGAATAGATGTTGACAAAGGAGTAATATAGGTATTGTCTTTAATACCGAAGAAATTGGCTGCACCACACTCGTCGATGTATTTCTTTTCCTTTGCATCCAGATAGAATTCGGCAGAATAACCAGCAGCATGAGCCTCCTGACTGGCACGTAGGCTGGCTGCATAGTTACCACCAACTTTATAGATACCTGTGCCCAATGGAGCAGCACGGTCATATTTACGAGTAATCACGTATGGATTGGCAGAGAAACCTCCTTTGAAGTAGGGTCCTACCGGAGTTACAAAGATAAGGAACATATATTCGTTTGCCGGACGTACTCCAACTTGTGCACCGGTACCGATGAGCAAGGGACGGATATACAATGACGCACCACTTTCGTAAGGAGGAATGAAACGTTCGTTCATCTTCACAACCTTTAGTACAGCTTCCTTAAAACGGTCGGTAGGCAGCTCGGCCATCATAATGCCTCTACAGGTAGATTGCAAGCGTGCCGCATTCTCCTCCAAACGGAAGATACGTACTTTGCCATCTTTACCGCGGAAAGCTTTCAAGCCTTCAAATGCTTCCTGGCCATAATGCAGACAAGTAGCTGCCATGTGCAAGTTAACAAGTTCGCTACTGCTGATTTCCAATTCGCCCCATGCGCCATTGCGGAAATTGATTCTTACGTTGTAGTCTGTCTTCATGTAGCCAAACGACAAGTTTCCCCAATCTATTTGTTCCATAAATCTGTATGTTTTAGTTAGTAATTTCTGTTAGAGCAACAAAAATAACCTTTATTCTTCACATTCCCGCTTCTCCGACAGTAATTTTTCAATTTCATGGTCGGCTTTAGTCAATTTATCACTGCAAAAAGCAATAATTTCGTTTGCCTCCTTTATCTTCTCGGCAAGCGCATCTATCTCTAATTCGTTATTGTCTATCTGGCTGACAATTTTCTCCAAACGCGCCATGGCTTCGGAGTAGGTTTCTTTTTTCTTGGTTGCCATACAATGTTATACTATATTTAAGATTCAATCTTTTAAGCCACTTGTCTTATTTGCTATCTTTTGCACGGTAGACAATAATTCTCCTTGATATAAACGAGTTATCACTTCATCCCCCTCCTGCATTTGTCTGGAATCTTTCACCACCTTGCCATCTTTCAGAGTAATACTATACCCACGTGCAAGCTGCTTTTCGGGTGAAGCATCCATCAATCGCTGCTGTAACAATTCCAAACGATGACGACGACGGGATAAAGAAGAAGTTACAACCTGTGCAATATCTTTCTTTGCCGTGAGTAAGGCCAACTTTGCACCGGATATCCGCCGATAAACAGCAGAAGGGATACGATTTTTATAAGCAACTAATCTTCGCTGTTCCTGCGATAACAATCCGCGAACACTTTCTTGCAAACGGGCAGCAAGCATTTCCAGTTCATCCGCAGCAGCGTTCATGGAATCTATCAGAAATTCAGCAGCGGCAGTCGGTGTTTTCACACGGGTATGCGCTACAGAATCGAGTACTGTATCGTCCCGTTCGTGCCCGATACCTGTAATAATAGGTAATGGAAACTGTGCACACGAGGCAGCAAGAAGATAAGTATCAAAACCGGAAAGGTCGGATGTAGCGCCTCCTCCACGAATAATAACGACGACATCAAACTCCGTCAGCCGGGCATTGACTTTATCAAGAGCTGATAAAACGGACTCTTCCACACGGTCACCCTGCATTAAAGCGGGAAATAACTCTGTGTAGAAATAGAAGCCACGCGAATTATTTTGCAATTGATGGCAGAAATCTCCGTATCCTGCAGCCGTAGGAGAAGAAATAACAGCAATCCGTTGGGGAAGACGAGGCATATCCAACTCTTTATTCAGTGTGAGCACACCTTCTTCCTCAAGTTGTTTCAGTATTTCTTTGCGGCGACGTGCCATATCGCCCAATGTATAGGTAGGATCGATATCTTGTACAGTCAAACTAAATCCATAAAGTTCATGGAAACTGACTGTTACCTGTACCAATACCTTAATCCCCGAAACAAAAGCCTGCCCCGTAGCCTCCTCAAAATAAGGTTTCAACAAACGGAACACATTCGCCCAAATGGTACCGCGTGCTTTGGCTATCAGGTTATTGCTACGAGGATCTTTCTGTATGAACTCCAAGTAACAATGCCCCGTACTATTAGTACGGACATCGCTCAGCTCTGCCTGTACCCAGAATTCATCCGGCAAGCATTGTTCTATGCTTCGACGTACTAAAGCATTCAGGTCATATAATGATAAAGCCTCCATAGTGTATCTTAATATATACTTTACTTCGAAGAAATCTGTTCTAATGACGAGACTACAAGTGTCATGCGTCGAGACTACAAGTGTAACGCGACGAGAGTACAAGCGTCATGCGTTGAGACTACAAGCATCTCTTAATGAAGCCCGGAGTTTCAACGATTATTTCTGTACGCCTTCCAAATATCAGGCACTCCATAGCCATAGATGTTATCGGGGAAAGCAGCACGATCTCCCGATTTACGTACCAGTTCGATCAGTTCTTTTGCAGTTAGTTCAGGATGAGCTTGCCACAAGCAAGTGACCATACCGCACATTATAGGAGAAGAGAAAGATGTTCCGTTTGCCTTTCCTTGATTGCCGTTTGTACCCATAACATCAGAACCCAAGCCTACAGCCATCACATCGGGTTTTACTCTTCCGTCAGCCGTATTACCTATGGATGAAAAAGGTGCAAGAATAGCTTTCTTATCAATAGCACCTACTGTCAGTACATTATCCGCATCACCCGGAGGAGTTATCTTCTTCCATGAACCCATTCCCGAATTACCGGCACTACATACCAATACCATACCTTTATCTGCAATACGAGAAGCCTGACGAGACATCAAGGCATGGTGTCCATCCAAATCACGATACTTATAATCTTTTGATTTATCATCAAAAGAATAATATCCCAGTGAAGTATTAAGTACATCAACCCCTACACTATCGGCAAACTCTACTGCTGCAGCCCAATAATCTTGTTCAACTAAATGTTCGGAATATTCATCTTCGCTGCGAAGTAACCAAAAGGAAGCTTCAGGTGCCGTACCGGTCATCACATTAGGTTGGTTCATGCCTATGCAGGATAGCACCATCATGCCATGACTGCTTTCTGCAAAAATATCAGCTTGAGGATTTACAAAATCTTTTGTACCCAGAATACGGATATTCTTCATCGCTTCAATTTTATCCGCATTGTGGAATCCGGCATCTATCACCGCAATCGTCATGCCTTGTCCTTTAAAACCGGCATCATGCAACTTGTCTCCATTGCTAAGTTGAATTTGATTAATGGCAAGACCGTATATACTATCCGGGTGTACAGTAGGTTTATTTATCAAGGAATCGCGTGTGGTTGACATCGTCGGACTACCCGCCTTGGGAGCTATCCAAACTTTTTCTGTCGTACGGACAAAAGGTAATGCTGCAATACGATCTATTAACGTCGAATCATTGCAAGACACCGTGACAAAATTCTCCCACTTCCCTGTGACAACGATGTTTACACCTTGATTACGGATTTCATCCACATACTTACGGCATACCGGTAAATCTGTTGAATCTATCGGTAAATTCTGTTTTTGACGGCGGGCAATTGCCTTTTCAGACAAGAATGCTTCTGGATGGGCTAATGAATACGTAGTAGCAGCCTTATCCTTAAGGCTGATTCGATACTTCAAGGTATCTTGTTGCGCGGATGCTCCTGCCACAAAACAAACAAAAGCAGCAAAAGCAATTAGTTTCTTCATCATTTATTTCTCTATTTTTTATTCTTCATTCTCAATTCTTCATTTCTCATTTATCAAGTACATACCAATACCTCTCTGGGAAGCAATGAACGAACCGCCCACTACTCTTCTGCCAATGTAGAACACAGCAGACTGCCCCGGAGCAATGGCTGACGCCTCTGCCAGGAAATGTACCAACAAACGTCCGTCTTCAAGCCTTTTCACTGTACAGGGAATCGGCTTGCTACGATACCGGATACGTACAGTGAGTTCTTTGCTTTCAAAAACTTCCTGTTCATCAATCAGGTTCTCCTGCTCTACTAACATATATTCGGCTTTCAATTGTTCGGGATCTCCTAACATAACCGTGTTTTTCAACGGATTTATTTTCAAGACGTATGCAGGTTTTCCTAAAGCTATTTCCAACCCTTTGCGCTGGCCGATGGTATAATAAGGGAAACCTTTGTGTTCACCCAGTTTCACACCTTCGGAATTCACAAACCAACCCGGTCCTATTTCACGATCTATCTCAGGAGAATGCTCTTTCAGGAAATCCCTGTAATCACCTTTAATAAAACAAACCTCCATACTTTCGCCCTCTTCGGCTTTGAGAGTATATCCTTTTTCACGCAGATATTCGCGCACCTTTAGTTTGGTATAAGTACCCAAAGGAAAAAGGCAGCGACGCAATACATCTTGTCCCAATCTCCAAAGGAAATAAGACTGGTCTTTTTTATCATCATCACCGGCTATGATATAAACATTACCGCCCCGTTCTTCCAAGCGGGAGTAGTGTCCGGTTGCTATGTAGCGGCATTCTAATTTATCCGCCCATTCGGTCAGAATACGGAATTTAAACAACGGGTTGCACATCACACAAGGATTGGGAGTGCGCCCTTGGCGATATTCATCAATAAAGTTTTTCACTATTACTTGGCGGAAGGCTTCACGTTCATCAGCAATGTAATGCTCAATGCCCATACTTTCGGCGAGCTCCCGTGCTTCGGCAGGTTCATCACCCCACACCCACATAGTAAGCCCGACTATTTCATAACCCTGTTCTTTCAACTTCAAGCAAGTCGCAGTGCTGTCTATACCACCGCTCATACCTACTAATACCCGCTTTTCCATTACATTCATAATCGAAATCCATTCATTAAGTTTGCAAAAGTACAGGTTTTCGGGGAGAAGAAACAGAAAAGGCATGCCTTTTTAGCATGCCTTCACTTAAATATCCTAATAAAGAACAATCTATAAATCAGATTATCTTTCCGCCTCAATAGTATACGTAAAGCTATCCGCCCGATAATATCCTATATTATACTCTACCGGCAAGCCATTGATGTCATATACAAACCGTTTCCTTATTAATATAGGATCGCTTGGTTTTATCTCCAATTTATCGGCAACAATCTCACCGGCCAGTCGGGCAGTAATTTCTTCTTTGCTGGTTTTTACGATAATATCATATTTACTTTCGAGAACTCCATAAAGCGGTTGGGTAAAATCTTCATCACCCGTCAACGGAATGATAGGATTAAAATAGGAGATGAAAGAAACAAATGGATATTCCTTGTTACCACGCACCCTCTCCAACACAATACACCGCGTACCTTTATCGGGCGGAATATTGAAGAAGTTGCATATCTCCTCATTGGGCTTTTTGAGACTGACATGGAGTTCGAAATTCTTAATATCGATACCAAGCATCTTCATTTCCTGCGAGAAGCTCAGCCAGTTCTTCACTCCTCCGGTAATTCCTTTTTTAGCTACCTTTGTACCATACCCTTTCTTCCGTTCGAGAAGTCCCTCGAACACAAGTTTGTTTATAGCCTGACGTAATGTGTTGCGAGAAATACTCAATTGTTCAGACAATTTAATTTCATTAGGTAGTAATTTACCGTTCTTATACTCTTCTGATTCAATCAGTTTTCTGAGTACTTCTTCAGCCTGAATATGAAGAGGTTTCCCACTACTTGAATCTAATTTCATGCTCATATTCTTATCCCTTTCCGTTATTTACGAGGCAAATATACTCTTTTTTTATAAAAAATAATCATAGATTCTTTTGTTTTATTTCCAAAGAGTGTATATTTGCACAAAATACAAGTATGTTCATACATACATAACATATTAAAGGTACATAAGACACAATGAGAAAGGTAAATTACGATCGATTCCCATCCACTAAGATTTCAGGAACTATTATCCAAGGGTGGGAAAACATCCGGGCTTTAATATCCGGATGTCTTAACAAGAAGTCAACCTTAGCTGTAGACTTCTACACTGGCGTACACGAAGAGGAAGTTATCCATGCACTTGCACTTTTGCCAGACACCACAATCATAAAAACACGCGACTTAATGAAATCAGAAGAAGAAGTCAAAGTGATGACAGAACGTTTTATGACTGAAGACGTCCTGTTTGGCTACATCACTAACCTGAAAATGGACGACTACTTCGACCAAGAAAAAGTAAAGGCTGCTCAAAAACAGATAGAGTCGGCTACCGGAAATGTGATTGTCATTGGTACAGGAGCAGCCAACATCGTTCCCACTGATGCTACATTAATCTATGTAGACATGGCACGTTGGGAAATTCAGCAACGTTTCCGTCGCCATGAAGTGAAAGCACTGGGTATAGACAATAGCCAGGACGCCGTTTCATTGCAATATAAAAGGGGATATTTCAATGATTGGAGAATATGTGATAAATATAAGGAAGGATTGTTTGACAGGGTTAATTTTTGGATTGACACCCACATCGCAGGCGAGCCGAAGATGATTGACAAAGATACATTCTTTAAAGGTATAGAGGAAACGGTAAAAAGTCCTTTCCGAGTAGTACCTTTCTTCGATCCGGCTCCCTGGGGTGGTCAATGGATGAAAGAAGTTTGCGGGCTCGATCCGGAAAAAGAAAACTACGGTTGGTGCTTCGACTGTGTTCCCGAGGAGAACAGCCTTTTCCTTGAAGTGAATGGAGTACGCTTTGAAATGCCATCAGTAAACCTGGTTCTGTTGAAATCGAGAGAATTGCTTGGCGAACCGGTAGAAGCACGCTTCGGCAAGGACTTCCCTATTCGTTTCGACTTCCTCGATACGGTAGGCGGAGGTAACTTGAGTGTGCAAGTACATCCTACTACACAGTTCATCCGCGAAAGCTTCGGCATGTATTATACACAAGACGAAAGCTATTATCTGCTCGATGCCAAAGAAGGTGCTACCGTTTACCTCGGTCTGAAAGAAGGTATCAACAAGGACGATATGATAAACGACCTGCGTCAAGCCCAAGAGGGGAAAATCGTATTTGATACGGAGAAGTACGTCAACAAGCTACCCGCCAAGAAGCACGACCACTACCTGATACCCGGCGGAACAGTTCACTGCTCCGGTTCAGAAGCATTGGTACTGGAAATCAGTTCCACACCGAACCTGTTTACTTTCAAGCTTTGGGATTGGCAACGACTGGGACTGGACGGTAAACCGCGCCCCATCAATGTGGAAAGAGGCAAAGAAGTAATTGACTGGAAGCGTGACACGCAGTACGTAAAAGAAAACCTTGCCAACCATGTAACCGAAATGGGAAGTGGCGAAGGCTGGAGAGAAGAACGTACAGGTCTGCATCCGAATGAATTTATAGAAACCCGCCGTCACTGGTTTACGAAACCTGTTACCCACTTCACAAACAACAGTGTCAACGTACTGAACCTGGTAGAAGGTGAAGAAGCTATCGTGGAAAGCTCGGACAACAGGTTCGCGCCGTTCATTGTACACTATGCCGAGACATTCATTATTCCGGCAAGTGTAGGCAGTTATACCATTTCTCCATACGGATTATCTGCCGGACAAGAATGTGCAACCATTAAGGCATACGTGAGATATTAATTCAAGTAGAAATCATGTTAACTCAATCTACAGAAGTTTATGTATAAGCACGATCAACGCATTGTATTGACTTTGGATGCCGGAGGTACAAACTTTGTATTCTCTGCCATCCAGGCTTGCGAGGAGGTAGTAGCTCCGATTTGTCTTCCTGCTGCTTCGGATGATTTGGATAAATGTTTATCCACATTAATTAAAGGGTTCAGTTTAATCAAGGAGCAGTTGAAGGACGAACCGGTAGCTATCAGCTTTGCATTTCCCGGTCCTGCCGATTATGAGAATGGCATCATCGGTGACTTGCCCAATTTTCCCTCATTTCGTGGCGGGGTGGCTTTAGGGCCTTTCCTCGAAGCTAAGTTCGGAATACCGGTATATATCAATAACGACGGAAACCTGTTTGCATACGGTGAAGCTCTGGCAGGTACATTACCTGCCCTCAATGCCGAACTGGAAGCGGCCGGTAATCCGAAGAGATACCGGAATCTGCTGGGCATCACCCTGGGTACCGGCTTTGGTGCAGGAGTAGTCATCAACAATTGCCTGCTGACAGGCGATAATGGTTGTGGTGGCGACGTCTGGATCATGCGTAACAAGAAGTATCCGGAGATGATAGCCGAAGAAAGCGTAAGTATCAGAGCCGTTCGTCGCGTATATAGCGAACTGAGTGGCGAAGATGCAACCGCACTGACCCCAAAAGACATCTTTGATATCGCCGAAGGCAACCGTCCCGGTAATAGCGATGCCGCCATCCGCAGTTTCGAGGAAATGGGCGAAATGGCAGGAGCTGCCATTGCCGCAGCCTTGCACATCGTGGATGGGCTGGTAG
>USLU01000118.1 GCA_900555635.1 uncultured Bacteroides sp.
TCAGTTCTTCGAGTGTTAAGTTTTCCTTTGTTCGGGGGGTAAGGTCGTCCGGCGCTTTCTCCACGTAGGTGTAAGCGTCTATTTTATTAAATACAAGTATCATAGGTTTGCCACTGCCTCCAATCTCTGCCAGGGTCTTGTTCACCACCTCAATCTGTTCCTCAAATCCGGGGTGGGAAATATCGACTACGTGCACAAGCAAATCTGCTTCACGTACCTCATCCAGGGTAGATTTAAAAGATTCTACCAAGTCGGTAGGTAACTTGCGAATAAACCCTACTGTATCTGACAACAGGAACGGTAGATTATCGATAATCACTTTGCGCACAGTAGTGTCTAAAGTAGCGAACAGTTTGTTTTCCGCAAACACTTCACTCTTGGAGAGAAGATTCATCATGGTTGATTTTCCCACATTGGTATAACCGACCAGTGCAACACGTATCATGCGTCCGCGATTCTTGCGTTGGGTAGCTTTCTGCTTGTCAATCTCCGCCAGACGTTCTTTCAGCAATGACATACGGTTCAGGATGATACGGCGGTCCATCTCAAGCTGTGTTTCACCCGGACCACGAAGTCCCACGGAACCTTTGCCACCACCGGCACCGGAACCACCTCCCTGGCGTTCCAAGTGAGTCCAAAGCCGCTGCAAACGCGGCAACATATATTTATACTGTGCCAGTTCTACCTGTGTCTTCGCATTGGCTGTCTGCGCACGCATGGCAAATATATCAAGAATCAGTGAAGTACGGTCCAGTATCTTCACTTTCAGTTCAGCTTCAATATTACGAATCTGTTTCGCAGAAAGCTCATCATCAAAGATGACCATTCCTACTTCACGTTCTGCTTCCTCTTCGTCATGGATATATTGTCTGATTTCTTCCAACTTTCCTTTTCCAACATAAGTTACAGAGTTAGCCGTCGGCAACTTCTGTGTAAATCGTTTCACAACTTCCGCCCCAGCCGTCTCGGCAAGGAAAGCCAGTTCATCCAGATACTCGTTTGTTTTACGCTCATCCTGCGTCTGTGTGATGAGTCCTACAAGCACTGCTGTTTCTACTTTGGCTTCGGATATTACAAATTCTTTCATTCTTTACTTCTATTATATATAATAATGTGGGCGCAAATATAACAAAAAAAAAGAGGACAATGTTTTATTGTCCTCTTTTTCGTATCATTTATGGTAATTCAATTATAAATCAAACCATAGTTTTTCCCAGATTTTCGGAGATTCTTTCGGTGCATTAATATTAGCTGTCATTTCTTCAGGACTATATTCCCATCTTCTGATCAATTCTTTTGAAGTTGCATCTTCCGGGACTTGCAATGTCGGAACCTCGTTTCCGGCAGTACCAGATCGCCTCCATTGTACAAACTCCTCAAACGGACGATCCATCAAATCAATCCATTGCTGCATATGAATCTCATACAGAGCTTTTTCCTGGGTCATCGTTGTCAATTCCGGTAAACCTGTAACATATGTATCAATATCGGATTCCGCAACTCCATAAAAAGCACATGCTTCACGAATTCCTTTCAGGTACAGTTCATTAGCTTTCGACAGATTTTGAGCAACTCCTAATCCGCGCGCATAAGCTTCTGCTTCCAAAAGTAGCTGTTCTTGACAAGAATAAATCAATTCCGGAGCGTCTCTTCTGAAAAGGTAGTTGCTTACAACAGATGACAGTAGATTTTCTTCATCATCCGTCTTTGCAGCCTCTCTATTACCCAACCCCCGGTATACACCATCCGCACCCGGTTCAAAATAACAGGGAATACGGGGATCATTACGTTCTTGCATCGGTTTCAACATATAATTGCTAGCAAAGAACAATATTTGTGTCCCCCCAACCAATTCTATAAGTTCATATTTAGGGTTCTGGTTACCCGGATCTGTAGAGTAAGGAAATACCAAATTGTCCGCTGCTGATGCAACCATTCCTCCAGCCTGCAGCAACGTACCAATAGCAGCAGCCTTAGAAGGGTCTTTATCTACCATAACCATCAATGTTCTAAACTTTAAAGACTTTGCCAAAGTCATCCATTTATTCATATCACCTTTGTAATAGATATCGTACTCATCAATTGCATTAGCATCATTCAGATCTATAAGCTGTAATGCCTCATCAAGTAATGACAAAACACCATTCAATACACTTTCCTGAGAATCAAATTTCGGATATTTAATTGTTCCGTTCCAGGATTCTGTGAAAGGAATATCTCCCCACAACATCGTTGCCTCATACATATGCTCAGCCAAAAGAATCTTACACTGCGCAATAGCATTGTGATTCACCGGTTCTGACTCTTCTGCATTTTTAATAGCTAACATCAAATTATTGCCACCTACAGAATAATAATGTTTCCAGACATTCCCTGTACTATAAGGAGAAATAGTATATACAGATTCATCCCAGCCACCGTAATCAAGTCCACCATCAACTTGACACTGCGAACTCATAGATAAAGGAATATAAAAGTCACCACCAGTGCGTGTTCCAGCCCAGTTTACAGCTACATAGTTAAACAAATACCCGGGATCAACTTTCTCGGCAGTATTGGGATCATGGTTAATATCGAGCCAATCGCTACATGAAGTTAAACATGCCAAAGCGCTCAATGCGTATGTTAATATTTTCTTTTTCATTATCATATTCGTTTAAATCTTACAATATTAATCTGACATTAAATCCAAAACTTCTGGTAGAAGGTATGCTGTTAAACTCTACACCACCCCCAATCCGAGAAGGACCGAAGAAGTTAGCTTCCGGATCAATATGTGGCACATGATCTTTAATAATCCATAAGTTACGTGCCTCAAAACCTAAATCCAATGATTTAACAAAAAAGCTCTTGAACCATTTGCGTGGGAAGCTATAAGACAACTGTACCTCTCTGAGTTTTACAAATGATGCATTATAGATATTCCCTTCATTATTACTAGAATTGGATATATGCTGCCAATAATCCTGCATACTTTTCACAGGAACATCATTAGGTCTATATGTTCCATCATCCTGAAGGATTACACCCGGCTCAATAAAGGAAGCATCTTCACGGTGAGCTATTGTTTCAGCAGCCAAACCGCTACTTCTTAAATTAGCTACAGTCTCTGAATACAAAGAACCTCCATGACGGATATCAATCAAGAAACTCAAGGTAACTCCCTTATAAGTAAATGTATTGTTGATTCCCATCGTAAAATCAGGATATACATCTCCTAAACGCACGTTATTAACAGTTTCTCTCAAACCTGTTTTAGAATTAATCACATAATTTCCTTGGTCATCACGTTTCCAACCCGTGCCATACAAGCCAAACGAATCTCCTTTAGCAGCCTTAATTTGTAAACCGCTCAGTCCACTCGTTAACGTATATTCATCAAGTCCTTCAGCTAACTCCTCCACTGTCTGCTTATTTGAAGCAAATGTTGCATCCAGGTCCCATTTAAAATCACGTGTTTCCACAGGAGTCAACCCCAAAGTTACTTCAACACCTTTATTGGCAATCTTCCCGGCATTAATATTATTGGCAAAGTAGCCTGTTGACAATGGGACATCAATACTTACAATCTGATTCTTTGTAATATTGCTATAATAAGTCATATCTAACCTAATTTTTCCACCGAAGAAACGCAAATCAGCTCCAACTTCAAAAGAACTTTGATTTTGCGGCTTCAAATTCTCATTTGGTAAGACACGAGGTCCCGTAAAGCCAACTAATCCCATATGGGGGAAAGTGTTAACATTACCCAGATATTGCAAAAAGTAAGTACTAGCGGGAGTATATTTAAATGCCAAATTGTACGGATCTTCATCACTACCCACATTAGCATAACTCAAACGAACCTTACCAAAATTCAGAATATCTTTGTTTTCCATCAACTCCGTAAAAATAAAACTACCACTTATGGAAGGATAGAAATAGGAACGATTATTGATCGGTAGAGTAGACGACCAGTCATTACGTCCTGTTACATTTACGAAAAGCATATCTTTGTATCCCAAACTAATATCTCCATATAAACCAACAAGACGTTTCTTTTCATAATAATTTACCGGAGTAGTAGACTTCGCATTAGTATATGTGTATAGCCCATCAACAACCAGATTCTGCGCCTGCACATTTTCATTCTTCCATTCCTCCTGATAGAGATTATGCCCCATCATTACCTTAAAATGATAGTCATTTGCAAAAGTCTTCTCGTAAGAAACCATTAAGTCATTATTTATAATTCTTTTATACAAATTCCAAGTCTGGAACTTTCCGTTCAAGGCTCCTACAGTACCTTTTGCATATACCTTACGCCTTCCTTCTGTGTAAAAATCTGTTCCGGCATTATTGGTGATAGTCAATCCTTCAATCGGTTTATAAGTCAATGTAATATTACCAATCATACGATCTAAATTATTGGTAAACTTATTCTTATTAATAATCCAATATGGATTATTACTTTTACCTTCCGGATCTAATGTGATTTGCTTTCCATTCTCATCCACCCAATTCTTTTGAATATCATGTATATCAATAGTTCTCGGCAATCCATTAATCAATGGAATCAGTAGGTTACTATCATTTGCACCTTGCGCTGGACGACCTTCAGAGTCGGAACGTATATATTGAGCAGAAATACGACCTGTGAAGTTCTTAGTAAAATTCATACCCGCATTGACAGAAAAAGCGTATTTATTATAGTCAGATCCAGGTACAACACCAGTCTGATTAGTAGAAGTAAAGCTCAAGCGGAAGTCGGCCTTTTCACCACCACCCGCAACTGATACATTATTAATATAACTCATTCCAGTTTCATAGAAATCCTTTACATTATCAGGATTTGCTTTCAAAGTCACTTTGTCACCTTTGTAATCTGTAAACTGTTGATCTTGTACCGATGAAATCTTCGGTCCCCAACCATTCAACATTTTCACATTATATACGCCATAACTACCTTGTGCATATTCATTTTGAAAATCAGGTAACTTCAGTACATTTTCAAATCGTGTAGAAGAGTTTACTGTTACAAATACCGGAGAGTTCTTTTTTCCCTTCTTTGTAGTAATAACAATAGCACCATCCTTTGCACGCGCTCCATACAATGCTGTTGCAGCTGCTCCTTTCAATACATTGATAGATTCAATATCGTCTGAATTGATATCCCCTGCACGGTTACCAACATCGACTATACCATTAGTTCTGTCAGGATTATAAGAACCATTGTCAATTGGAAGCCCGTCAATAATAAATAAAGGAGAAGAAACGGAACCAATAGAAGAGGCACCACGAATCTGTATACTTGAACTACCACCTACCGTACCAGATGATTGGGCTATTTGCAGTCCCGCAATCTTACCAGACAATGAGTTAAGTACATTACTTTCACGTGCTTTAGTTATTTCATCTCCCTTCACACTAGATACGGCATAACCTAGGGATTTTTCCGATCGCTTAATCCCCATAGCTGTCACTACAACCTCATCTAGATTTTGGGAATCAGACTTTAGCACAACTTTTAAAGTTGGTTTGATCACCACTTCTTGTGTTTGCATTCCGATGTACGAAATCTGCAAAGTCTTTGCAGAACTAAATATTTTGTATATTATTGATTATCAATGATGTAATATCTAATATTTAGGCGTGGAGAGCTTTTTCTTTTCTTAATTAATGATACATATATGCTTAATTATTAGATAATTAAATAAATTCGTTATTATTGTCAGTCTATATATGCAATACTTAATCTCTACCCAAAATGGACGTAATTATCTGATAATAAACGTGATATTTATTTAGTAAGGGAATACTATATGAAGAAAATTGCAACAAACTAATTCTGACTAATATTCAAATGTTGATTATTAGTCAAGATAAATATGACATTCATTGAAATTTTGCAAGCGAATTATTGTTTCTTACGTAAAACTATTTATGTATATATTTATAAATAATAAGACCTGCAATTTTAGAATTAATCGAAATTGCAGGTCTCATCTATTTATTTAAAATTTATCCTTATATGGAGGCAATATTAAAAAATGTTTTATCGAGGTAAATTATTACTCCATCCCTCTGTTTGTATAACTCCAAAACCTGAATTGACTTCAAAAGAAGGTATTGGGTACACAAATTTTGCGATGTTGAAATTAGTGTACGATCCATCTGCTACACTAATAATTTTGCCTAATCTTCTTGCATCAAAGAAGCGATGTCCTTCTTGAACCAGTTCTAATTTTCTTTCTTTATCAATGGCATCAATAACCGTTTGATCCTCTGCTATTTCATTGTCATCCAAATCCGGATTTCTTTTGGCAGCTACTTCCAATAGCTTTTCTTTAGCTTTTCCATAATTAGGAGTTGACTGTTTTGCATATGCTTCTGCCTGTATTAAATACATTTCAGGCAGTCTGAAAACTGGCAAATTAGAAATCTGATTATTGGTTGTGATACCACGCATTTTTCCACCAGTCCACGTACCGCCAAGAAGCGCCAGCCGAATATCATTAGGTGAATATTCTGCTACTGTTGCGCTGTTAATAGACAAACCGTATTTATTCCATAAAGTATTCAGAGCATTAGCGGACAAATAATCATCTTCGGCTTTTGCTATAAAGAAAATGTCTTCTGTCGAAACAGCCAATGTCGTATACATATTCTTATAGTCTTCTTTGGTTGATACAACTGTACCACCACTTAGGGTTATTGCCTCTTGAGCCGCTGTAATAGCCCCTTCGTAATTTTTCATATAGAGTTTTACGCGAGCTTCAAGTGCAGCAACTGCAGCCGTATTCATATACTGTTTACCTACATTTTCAACACCTTCTTTAGCATAATATTCTTTAGCTTTCGTTATATCATCAAGAATCAGGCTATAATTTTGTTCTACACTGACTCTTGACACCTGTGAATAGGCAGGGACGGGTTCAGTAACGTTTACGATACCTAATGTCGTTTTGTTGGCTTCCGAATATGGCAAACCAAACATGTTAGTCAAATAGAAAGAGCAGAGGGCTTTAATTGCATAGGCTTGAGCGATGCATCCTTCCACTTCTGCCAGATCCCCCTTTGTTACTTCTTTAAATGAAGCACCTTCTTTAATGATACGTGCACAACGGTCGATAGCCCAATATCCGTATGCCCATATTTCTTCTATGTATGAATTAGTATCCAGTATCTGATAGCGGAAGATGTCATAGAAATGAGACGTTGCAACGGAATGTGAAGTGATATCCGTTGGCGCATCTCCAATTGCTAATACATCACGTCCCAGAAAACGATATGAACCTAATGTGTAATATACACCATTTAGAGCGTTCTGAAAATCTTGGGTAGTAACCAAGGCTTCTTCTGTCGGAACAGAAGTTGATGGCGTTTCTGTCAAGAAGTCATCGCATGCGGTGAATGAAATTGCCATCCAACCGGTTAATAAAGCAAATAATATTTTCTTCATTGTCATAAATTTCTAAAGTTATTTTTTTAGAAGCTAAGATTAAGACCGAACATGATATTTCTAGGTACAGGATATGCCCAAGACTGCATACCGGTAGATCTGGTTTGTGGATCAAATCCTATAAAATCTTTAGCAGTGATAGTGAACAAATTGTCAGCAGAGATATAAACTCTTAAATTGTCAATAGCCACCTTATTCATAAGGTTCTTCGGAAGAGTATATCCTAAAACCATGGATTTCATTCTTAAATAAGAACCATTCATTAAGAAACGGCTGGAATTAGTTTCTGCTCCCGAGTTGTCTCCAGCTACAAATTTGGGTACGTCGGTTATATCTCCCGGCTTTTGCCAGCGGTTGTCATAAACGTAGTTAGATACCGGGCCTAAGAAATAATGTCCAACCTGCATATCAAATGCAAATCCGGAGTTATATACTTTATTTCCCAAGGTGAAACTGG
Source organism: uncultured Bacteroides sp. (assembly GCA_900555635.1). Classification (GTDB taxonomy): domain Bacteria; phylum Bacteroidota; class Bacteroidia; order Bacteroidales; family Bacteroidaceae; genus Bacteroides. The sequence continues at coordinate 7,899 of USLU01000118.1, forward strand.
TATCAAAAGAGAAGTCAAAACCTTTGTATTTGAAATTCATTCCAAAGCCACCATAAAATTTAGGATCGGCAGAACCTACAATTCGCTGACCGGCCTCATTTACATTTTTTGTTTTCTCATCCCCTTCTTGTCCTTTATACCACATTGCTTCTCCTGTTTCAGGATCCACTCCTGCATATTCCGGCATATAGAACGTATTATACGCTTCACCAACTTTTCTGATAGTTAGAGTATTCTCAATTGGTTTTTCTGTAGCAAGTTTTATGATTTTATTTTTATTTGCCGTACCAGTGAAACGAACATCCCAACTGAAATCTTTATTTCTAAGTACGTTAGCGTTAATTAAGAATTCTATACCTTTGTTTTCCATCTCACCTACATTTTTCAGGATAGATCCGAATCCAGTTGTGTAAGAAAGTGGTACATCAAATATCATATCTTTTGTCCGTTGGTTATAATAGTCTACTTCGAGTGTCAGTCTTTCGAAGAAAACAGCATGGATACCGATATCGGCTTTCGCAACAGTCTCCCATTTAAGATCCGGATTGGCTATTTGGTAAGGAATAGCTCCAGGTTTGCCATTATAAGAATATCCATAATTATACAATCCCATTGCTGCATAATAACCAATATCCTGATTACCTACAGTTCCATAACTACCTCTGATAGTCAAATCTGTCAACCAATTTTTGGTATTTTCCATAAAGCTTTCGTTAGAGATTCGGTATTTTGCTCCTATAGACCAAAAAGGAGCCCATTTGTTGTTTACACCAAATCTTGACGAGCCGTCATAACGGAAACTGCCTGACAGATAATATTTATCATTCAAGTTATATTCTGCATTCATAAAGAATGAAGAAAGAGTGCTTGCTTTGGTTGAAGATCCCGCCCCTGTTGGCTTGGAAGCATTGTCCAATTCAAAAACAGCATCACTAGGATATCCACTGGCAGCTGCATAAATTGTTCTATAAGATATTTTCTGTGCTTCTTGTCCCAACAACACATTCAAATGATGCATGTCTTTGAAAGTGCGGTTGAAGTTTACGGTATTGGTAATGGTCAAGGTTGTTGCTCTTTCCTGGTTTCTTTCACCAAGCATACCACTACCGGAATATTGAGGATTATAAATTGAACTGTAAAAGAACTCGTCCAAGTCAATCAAGCTCAATCCTGCATTTGTCTTCCATGTTAAGCCATCAATAATATTATAAGTAAAATATGGATTCACAACCAATGTAATCTGCTTTTGATTGCGTTTATCACCTTTTTCTTTATCGTTAATAGCTACAGGATTATAATTAACATTTGTATTATATGTTCCGTCTTCATTGCGCACCTGTTCAAACGGACGGATGTCATATACTGCTACAATAGGATTAGTATATTGGCTTTCAGTCATAGTGTTGTTTATATCGGAGAGTGCTCCATTCACAGAAAGTCCATATCCTATCCGTCCGCTTTTTCCATCTAAACTAATACGTCCGCTATAGCGTTTCATTCCAGTTCCGATGACGATACCTGTATTCTGAAAATATCCTCCACTAATATAATAGCGCAAATTTTCATTCCCACCTTGAGCACTGATATCATATTCTTGTGAAAAACCATTTTGCAGAATCTCCTTCAGCCAATCCACACTCTTGATATTTTGCGTCAAGTCCACATTATACCGATCCATAACATAGGCATTCAGCCATTCAGCAGAAGTCATGCCATCCTCACCGTCATATCCTGCATTTGTTAGTCCTTCGGTCCAGATCTCTTTGTATTTATCCAGATTTGTCGTACGATAATTATGATCTATCTTACCTACAAAACTAGTTCCGACTTTTGCATTCACATTAAAACGCGCTTTTCCCAGACTACCTTTTTTAGTAGTAACTACAATTACTCCATTCGCTGCACGAGCTCCATAAATAGCTGTAGCTGTAGCATCTTTCAAAACTGTGATGGACTCAATGTCGTTAGGATTGATATTAGCCATCGGACTTGCCGCCATATCCCCTGTTCCGGCTTTATTATAAGCCCCCATTTTGTCTGTGTAAATGGCAATACCATCAATTACGTATAAAGGTTCAGTTCCAGAGTTCATTGAACCAACCCCACGAATAGTAGTAGAAGCATATGCACCAGGTTGTCCAGTCAAGCTATTTACTTGTAAACCAGCTACTGATCCTTCCAAAGACTTCATAAAGTTTGCATCTGTTTTTTTCATCAAGTCCTTGTTATCCACCGTTTGGGCAGATCCCGTAAATGCCGCTTTTTTAGTTACCCCATATCCGGTTACCACAACCTCATCTATTAGCTGTGCATCAGATTTGAGAACCACTCGCAAATTGGGCTTTATCGCCACTTCCTGCGTCTGCATACCGATGTACGAAATCTGCAAAGTCTTTGCAGAACTTGGTACATTCGACAAATTAAAAT
>USLU01000119.1 GCA_900555635.1 uncultured Bacteroides sp.
CCAACTGTTTGTTCTGTCCGTTGGCAGGCGGTTGCTCGGCACTTTCGAAGGGGTTAATGACAAAGCTTCCGGTGAAACAGCATAAGACAAAGACTACCAACCGTTACTTCAATTATATTTATGTACGTGCGGGCGCGTATACCTTTATAAATAAACGAACAGGAAATGATATTTGGAAGAATCTGTTCGAATTGCCATTGATAGAGACTCCGACGGCTCTTTCGGAAGAAGAGTTTCTTGCTTTGCCAGAATTCCGTGCATTCTTTGCATCAGGGGAAGTGCCGGTGGTACGTTCTGTTTGCAGGGAAGTGAAGCATGTGTTGTCTCACCGGGTGATTTATGCTAATCTGTATGAAGTAACATTATCTGAAAATTTGACTTCTTTCGGTGATTTCCAGAAAATAAAAGTGGAGGAACTGGAGCAGTACGCTATTTCAAGGCTGGTGCAAACTCTGCTGCAAGCACTAAATGGCAAGTATTAAGTTTTAATACTTAAAATTCTTGCATCCTATTGTTATTCTGTTTAATTTTGGCAGCAGATTTAATTTTAAGAATCATAAACTTGATACAGATATGTCAGTAAATAGAGTGATATTGGTAGGAAATGTAGGACAAGATCCTCGGGTGAAATACTTCGATACAGGTTCGGCAGTAGCAACTTTCCCATTGGCTACGACGGATCGTGGATATACGTTGGCTAATGGAACCCAGATTCCCGAAAGAACAGAGTGGCATAATATCGTTGCATCTAACCGTTTGGCGGAGATTGTAGATAAATATGTGCACAAAGGTGACAAGCTGTATCTGGAAGGGAAGATAAGAACGCGTTCTTACAGTGACCAGTCGGGTGCTATGCGCTATATCACCGAAATTTATGTGGATAATATGGAAATGTTGTCTCCGAAAGGAGCCAACCCGGGTGCGGGAGCTTCTGCTTCCGGACAGCCTGCTATGGGACAGCAGCAACAACCGGTTGCCGGCCAGCCGCAACAAACGCAGCAGTCGCAGGCGCAACCTGTACAAGATAATCCGGCAGATGATTTGCCGTTCTAAATAATGTGATAGTGTGCCAATCGATTTTTTCTAACTCATTGGCACATTATCTTTTGTTTAACTAAAATATAAACTCTTTGGACTCAGATGGTTATTTAAGCCAATTGGCTGATATTTTCAACGGTATTACCGTAAACACTCCTTCTATCTCTGCTATTATTGCCATAGCGCTGGCAGGTGTGCTCCTGCTTGCTTCCGGCTTTGCTTCGGCTTCCGAAATAGCTTTTTTCTCGCTATCTCCTTCTGATCGGAATGATATTGATGAGCGCAATCATCCTTCCGACGATAAAATAAGTGCTCTTCTTGGGGACACCGAACGTCTCTTGGCAACGATATTGATTACGAACAATTTTGTGAATGTGACCATTATCATGCTCTGCAATTTCTTCTTTATGAATGTGTTTGTTTTCCATTCTCCGTTGGCAGAGTTCCTGATACTGACCGTCATCCTGACCTTCCTCCTGTTGTTGTTCGGTGAAATTATGCCTAAGATTTATTCGGCACAGAAAACATTGGCCTTTTGCCGTTTTTCGGCACCGGGAATTTACTTTCTGGAAAAGGTATTCCGTCCGATAGCTACTGTGCTTGTGCGTTCGACAACTTTTCTGAATAAGCATTTTGTGAAGAAGAGTCACAATATTTCTGTGGATGAACTGTCGCACGCGTTGGAATTGACGGATAAAGCGGAGCTTTCTGAAGAGAATAATATTCTGGAGGGAATTATCCGTTTCGGTGGGGAAACCGTGAAGGAGGTGATGACATCACGTCTGGATATGGTCGATCTGGATATCCGTACATCTTTCAAGGAGGTGATGCAATGTATCATTGAAAATGCTTATTCACGTATTCCTATCTATTCTGGTTCACGGGACAATATTAAAGGGGTGCTGTATATTAAAGACCTTCTGCCTCATGTCAATAAGGGGGATAATTTCCGTTGGCAGTCATTGATTCGTCCGGCTTATTTTGTGCCGGAGACGAAGATGATTGATGATTTGCTGCGTGACTTCCAGGCGAATAAGATTCATATTGCTATTGTTGTGGATGAGTTTGGAGGAACTTCCGGACTGGTAACGATGGAGGATATTATCGAAGAGATTGTAGGTGAGATTCACGACGAATACGATGATGAAGAGCGTACATACGTTGTCTTGAATGACCATACCTGGATATTTGAAGCGAAAACGCAATTGACGGATTTCTATAAGATTGCAAAAGTAGACGAAGACGAATTTGAAAAGGTGGTGGGAGATGCAGATACATTGGCAGGTATGTTGCTCGAAATTAAAGGTGAATTCCCGGCGCTGCATGAGAAAGTGACGTATCACAATTATGAGTTTGAAGTGCTCGAAATGGATAGTCGCCGTATATTGAAAGTTAAGTTTACAATTTTGCCGAAGGAAGTGGAAGATGGCGTTGTTTCTGCAGTATAAGACGAATGGTATACAGTGGGCTGTCTGGAAGATGGAAGAGTCTTTGGATGCTTTATTGCTTCTTTTGCCCGGTGCGCGAAGAGCTTTCTGTGAGCAGGAATTGAATCGCTTTGTCTCCGAACGTCGTAAGATGGAATGGTTGTCGGTTCGTGTTCTGTTGTATTCCATGTTGCAGGAGGATAAGGAAATCGGTTACTCTCTCGAGGGGAAACCTTATCTCACAGATCATTCTTTTTTTATCAGTATTTCTCATACGAAAGGTTATGTGGCGGTGATGCTTGCTTCTTCGGTTCCGGTAGGCATTGACATTGAACAATATGCCCAACGGGTTCACAAGGTATGCGACCGCTATGTCCGTCCTGACGAGCAAGTAGAATCTTATCAGGGAGATATAACTTGGGGGCTGTTATTGCATTGGTCGGCAAAGGAAGCTGTTTTCAAGCGGATGGAAAATGCGGATGCTGATCTTCGTAAACTCCGGCTGACGCATTTTATTCCTCAAGAGGAGGGGACGTTTCAGGTTCAGGAGTTGGTTACGGCGCAGCAAGAACTTTATTCTGTCGGTTATCGTATTTGTCCGGACTTTGTATTGACGTGGACATTGAATTGAACGGACGAGGAAATGTGTGAGGCTCTTTTCTCGGTGTGTTATCATTGTCCGATTGTAGTGTCTTTCTAAAACGAAAAATGAGACTGCCTCATTTTTTTATTTTGAAGCAATCTCATTTTTATGAATTCAAAGCCTTTCAGGCGAAGTCTTTCACTATTGGGTTATTTCTCTTTTTTATTAAGTCGATAGCTCAATGCTCCTGACGGACATTTGCCGATTTGTGCAATTAATTCTTCTGTTGTCGCATTTTCAATCTGCACCCAGGGTCTTTCTTTGGGATGATAAACATTGGGTAGCATCTTTACACATATTCCGGCGTGCTGACATAATTCAGGCTGCCACACAATGGTCAGTTCACCATTGGTATATTCAATTTTTTTTCCCATATATGTATTTATTTAATATGAATACCACGCATTACAATTCGCTTCCATTCCGGATGTTTGTGAATATATCCGGCTACAAACGGACAAAGCGGTACCAAACGTAGACCTTGTCGCTCGATGTCTGCCAATGCTTTTTCCGCAAGTTGTGAGCCTACTCCCTTGCCGCCTAATGAGGCGGGTACTTCGGTATGTACAAGGTATATTTCTCCATTGTTTGATTTGATATAGTCTATTTCAGCTATTTTGCCATCGATCTGAAATTCATACCGATGTTTTTCTTCGTTGTCTATTAATTTATAATCTTCTGCCATAATTTTTACGTATTAAGTTCGATTATAATATAAACACTTGGGGAACACTTTTGTTTTACGCGAACAAATATTCTCCAAGTTTATAATCTTTCCAATTGAACTGTGAAGTGTCTCATTAAGGGAGCTTCCCAGGCGATACGTACTCCATGAGTGATTCTTTCTCTGCGTTCATATACATTTTTGAGGGCGGCAGCTATTACATTCATGTGATTGTCGGTATATACTCTGCGGGGGATTGCGAGGCGAAGTAGGTCAAGGCCGTTAAAGCGATTTTCATGGGTCACCGGATTACGGTCGGCAAGGATATAACCGATTTCGCATCCATGGATACCGGCTTCCAGGTAGAGCTCTACGGTTAGCGTCTGCGCCGGGAATTCTTCTTGAGGAACATGTGTCAGCACTTTAGGCGCATCAATGAAGATGGCGTGTCCTCCGGCTGGGCGTTGGTAAGGGATTCCGTATTCATCCAGTTTCTTTGCCAGGTATTCCACTTGTTTGATACGTGTTTCGAGGTTGTCGAATTCGGTGTTTTCGTCCAGTCCGATGGCGAGGGCGTTCATATCCCGTCCGTTCATGCCTCCGTAGGTAAGATAGCCTTCGTATTGTACACAGAAGCCTTTTGCACCTTCATACCAGTCTGCACGCCGCGTGGCAATAAATCCGCCCATATTGACGATTCCGTCTTTCTTGGCGCTCATTGTCATGCCATCGGCAAGAGAGAACATTTCCCGTGTGATTTCTTTGATAGTTTTGTCTCGGTAACCTTCTTCGCGCATTTTGATGAAGTAGGCATTCTCGGCAAAACGTGCAGAGTCGAAAAGTACGGGTTTGCCATATTTGTCGGCGATGGCACGTACTTCGTACAGGTTTTGCATAGAGACGGGTTGTCCTCCGGCTGTATTGTTGGTGATGGTGACGATGATAAAAGGAATCCGTTCAGCGTATTCTGTGAGGGCTTTCTGTAATTTATCAGGGTCTATATTTCCTTTAAACGGTATTTCTAGTTGGGTTTGTTTGGCTGCATCGATGGTGCAGTCTAATGCGATGGCATGACGTCCCTCGATGTGGCCTTTGGTGGTGTCAAAATGTGAGTTGCCGGGCACAATATCTCCTTCATGTACCAAATAAGAGAAAAGAACATTTTCAGCGGCACGTCCCTGATGGGTTGGTATGATGTATTCAAATCCTGTTAGTTTCGTAATCATCTCTTTCAATTTGAAGAATGAGGTTGCTCCGGCATAGCTTTCATCACCTAGCATCATTCCCGCCCATCACCGCCCATGGGCGGTCGCTCATCGCTCCGGTGCCGGAGTCGGTGATGAGATCGATATAAACCTGTTCTGATTTGAGTTGAAAGACATTATAATGTGCTTCTTTAATCCATTGCTCGCGCTCTTCACGTGTGCTTTTCCGGATGGGTTCTACCATCTTGATTTTCCATGATTCAGCAAAAGGTAATTTCATTGTTGTAGATTTAATAGTTTTGAACGACGAATGTAGCTAAAATATGCGTGATTAACAAATATATGATGACCTTTTGTAAGTTTGGCTGATGCGGATGCCTTTTTGTGAAATAGTAGGAAATCAAAATATAGTGGGTGGAGAAATGAAAAGAGTCAGACTTCCATTGGGAATATCTGACTCTTTAAAATTATAGGATGATTTCTAATGTAGTACTATGTTTATTGAAAGGCTATAGTCGATGGGAACCAATAAGTACCAGTATAATCAATTACTTCTTTTTGAGTACCAGTGACTCCATTTGCTATGTAAATATTAGTATTTAAATAATGTGTCGACCATCCGTCTTCTGTATAACTAATATATACATCTCCATTTCTGGGATCGACTTGAACACCTGCTCCATATACCGATTTATCAGCAGCGGGAGCAGAGAAGAATAGGGTAGCATTTTTTGTTTCTACATTATATTTATAAATGTTCTTGCCATATACACTGTAACCTTCTTCAAACATTTGTACTAAATATAATGCATTCTCTGTTATAGATGCACATAAGCCTGTAGGAGTATAGCCCCACTGATTATAAAAAACACTAAGTCCGTTAGGTAATTCAACTTCTTCATAATCTAATGTCTCTACATTAATTTTAATTAATTTGTTACCATTTGCGCCCCATAATGTGCCATCCTTGGTTTGGGCGAATCCTGTTTTTATTTGGTAGGCTATGTCTTGTTTAAAGGAAAGATCATTGGTATTATATACTTTAATTGTGTTTTTGCTGCTAATGAATATGTATTTGTCTGTTTTATATATATCTTCATTATCGCTGCTAACTGCATCTAAACCTGATAACTTTTCACCTAATGTCAATTGCTTTAAATTAACTTTGAATGCTCCATTACTAGTCGTAAGAATACCAGTTTCATTATTAACAATGCAAAAGTTTTGTCCTTGTGCATTTTGGTCCAACCCGTCTTCTATCTTATTCACAATTTGGTTATTTTCCAAATTCATTTTAACAAGGAAAGGACTTTGTTTACTAACGATATACATATAACCGTTATTGATAATACCTACAGCTGAAGTTACTCCTAGTCCTTCTACTATATTATATTGCCATTGTTCCTGTTTGTATCTATTAACAGAACCTTTGCCTTGACCTTCATTAATAACATAGAATGGTGGTTTAACGACTATTATATTAATACTTTTTTCCTGCGCTTCATTGTTGGCTGTTACAGTTAGCGTTATCGTGTGAGTTCCTGTGACATCACTTTGAAAAGTATAAGTGCTTTGGGTAGAGACTTCCTTTCCAGCTGTTGACCATGAGTAATGAACTTCTCCTTGTGGGTTGCTTAATTGAGCTTCAAGTTGAATAATTTGTCCTGTTACTATAGTAGTTCCATCTTCTACACCTAAACTGGAAATTTCTACTTTTGTGCTATTGTCATCGTCATCACTACATGATGTTGAAACAAATGGCAGTGCGAATAATGCCAACAGATAAAGTTGGCTGATTAAGAATTTCATTTTCTTCATTTTTCTTGAATTAATAAATTATATATAGTTTATTGTCTTTCTATTTCTTGAAGTGTAAATCTTCAACGGCCTGTAGCTCTGTGGAGATTTCTCCCATCCATCCACTATTTTGGTTGACTGCCGTATAGATTCTTACAAAATCGATTCCATCTAATACGACAGGATTTCCGTTCTTATCTACTGCCCAGTCTATTTTGAATTTACATTGTTCTTCTCCATTCGGATGATTATCGGCATATCCCCAGGCATAACAATAACCCACCCAATGTTCGGGCATATTTTCATGCGGTTCATTCACTGTATTATCTTTCAGACGACTTCCGTGGAATGTGATTTGATCTTCCTTTATCCATGCTGGGTAATAAGAATTTGTTGTATGGTAATCATTCCGATATACATATCCTTCATTACCTTTATTGTCAGTCCACTTAACATCTTCTTTCGGAGAGGATGGGCGATAATATGTGATTGTATAATTTTTGGTCGTAGCAGGAGAGTTATATTCACTTCCTGCTAGTTCATACCATTCATCATCTGCTAATCCATTTCCATTAGTGTCTTTGGACACTAATACAATACCAGGTTCAGCGCTTCCCCCGAGAGCACCGGTCAATGTTCCGAACATATCATAGTATGCGTTACCATATATCTTAAGATCGTATTCACCCGGGACATTAGGAACGGTATGATCGAATCCTACTGTGATATAACCACCATATGCTCCAAGACTAATCAAGCATAGGTCGGTATCTTTCAATTGTTCTTCTGCATATTTTCTAACCTCTTCAGCGGTATAATTCTCTTTATAAGCAGTGGTAACAGTATTCATATATTGACTGGGAGCCGGATTGTAGTCTAATACTTTATTGGCAAAAGCAGAGGGGGCATTCGAGTCGGATTCTTCTCCGTCACTATCCCCAGTCGATGCTTTTTGGCTAAATATGACACTGTTGGGATTGAGACCGATACGGTTTAATCTGAATAATAATTGACCGTTTGTATTGAAACATAATACATCTCCGGTTATCGTATAGCTATATGCTTCTGTGATATACACATTACCACTATAAGGGTTGACATTAATGCTATATGGAGTACTAATCTTAGTTCCATCTGTGATGAAATTCTCCCGTATCGTCTCTCCGGTTCTTAAGTTTAGTACTTTGATAGACGATGCTTCGGTATTGTAATTATAATTATATAGATAGGCTATGTTGTTATTATCGATGGCAAAGTTCATCACTTTTTCGTTATAAATGCGTTCTACTTCGTCCGTTTGGCTATTAATCTTCACAAAGTTAAAATCTCCGTCTGCAATATTGCTTCCATAAGTTGCCACATAGACCGCTTCGTCCGGTCCTGGTGAAATACAGCCGGGGTTAGGACCAACTTCTATCTTTTTTATTTCGGTGAAAGATTCGATGTCGATAACGGAGACTGTATTATCTACCCCTAATCCTTCCGAATAGTCTAATCCTCCAGAGTTGGAGACATACAATTTCTTATTCTTAACACAAATGTTTTCCGGATTTCTTCCGGCTTTTGTGAAACTTTCTATTTGCAGCGAAGTCGTATCAATACGTGCTACTGTTCCATCAAACGAACATACATATGCTTTGTTTTCATAGAAAGCGATATGGCGTGGTTGTCTGGAACTTCCATTATCCGTAAACATGGGGATTTGTTTGATCGATATACCTGTTTGGAAGTCAATCACTTCAATGGTACTTGATACATTCACTACAATATACAGTTTACTTCCGTAGAGTACAATGTCGTTGGCTGTATCACCTAGCCCACGCTTATTCAAGTCTTTAAAATAGTTTTTGACTAGTTTGTTGCTTTTGAATGAATATTTAGCTAATGAACTATTGTTCAAGTTGAACAAACCCTCACTTAATATGTATATTTCGGCTGTTCCGGTTTCTGTAATATTACCATCTATGGTTGTTGAAGTCGACTTGTCTTCTAAGTCATCGCAAGCTACGAAGAGTGACAGGAATGCGCAAAATAGTGTCTGATATATATATAATATTTTTGTTCTTATATTCATAATTTACCTGCTTTTATTCTTAATATCTTATATTTAAAGTTGCTCTGACGGAGCGCCCTGGCATGGGGAAGTTTTTCACAATCTCATAGTTTTTGTTGGCTATGTTTAGTACTTCTACACTGACTGAAGTATGAGTTTTTAGAATGTGAAAACTGCGACTTATTGAAATACTATGATCGCTATAACCCTCCATACTATTCTCGGCTATATTTTCATTCTGCACATACCGTTTCCCAGAGAAGAGGAATGAATACGAAAAGTTGATCCACGGTGTTTCGATGCCGGCTTGTCCCAAACCGGATACACGAGGAGTATAAGCTATCTGATGTTTGTAAGTCCTCCCTGCTTCGGTAGTGGGGTCAGAATTAGTTATATCCAAAGCTTGTTGGTAGGTATAATTACCGGAGAGATTAATACGGATTCTTTCCCAGGGCTGAAGAGATAAACTACCCGTGGCGTCAATTCCTTTGATTTCAACCTCACCCAAATTTCTCATACTCCATACGGCAAGATTCTTAGTTGGGTAGGCGATGATTTTATCTGTCACCTTGTTGTAATATGCATCGATTGTGGCAGATAAATAAGGTAAGAACGGACATACGTTTTTGCTATATGTCAGACCTACGTTGTATTGTCGTGCGTTTTCCGGTCTTAATTTAGTGTTTCCCACTTCCTGATAATATAAATCATTGAAACTAGGTAAACGGAAAATGTCTTTATAAAAGAAGCGAATACGGAATTCTTCGTGATAAAATGGTTTGAATGAAGCACTTATATATGGTGTTAATTTACGATGGTTGCCGGCACTACCCCCTTCTTTTACATCCTCGTTGATAATTGTTGCTAAAGCTGATGCAGAGATTGTTAGCCAATCATTCATGTACTTCCCCGCAAAAGCTGTCAACCATGAATAACGTGTAGGTTGTGCAAACTCATTAAGATTAGCATTCATTGTATTGATGCTTCCATCTGTAGAAAGAGAGAATGAAAGATTGTCCAACATCCGGTAGAGGACAGAAGCAGAGAGGTAATACTCTTGTTGATAATAACTGTTTTCTGTCTTACC
>USLU01000120.1 GCA_900555635.1 uncultured Bacteroides sp.
TCTGACCGATCCGTATCCTACCACCACTACTTCATCAATCAATCTGGCATCTTCCGTCAGTATGATTTCCAGCTTGTTCTTGTTGCGTGTATTGACTTCCTGCTCCGTGTATCCCATATAAGATACCTTTAATATTGCATTGGGTGCTACGCGCAGTGTGAACAGTCCGTCTACATTTGTAATCGTCCCGTTACTGGTACCTTTTTCAACGATATTCGCTCCGATAATAGTCTCTCCTTGAGAGTTTTTCACTATACCTGAGATCGTTCTGCTCTGTTGGCAATAAGCCCGTGTTGATCCAAGTATCGATAAGGAACCTATTAATAGGAATAATAGGTAAAAATTCATTCTATAAGCAGTCTTTAGGGGATTATTCTCCCCTATGTTTGTTTTATCAGAAAATGATTTCATGCTTTTTGTTTAATTGTATGTTTACTAATTTGTTTTTGGATAGCTAAATTTCCAGATGATTTAAAGCTATGTTTCGATTGTAACGACTTTACTTACCCCATAGGCTATTAGATTTTATTGGTTAAATGATGATTGTTCAGAATGTCAATGTCAATTGCGCATCCTTCTGCACTGTTTTAAATGTGGCGCCACGATTCATGTCTGTAAAAAAACTGACAGGGCAAAATTATGCATATAGAACTGGGGATTGAAAAAAATAGAGTTGACTTTTATTTGTTCTGAGTTGATTTTCATTATCTTTGTCTCGACGTATTCACTAATAAGTAATGATATGGATAATGAAGTAAAAAACATAACGAATCGGAGACATATCGGACGCAATATACAAAGGATTCGTGTATATTTGGGCATGAAGCAGGAAGCTTTGGCGGCTGATCTTGGCGTTAGCCAAAATATCATTTCGAAGATTGAGAAGGAGCCGGAGATAGAAGAGGGACTTTTGAATCAGCTTGCTTCTGCACTGGGAATTTCGGCAGAGGTGATTAAAGATTTCGATGTGGAAAAGGCTATTTATAACATCAATAATATTAGAGATAATACTTTTGAACAAGGCTCTACATCAATTGCGCAGCAGTTTAATCCAGTTGATAAAATAATCGAATTGTATGAACGTTTGTTGCAAAGTGAAAGAGAAAAAATAGAGTTGCTTAAAAATAAGTGATTATTAATTGTTCTGTTTATCAGACTTAGAAATAAATTCATCATTATGGAAAATGAAATTAATACGAATGCTACACACATAGGTCGAAAAATAGAGAGGATTCGCCGTCTTCGTGGGATGACTCAAACTGATCTAGGAGATTTATTGGGAATTACAAAACAAGCCGTGTCCAAAATGGAACAGTCTGAAAAGATTGAGGATGAAAGAATTAAACGGGTTGCGGATGCTTTGGGTGTTACAGAAGAAGGCTTAAAAAAGTTTACTGAAGAAACTGTGCTGTACTACACAAATAACTTTTATGAGAATTCAAATGCAACTGCTACCAATATTGGCACAATCTCGAATCTTGAGAATATTAATCACTTTTCAATGGAGCAAGCCGTCAAACTATTTGAGGAATTGTTAAAAATAGAAAGAGAGAAATACAATAAAGAGAACAGTAAAAATGATAAATAACCAAGGTTACTACTTTTTCTGTAATAAATATCAAGTTGCAATTTATAGTTGTGAAAAATAGAGATAGCTATAATTTGTTCTGAATTGATTTTCATTATCTTTGTCGCAATGTAATCACTTAAAGAAATAATGATATGGATAATGATGTAAAAGACATAGTGAACCGGAGACATATCGGACGCAATATACAAAAGATTCGTGTATATTTGGGTATGAAGCAAGAAGCTTTGGCGGCTGATCTTGGAGTAAGTCAAAATGTCATTTCAAAGATAGAGAAGGAATCGGAGATAGAGGAAGGACTTTTGAATAAGATTGCTTCTGTGTTAGGTATTTCTGCTGAAGTAATTAAGGACTTTGATGTTGAAAGAGCTATATACAATATCAATAGCTATAAAGATGCTACTATTTCTCCGGGAGCAATAGCGGCAGTTTATGTTGCCTCTCAACAAATTAATCCAGTTGATAAAATAATCGAATTGTATGAACGCTTGTTGCAAAGCGAGAGAGAAAAAATAGAATTACTCAAAAATAAGTGAAACTTTATAAATAATGCGAATCAGGGGAAATATACTGATTCGCGTATTACTAATATTTGTATTTATAATTATTTAGTATGATTGTTGGAATTTTCCCTCTATCTTGTTCGGATATTAAATATAAATTTTTTCTAGCCCTCGAAGCTATAACATATAGAATTCGTTTTGCATTTTCTACTTTATTAGGATCACTAAAATGTGGGACATAATCTTCTAAAAGTCCGAAAGCTATCACTGTGTCAAATTCAGCTCCTTTTACTCCATGATTAGTTGAAATAGTTATCCCTTCTTTTTGACGAAAAACCTTTCTAAAAGTATCAATGTGCGAAATAAATTCAGACCCTTCTTTTCTTAGCCTTTCTATTCTTTTTATAGAGCTTTCAAAAAAAGCATTATAATGCATTTCTAAATAATTATATTGATGTATATCTATATTTAGTTCATGGAGAAACAGAAAGAAAAACTTCTTTAAATACTCTAAACCATCTTGTTCATTAACTAATATACTATTACAGATACATAATATTTTTTTAGCAGATAGATTTCTATCAATTCCTATTGATGAAAAATCTGTTTTTATTTCATTAGCCCAACGGAGTCGTCTTATATATAAAGATGGTGTTGCATCTGTTAATATAATACGTGATAATTTATACCAGAAGTTATCTATATCTCTTGCAAAAGGTGCCATACCAGGACCATCAAAACTGTATTGAGGTAGACGAGCCATTAGATTTCTTGTTAGCCCAGATAAGTGAATCCACCATGGTGCAAGAATACAAATTTCATTTGGCGAAATACCACATTCATCAATATTAAATTGAATTATACGAATTATTTCATCTTCTAAATCATTAATAGAAACCCGTTTGTTGTAACGAATAATGCTTTGATAATCCTTATCTTTTCCAACCGCTTCTATCGTATTATTATAAGTTTTAAAGTAGTTAAAATACGATATAATACGAGATGATGATCTATAATTCTTAGTTAGCGATAATTCATCAAAATGTAATCCTGTATTTTTTTCTAAATCAACTTTGGTCATAGGAAATCCACCTAAATTACTAAATATAGATTGATTAGGGTCTCCTACAATGAAAGCCTTACTGCTATTCCCTGTTTCTAAAATTGCACCTAAAATCATATATTGTAATTCCTTCGTATCTTGATATTCATCAACTAATATAAAAGGGAAGATATGTGACAATGTCTTACAAATGCTTTTATTATCTCTTAAAAGAAGGTATGAATAATATAAAATCAGTTCAAAATCAATTTCTTTTTTTTCTTTTAGATTTTGATAATAGCTTTTAATTATAGATATGACTGACTCTGTTTTTTGAGAATTTGTACATTTTATAACTAATCCACGTGACGTGAAATAAAAACACTGGCAGTCCCAATATGTAATTTTAGGTTTTGCTGATGCATATGGAATACATAACGAAGTTAGGTAGGATTCTGTGTCGTGTGCATTAATAATAGTATATCCATATTTAAGTTCTTCAATGTACATGTGATAAGGTTTGAGTATCCATTCAGCACAAAATGAATGAATAGTACCAATCCATAATTGCTTAGTATCTATTCCTAATAATTCTATTCGTTCTTTTATTTCATCTGCAGCACGATTGGTATATGTAATAGCTATAATATATTGCTTGTTTGATTTCAAATTAGACAATTCATAAGCAATTTTATAAGTTAGAGTTCTCGTTTTACCACTACCAGGACATGCTATTAATAAAACACTATTTTCATTAAATATGGCACTTTCTTGCTCTGGATTTAGTTCTCCATTTTTCCACACAAACATTTTAAAGTCGATTTAATATATATAAAATAGGTTCTTCCTTCTCTAATTTTTCATACAACTCTTTTATTAAATCAGTTAATGGCAACTCTCCCTTTTTGCATTTTAATATATTTTTATTTAAACTCTTTATTTTATCAGACTGTTCATATCTACTTACCACATAGCTAAATATTTGCAATAACAATTCTTCTGAATATTCTGGTTTGACAAATAAAATAGCATCCAATATATAATTTGGTATACAAGTCGTTGGAGTAATATAATTACTAAGGAGTATAGCATACCAACCCTTCCCTATATAATTTGCCATAGTTAGAATTCTTTTTCCATACTTCTTAATATCCTTTGAATTTATATCTTTTTCCGATTTTTGAATTGCTGTCTTATCCACATATACATCTTTTATTGTGGATAAAACTTCATCTTTATTATTAGCTTTTAAAAAATCAATTTCAAATGTATATGGTGCATAAAATACCCCAATCCATTTATTTCTTTTTTTCAATGCATCCAATTTTTCTTTTCTTGTTTTTCCCCTTTTAGAAGCTTCTGTTTTTTGTCCTGTAATTGATGTGTCTAAATCTGTTATAATTGCGCACTTTTTCTTGATTCTTTGATTATGAAAAAGCTGTGCTAAGTTTTCAAAGCCAGTGCTTCTTATGTTTATAATACTAATTCCTAATTCGTCTAAGCTAACACCTAAAGTTTGCTTTACCATAATAGGAATAAGTATTTCTTCAGCATCTCCTTCTACTAATATAACGCTTTTGGCAAACAATAAATTGCTTCTTATAGCATCTAGAAACCTTTGTGTTTTCACTATTTCTTCTTCTTTTAGCCCGATAAATGGCTGATATACTTCAGAGTAATTACGAAATTTTCCTAAAATATTCATGTTGGAAATATTTGATACTTCAGAAATATGAGTAGAATGTGTCGAATAAATAATTTGTGTATCAGTATAATTTAGTTTATCAAATAATGCTTTCTGTATATGTGTATGAATATGGGCCTCTGGTTCTTCTATTAAAAGAAAATTTGCTATTTTATCTTTTTCTTTTCTATATTTGTATTCAAGTAGTTTCAATGTTAAAAATATAAGATTTGCTCCTCCCAAACTTAATTCATGAATACCGCCTTCATAGTCTTCTCCTGGTTCTCCTATAAATAGCTTTAATGACTGAAGTAATTTTTCTGCTTCACTTGGTAAGTTAGATTTAATAGATAATGAAGATGGAGAATACGTAGTGCCTACAGCCTCCTTAATAGTTTCAGATATGTTATTTGTAATCATCTGTATATCATCCAATTCTTCTATGGATTTATTCAGATCATCAACTTTTGTTGATATTGGTTTAAAATCTTCTTCTTTTATGTCTTCACTTTTATTTTTAAGAAGTGTTAATAATGGATTTTTCCTATTGTCTTGGAAATCTGACACAACATCTCTTAACGCTTTTATGAAAGTGAATGAAACTTCTCGACTTATAGACAATTGGTGTGGTATACGGCCTCCATATTTTAATTCGTCTATATCGAATTTAAAAATAACATTATCAAAATCGCCCATTAATTCACGCTGAACATTCTTATTATTAAAATCAGCTGTACTTTTCCCTGTAAAAAATGTTTCATAATCTTCAGTTGTAATTTTATCTAATATCTTGTTTAGTCCATCTTTATCGCCAGCTTTCAACTCTGAAAGTTGTTTTCTAATTTCTGGTTTGGGTCTAAAAAATAAATTATATGTTGCTTTTGGGGTAGCTTTTCCTTCTACAACTCCACTTCCATAAATAAATAAAGATTGAACAGCTTCATCGTTAGATATTTCACTAAACTCCAAACTAATAATAATCCACTTTCCTTTCCAATTCTTCAAATTACGATTAAAATCATTTTCATTTAGTTTATATGCTGATGACAACAAAGTGTCATCTAAAATTAAGCGAATAGCTCGAAATAGATTGGTTTTACCAGATGCGTTTTCTCCTATAATTGTATTTATTCCTTTGTTAAAGAGAAAAAAAGAATTTTCAAAATTACGGTAGTTTACTAATGAAACTTTTGATATATACATGGTTTATGTCCTCCTTTTAATTTACTGTTTACAAATATAGTAATTATATAATTTTTTACTGTTGTTTTTTAGGAAATAATATATGTAGTGACTTTTATATTTTTTAGGTAACCACTGTTAAAAACAAGTCACTACTACTGTGTTGTTCCTATCTTATTTTTATATTTGCAATTATGTTCCGTAAAGTAAGTGAGTAGGCTGTATTGCTTTTCCTCTATAGCCAATACGTTATTGCGTAACTTCTTCGGCTCTACATATCCATTGTTGTTTAGCTGCTTGGTGTATTGTATGAAGATTTGACCACGTAAATCATCCAGTTCTTTATTCGACTTGGATATTTTTGGCACTAGTGTTTTTTCCGCTCTTATTAACTGTACGACCTGATTTTATATCCCAATCTTTCAGGGAGAATTGTTTTCTTCATGCTGAATTGCTTGGTTTCTCCATCGACTGTTATACGTACTATAATAGTCACTGTCCGTCTTTCTTCGGTTCGTTCTTTTTTAAATAGAAGAGGATTCTAAATGTACTTTTTATACCGTAACGTTTTTAATTTACAAAATTAATTTTCTGTGTTCGGAATAATATGCTTGAAACGGCTTTTTTCTGCTACCTGCCAGAAAAAATAAATCCCTGATAATGTCTGATTATCAGGGATTTGCTTGATTTTTCTTTTGTTTTCAGTGATCCGCCTGGGGCTCGAACCCAGGACCCCAACATTAAAAGTGTTGTGCTCTACCTGCTGAGCTAGCGAATCAATCCTTATTTGCGAATCAGTTATTTCCTGATTGCGGGTGCAAAGGTAGTTACTTTTATTTAATTTGCAAGTGTTTCGTAGAAAAAAGTTCCAATTATTTTTCCTCTTTATCGCTTGTTTCTTGATTATCAGTAGTTTCTACTTCATCATATTTTATTCTTTCTTTGTTGATAATAAAGCGTTGATAGTAGGAAAGCATCAAAGTGGTCAGAGGCAAGGCAATGATCATACCCAGCATTCCCATTAATGAACCCCAAATAGAAAGGGATAAAAGGATGATGGCGGGATTCAGTCCCGTAATCTTTCCCATGATTTTGGGGATGAGGAAAGTATCCTGTATAATTTGGACGATGGCGAAGACTGCCAGTGCGCATGCAATGATAATCCAAAAATTCTCTCCCGTATCGGCAGCTTTAAGGATTGCCAATAGGACTGTAGGGAGGAAACCGATGATTTGCAGGTAAGGAACCATATTAAGCGCTCCAATGAAAAGCCCCAGAGCGATAGCCATCGGAAAATCGATAATAAGGAAGCCTATACTGAACAGAATCCCCACACAAAAGGCAACCAGTGCCTGACCGCGGAAATATCGGTTCATGCCGTCCTGCACATCATGTACGAGGTTGGATGCGAAGGTACGATACTTGTTGGGCAGCAGATGCAGCCATCCTTCGGCTATGACTTCATAATCCAGCAATATAAAGATTACATATAATAATATGATAAAGGAGGCGAGAATGCTAAACAGGATATTGAGCGACTCCGCAAGCAGGGCCCACACTCTGGGCACCGTATCTTTGATGGCTGCAAGAATATTCTCTTCGCTTAATATACGGTTGAGCGCCTGAAGATCAATATTCTCATGAATGAATTCGGAAAGATTCTTGGGCACATTATTCCCGGCTCCATTGGTGAGGTAGGTTACCAGTAAGTCATTCATCCTGCCTATTTCCGAAACCATGGGAGGCACCAACAAATAAAATAAGGATACTCCGACAAGAGTAATCAGAAACAAGGCGCAGAAGATAGAAACAATACGGCTCTTTAACCGTAGCTTATACTGGAAAAACTTGACTAACGGGTAAACCATGTAGGCGATCAGCCAGGCTATAAAGAAAGGTAATAACACTCCGCTGAGCCGTTCCACAAGCATTAGTATCCCTACCACCAGTACACATCCGATGGAACCACGTATAAAACTGTCGAATGTTATCTTCTTTCTTTCCATATCTGTTTTAATATAGAGTTTATATCTTCTGTCCGTCCTCTCCCCGTGCACGGAGGTAGCACTCCCTGCAAAGCGGCTCGTATTCGGCTGTCTCTCCTAGAAGTACCTGCTTGTCATTCTTGACGGTACGATGAGAGAAAGATGCCAGATCACCGCACTTCACGCAGATAGCATGAACCTTGGAGACCTCGTCGGCAATGGCACATAATTGAGGCATCGGTCCGAAGGGATTCCCTTTGAAGTCCATATCCAGTCCGGCGATGATGACACGGATGCCGTTATTGGCAAGCTGTCTGCATACGTCAATCAGTCCGTCATCAAAGAACTGTGCTTCGTCGATGCCGACTACATCTATTTCAGAAGTGAACAACAGGATGCTTGCCGATGAATCGATAGGGGTGGACGCGATGGAATGACTGTCGTGTGATACCACGTCTTCTTCCGAATAACGGGTGTCGATGGCCGGTTTGAATATCTCTACACGCTGGCGTGCAAACTTGGCTCTCTTCATTCTACGAATCAGCTCCTCCGTCTTTCCGGAGAACATTGAACCGCAGATTACCTCTATTCTACCTCTTCTTCTGGTCTCTTGTATGTGGTCTTCTGAAAATAATACCATGTGATTTTTGTGCTTTCTTGATTAAATAAATGAATGGACAAAGGTAAACAATTCGATGTACAAGAACTGTTAAATTATCCATTATTTTAAGTTATTGCATAAATTATTCCTACATTCGCACCGTATAAACAATGGACTGACATGAAACAGAAGCTATTAACAGATATTGAGTTGGATGTTCATGAGTTGAAGTATCTCATGGATTCATTTACCAAGGAGCCGACTCCGACTTTGTCTGAACTGTTGAAGCGGAGCATTACACGGATGCAGGGGCGTTTGGACGAACTGCAGCAGGAGGTGGATGCTGTTCAGGTAATTTCTCCGTCAGCTGTGGAAGAGACAGCGGAAGAGGAGGATGAAGTTGCCGGGTCTGAAGAGGATTCCCCCGTGATTATACAATCTCTCGAATCGGTTGTTGTGAAAGAAGATGAGGAAGGAGAAGCCATTGTTGCGGAAGAGAAACCTGTCGTAATAGCGGTAGCTGCAGAGACAGCAGCAGCAGAAGCAGCAGCAGCAGCAGCAGAAGAAGAAGAAGAAGAAGAAGAAGAAGAAGGGAAAAAAGAGGAACCGGTAATTGTTGAGGAGCCTGTTGTTGAAACTGTTGTGAAAGAGGAAGAACCTAAATCGGCTGTGTTGGGAGAAAGTCTCAAACTGTCTGCCGGCTTGCGACATGCTATCAGCTTGAATGATTCTTTCCGTTTTTCTCGTGAACTGTTCGGAGGCAACACTGATCTGATGAATCGGGTTATCGAACAGATATCAGTAATGAGTTCCTACAAGACTGCAGTCGCATTTCTGTCCTCGAAAGTCGAATTGAATGAAGAAAAGGAGGCGGTGAACGACTTTCTGGAGCTACTAAAGAAATATTTTAATCAATCAGCATAAAACAAAAACAAGATGGGAAAGCTATATGTGGTGCCTACGCCGGTAGGGAATCTGGAGGACATGACTTTTCGGGCTATCAAAGTCCTGAAAGAGGTCGATCTGATTTTGGCGGAGGATACACGTACTTCCGGTATCTTGTTGAAACACTTTGAAATAAAGAATGCAATGCAATCCCACCACAAATTTAATGAACATAAAACGGTGGAAAGTGTTGTTAATAGAATAAAGG
>USLU01000121.1 GCA_900555635.1 uncultured Bacteroides sp.
TTGCAACCGCAACCGATTAGAGATAGAGATGCAAGAACTTATCCTTGACATTATGGATAGTATCGGCACGGACACATTCTCGTTCTGTTACAACGACCTTCTTCTTTTGTTGGTACACTCGCAGGTAAAGGTGGAGAAGTGCCAAGTCCGAAAGGTATTGCAGGAATGTTGGAAACTCACCCCTGCACCGAATACGCTTACTTACACCACCTATCAAGTGACTATACCCGAGAGTGTCGCTATTCTCCCATACGGAGGATAGGACGGTTCTATACCGTAACAAGAGAACAGTTGACATCACTCTGATTATTTTGATGAAATGATGAATAAGTATATAACCATACTGATATATAAAGGTTTGTATTCTCATCAAACACTCATCAAAAACAACTTACTGATGAAAAGAGAAAAAGGGTCAGGCAGACCATGCACTATAAGGCAAATGATGATTTTCTCTTTTGGTAAGTACTTTGATGAAACAATGATGAGAGCGCATAAGATTGCTATCCAATAGTTTGGCATACACATTCATCAATTTATCGGTTTTACATTCATCATCAAACCATAGAAATATGAACATACAGGAAGTAAAGAACATACGCATTGCAGACTATCTGCAAAGTTTGGGCTATACGCCCGTCAAACAACAAGGCAACAGCCTTTGGTACAAATCACCGTTGAGAGAAGAAAAGGATGCCTCTTTCAAGGTAAACACCGAGCTTAACAAGTGGTACGATTTCGGACTTGGCAAGGGCGGCAACATCATCGCATTGGCAGAGGAACTATACGCAACCGACTATGTGCCTTACTTGCTCAATAAGATAGCGGAGCGAGTACCGCACATCCGTCCCGTATCTTTCTCTTTTCGCCAGCAGTCATCCGAACCGAGTTTCCACCAGTTAGAGGTGGGAGAACTTACCCATCCTGCATTGCTCCGTTACTTGCAGGAAAGGGGCATAAACACCGACTTGGCAAGATTGGAATGTAAGGAACTGCACTTCATCCATAACGGCAAGCCCTATTTCGCCATCGGCTTCCCGAATGTGGCTGGAGGGTTTGAAGTGCGCAACCGTTTCTTCAAGGGCTGCATCGCACCGAAGGACATCAGCCATATATGCCAGCAGGGAGAACCGAGAGAAAAATGCCTAGTGTTCGAGGGTATGATGGACTACCTGTCATTTCTTACGTTGCGGATGAGGAACTGCCCGATCATACCCAACCTTGATGGGCAGGATTACATCATCCTTAATTCGATTGCCAATGTTTCCAAAGCCATAGACGTGCTGCATAGGTACGAGCGCATCCATTGCCTGTTTGACAATGACGAGGCAGGAAGAAATGCCTACTTGGACTTGGCGAGAGAGTTCAGTGGTCGCATCTGCGACTTCTCCGACAACTACAACGGACACAAAGACCTGAACGCTTACCTGTGCGACAAGCCCATGTCCCAATCGGAAAAACCGATAACGGAGAAGAAGCAAGTCCAATCCGCAAGGCGGATGATACAGCCACCGAAAAAGAAAGGGTTGAAGATGTAAGGGGATGCTTGCAGCGGTACGGATATTTACCGATGGAAAATACCGTAGCTTATTAGGGAATTTTCCGAGCCGCATTGCAAGCAACGCTGAAAATTCCCCAATAAGCCAAAGAGGTTGCACCTCTCTGGACTCTCCAAGACCAACGGCAACAGCCGTACATAAGCAATAATCAAACGATGTTTCACAAGCAGAATAAGAAAGGAATTATATATGGGATTCGTAGTATTACACATGGAAAAGGCGCACGGTTCCGACAGCGGAACGACCGCCCACATCGAGCGTTTCATCATACCGAAGAACGCAGACCCCACACGCACACACCTTAACCGAAAACTCGTCACATACCCCGATGGAATAAAAGACCGCACGGCAGCCATTCAAAAGAGATTGGAGGAAGCAGGACTGACACGCAAAATCGGGAACAACCAAGTTCGGGCTATCCGTATCAATGTGTCGGGAACGCACGAGGATATGAAGCGTATCGAAAAGGAGGGCAGACTTGACGAATGGTGTGCCGACAATATGAAATACTTTGCCGACCTGTTCGGCAAGGAGAATATCGTGGCTGCACACCTGCACAGGGACGAGGAAACGCCACACATACATATTACCCTCGTTCCGATTGTCAAGGGAGAGCGCAAGCGCAAGAAACGTGAGGAACAGGTAAAGAAGCGGTATCGAAAGAAACCAACCAATGCCGTCCGCCTGTGTGCCGATGATATCATGACACGCTTGAAGCTGAAATCCTACCAGGACAGTTATGCCATAGCGATGGCAAAGTACGGTCTGCAACGTGGCATAGACGGCTCACAGGCTCGTCACAAGTCCACACAGCAGTATTATCGAGACATACAGAAACTTGCTGACAGCTTGAAATCGGAAGTGGTGGATTTGCAGGAGCAGAAAACCGAAGCGGAGCAGGAACTCAGACGAGCCAAGAAAGAGGTGCAGACCGAGAAACTGAAAGGCGCAGCCACCACAGCAGCGATCCACATTGCAGAAAGTGTCGGTTCTCTTTTCGGAAGCAACAAAGTTAAGATTTTGGAACGCAGAAACGAGGATTTGCAAGACCGCATCCTCGAACTTGAAGAAGAAGCTCGACACAGGGAACAGCAACAGGCAAAGCACATACAGGAGATAACGGATGCTTACGAACAGCGGCACCGCAAGCTGTCCGAATTCGTGGATTATGTCAAGCACTATTTCCCGTATGTGGAGAAGCTGATGCCAACCATCAAATTTCTGCGTGATACGCTGAACTTTGGCGATGCTCTCATCAGAAAGTTATGCACGTTCAAGGATGTTTCCATCAAAGGGGAACTCTATTCTTGTGAGTTTAACCAGCATTTCAAGGCAGACAAAACGATATGCTCACTGAAAGAGGACAAGGAGGGGAATTTCAACCTCCACATAGACGGAGTTTCACATGTCAGTTGGTTCAGACGGAAGAAAGAGGAGTTTATTGAGAAGCTGAGACCACAAGCAAGGAGACAAAATCGGGGTATTAATTTGTAAATCAAAATAAAGTCCGTGATAGTTGAATGACATATCACGGATTTTTTATACTTTTGTATTCGGATTGGGGCAACCCTTTTCAAAGACATACGAGAAAAAGAAGAAGCGTTATGCTTATCTTGTACTTGAAAACGTAGGAAATTTTCAATCTGAATACAAGGATAGCATAGTGGTTCTCACGCTATAGCGTGGGCTGCTATTGTTACATCTGTATTCAAGGTTTCCTACGACCTTCAAGTAAGAGTGTGGCATACGGTTCACGCTTATTTTTAACAATTTAAACGTATCTAATTATGAGAGTATTAAAGAGAACAAGTGTATGTTTAAAGTGCATACTTGTCTTAACATTACTATTGTCTGTGCCAACCTACACAAATGCTCAACTAAAAAAAGTTGCTAAAATCGAGAAAGTGAAATCTTTTACAAATGGTTCTGTGGCGCTAAATAAAACAATTATAGATGAAGTAGAAGTGTATTCTGTAACTTTACCTAATAATTCAAAATATCATCAACCAATCGTTTTTTTTCTTGGCAGTAAAGATGAGATGATTAAAAATTTGAAAGACCTATCAGAAGCCTTAGAGACAGGAACAAAGGGTGAGGTCTTTGATTTTACGGTATGTGGAAAAAAATACCAACTTTCTTTTAGTCGTTCATTAGGACAAAAGTGCTTCAAAATCTGGGAGCCTATAAATGTATCAAGCGATTATGGTCGTTTTTTCAAAGCAACGATGGATGACATATTAGAATATATAGAAAACAAAAATTGATTAGCAGTCTAAAAGTATGAGCGATACAAAGCTTTTGTCATTATCAGAAATATTCAACAATAAAATTTTTCGTATTCCTGATTTTCAACGTGGCTATTCTTGGGAAGAACGCCAGTTAGATGACTTTTGGGAAGATATCCAAAACCTTAGCCCCAATAAAATACATTATATTGGATTATTGACAGTAGAACCAATAAATGCAAATGAGGTATCCAATATCGAAAAATGGAAAGATGATTTATGGCTTCTCAAAAAGGGGCTGTCCGCATATTATGTAATAGATGGACAGCAGAGATTGACTACTTTAATTATCTTATTGCATGAAATTTTATGTACGTTTAATGACAATGAAGGCATTAATTACGGACAAAAGAGTGAATGGATAGACCGTTTTTTGTATCGTTCTTACAACCAGCTATATAAGTCTTTTGTATTTGGATATGAAAAGGATAATCCAAGCGATGAGTATTTCAAGACAAAGATTTTAGAACAAGAATCCTCTGCTGCAGACAAGTATCCCGAAACATTGTATACAGCAAATCTTATGTTTGCAAAAGAATATTTCAAAAATAGACTTAAGTCATTGAGTAAAGAGGATAAAGAAGCTATCTTTGATAAGGCAATAAACAGGTTGAAATTCAATTATTATGAAATAGATGACTCATTAGATGTATATGTAACATTTGAGACAATGAACAATAGAGGAAAAGATTTGTCTCATTTGGAACTACTAAAAAACCGTCTAATATATTTGTCCACTTTATTACATGAAGATGATGAAACAAAAGGACGATTAAGAACAGATATTAATGAAACATGGAAAACCATATATGAATATTTAGGTAAAAACAAAGATAATCCATTAGATGATGATGACTTCTTGTTTAATCATTGGATAATGTATTTCACATACGATAGAAGTCAATCTGATGTGTATGCCGAGTTTTTACTTAAGAAAAAATTCACCGCAAAAAATGTATTAAGTGGGAATATCTCAATTAAAGAAATAAGTAATGATAAAAAATAAACTGCCCGTAAGATACACGGGACAGCATTTTACTATAGATAAAGTGCTGATAGATGATGCAATTAAAATTGCGAAAATAAATGAATCCGACACTGTTATAGATATTGGTGCCGGAAAAGGATTTTTGACTGTTCATTTAGTTCGTCAATGCACAAATCTAATTGCAATAGAGAATGATAAATCGCTATTGTCCATTCTAAAAAACAAGTTTTCTAACAACACGAATGTCAAAATTATTGATTGTGATTTTAGATGTTACACCATACCAAAAAGAAATTTTAAAGTTGTGTCTAATATCCCTTTCAGAATAACTTCTGAAATTTTAAAATCCTTGATGTTTGATAGTGTTGAGCATTTTATGGGTGGTTCATTGATAATGCAACTTGAACCTGCCCAAAAGTTATTTTCAAAAAAAGTTTTCAATCCATATATTGTGTTTTATCATACTTTTTTTGATTTAAAACTTATGTATGAAATATCTCATGAGAGTTTTTTGCCACCACCAAAAGTCAAGTCAGCACTTTTAAAGATTGAAAGAAAAAAAATGTCAATAAGTTATGAATTGAAAAGAAAATATCTGAATTTTCTCACTTTCTTGTTGCAAAAACCCGATTTGCCAGCCAGAACTGTATTAAAGACAATATTCAGAAAAAGTCAAGTCAGAGTTATTGCTGATAAATATGGAATAAATCTTAATTGTCAAATTGTTAGTTTGGCTGCAAAACAATGGGAATGTTGTTTTTTGGAAATGTTGGAGAGAGTTCCTGAAAAAAACCATCCCTCTTAATTGTTAGTTGATTAGAGTCTGATTCAGTAAAACAAAATTATTTTTTTTACTGAATCAAGATTAACTGTTTAATACACCATTTTAGTCATTAAGTAACTTCTATTTTACTTCCATGTAATATCCACAGGATTGCGTCTCGGAATAGAAGTTATTTTATAACTTGAATATCCAAATAGCATTGGACAAGCCGCTTTACGTTCTTCTGGTATTGATAACAAATCCTTTAATGGTCGTACATTTGTACGTTTGTTAATAATTTGATAATTTATAACTTTGATACAGGCATGGACAAAGACCGATTAATGGTTGGTTTTTGAAACCGTTATAAACGTTCAGTCCCCATGCCTTTACATCTGAAATCTGGATAGTTCGTTGGGACTTTTGATCCCGTGTTAGCGACGATAGGTAACAGGATGTATTTAACCAAATTAAAGACGTTATGACTTACATTGGAATTGACATCAGCAAGGACAGCTTTGTGGCTGCTTTTCCGAAAGTATCAGGCTATCAGACCCGTACTTACCCCAATACCATAAAAGGTATCAAGAAGTTTATCGGCTCGCTTTCTGTAGCCGAACACCAGTGCGTGATGGAAGCGACCGGTAATTACGGTTTTCTGCTCCTTTATCTGCTTGATCGGCAAGGCATAGCTACTAGCATGGTAAATCCCAAACAAATCAAGCACTTCTCACGTATGATGATGACCGTCACCAAGACCGACACCAAAGACGCCTGCATGATTGCCATGTATGGAGAGAAGATAAATCCTCCTCTCTACAAGATGCCGTCCGAAACCGTCATGCTCCTAAAGCAGAAGAAAACGATTATCAGGCAGCTGAAGAAACAACTTATAGCCATCAAGAACTTGAAAGGTTCTCTAATTGTACTTCCGTACCAAGATAGGAATGGCATAAATGTATTGGATAAGACTATTTCTTTTTTGGCAAGCCAAATAGAATCTTTGGAATCGGAACTTGCAGATTTGGCTTCTTCCGAGTTTGACAAGCAGATTAAACTTCTCACATCCATAAAAGGAATTGGCATCACTTTAGCTACGGCTTTGATCATTGCTACCGGAGGATTCTCCTATTTCGACAATGCCAAGCAGGTTTCCCGTTTCATTGGAATATGCCCCACTTACCAACAGTCTGGAACATCGGTGCATATCAAGGGCGGTATAAACCGCAATGGAGATGCAAACTTACGTTCCTTGCTTTATGTCGCTTCATGGTCGGCATTGCGGGGAAACACTGCCTGTAAGGAATGTTACACACGCTTGAAAGCCAATGGAAAACCCTCTAAAGTGGCACTTATTGCCGTTGCCAATAAACTCGTGAGGCAAGCATTTGCCGTCGTGAAGTCGGGAAACTCGTATATGGATGGATTTGTTTCTACCCGTCTAACAAAATAGCCTATGGTGGAATTTTTATCTTCATTTTACTTGCGTATTAATATAGTTCGTTTATAATTGTCTATAGCCAACTTTACGAATCCAGCCCAACATGTACCGATACCAAAAGCGGGCGCAGCAATATCAAAATGAGTCAAAGCAATAATTGCTTCGGTAGGGTCATCAATTGGCTCAATAGGAACATGTGCAAAAAGTAAATGGGGAGCATTATGGCAAATCAAATCCAAACCACTATCCCAAGTTGAAATTATTGCAGGTACATAATCTGCTAGAGGATGTGATGTGTTTTGAATAGTTCGCATCCAATCAACGGTTAAACTTGCAACACGATTTACCTCTGATGGTTTATGAATAACAATCCATTTTACTGGTTGTCCATTCCCTCCAGATGGAGCATAACGGGCTATATCAATAACTTTAGCAATTAACTCTTTATTAACTGTCTTTGAAGAATAATGTCTCACAGAACGTCGACTTTTTATATACAATGCTATATTCTGTGGTTCAATCTGACTATCCAAAAAAGACGTATTAATTTTTTCGTCAAGAAGGAAATCTAAGGTAAGAGCCTTCTGTGCACAAAAAGACTCACAATGACCACATTTTAAACAATAATCCAATTTTTCTTCAGGTATGGTTGGATAATTTAAGGCTGTCGATTTATCAATGATTCCCATTACACATACAGTTGCGCAAGTATTGCATTTAGAACATGTTTTTCTGTCTATAAGAATTTGTGGCATTTTTGTCTCCTTTAAATTTTATTCATATAAAAAATTATATCGACAGCCTATCTAAGTGTGTAAAACAATGGTTCTACATATTTAACATCCAATATTCTAACCATTCAGATAGAATAAAAGAGCACATTCAGAAGTTAGAACGAGTTGGCTGGGGTGCTTTCCCTCCAATGATAATGGCTGTATTTACCAAAGAAACCAATGAGGATTTAATTTGGAATTTTTTAGATGCTTGTGAAAGATTCAATTTCTTGGTTTTTGCTGTATCACACCGTTCTTCAAATACGCAAAATAGCAATCTTTACAGAAAGACAAGAGAGTATTATATGGGACAGTTGGATATAGAAACAATTACGGCAGATATTGACTTTTTGACGGATGGGGAAGACGATGAAAACTATTATGGATGGTTTGATTTGGAAAGATTCAAAAATCATATAAAAGAACTATTCTCAAAAAATGATAGAGAAGGCTTTTATTCATGGAGCGGACTTAGGTATTTTCTCTATGAATATGAATTGTACCTACAAGACAATGCTAATATGAAAGTCTCTTGGGAGGACTTTAACAAGAGAAAGAAAGAGGATACAATTGAACACATATACCCACAATCACCTAATGATATTTATTGGAAAAATCGTTTTGGGCATCTTAAACCTTCAGAAAAACGTCAGTATTTGAATTCTTTGGGAAATCTATTACTATTAAATCGTTCTAAAAATTCAAAGTTGCAGAATTACGATTTTGACAAAAAGAAATGTCTGCTAAACAAAGACGGAAAAGAAATAGGATACTATAATGGCTCGTATAGTGAAATTGAAGTTTCTAAACATAAAGAATGGACTCCAGATGAAATAAAGAAGCGTGGTTTGTTGATGCTGCAATTTATGGAGGAACGGTGGAAATTTAGTTTTGATAATTGGAATATATCAAAAGAGGATATTCTATTTCCTTAACTGACAATTATTGATAATTATTGGGGTGGACATTTGCTGTTTCCACCCCAATATCATATATTTGCACCACGAGCTATTGCTTTGAAGCAAAATGAGGAAGAACGCAGCAAATGTCACAGTTGCCAAGTCATTACCTCAAAATTGGGTAATTCTCTCAAAGTCCTTTGTATAAGGAAATAACAAAGGTATTCCAAAGTTATTATAAAACTTGCTACGTTCAAACTATAGTTTGGTAATTCTTTTCACTACTTGAAAAAGTGAATATAAAGAAGGACTATCTGGTTATTAACTTTTGAGATATATTTATTTGACATTAATTTAAAATTTGAAAATATGAGTGAACTGAATTTTAATGTTTTAGGCAATAATGCTGATTTTCAAAAAGAGACTCAGCAGTTACATGAAGCCATTAGTGGCTTGGAATCTGATTTTAATACTCTTTATGCTGGCGCTGAAAATAGCATAAAGGGAATTGAACAGATTATCAGCGATTTACGATCGCAAATAGATAGTACTATTGTAGCTTTGAATACGATGGGAGTTGAAAATCAAAAGCGATTGGATAATTTACAATCTTCAACTTTAGATAGTACTAATGTTACTCAGATAGGCGCAATCCAGACCGAAATATCTGCTCGACAAGAGCTCTCTAAATCGATTGAAAATCAGCAAAATGGGCTGAATGATTTGGGAGGGAAAATGAGCGAGTATGAACGAAAATTAAAAGAAGGCAAAGAGGGGCAGAAAGCGTTTGATCTTGGACTTGTAGCCATTAAAGAACAGTTGAATGGAACATCGGGTATGTTTGAAGTGGCATCAGGAACATTGGAACTTTTCGGAGTAAATGGAAAATCCAACGTAACTGCCCCCCAGTGTCCAATGTAAATTGCCCCCCTGTTT
>USLU01000122.1 GCA_900555635.1 uncultured Bacteroides sp.
ATCCTATCTACCACATCGAAAACATCGTTAAACCGGTGTCTAAAGGTCCTCACGCAAAACAAGTTATCTTCTTGTCTGCTGATGCATTCGGTGTATTGCCTCCGGTATCTATCTTGAATCCTGAGCAAACTCAATACTACTTCTTGTCTGGTTTCACTGCTAAATTGGCCGGTACAGAACGTGGTATCACTGAACCGACTCCTACATTCTCTGCTTGTTTCGGCGCTGCTTTCTTGAGCTTGCACCCCACTAAGTACGGTGAAGAATTGGTTAAGAAGATGCAAAAGACTGGTGCTAAAGCATACTTGGTTAACACAGGTTGGAACGGTAGCGGCAAGCGTATCTCTATCAAAGATACTCGTGGTATCATCGATGCTATCCTTGACGGTTCTATCGACAAGGCTCCTACTAAGGTTATGCCTTACTTCGACTTCGTTGTTCCTACAGAATTGCCGGGTGTTGATCCGAAGATCCTTGATCCTCGCGACACTTACGAATGTGCTTGTCAATGGGAAGAAAAAGCTAAGGATTTGGCTGGTCGTTTCATCAAGAACTTCTCTAAGTTCACTGGTAACGAAGCTGGTAAGGCTTTGGTTGCTGCTGGTCCGAAATTGTAATCGAAAGAATAAAACCAGTTTATATACAAGTAAGGCGACTTCCGGTAACGGGAGCCGCCTTCTTTCTTAATCATACCTAAGTCTTTCTCAAAATTCACGCATCTTTCCTTTGTCTCCAACAACGAAACAGCCACGAGGCTCTATCAGCAACGCGCGGCCGCGCTTATGCTTTCGGTTCTTTTCATTATCCACATTGACACCGATCACTTTGCCTTTGTAGAACTTGGTAATATCATCAAAAATGGTGTGCCCCACAATGATGCGCTCCACCTGATATCTGTTTAAAAGCAATTGCAGTGTATCGGCAGACAAGGGATGATACTTCTCTTTGTCTCTGACCAAACCACGATACCATATAGGTCCATAACTGCCATAAAGGAAAGCTGTGAGCGGAGACAGCGACGAACGCCCTTTCTTATCCATAAACAAAGCCTTACTCATTGTTTCGTTCACGGTTCTGATATCAAGGTTGTGTTCATAGAAGCTTTTGCTCAATCCTGCATGGACATACAAGTCTTTACCAATAATTTGCATCGTATTGCGAGTAGCCAGCCACTTGCCCAATTCTGTGTTCGCGCTCCACAGGCTCCGGTAGGACATCCCCAGTGTATCGGCCAATGCTTGATACTTCCCTTTTGAGTAGCGCATATCGCCTGCCAACACCATAGGCTCATGATTGCCCAGCAAGAAAGATACCTTTCCACCAGCAGCCTCGGCTTCGGCCTCCAGCTTATAGAAGAACCAAAAGATTTGTGTCACGTCCTTGCCGCGGTCAAAGACATCGCCAATGACCATCAGCTGATTATTGCCAAAACTCCAATGTAAATCCCGGTCAATGACGTGGTTTCCTTGCAGGAGACTCACTAAGCAATCCATTTTACCGTGAGGGTCGGACATTACAAATACTTTGCCGGCTTGTTGCCATTGCCAGTTCTGGCGCTTCGAAGGATGCAGCTTTACCGTAAAAGGATATCGACCTTTATGATCCGATACACGAAAGGAGAAGTCGTCCGGCAACGTGGCATAGGTTGTGTCCAAGATGGCACCGCGCTCGTTTACAGCGATAACGCGTGCACCTCCTCCGGGTTGATAAAGGATATAAGGCCCGTCGCAAGTAAGTAATTCTTTTTTCTCCTTCTTCTTGTTCTTCTCCCCCAAAGCAAGAGTTCCGGCCATAAGACCGGAACTGATGCATGTTAATAGAGTAAATAAGACAAGAGAATATCGGAAACGAAGATTCTTTTGTATCATAGTTATCATTTATTAATCGCCATATCCAGGATTCTGTACCATATTGGGATTCGTATTCATCTCGAACCTAGGAATAGCAAGTACTATCTTGTAATAGTTCCAGTCGGCTTCCATCACCGGAGAATCGTGCGAAGTCTTGGCAATATCTGTGTCCGTTTCGTCCACACGTTTCATAGTCATACCGTTTCTCATCAAATCGAACATGCGATGTCCTTCACCTACCAGCTCCTTGCGTCGCTCATTCAACACATCTTCTACTGTGAGAGTTTTTCCGACAACGGTATTTTCAGGGTTAGCACGTTTCACAATTGCATCGAGATAACGTACGGCAGTAGTGTTATCATGTTCCTTCACAGCTGCTTCGGCAGCATTCAGATAAACTTCGGACAAACGGATGATAGGGATATTGGCATCGGTAATGCTTTCGCCTTCCTGCGGCTGATACTTGAAGACATAAGCATAGTCTTTCTTCTCGATTTTCAGCAGCTTGAGACGTACATCGTTCTTATCAGCCTTCAGGAGTTTATAGAAAGATACAGTGATACACATGTCGTCATAACCGCTATAAGAATTCAGGTATCCCATGCTTTCCTTACCCGGGCTGTCTGTGGTCAGATTGACTATTTCAAACAACACTTCTCCAGGATTCAATTTACTCGCATCATTGCCCCATGCCGTAGCATACTCGTCATTCTTCCACAGAGCATATTTTGCGTTTTCGGCACCGGCAATGGCATCTTCTGCCGCAGACAAGGCATTGGCATTTTCGCCCTTGTACAGATAAACACGGCTCAACAAACCTAATGCTGCCCAGCGGTTTATCTTACCCTTATTGAATTTGGTATTCAGCAACGGAATGGCAGTCGTGAAATCGGAAATGATTTCCTTGTAGCATTCTGCTACTGTATTGCGTTTGGGCTTGCTATTGATAGTAGACAAATCTTTCACGATAGGCACACCCAGCGAAGCACCGTTATCTTTCAAGTAAGGATAACCAAAGAAACGGGTCAGGTCGAACAATGCCAATCCGCGGATAGCCAATGCCTGACCTTTCAGGTCATCACGATAACCGTCCTCATCTTCATCTTCTTCAGCAGGCAACTTGTCGATGTTCATCAAGATGAGGTTACAGTTCTGAATGATGGAATAGAGATAAGACCAGTGTGTGCTGGGAGCATTATCCTTGTTATAAGTAAAACGATAGTAGTCTCCCGTGCGCTTGGTAGCACTTACCGCCTGCATGTCATCGCCTGTTACGTCTCCATAGTACATCAGTCGCCCTGAATAAGCATTCGAGCTCTGCATGGTACTATAAATACCGTTCAATGTGAATTCGATATCGGACAATTGGTTGATGCTTGTTTCAGTATCAACAGAAGTTGAAGGGTCCAAGTCCAGCCAGTCATTGCCACAAGATGAAGTGACCAACAACATAGAACTGATAACCAAATATTTCAAAAATTTCATAGTGTTCAATTTTAAATAGTTAGAAATTAACGTTTACGCCAAATGTCACAGTTTTCAAAGGAGGAGTTCCCCAAATAGCCGTACCACCAACCACAGCTTCGGGATCGTAGTAGTCATGAGCTGCCCATGTCCAAAGATTGTCTGCCGATGCAAACAGACGTGCGTTGCTGATTCCAACTTTGGAAACCCACTGCTTGGGCAAAGTGAAACCGAATGTCAAAGATTTAAGACGGACGAAATCGGAGCTATGCAGACGACGGGTATTAGTAACGTCGTACATCGGTTCGTCGGGAGAATAGATGAACACCTCGTATCTGGAAATATCACCCGGTTTCTTCCAGTTATCCTTGTAATAGGTAGGAATATTCGCTTTCAGGTCGTCGCCGCCATGCTCGGTCTTCTGTGCCCAGTTGTCGTACGAATAGCCGCCGAACTGGAAGGTGAACAGGAAGTTCAGGTCAAACCACCTGTAACGAAGTGAGTTAGAGAAACCTCCGCTCAAATTAGGATCGGCAGTCTTGTCAATCACAATCGCTTTTGCTTCTTTCACTTTCTCAGTAATCTCTTTGCTGTAATTACCGTTCTCATCTTTCGTATTCTTGTAGAACTGCGGATTACCGGTTTCGGGATTGATTCCTGCGAATTCAATCATGTAGAAGGTACGATAAGCCTCACCCACCTTACGAATTTGCGAACCGGCGGATATTTCGGTTTGAATACCATCCAGGGTAACAATCTTGTTTCGGTTGTGAGACAAGTTCAAAGTAGAATTCCAAGTAAAGTTCTTGGTTTGAATATTGGTGGAGTTTATTTCCACTTCGACACCACGATTCTCTACTTCGCCGATATTCATCAGATAACTGTTGAAACCGGTGGTCATTGAGATAGGACGGTCCATAAGTAAGTTCTTGGTAGTACGGGTGTAGTATTCGAGCGTCACATTGATGCGGTTCCACAATCCGAAGTCCAGACCAAGGTTCAGGTTATAGTTGGTTTCCCATTCCAAGTCAGTGTTTTTCAACTGAGACTGGATGATACCCGGTTGTTCCAGATAACCGTTAGTCAAACTGCTCAATCCTCTGTAACCAAAGTAATCGGAAGGAAGCGTTCCGTTCACACCATAAGAAGCACGAATCTTCAAGTCTGTCAACCAGTTTTTGTAAGACTCCATAAATTGCTCTTCGATGATGCGCCATGCACCTGATACCGACCAGAAGCTACCCCAACGGTTATCTCTGTGAAGACGTGAGCTGCCATCCATACGATAGCTGGCACCCAGGTAGTACTTGTTCTTGTAGTCATAGTTCAGACGAGTCAGATAAGACACCATACGCGTTTTCTGGTCATAACCGCCTACGCTTTCAGTCTTCATACCGTTACTGATATCGTTCTTGTCATGAGTAGCGAAATTGGTAGCATAGCCCGACAGATAGTCGCGGTACTGTTCATCAATCTCATAACCTACCAAAGCATCCAAGTGGTGATCGGTTGCGATGGAGAATTTGTAGTTCAACTGGTTGGCCCATACCATCTTCTTGAATTCATAGAACTTCTTGGACATACCGCCGTTGATGTCGTCGCCATTGGATGTACGGGGGTCAGACCACTCTTTTCCTTTCGTATTGGTATAGTCATAACTAAGAGTAGACTTGAACTTCAAATCCTTGATGAACTCATATTCACCGTAAACGGTATTGAAAGCACGCGTCACATATTCGCGCTGATAATCGTATGTGGCCGACAAAAGCGGATTACGGTCACTGTTGCGTACAAAAGAGCGATTCCAGCTTCCGTCTTCATTATACACTGCATCCGAGGGTACAACCGCACTGCGCGATGAATAGAAGGGAGACGTATAAGAAGTTCCTTCCCCATAAACATCCTGATTGACCGTTGCAAACAATATGTTTGCACCCAGTTTTAGTTTGTCGGTAGCCTGGTAATCAACATTCAGGCGGCCGCTGATACGCTCAAGACCGGAATTGATGGCAATACCTTCCTGATTAAGGTAAGACAATGACGAATAATATTTGAAACGGTCACTTCCGCCCGAAATAGATGCCTCGTAAGACTGGTGGTTTCCTTTCTGGAACATAACATCATCCCAGTCTACATATCCGCACCAGGGAATCGGTGCATATTTGTCAATATTCTTATCGGCATAGGCTATAGCAGCTTCTTCCGTCTTGCCGTCTCTCAGGTATCTGTTCTTCAACCCATTATATATGTATTCGCGACGATCTTCGCCATTCATTACCGGGCGGTAATCCATTGCGAAGTCAGAGCTACCCCAGTCGGCACGCAGCGTAACGGTCGGTTTTCCAGCTTTTCCCTTCTTAGTCGTAATCAAGATCACACCGTTGGCAGCACGTGAACCGTAAAGTGAAGCGGCAGCGGCATCTTTAATGATAGAAATATTCTCGATGTCCGAGGTATTGATCGTAGACATGATATCAAGGTTAGCATCCGAACTCATCGTGTTGATAGAACCCGAACGAACAGGTACTCCGTCAATCACATACAACGGTGAGTTGCTGGCATTGAACGAACCCATACCGCGTATATTAATGGAAGCAGTAGAACCCGGCTGGCCGGAACCTGCACTGAATTGTACACCGGTAGCATTTCCTTGCAACAAATTCTGGAAAGATACGGCAGGTATGTCCTGCATCTTCTCCGATTTCACACTGGCAGCCGAACCGGCATAGGCCGATTTTTTGAAAGTACCGTATCCGGTTACTACCACTTCATCCATCAAGTTGCTGTCAGGTACCAACGTCACTTTTACCGCTTTACCGGCAGTAGCTTTCACTTCCTGACGGACATAGCCCACGAACGAAACAAGCAATGTAACCGAAGTATTGCCGGTACTGATACTGAAATGTCCGTCCAAGTTGGTGGTAGCGCCATCTGTAGTGCCTTTCACTAGTACATTGGCGCCGATAATGGGTTCACCGTTCTCATCGAGTACCGTACCTGTAATTACACTCTTCTGTTGCACAGCTGCCACTTCCTTCACCTCGTTGGCAGGCTGGATGGCAATAACACCATCTTTCACCAGGTAAGTCAGTCCGCTATTTTTCAGACATTCATCCAATACAGCTGTAATCTTCTCTTTCTTTACATTCAGATTTTGGATCTTTACGTTCTTCACAACATTGGTACTGTACACAAACGTAAAGTCCGTCTGGCGGCGGATTTCCCAAAGCACGTCGTTCAACGTTACATTTTTAAGGTTCACCGTAACTGTGGCTTGTGCAAAAGCATTGTTAGCTGCTTGTACAAAACCAATCATCATGAAACTGAAAAATAGGAATGTAATCCACAAACGTTTACTACGTTCCCAACCCTTGGTGTAGTTCTGTTTCTTCGTCATACTAAGTTGTTGTTAATAGTTATTGAAAAGTAATTGTTTTATTATTAATGCTTATCTTTACATCTTTAGTGGCCTCTAGTAATTCGACAAAAGGAGTGATTTCTTCATACCTGTCTACATTACAGCCGAATCGCCTGTTCTTAACCTCTTCGTTGGTATACTTCACGTCGATGTCGTACCAGCGGGACAGAGTTTTCATGATGTCTTCCAGGCGTTGATCTCTGAAGTAGATTTTACCTTTCACCCAAGAGGTATAGAATGCCACATCGACCGTGCGCACTTGTATGTTTCCGCTTTCCGGACTTAGAATAGCCTGCTGCGAAGGTTTCAAGATAAAACTTCCGCCTTTATCAGAATTGACTTTCACCGAACCGCTAACCAACGTTGCTTGATATTCCTCACCGGGATAAGCCAGTATATTGAAGGTTGTTCCTAACACTTCTATTTTCATACCATTCGTATGAACGATAAACGGTTCTCCGTTTTTGGCCACCTCAAAATAGGCTTCACCAGTCAGCTCCACCTCACGGCTACCTGTTCCGAAAACAACGGGAAAGCGCAGACTACTCAGGGAGTTCAGGCGTACTTTAGTACCGTCATTCAGTACAAGGGCATATTCTCCACCACAGGGTATATCCACCTTATTATATACAGGAGTATTTTGCATAGCTCGTTGCTGAGCTAAACGATAGTTCAACGTAGTAGAGTCAACCTCTATCCGGGTGTCCGATAGCACTTGCTTTTTATCAGTAGAATTCTTATCCAAATAAAGGGTTTCTCCATTATCCAGCGTCAAGATGGCTTTCGCTTCACCCGGCAATATATGTGTGGCAGCCAATAGATGATCGTCTTTATGCTGCTGATTGACAGGAGTATTATTGAGAGAGAGAGTCACTACCAGCACCGGCAGCAAGATGATTGCAGCATACCGCAGGATATGAAAGTAAAACGCACGACGTTTCTTCCTATTTATACGTTTCTGAATTTCGCTCCATCCTGTAGAGAGATCAAAGTCTTGCCGTTTCTCAGTATGCCGTTTGAGGTTTTCTTCACTACAAATCTTTTGGAAGAGTGCTTCGTTTGTTTCACTCTCTTCACGCCAGGCATTCAATGTCGTACGTTCTGCCGGGGTTATTTCTCCCGATAAGAATGCGGCTATAAGACGAGCAATAACAAAATCCTGCTTTATCATATTTCAACCTGTTTTAATTAATCTTCAATAATAATACAGGCAAAAATAAAATATGGGTGAATGATTAAACACTTTTTTTTGAAATAAATGTGTATTAGATTGAATAAAGGTGATTAAGACCAGTGATTAAGAAGACGGATTCTAGATAAAAAGTATAATGAAGTAATAGTAATCGGTCAAGTATTCGCGTAGTTTTTTATAGGCTATTTTCTTTAAAGTATGCACGGTTTCGCTAGATACATTAAGCTGTGTGGCAATTTCGGCATTCTTTTTTCCTTCCAGGGCAAGGCGCATGATGGCACGCATTTGTTGGGGCAGCTTGTCAATGGCTTCCGTCAGTATGCGGTAGGTTTCTTCCTCCACCACAGCATCGTGAAAGAAAGCATCCGTTTCTTTGCTGATGATCTTCTGGGCATACTCATAAACCACCTTCGAATGTTCAAGCTCATTCAATGCTTTGTTGCGCACAGCCGTATAAAGAAATGCTTTCACCTGGTGCAGGTAAAAGAAGTCTTCCCTGATCTGCCACAGTTTGGCAAAAGCATCTTGCACAATATCGGCCGAGGCTTCCGCTTCTTCGGCATACCGGGAGGCAAACAAGCAGAGAGGCACATAATATTTATTGAAAATATCATG
The DNA here is from genome assembly GCA_900555635.1 of uncultured Bacteroides sp. Classification (GTDB taxonomy): domain Bacteria; phylum Bacteroidota; class Bacteroidia; order Bacteroidales; family Bacteroidaceae; genus Bacteroides. The sequence goes on from USLU01000122.1 coordinate 8,540, forward strand.
AAATTCCTGCTCATCCAATCGGATGCTAACCATCGGACAAGCGTTGTTTATAACCAAACTAGTTGCCATATTCTTTATATACAGAATGCGAATATACGAAATTCATAGGATATTAGCGCAGAAGCAACACATAATGTAAGATATTCGCCTCTTTTTCTATCCAAGTGTTGCAAAAACACATATAATTTAAAGGTATCAATTATGGCTGACAAGTAGATAAAGTATGGTAAGACATGAAATGTCTCCATGTATTGTTTAAAAGAACAACAGATTTCATTAGCTTTGCAAAAACACTTAAAGAGAAATATGAAAAGAATGAAATTGATGTTTGCAGGTATCTGCCTACTATTGTGTTGCGGATGCAGTACACTAGTGAAAAAGGAGTCGGGCGAAAAAGTTGAAAACAGTAAAGAGAATGCTGTTATCGAAACAATCATGTCGCGCCGTAGCATCCGTAAGTACACCCCACAAGCCGTAAACCGTGATACCATGCAGATTATTCTGGATTGTGGTATCAATGCTCCGAATGGGCAGAACAAGCAATCGTGGGAAATTAGAGTAGTAGATAATCCGGAATTCATTAACGGCATTACCGAGGTATATAAGAAAGAGAATCCGAAAGCAGCCGAAGATCCGAACTTCAAGAATATGTTCCGCAACGCATCAACGGTAGTGTTTATTGCCAATGATTTATCGTATGATTTGTCTCAGATTGACTGCGGCCTGCTTGGCGAGAATATGATTCTTTCCGCATGGTCCATGGGCATCGGTTCCTGCTGCCTAGGCGGACCTACACGGTTTATGATGTCTTCTCCCGGTGCTGCCGAATATATGAAGAAGTTGGATATTCCCGAAGGGTATCAGTTGCTTTACTGCATCGCATTTGGTTATCCGGACGAAACTCCTGCGGCTAAACCAAGAAATGCAGCAAAAGTGAAGTTCATAGACTAACAATGAGGAGGCATAAAATGGAAATGGAGGTGTGTCAAAATGCACATCTCCTTTTTTTACGCACAAAGCCCCGACTTTCA
>USLU01000123.1 GCA_900555635.1 uncultured Bacteroides sp.
CCGTGTACGGCGGTTCGAATCCGCCAGGAACCTCAAAGTAGGTAAAAAGCTCCGATCAGAAATGGTCGGAGCTTTTGTCGTTTATTGACTTTCAGTGACTTAGCTACCTTGATGATTGGCAAACAAATCGTGCGGATGTCGACCGATGTGTATCTCGCGACGTTAAAATGACTCGATTGTAGACCGTGATAAATGTAAATACATTTAGTTCATATTGGTAGAATAAATGAAATTGTTATCTTTGTGAGGAGAATGCTGCGTAGTTTTTTATTTATGCACGTAATTTAGATTAAGTAAGATGAAACAAGTAAAAATTATGATTTTATGCCTCTTTGCTTTAGTGAGTATGGCAGGTATGGCACAAGAAGCTGATGATACAGGCTATATTGTGAAAGTAGGAGATATGGCTCCCAATTTTACAGTGAAATTGACCGATGGTAAAAGCGTCACCCTTTCAGAACTTCGTGGTAAGGTAGTGATGTTGCAGTTTACAGCAAGCTGGTGTGGGGTTTGTCGCAAAGAGATGCCATTCATTGAGAAAGACATTTGGTTGAAACACAAATCAAATCCGGATTTCATGTTGATTGGTATTGACCGTGATGAGCCGTTAGATAAAGTAATAGCTTTTGGTAAATCGACTGGAGTAACTTATCCTTTAGGACTGGACCCCGGCGCTGATATTTTTGCTAAATATGCTTTACGCAAGGCTGGTATAACTCGGAATGTCTTAATTGATAAAGAAGGATGCATTGTTTTGCTGACCCGATTGTATAACCCTGAAGAGTTTGCCGGATTAGTGGAGAAGATAGACCAAATGCTTGCACAATAAATTAGAAATGCTCCCAAGGTTCAAAACTTTGGGAGCATTTTTATTGAAACTGCATCTTCAACTATTGAAGAGTTAATTTAGCGAGATAGTCATAATGCTTTCCCTTTTTTACTAATTCTGCTTTGAACCCATTTTCTGTGGCATAGAGGCTCAAAGTTTGGAAGTCTATATACAACCAGTCAAAAGAATCTCCTTTGATATCTTTATACTGCATCTGAAAATCAACTTCACCGTAATAATCTCCGGCAAGGTCTATGACGATACTTCCATCTTCTTCTTCAAATAAATAGCTTAAATCACTAGAGTCCATTAGAATGCAGCCTCCAGGACAAAGCAACTGCTTCATTTTCTTGAAGAAAGTCGGCAGATTCTCTAATTTGCCAATAATGCCGGAACCATTCATTAACATCAAAATGGTGTCGTAAGCTCCGCAAAAACGTTCGTCAAATAGATTGGTTTGCGATACATTTTGTACTCCACGCAGTTTCATCACTTCTACAGAGAGCGGAGAGATGTCAATGGCATGTACCTCTTTTCCTGCCTCTTGCAGAGGGAGAGTATGGCAACCACTTCCGGCACCGACATCCAGTATTTTACCTTTAGCCATGCTGAGAGCTGTACGTTCCAGTAAAGGCATCAGCTTCTCTGCACGAAACAACTCTTTAACAGGAATTTCTTCTTCATCAAACTGTGAAGAGAAAACCCGTAAACGGTCGGCTTTGCGATGTTTAAAATAATCGGCTATAGCAGCACCCATCGGATCTTTGTCTGCAGACAATAAACTAGTACTAATCATTATTTCTTATGTCTATTGGCACGTTTCCGACGGATTTCCGCCTTCATTTTAGCTGCACCGGAGCCATGCAGTCCGGTGATGTAAGTTTTCTTTTTGGCCTTGGTTTTAACTTTGTCTTCTTCTTTAGGCTTGTCTTTTTTGCCTTTGAAAACAATGCCGCCCATCATAGCTTCTTCTATACTCATTTTATTCAGTTGAAAGTTATTATTTTACCGGGAGAACTTCGATCCAATAATCGTCCGGATCATTGATGAAATACAGTCCCATGGACTTGTTTTCGAAACATACCCAACCATTTTCTTTGTGGTATTGGCGTATGGCATCATAATCACCGGCTACACGGAAGCAAAGGTGGCTTTCATTTTCTCCTAATTCATAAGCTTGGGTGTGATCTCTTAGGCAAGTCAGTTCCAACAGGAAGCCTGTGCTTCCGTCCGTAAGATAAACCAAGGTGAAAGAGCCGTCAGACGACTCTTTCCTATGGTGTTCTTTCAGTCCCAATGCTTTTTCGTAGAATGCTATGCTACGTTCCAGATTGGTGACATTGATATTGAAATGATCAAATTTACTTTTTATTTCCACTTTACTGATTATTTATTGTTAATACACTTTATTTTATCATTGCTTTCAGAATCTCGCCTACATAGGTGCGCGGCATGCCTTCCATAGCAGCAGGCGAAGGAAGTTTTTTGCATTCCAGAATAACAGAAGGTTCGTTCTGACCTGTAGGATAGAAGCGTATGGTATACTTATCTGCTTTTTCTATTTGTTCATAGGGTTGGTCGGGAGATAGGATACTGAATATTACCGGCTTACCGCTAACTTTGCCTAATGAGCCACCTGCGTTTGCAGTCATCATGGTCATGTTGAACGGTTCTTCACCGATAACAATCACAAGCTTTCCGGCACCAGTCTGGATGGCATCAGCCGAAAGTTGGGCAGGACTTACCTGCTTATAACCTTGTGTCTGGTTGGTGGCAGTGTTAGTAGTAGTTACTGCTGGGGTGAGCGGAGTAGCAGGAATGGTAACTGTAGTTGTTTTGCTTTGCTGAGCAGGATCAGCTTCCTGTTTTTTGGGTGTATCTACTGTAACTTGTTGTTTCTGAGTAATCACAATCGGACCGGAAGCTGCAACGGTTTTAGCCTCTTTCTTTTCTTCCTTTTTCTCTTCTACAGGAGCTTGGGCGGTAGCTGCACTAAGTGCTTCGGCCACTCCCTGAGATAAATCATCTACGAAATCGACTGTTTTTCTACGCCATTTGGCGAGACCACGTACCAGTTTGTCTTGTGCTTTGTTCAAAGCATATTTATCTACAATCCATTCTTCGGCAGTATATTTTTCTTTTCCTTCGCGGTAGTTGAAACGAATTTTCTCAACTTCCAATACACATTTTTCGGGTTGGCAGGTAACGGTGAGTTGGTAGTTGATTTTAGTACGGTCCAGTGATAATGCGCTCGAACTGAATACGATCCATTCTTCTCCGATACCTACGATTTGTCCTTTTTCCTTGTCGGTGAATACAACACGACTGTTGTTCTCATTTTTCTTTAAACGAGCTTCCATCCAGTTGTTTACACGCTCAAAGATTTCTTCTTGCGACATTCCGGGGATGCTGAATTCTTTGGTAAATATTACTTTGCCATCTACTTCGGGGACAGCTCCGACCAGATACTCACTATCATCTTTGTTTTGTTTATTTTGTGCATGCAACATAGCGGGCAGGCAGAAACAAAAAAGTACAAAAAGAAGTTGTGTCAATTTTTTCATAATAGTATGCCTTATTAAATGATTAATTATTGATTGTCAATGTTGAAACTTTGCCCCCGGTGTGTAATGGAGAGGAAGCGGCACCCTTTACTTTCGGCAAATTGCCGGAAAGCGTCGCCTCCCTGATAGTCCTCACTAAAGTGCATGGGTACAAAGATAGCGGTTTTTATCCGTTCTACGAATTGTTCTGCTCCGCGCATATAGTCTTTTCCGATGCGGCTATCTACGGGAAACATGGCCAGGTCTACCGAAGGAACTGTTTGTTGCAACGTTTTTACTTCTGCAAGAAAGTCACCTTCAGCTTTGCGTATTTCTTCGGGAGTGGACTCTTCGCTCCAATGCCAATTATTCAGGTCACCGGCATGGAACAGGCGTCGGCCTTGCAGGTCGATAAGAAAAGAGATACCCACGTCGGTAGAGCCGAATGCTTGGATACGGATATTCTCATCCTCGTAGATATCCCCTTTGTTGATGAACGTGGCATCATCTGCCGAAGCACGTCGATGCTTCAGGATATCTTTGGAGAAAATATACCGGATGTCGGGACGCAGGGCCTTCCAAGAAAGAATTTCGCGGTTGAAGTGGTCGGGGTGGAAATGGGAGCAAAGTACGTAGAGTACGCCCGGTCTTTCCAAGAGATAGTCATGAACGATACCTTTATTATAAACCTCTTCCGAGGAGTCTTTGTAGTAATCGATAATGACCGTCACACCGTCCGCTTCAATCGCGAAACCGCTATGATATATATAATCAAGTTTCATATACAGATTAAATTATAGCGCAATATTACGAAAAACGCTACACAAACTTCCGTTTAAGCTGTTATTTTATGTCAAAGGTTTACATTGGAACCTCGATAAAGAGTATATGAGAGTCTTTTAATGTTTCCAACTCAAAGCTGCGAGTTTCGTATATTCCCAGTCCGTCACGGCGTGAAAGCACGGTGTCGTCCACTTTAACTTCTCCCTCTATGAGGAAAATATAAACACCTGCATGCGACTGGTGCATGTTATATTCAATTTTCTTGCCTGCTTCTATTTCACCTATCGAGAACCAGGTTTGCTGTTGTAACCGTGCCGGTGCATCGTTATCTGGAGATACGATTAGCGACATCATATTCTTATGTAGGAAGGGGCGTATATCATAATCCTTATATACAGGAGGCGTACCCAGTTTTTCAGGCATTATCCAGATTTGCAGGAATTCTGCCGGTTCTGTTTCACTGCCATTCATTTCGCTGTGATAAATACCGGTGCCGGCACTCATCGTTTGAATGTCTCCTACGGTGATAACACGACTGTTCTGGTGGCTGTCTCCATGCTTAAGTTTTCCTTTCAGAGGAATGGATATGATTTCCATATTTTTATGCGGATGAGTTCCGAAACCTTTGCCCGGTGCTATACGGTCGTCATTGAGCACGCGCAAAGCACCGAAATTCATGCGGCGTGGGTTATAATATTCATCAAAACTGAATGTATGATGGCTATCTAGCCAGTCATATAGGGAACGTCCCCGACTTTCTGCTTTGTCTAATACCTTTTTCATGATTCAATATTCCTTTATTAATGGTTTATTTTTTAATAACAGTTCTATTACAGTAAAGTTTTGATAATTAGTTATTAGTTATAATTCATAACTATTTTAGTGTTTTACTTCATTCTCTAAAGGTTTATGATTCATGAAGTCTTTGATATTTTGCAAAGTAGTCGACGCAATATTAGCCAACGCTTCACGAGTGAAGAATGCTTGGTGTGAAGTGACGATTACATTATTGAATGATAGTAGGCGAGCCAGTGTATCATCATCAATTATCTTATCGGACTGGTCTTCATAAAAATAATCGCTTTCTTCTTCGTACACGTCCAAACCTGCCGAACCGATTTTCTTGTTTTTTAAACCTTCTATCAGTGCGTTGGTATGAATTAGTTGTCCACGTCCGGTGTTGATAATCATCACACCGTTTTTCATTTTGCTGATGGAATAGTCATTGATAAGATACTTGGTTTGTTCCGTCAACGGACAGTGTAGAGAGATGATATCCGAGCTGTGATAAAGTTCGTCTAAAGAGGTGTAAACAACCTGATTCTCACGAGCGAAATTATAGTCGGGGTAGAGGTCGTAGGCCAGAATGTTCATTCCGAATCCCCGCAAGATATGGATTAGTTTCTTGGCGATTTTTCCGGTACCAATGATACCTGCCGTCTTGCCATGCATATCAAAACCTAATAATCCATGGAGTGAGAAATTACCGTCGCGGGTACGCCAGGTGGCGCGTGGTATTTTCCGGTTGAGCGATAGCATGAGGGCTACAGTGTATTCTGCTACCGCATAGGGGGAGTAGGCAGGAACACGGACTACGGTAATGCCGTTTTCGGCTGCCGCTTGCAGATCTACATTATTATATCCTGCACATCGTAATGCCAGAAGTTTTACGCCATTGGCTGCCATGAGCCGGATTACTTCGGCATCGGCTGTATCGTTTACAAATATGCAGACTACGTGTACGCCTTGTGTTAATATAACGTTATGCTTGTTGAGATGACCTTTATAATAACGAAGTTCAAAATCAAATTCCTTATTCTTCTCATTGAATGATGCCTCGTCATAAGGCTTGCTTCCAAAAAATGCGATGGTGTATGATGCCATAGTTTTATAATTTTAGAGTACTATTGAATAAGGAAAAACAAGCATAAGGTTTATAAAGTTCGCTATGAGAGTGCAGATAAGCTTTTTTGTGGCTTAGATTAATGTTTTTTCTGCCGAACGCTAACTTGTTTGTTGCCTAAGATTAAATCTTTCCACCGTGGAGAAAGTTTCTTTCCACCATGGTGGAAAGAAAAGTACCTCACGGTGGAAAGAAACTTTCTCCATGGTGGAAAGAATAAGCGTTAGGTGTCTTTTTCCTTAATCGTGGCAAGGAAAAAGCTTAAAAGTGGCGAGGAAATTGCTTAGTATAAGTTATCTTTTCTGGATATGTTTAAGATGGTTTGTTTCAGTAGAAACTATTGGGATTTTCAATTAATGTGTTCTCGTATCGTGTTTTTCTGCACAAAAAGCTTTTTTATGTGCCGTATTGTTGTACCTTTGCGCCCGAAAATAATTAAAAAAGATTTAGATGAGAAAATTTTCGTTGATTGGCATTGCGATGCTGATCGTTTCAATTCCAACTTTTGCAGGAGGTCTCTTGACGAATACAAATCAACATGCTGCTTTCCTGCGTATGTTATCACGTGGTGCCACAACTGAAATAGATGCAGCCTTGTCCAATCCTGCAGGTTTGGCTTTCTTGCCGCAGGATGGTTTCTATGCAGCTCTGAGTATCCAGAGTGCTTTCCAGACAAGGAATATCGACGCTTCGTGTGAGGGGTTGGGGCTGAACAAATATTATGAGGGTAAGGCATCTGCGCCAATCATTCCCAGTGTGTTCGCTGCTTATAAGAAAGGTGACTGGACGCTCTCCGGCTTTTTCGGCATTACCGGTGGCGGAGGAAAGGCTTCATTTAATGACGGTCTCCCCATGTTTGATGCTATGGTAATAGGTGGATTGGGAGCTAAAAATATTCCGAGTAATGCCTATTCGTTGAATAGCTACATGGATGGTAAGCAATACATCTATTCTTTGCAATTGGGCTTGACTTATAAAGTAACAGATTGGCTTTCAGCTTTTGCGGGTGGTCGTATGAATTACTTTACCGGTGGTTACAAAGGTGCTTTGAATGCCAGTTCTGCTGTCGCTTTGCCCTCACCTGCCGGAGGAACGATACCTGTCGGTACTGAACTTATCGGTATAGACTTGGATTGTAGCCAGACCGGATGGGGATTTACTCCGGTTATCGGTTTGGATGCTAAGCTGGGCAAACTGAATATTGGTGCAAAATATGAGTTTAAGGCTAACCTGAATATCGAGAATGACACCAAAGCAAACTCGCTTCGTATGATGGGTGCTCCTGAAAGCCAATTGGAGGCCTACAAACATGGCGTCAATACTCCGAACGATATTCCTTCAATGCTGTCTGTAGCTGCTGCTTACGAGTTTCTGCCGGTGTTGCGTGCTTCTGTAGAATATCACTTTTATGATGACAAGAATGCCGGAATGGCCGATGGTAAGCAGAAGTACTTGACGAAAGGTACCAACGAGTATTTAGCGGGTATCGAGTGGGATGTAGTCAAGCGACTGACGCTGAGTGGCGGTGTTCAGTTTACTGACTATGGATTGTCGGATGACTATCAGAGTGATACAAGCTTTTCTTGCGATTCCTATACCTTAGGTTTTGGTGCAAAGGTGATGTTAAGTGAAAGAGCTAATCTGAATGTCGGTTACATGTGGACCAACTATGAAGATTATACAAAATCTGTGGCGGCAGCTCCTGTTCCCGGAGGATATAATGGTACCGGACTGAGTGGTACTAACATATATAGCCGTACTAACAAAGTATTCGGCGTTAGTCTTGATTATAGATTCTAATATCACAATCCTTTTATATAAGGAGAAAGCCGCTTCAAGCATTGTTTTGAGGCGGCTTTCTCTATTTTTATGATATGGGGTTAGAACGAATACTGTACCAGTAAATTCATGCGGTTGGCATGATTCGTTGAGTTGTCGAAGTTTGTACGCCAGCCGCGCAAGTATTCTGCGCCTACCTGCATGTTCGGAGTTACGTTCCAAAAGACATTGGCTACAAAGTATTGACCGTAGCGATAGGTACTTGGTTCGTCGGCCGGATAACCATTCTCTGAATAGAGTCGTGACATACTATATGTACTTGAAAGGAATATCTTCGGAGTGATGTTGTATTGCAATCCTGCATACCAGCCCAACATAGGCAATGCTTGCATTTTGCCGTCTTTCTCCGGATTGGGTACAATGTCCACATTCAGATTGCTGATATCATTCAGATATTGACCGATACCTTTTCCGTAATTGACCTGACCGAATACCTGCCATTTCTTACCCATATTGAAAGTTGTAGAGGCTTGTACACCGTATCCTGTAACACTGGATGCTTTATTGCTTTCGGTACTGGTGTAAGTCATGCTGCGCACGATACCGCCGACACGCAGGTGGCTGCTGTTGTTCCAGCCGTATTGAGCATACGCTGTGAAGTCCGGCATGCGTTGCTGGGCAATGTTGAGCTGGCTGTTGGTAGTGCCATCTACGGCAGGGGCTTCGATAGAAGCGTTGAAACGGAAGTTCTTTAGTCCCTTGTAGGTGTATGCCAATTGTGTGGCACGGTAGAATGTGGCACCATTAGGACCTTGGAAGTCGATGGTGGAAGGAAGAGCGCCTAAGTCCATAAAACCGCCATAAGTGTATCCCACTGTGATGTTGCGGAATGACATGTAGGCATTGCGCAATTGGAAAGTTTTTGCTCCGCCCCTGAAGTTACCGGCAGTGTAGACAACAAAATCTCCCAACAGTCTGGTGTGCCCCACCAGTTTTAAAAAGATCGTGGCTGTGCTGGCATCCATCTGGAACTGGTTTTTGATTTTGCTACTGTTTGGAATGTAAGCGGGAATAAAGTCGATGTTATCTACGATACCTCCAAAGTCATATTCGCCGGTGGCGCGTACATAACCGCCGATACCTAAAGCGAATTTTCCTTGCTTGTCCATCAACAAGAAGCGGGGGGCTTTCGGATCATGGATGTAAGACAATTGCGATTCATTCATGATACGGATGATTTCGTCACCGGCTTTGTCGATGGTGACCATGACAATGCCGTTAGAGGCCTCGTCGTCAATAGTTACTTCCCTTTGTGCGTTGGCAGTAGATGTTGATAGTCCGATAACGCACATTAGAATCATTACTTTTAAGATTGTTTTCATTTAAGTTAGGTTTTGGTGAATGTGCTTTCAACAACTTAAATGAAAAATGGTTTTGTAGAGAGAAGAAGAAAGTGTATCTTTGCGCCCGATTTAACAAATACAGTTTTTGTACTAGTACGCTCCCAAATTGTCATTTGTAATTTGTCATTTGTAATTATTATGATGCCGTGAATAGCGGTCGTGTATTCTAGAACACCACGTAAAAAACAGGAATTATGAAAGAAAAAGTATCT
>USLU01000124.1 GCA_900555635.1 uncultured Bacteroides sp.
TCTTATTCAGACTCTCAAAGATATTTGGCTAAACACAGGTTTTTGCAAGTGCCCCGATTCTGCCCGGTGGTTTTCACCTGGTTCTTTGTCTTCGCAGAAACTGCCATTCAGAGAAAAACTGCCGAAGTCATCCAGATTGAGAATATTTCCATCTTTCAGAATGGCCTCTATTCCCTCCAGTATCATACTTAGATTCCTGTATGCGTCGCCTTTGGTGATATTGTTTTTGTCAGCTAAGTATTCAACAAAAGCTTTGGTATCCAAAGTGTCCCATGATAATAGTTGTACCCGCACATTCGTTTCTTTGTCGCCGGTAAAAGTATCTGCAAAACGAGTGGTTTTATAAAGTATGCTCATAATTATAATTTCTTTTAGATGACTATTATATATTGCAGTTGAGTAAATCCAGAAATGGACTTGTGTAGCTGGGTGGTTGCACAAGTATAACTGAATAGTTGCTCAAGTGCAACAGATTAATTCATGCGGATGAATTTGCTAAAAGATAAGGGGGAATTATTAATATATGAAGTAGAACTAATTATATCTTCCTTATGAATTGGTAAAAACACCTAGTCGATTAAGACGATACAAAGGTAGACTATTTTTGTGAAGTAGACTATTCTTATTTGTATTATAATCCAGTATGCACAAATTAATTCTTACGCATATTATTGGGTTCGATATTTCGAAGGGGATAATGAACAACAAAATTATTCTGTATTTTTTCTTTGAAATTTTATAGATTTTGTTTCTAATAATCAATATATTTACAAAATCTTTTTAGTCTCTGTTTGTTTATTAAATAATAATAGAGATATGTTTATCACGTTTTTTATGATATCCATGAAGTTAAAGATATGGTTTAATTGAATTCATAATGCAAGCGGAATAGGCAAAGTAAAAAAATGCAGTAGTCATGAAGAAAGGAATATATTTATTCATGTTTATAGCTGTTTTAGGAGGATGTAAACAGCAACTCAATTTCGTGAAGGTTGCTAATAACATCTACATGAATCAAATTCAAGCGTTTGGTGATGCTATGCTGCTAAAAGGGCTACAAGCATATAGGGAAAAGTCGAATATATTAGAAAGGCTAAGATATTCGGCAGCTAATGATACTGTATTTGCTTTAGAAATGTTGGGCTTTCAAGGAGATTTGTATTTGACTTATTGGAATAAAGTAGATACAATCTCATATACAAATACGGAGGATAAACCTGGATATGTAAGCAATCTGTTATTTACAAAATATATGATGGGGCTAGTATCCCAATGGAACATTCTGAAGATAAAAGAAGAGGAAAAAGATAATTCTTCTTTAATTCCTAAGGAGCTTGTTTATGCAACGAGAATCATTATTCGAAAAAATACCTATAAAGTTGAATGTGTTAGATTTAATGATTTCTTTAATTTAGAAAGAGATTGTCATTATTAAAAGATTCTTAATTTTGATAGTTAATACCTGACTTCTTGGATATTAATAGTCAACATCTCAAGTATCAACATTCTACACGGTGAATATTAATACTTGAGATGCAGATTGTATTAATTTCCTTGTTCCATTGGGGGGACATCAAAAGAATTAGTTATATCGTTGAAATAATAGTATTTTCCATTTTCAAAAGGAGTTTTGCTTATACCAATGTTGGATTCAGAACCGCTAGTTCTCTTTATACGAAGTCTGTCGTTACCAGCTATTGAGAGTTTGTCGAGGAACATATAATAAATATTGTCTACTTTGGATAACACAATATTATTGCTACTGTTTTCTCCATAACCATATTCGATTGATTTTGTATTATCTGTATCAAACATCAACATGAAAGAATTGTATTTTGCGGAAAGATTAACAGATGTGGTATTACTGTTTATGGCTATATTTTCTTTAAACGCTAGATAAACTGTGTCTAACTTCTGATAAAGATAACTATTATATATAGGTGAAGAGGTTCCTGTAACTTCGTATGTGCCTTCCATTAATTTAACACCTTCTTTTTTATTCCAATAACCTCTTATATAAGATGATTCTCCTGTTTTCAGATTTTTCAATGTCAATGCATAGCTTCTTGGAGTAAGTGTCTTGTTTTTTATATATTTATTATAAAAAGTAGTATATAATTCATTTCCTGTACTTTTTGTCATACTTCCACTTTCCCAAAAATAATAATCAAAAGTTACTATAATCTCTTGTGGGGTAGTCTGTTCAATAATCTCTTCTTGTTTGTCATTGCTACATCCAGCTATTACTAATGTAACTGCAATTAAAAATAAAAAATTCTTTATAAATATATGTCTTAAAAATTATATCGTCATTTTGTTACCAGTTTTGATAGAGGTACAACCCTCTGTCTTGTGCAGTTCTTAGGAATACTTTCTTCTCACTTGTACCTCTATAACTTTCATTTACAGATATCTTCTTATATGATGAATAGCATGCACCACCGTACTCGTTCATATCTGTAACCCATAATATATATTCTCCATTGGGCATGTTTTCTATATTAAACACACCGGATTGATATTTAGTAGCATATTTAGGTTTGGAAGATTTGCTGCCATCTGTGTAAGTGATTACTCCATCATCTGCTACAGATTCAGCACTTTTGGCATTATCAATACTCTTGTTTTCATTTGCGAAGATATAGACAAAAGCCTGTTTTGATATTTCTTCCTCATCATTTTCCCATTTGGTGTACACATTAACAAAGAAGGTTTGTTCGGTAGATTTATCATCTTTTGAACACGCTGTTGTCAATATTGGCAATATAGCCAATAGAAGTAGAATTTTTTTCATTATTATATGTTTAAAATTAGTTTTGTCTAAGTGTTTGTTTTTGAATTAGAAGTATAAGCCTGTTTGTTTCGCTGTATAACTATTTCTTGCGGCAAAGGTAATGATATATTTTGTAATCGGGTCATTATTGAAGAGAAATTGTACTAAATCTTTCATGTTTGCATAAGTAGTAGTTGTTTGTTGTGTATATATGTGCTACATGCAGGCTATGTATATGTTACACGCATGGTATATATGCGCTACATATTGGTTATATATCTCCTGCACATTGGTTATATATATCCAATACGCTGGAGATATATACACAACATGTTTATAATAAATAATGTATTTGAGCCTTTTGATATTTGTATTTTGAATATCTTCAAAAAAGTAAAGTAAAAAAATTGCTTGTATTCAAACTTATTAGTTCCTTTGTAAACAATAAACATACAAAAATAAATATGAAGAATTTACTGCTCTTAATGATTACTGCACTAATGTTTGCTGGATGTAGCAAAGATGAAGAAAAAGATGAGTTTTATGAAAAACAAATTACTGCAAATGAATTAGAATCTGGTACGGGAACATATGTAATGAACAAAGGCTCATATACATATTACTTAGTTTTTGAAAATGGGAAATTAGGGTACTATACATATAAAGGGGGGAAATTTACAAGTATTCACTCTGTTGATTATTCCATAAATAAGAATGATCTCAACCTTGTTAAACATCCATACATGGAAGAAGTTTTGGGAGGTGAAAGAGAATACTATACTCTTTATATAAGTTTTGTTCATTGGGGACATGAGAAAATGACAGATTATGGAACTGGAGGTGAGCAATTATTGATTAGAGGTGATAACTATCCTTATGAATTTGCGACAGGATATTATGATAAAAGTTCTATTTCTTTAAAATAATAAATCTAAAAACTTAAAGCTATAAGAAACTGTTGAGTATGAGAAAGATAATTCTTACTATAATTCTATTTTGTGGATTTGTTTTCACTTCTTGCGAATCGGAGCAGGTAAAAATGGGGAGAAGAGCAGTATATGATAAGATAAATTCTGTTTTATCATCAGGAAAGATTGAAAGTGAATCGCATTACGTCATTGAAAATGGAAACGTTTATTGGGAGGTAGAATATCATCATTGGTCTGGTCACCCAGGTACCCAAATTGCTTTTATGCATTTTATGTCTAATGGAAATTATGCTGTTGATATCACTAAACAAGAGTTTGAAAAGCAGACAGGCAAAAAGGCAAAGAAAGGGAAGTGAGTCTCCTTTTATGTAGTTATTATATCGATTTCGCCTGCCTTATTTGTTTTTACTTGTAGCTTACTTTCTTGTCCTTTGTGAGTAGGTTCTTATAAACGGAATAATCAACCTCGAAATATGTGTAGTCTATAAGCTCTGGTAGGGCTTTAGGATATAAAATGAATCGTACAACGTCCTGACCGTCAGAATCTGTGATACGTTTCAAAACTATAAAATTAATAGGTGGATAGTCTTTTTTCCATTCTTTGTTAGCATATTCTTCTCCGTATGCTCTTTTATTGGATTTATATAGTGTTTCTGTGGCAGAAAGAAGCGTTTCTCCTAAAGTTAAAAAGAATGGAAATGAGTATTCTGCGTGTCCTTTATACATACTATGGTAGAAGCGTGGTATAATTGAGAGTGTCTGATTGGTAGCAAGCGATGATAAATGGCTATAATCATCGTCGGTAAGTAATGCTGCCATTATTGTTCGTGAATACATCCATTCTTTTTTCAATGCAGGATAGCGCCAGAAATATCTATAAAAGTCCAAAAAAAGATAACGCTTATTATTATATTCTCCTATGAATATGTTGTTGAAATTTTCGATGGCTACTCCTTCGCCAAGATATACGCGTTTTGTGTTTTTGCGACTTTCCCAACGTCCCGTTTTACTGCTTTGTTGCCAATATAGGGCAGATTTTATTTCTTTAGATTTATAAGATAGCGCTGTAGGATCACTATTAGTTCTGCTTTGGGCATTGCCAACTAAAGAGACTATAGTAGCCATAAATAGAAGAAAAAATACTTTTTTCATGGAATTATTTATTTCAGAGTTATGGTGATGAGGCATAAACATAATTGTTTTTTTATTTTTCTAATACTTTATTTAGAATGAATTATTTCTTATTTTTTCAGTATCTTCTTTTTGTTTTTGTTCTTCTCTTTTTTCTTTGTCTGTCATGACATGCTTCTTTTGGGGGAACTTGCTATTGTCTATATATACATGGTAGTAGAATTTGACTTCACTGCTTAATTCTCCTAATACTATTGTTATCGTCTTATCTCCTATTTGGAATTTGGCGTATTCAAACTCTTCACCGGAATTAAACTCGGAGATATTAACTTTACTCTTCTTATATGAAGGTTCTCCATATTTTTCTGTGAAATTTTTGATAAATATATCACAATCACTCACTAGATCATTAATGCTATTTGCTGTTAGATAATGTGATTCTATATATATTCTGGTTAATTCATTTTCTTGAAATTTGGCCCAGATTTCGGAAGATTCATTTAACCCAAAAGCTTTTCTGAAATTTCGTTCGTCATTGAAGTTCATTGATATGCGATTACTATCAGGAAATTTATCTCCACCCTTAAATGTTTCAGTAGCTAATGCTTCTCTCATGCTCATCCCAAATTTAACATCTCCCCATGCAATTAGGGCAAGCGAGTCGTTTCTTACTTTCTTTAAAGAGTCTTGTATTTCTTGATTCCTTATTTCTGCTGCTGTGAGCTGTGGATTTGATTCTTGAGATACTACTTGTTCTTTTGGCTTTTGGTTACAACCAATTGTTAGTAATATTGTTAAAAGCAATAATGATACTTTTTTCATGGAATTATTTATTTTATAGTTATGCATTCAATAAGATGTTGAAAGGCTATTTCAATATTTGATAATAAAATTGTTTGTTCTATTGGCTTGACAATCAAATTGCTTTCAGTGACAAAGGTAATGATATATTTAATATGTTGGCATTGTGAAGAGAAAAAGATGCTTAATCTTTTATGTTCGTGGAGTAATGGCTATTTGTTGTGTATATATGTACAATATGGTGACTATATAGAGAGTATTGGTTATATATACTATACTTGAAGTTAATAATATATTTGAGGTTTTTGATATTTGTTTTTTGGGTGTGTTCAGAAAAGGAAAGTGAAATCTTTGATTGTGTTGATATTTATTAGTTCCTTTACAAAATATAAACATAAAAAAGACGGAAATGAAGGGTTTACAGTTTTATACTAAATAGAAAAAAGTATATTTCTGATTATAAAACGAGATATGTTTTCGAGTATTAAAATTGGAACTGCATAGCTATGATGTGACAGATAATCAGTATGTGATTAAAAACGATTTTTGAATGAAAATTATGGATGGAGAAGATATTTGGAGACAAGTGATTCAGTTTGTTGAGGAAGAACGGTGGGGTGGTGAATTTACTCGTGAGACTGATCTTGCAAGAGATTTGAAACTTCAGGGAGATGATGCTTATGAATTTATCTCTTTGTTTAGTCGGATATTTAATGTAAATGTTGAAAAGTTTGTTTTTGAAGAGTATTTTTATCCTGAAGGGGATTGGATACTTCCTAAATTATTAGATTTAATTTTGGGACGAAAGGAAAAAGTCAAAAAAAGAATAACACTTGGAGATTTGGAAAGAGCTGTGAAAGAAGGAAAACTGGTCTGATTTCTGAAAAATAAGAATAAGTATGAAAACGTCAATGAAGAACAAAAGGTAGTATGAATAGTCGTGAAAACTTATAAGATTATCTGATATGAGATTTTAATTGTGACAGGATGTTGCGGTTAAAATCAGGAGATAAGCCGCAAATTTTGCGGCTTATTCTGCACTTGAATGATTAATCTCCGATAAAAATTCTATTTTTGCATATTCATAAATCAAGAGAAGAATATGTTGAAAATATTAGTAACCTACGCCGTCCAAGGCGAATTTGTAGAGATTAAATGGCCGGATGTAGAACCTTATTACATTCGTACAGGTATTGGAAAAGTAAAATCAGCTTTTCATCTGGCAGAAGCAATCTGCCAGGTACAACCAGACTTAGTACTCAATATCGGAAGTGCCGGAACAGTCAACCATCAAGTAGGAGATATCTTTGTCTGCCGCAAGTTCGTAGACCGTGATATGCAGAAAATGAAAGAGTTCGGATTGGAGTGTGAGATTGATTCATCGGCCTTGCTCGAAGAAAAAGGTTATTGCGAGCACTGGACAGAAGAAGGAATCTGTAACACGGGAGATGGCTTTCTTACAGAATTGACTCACGTTAGCGGAGATGTCGTAGACATGGAAGCCTATGCACAGGCATTCGTTTGCCGTTCAAAAGAAATTCCGTTTATTTCCGTGAAATATGTGACTGACATTATTGGTCATAACTCCGTGAAACATTGGGAAGATAAACTTGCCGATGCACGACAGGGACTATCGCATTACTTTAATATCTTGAAAGAAAGAAGATGATAAGTGACCCCTGCGGCAATCAGTCCCAGGAGAATCTTTACCCATATCAAAGGAATCAGGAAGAAAATGCAGTCTAGCATAGTTCCCCACATCAACACGAGCGAGATTACTTTGGCTCGGAGAGGGATCGCCTTGTTTTCGCGGTAATTGCGGATATAAGGACCGAAGTGCCGATGATTGAGCAGCCAGTTATATAATCGGGGGGACCCTTTGAAATAAAGGGCGGCGGTGAGTAACAGAAAAGGGGTAGTAGGCAGTAGCGGCAGAAAGATGCCGAGAATGCCGAGTGCAAGAGAGATACTACCTAAAACAATATACAGAGTTTTCATGCGGCAAAGATAGTGCAAAAAAAGGGAAAAAATAACACTCTTTGCTGGATGAAAACTCTATTTTGTATTACCTTTGCCGTTGCATCGAGGTGACATTAGATGCGTGTAACTATTAAAATACATACACCCATGTTTACAGTAATCAAACGCATGGAGATCTCGGCTTCTCATAAGCTGGTACTCCCGTATCGCAGTAAATGCGCCAGTTTACACGGTCACAACTGGATTATCACCGTCTATTGCCGTTCCATGCGGCTCAACTCCGAAGGAATGGTGGTAGATTTCACCCGTATCAAAGAAGTGGTCATGGAAAAACTCGACCATCAAAATCTGAATGAAGTACTTCCGTTCAATCCCACAGCAGAGAATATCGCCCGGTGGGTGTGCAAACAGCTTCCTCAATGCTATAAGGTAGAGGTGCAGGAATCGGAAGGAAACATAGTCATCTATGAGAAAGATTCCGCCAGCGCAGAGGGACAAGAGTAGCAAATTAAACAAGTATGACGATGAGAAAGATTAATGAAATCTTTTACAGTTTGCAGGGCGAAGGTTACCACACCGGAACTCCGGCCATCTTCGTGCGTTTCTCCGGCTGCAACCTGAAATGTGACTTTTGCGACACACAACACGAAGAAGGAACAATGATGACTGATGAAGAAATTATCACCAAAGTGAAAAAATATCCTGCCGTTACCGTTGTCCTCACAGGTGGCGAACCTTCCTTATGGATAGACGACCAATTGATCGACCTTTTGCACCAAGCTGGTAAATATGTGACCATCGAAACCAACGGTACACACCCCTTACCGGCATCTATCGACTGGGTGACCTGCTCACCCAAACAAGGGGCAAAACTGGCAATCGACCGGATGAATGAAGTGAAAGTTGTCTATGAAGGACAAGATATAAGTATTTTTGAACTACTTCCTGCCGAACATTTTTTCCTCCAGCCTTGTTCTTGTAATAACACTGCTTTGACAGTGGACTGTGTAATGCGACATCCCAAATGGAGACTCAGCCTGCAAACACACAAATTAATCGACATCCGTTGAGCAAAATAGACGGGTGGTACGGAAGAATCTTAAATTATTACATAATATAGTTATGAAAGTAGGTTTGTTTATTCCTTGTTATATCAATGCCATATATCCCAATGTGGGAGTGGCATCGTATAAACTGTTGAAAAGTTTGGGAGTAGACGTCGATTATCCGTTGGATCAAACCTGTTGCGGACAACCGATGGCAAATGCCGGTTTTGAAGATGAATCGATGAAGTTGGCGCTCCGTTTTGGCGATTTATTCCGGGAGTACGATTACATAGTCGGTCCTTCCGCCAGTTGTGTGGCTTTTGTGAAAGAGAATCATCCGGGCATCTTAGAGAAAGAAGGACATGTTTGTCAGACTGCGGGAAAGATTTGTGATATTTGTGAATTTATTCACGATGTATTGAAACCTTCCAAGATTCCTGCACGCTTTCCTCATAAGGTCAGCATCCATAATAGCTGTCATGGGGTGCGCGAACTGTTTATTTCCGCTCCCTCCGAGATGAATATTCCTTATTACAATAAATTGCGTGATTTGCTCGATCTGGTTGAAGGAATCGAAGTTTTCGAACCCAGCCATATTGACGAGTGTTGCGGCTTTGGCGGAATGTTTGCCGTGGAAGAGCAGGCAGTCTCCGTCTGCATGGGGCGTGATAAGGTGAAAGACCACATGGCCACCGGAGCCGAATATATTGTCGGAGCGGACAGTTCCTGCCTGATGCACATGCAAGGTGTTATCAAACGGGAGCATCTGCCTATTCAGATTATCCATATTG
>USLU01000125.1 GCA_900555635.1 uncultured Bacteroides sp.
TGAAAGTCGGGGCTTTGTGCGTAAAAAAAGGAGATGTGCATTTTGACACACCTCCTTCTTTTTAGGGGGATGAGAAGGTCTGATCCTTTAGCCTTCAATGTTTTGTATTTCTACTTCTTTTACTTTACGGAACAATTCGGAGGCAAATATGAAATTGTTCAGTCGTTCGTTGGTGCTGGTAAAGATGTCGTTTTTGCTGCCTTCCCACTCTTTACGTCCTTCGTAGATGTAGATAATTTTTTCACCAATACCCATTACGGAGTTCATGTCATGCGTGTTGATAAGAGTGGTCATATTATATTCGCGGGTGATATCTTGTATCAACTCGTCAATAACGAGTGAAGTTTTGGGATCCAAACCGGAATTCGGTTCATCGCAAAACAAATATTGCGGATTCAAAGCAATGGCACGGGCTATAGCTACTCGCTTCTGCATACCTCCACTGATTTCACCTGGAAATTTGTCCTTGGCTTCAGTAAGGTTTACGCGCTCAAGGCAGAACATGGCACGGCGGGTGCGGTCTCGTAAGGTGTCATTACTGAACATATTCAGGGGAAACATAACGTTGTCCAATACCGACATGGAGTCGAAAAGGGCTGCGCTTTGGAAAATCATCCCCATCTCGCGGCGTAAGGCTTTCTTTTCTTTCTTACCCATGGCAAGAAAGTTACGGTGATCATATAGTAATTCACCTTTTTCGGGAGTCAGCAGACCGACGATGCATTTCATGAGTACTGTTTTTCCTGAACCGCTTTGCCCGATAATAAGGTTGGTTTTTCCGTTCTCGAAAGTGGCGTTGATATCTTTCAACACTTCTTTCTCTTCAAATGATTTGCAAAGGCCAATAAGTTCGATCATCCCATTAAAAGTTTAGTTAATATTAGGTCGGCAAATAAGATGAGTACGCTACTGCAAACTACCGAATCGGTGGATGCTTTTCCCACCTCAATAGAACCTCCTTCAACTGTATAGCCGAAGTATGCCGATACGCTGGCAATAATGAAAGCAAAGAAAAGTGACTTGATGATTCCACACCAAATAAACCATTCTACAAACATGTATTGCAAACCATATTCCAAATCTACAGCCGTCATTATGCCTCCAAACCAACAAGTACAAAAGGCTCCTATAATGCCCGCAAATATACTGAACGTAACCATCAATGGAATAGTTGATACCATTGCTACAATTTTAGGAAGAATCAGATAGTTGGCTGAGTTGACTCCCATTATTTCAAGGGCGTCTATTTGCTGTGTTACACGCATGGTACCCAATTCGGATGCAATATTGGACCCTACTTTTCCCGCCAGAATCAAACACATGATGGAGGATGAAAATTCCAACAACATAATTTCACGGGTAACATATCCTACTGTCCAGCGGGGCATGAATGGACTTTCAATGTTCAACTTGATTTGAATGGTGATAACGGCTCCGATGAAAAATGATATCAACAATACAATGCCGATAGAGTTTACGCCGAGTTGTTCCAACTCATTTACATATTGCCGAAAAAACATACGCATACGTTCGGGACGGGCAAACACACGTCCCATAAGCATGATATATTTACCGACTGTTCTAAGTGCTTTAATCATAACTCGTAAGTATTTGTCTGCAAATGTACATCATTTCGGCTTATTTTGCTACATTTGCGGCAAAATAACGCAAGTATGGAAGAAAGCAAAATGGTGCTTCGCACGGAAGATTTGGTGAAAAAGTACGGAAAGCGTACGGTTGTAAGCCATGTTTCTATTGATGTGAAGCAGGGTGAAATTGTTGGTTTGTTGGGACCGAATGGTGCCGGTAAAACAACTTCGTTCTACATGACCGTTGGTTTGATTACTCCGAATGAAGGGCGTATCTTCCTGGATGATTTGGAGATTACTAACTATCCGGTATACAAGCGTGCGCAGACCGGTATCGGTTATTTGGCACAGGAAGCATCCGTATTCCGCCAGATGAGTGTGGAAGATAATATCGCATCTGTGTTGGAGATGACGAATAAACCGTTGGAATATCAGAAAGATAAGTTAGAGAGCTTGATCGCTGAATTCCGTTTGCAGAAGGTGCGTAAAAATAACGGTAACCAATTGTCGGGTGGTGAACGTCGTCGTACCGAGATTGCCCGTTGTCTTGCTATTGACCCTAAGTTTATCATGCTTGACGAACCGTTTGCCGGCGTAGACCCGATTGCTGTAGAAGATATTCAACAGATTGTATGGAAACTGAAAGACCGGAATATAGGAATTCTGATTACCGACCATAATGTACAAGAAACACTGAGTATTACCGACCGTGCTTATCTACTGTTTGAAGGAAAAATCTTATTTCAAGGTACGCCTGAAGAGTTGGCTGAAAATAAAATAGTACGTGAGAAATATTTGAGTAATAGCTTCGTATTACGTCGCAAAGAATTTATGAAATAATGTTTAATGATTAATGTCATGCAGCGTAGGTAGCGCATTTATTAAGCATTAAAACATTAAAAAAAAGACCGCTCATAGCGGTCTTTTTAATTTTCTCCTTTAATCTATATGATTAATATTTCGGAGGTCTAGCTTCTTTCACAACCATTTGGCGTCCGAAGAATTCTGCGCCGTCGAGTTCTGAAATAACTTTAGCTGCTGCTTCGCCGTCTTCCATCTCAACGAATGCAATACCTCTGAAACGTTTTGTTTCGCGGTCAGTGATAAATTTGATAGAAGATACAGGTGCGTATTCTTCCATGACCTTCTGCAGGTCGCTTTCCTTAACACGGTAGTTAAGGTTTCCAACATAAATGTTCATAATGAAAAATGTAAAATAAATAAATGAATAAAACTCTCTTGGAACGATGGCTAAATAATAAAAGGATTACTACAACAGAGAGTTTACAAAAGCGTTTTGAAAACGGCAGTAAAAACCATGTAACGGGAATCGAGAAACTAATGTGCCATTATTCCGCAACAAAGAAACATATAAAAATCGGATAAATGATACATTTTCGCAATTATTTTTATTTTTTCTCTATCTATCTGAAATTAAATAGGATATTAGGAGGGACTCACCCGGTCAATTAAAAGAGGAAGATTGATGGTTTGTTTATAGCTAGAAGATTTACTTAGCACTTAAAGGCGTCGGAATCACTTCAACATTATATGAGTAGAAATAATTCTGCAATGTTTTTTGATAATTGAAAGAATAACGCTAATTTTGCACGCTCGTTTAAGAAGTAGAATATAGTATAAATCAAATAAATAATTGTCAGAATGAACGTTTCATTACAAAACATTGACAAAGTAAGCGCATTGCTTACTGTAAAGCTTGAGAAAGCAGACTATCAAGAACAGGTAGACAAGTCGTTGAAAAACTTCCGTCAAAAAGCTCAGATCCCTGGATTCCGTAAAGGTATGGTACCGATGAGTCTGGTTAAGAAAATGTATGGTAAATCGGCAGTGGCAGAAGAAGTTAATAAGCTTCTTTCTGATTCAGTATATAAGTATATCCAAGATAATAAGATTGAAATTTTGGGTGAACCTCTGCCTAACGAAGATAAGCAAGTTGCAATCGACTTCGATACAATGGAAGAGTTTGAATTCTTGTTCGATATTGCTTTGGCACCTGAATTCAAAGCTGAACTGACAGACAAAGATAAGGTAGATTACTATACAATTGAAGTTACCGACGAAATGGTAGACAATCAGGTGAAAGCTTATACTCAACGTACTGGTAAGTACGACAAAGTAGATGTTTACGCTGATAATGATATGCTGAAAGGTTTGCTTGCCGAACTTGATGAAAACGGCAATACCAAAGAAGGTGGTATTCAGGTAGAAGGTGCTGTTATGATGCCTGCTTACATGAAGAACGACGATCAGAAGGCTATCTTTGCCGGTGCTAAGGTGAACGATGTACTTGTGTTCAATCCTTATACAGCATGGGATGGCAATGAAGCTGAATTGTCTTCACTGTTGAAGATTGAAAAAGATGCTGTGGCTGATATGAAATCTAACTTCAGCTTCCAGGTTGAAGAAATCACTCGCTTTGTTGCAGGTGACTTGAACCAGGAAATCTTCGACCAAGTGTTTGGTGAAGGTGTAGTAAACAACGAAGCTGATTTCCGTGCTAAGGTAAAAGAAAGCATTGCAGCTCAGTTTGTGGCTGACAGCGATTATAAGTTCCTGATTGACCTGCGTAAGGTTTTGACAGACAAAATCGGTAAATTAGAATTTCCGGATGCATTGCTGAAGCGTATTATGCGTCTGAACAATCCTGATAAAGATGAGAAGTTTGTTGAAGACAACTACGATAAGAGCATTGAAGAACTGACTTGGCATCTGGTTAAAGAGCAGTTGGTGAAAGCTAACGATATCAAGGTTGAACAAGAGGATATCGTGAACATGGCTAAGGAAGCCACTCGTGCACAGTTTGCACAATACGGCATGATGAGTGTCCCTGATGAAATCTTGGAAAACTATTCAAAGGAAATGTTGAAAAAGAAAGAGAGCGTCGAAGGTCTGGTAAACCGTGTAGTTGAAGCTAAATTGGCTGCTGCATTGAAGTCTCAAGTGAAATTGGAGAATAAATCCGTTTCAATGGAAGAGTTTAATAAGATGTTTGCATAAGATTTTGTCTGAAAAGACTGATTTTTATAAAGAAACACAGAGTTTGACAAACTATAACTCTGTGTTTTTTTGTGTCTCTGTGTTCTTTTTTGTTTCTTTGTAACCACAATTTATAAAACTAAAAGAATAAAAATATGGATGATTTCAGAAAATACGCAACCAAGCATTTAGGTATGAATGGCTTGATGCTGGACGATGTGATTAAATCACAAGCCGGGTATTTAAATCCTTATATCCTCGAAGAACGCCAACTTAATGTTACACAGTTGGATGTGTTCTCCCGCCTGATGATGGATCGTATCATTTTCTTGGGCACGCAGATCGATGATTATACTGCCAATACATTACAAGCGCAGCTTCTGTATTTGGATTCAGTAGATCCGGGTAAGGATATCTCTATTTATATTAACTCACCGGGTGGATCGGTATATGCCGGACTGGGCATTTATGATACTATGCAGTTTATCAGTAGTAAAGTCGCTACTATCTGTACAGGTATGGCAGCTAGTATGGCAGCTGTTTTGTTGGTGGCAGGTGCCGAAGGCAAACGTTCTGCATTGACCCATTCCCGTGTAATGATACATCAACCGATGGGAGGCGCGCAAGGACAAGCTTCGGATATCGAAATTACTGCGCGTGAAATCCAGAAATTAAAGAAAGAACTTTATACCATTATTGCCGATCACTCTCATACTGATTTTGATAAGGTATGGGCCGATTCTGACCGCGACTATTGGATGACTGCTCAGGAAGCCAAAGAATATGGTATGGTGGACGAAGTGTTGATTAAAAAATAAATATGGCAGATTCAAGAAAAACTAAAAATAGATGCAGTTTCTGCGGACGGTCCGAAGATGAAGTCGGCTTTCTCATAACGGGAATGAATGGCTACATCTGCGATAGTTGTGCTACCCAAGCCTATGAGATAACTCAGGAAGCTATGGGAGGAGCTAAGAAAGGCAATGCCAAAAAGCTGAATCTGAAAGAACTTCCTAAGCCTGTAGAAATTAAGAACTTCCTTGATCAATATGTTATTGGTCAAGAGGATGCCAAGCGTTTCCTTGCTGTGTCTGTGTACAACCATTATAAACGCCTGTTACAAAAGGATGGTGGAGATGATGTGGAAATAGAAAAGTCCAACATTATAATGGTAGGTAGCACCGGTACAGGCAAAACACTGCTTGCCCGTACTATAGCCAAACTGCTCCATGTACCTTTTACGATTGTAGATGCAACGGTGTTGACCGAAGCCGGGTATGTGGGAGAGGATATTGAAAGTATTCTGACTCGTTTGTTGCAAGTAGCGGACTACAATGTTGCCGAGGCTGAGCAGGGTATTGTCTTTATTGATGAAATAGACAAAATCGCCCGTAAAGGTGATAACCCTTCAATTACCCGTGATGTAAGTGGTGAAGGTGTACAGCAAGGTTTGCTGAAACTATTGGAAGGCTCCGTTGTAAATGTACCACCTCAGGGTGGACGCAAGCATCCCGATCAAAAGATGATTCCGGTAAACACTAAGAACATTCTATTTGTCTGTGGAGGTGCTTTTGATGGCATTGAAAAGAAGATAGCTCAACGACTTAATACGCATGTGGTAGGATATAGTGCGGTACGTAATACTGCTACTATTGACAAAAACAATATGATGCAGTACATTGCACCGCAAGATTTGAAAGCATTCGGACTAATACCTGAAATAATCGGTCGTCTTCCGGTGTTGACTTATCTTAATCCGTTGGATCGAGATGCATTGCGTGCTATTCTCACGGAACCAAAGAACTCTATCATCAAACAATATATCAAGTTGTTCGAGATGGATATGGTGAAGCTTACTTTTGAAGATGCTGTTTTTGAATACATCGTAGATAAAGCTGTTGAATACAAGTTGGGTGCCCGTGGATTACGTTCTATTGTGGAAACAATAATGATGGATGTAATGTTTGAAATCCCGTCCGAACAGAAAAATAGTTATGTGGTGACGTTGGATTATGCGAAACAGCAACTTGAGAAAGCAAACATGGCAAAACTTCAAAGTGCTTAAAATCAGAAGGTAATACTTAGTGAAACTGGCTTTTTTACTTTTTATTGAAAAATATTCGGCGTATTATGCTTGAAATTTAAGAAGTTGTTTATAACTTTGTTAGAGTTCTTCATAAGAATGAATGCTGAAAGGCGCACTTTTAAGATAACTCTATAAACAACAACCTAATGAATCATGGCAGGGAAGAAGAATAATTTGACAGACCAGCTGAAGAAATACTTCGGGTTCGATAAATTTAAAGGAAATCAAGAAGCGATTATCCAAAACATGTTGGATGGTAATGATACTTTTGTATTAATGCCTACCGGTGGCGGAAAATCACTGTGTTACCAGTTCCCCTCCTTATTAATGGAGGGCACGGCTATTGTGATTTCTCCTTTGATTGCATTGATGAAAAATCAAGTTGATGCGATGAGGAACTTCAGTGAAGAAGATGGTGTGGCACATTTCATAAACTCTTCTCTTAATAAAGGTGCGATAGATCAAGTTAAATCTGATATTCTCAGTGGCAAGACCAAGCTGCTTTATGTAGCTCCGGAGTCGTTGACGAAAGATGAGAATGTTGATTTCTTGAAAACAGTAAAGATATCTTTCTATGCTGTGGACGAAGCCCACTGTATCTCCGAATGGGGACATGACTTCCGTCCGGAATATCGCCGGATACGCCCCATAATCAATGAAATAGGAAAAGCTCCGTTGATAGCATTGACAGCGACTGCTACTCCTAAAGTGCAGCATGATATCCAGAAAAATCTGGGTATGGTGGATGCTCAGGTGTTCAAGTCTTCGTTCAATCGTCCGAACCTCTATTATGAGGTACGTCCTAAAACTACAAACGTAGATAGGGATATCATCAAGTTCATCAAAAATAATAACGAGAAATCGGGTATTATTTACTGCCTGAGCCGTAAAAAAGTAGAGGAACTTGCTGAAATCTTACAGGCTAACGGTATCAATGCCCGTGCTTATCATGCTGGAATGGATTCAGCTACACGAACACAGAATCAAGACGATTTCCTGATGGAAAAGATAGATGTGATTGTGGCAACAATTGCTTTTGGTATGGGTATAGATAAGCCTGATGTACGTTTTGTGATCCACTATGATATTCCCAAAAGTCTTGAAGGATATTATCAGGAGACAGGACGTGCTGGAAGAGATGGTGGAGAAGGACAGTGTATTACTTTCTATACTAATAAGGACTTGCAGAAACTCGAGAAATTTATGCAAGGCAAACCTGTAGCAGAACAGGAAATAGGCAAGCAGCTTCTGCTGGAAACTGCTGCATATGCCGAATCTTCCGTGTGTCGTCGAAAGACTTTGCTTCATTATTTTGGTGAAGAATACACAGAAGAAAATTGTGGTAATTGTGACAACTGTTTAAATCCCAAAAAACAAGTGGAAGCCCAAGAATTATTGTGTACCGTGATTGAAGCTATTCTAGCGGTAAAAGAAAATTTTAAAGCGGACTATATTATAGACCTTATACAAGGTAAAGAAACCTCAGAGATACAAGCTCACCTGCACGAAGACCTCGAAGCCTTCGGCTCTGGTATGGGTGAGGAAGACAAAACGTGGAATGCCGTTATTCGTCAAGCTCTTATAGGTGGTTATCTGAGTAAAGATGTTGAAAACTATGGCTTGCTGAAGGTTACGGAGGATGGTAAGAAATTCCTGAAACATCCGAAATCTTTCAAGATTACAGAAGATAATGACTTCGAGGAAACAGAAGAGGAAGCACCGGCGCGCGGAGGTGGCGCTTGTGCAGTTGACCCGGCACTTTATTCTATGCTCAAAGATTTGCGCAAGAAATTGTCTAAGAAGTTGGAAGTGCCTCCTTATGTGATTTTCCAGGATCCTTCATTAGAAGCGATGGCAACTATATATCCTGTTACTTTGGATGAATTGCAGAATATTCCAGGTGTCGGAGCCGGTAAGGCAAAACGTTATGGAGAAGAATTCTGTAAACTTATCAAGCGTCATTGCGAAGAAAATGAAATAGAACGTCCCGAAGATTTGCGCGTACGTACAGTTGCTAATAAGTCCAAGATGAAAGTAGCAATCATTCAGGCTATTGACCGTAAAGTTGCGTTGGACGATATAGCTTTGTCGAAGGGTATTGAATTTGATGATTTGCTGGATGAAATAGAAGCAATCGTGTTTTCGGGAACCAAGTTGAACATCGACTACTTCCTGGAAGATATTATGGATGAAGATCATATGCTCGATATTTACGATTACTTTAAAGAATCTACTACTGATAAAGTTGATGATGCGCTGGATGAATTAGGTGATGATTTTACCGATGAAGAAGTTCGTTTAGTACGTATCAAATTCATCTCTGAGATGGCTAACTAACTCGGTTTTTTCGTTTAAAAAAAGAAAAAATATTGCGTGCAGATATACGGAATGGAATAAAAACCGTATATTTGCACGCAATAAATTTTAAACGCATAACCCTATGTCATTTATTGCTGATAAGATTGTAATGGATGGGTTGACGTACGACGACGTATTGTTGATTCCTGCTTATTCTGAAGTCTTGCCCAAAACTGTCGCACTTACGACGAAGTTTTCACGAAACATTGAGTTAAAAATCCCATTTGTAACTGCTGCTATGGATACAGTTACCGAAGCGAAAATGGCTATTGCCATTGCTCGTGAAAA
>USLU01000126.1 GCA_900555635.1 uncultured Bacteroides sp.
GCCATCCGTCTCTCCCGAAGTAGTATTAATGGCCAAACCCGCCACTTTGCCTTGCAATAACTGAAGCGGAGAAGTGACAGCTCCCTGTACGAATTGATCGCTGTTGACGGAAGATACGGCATTAGTCAAAGTACTTCTTTTGACTGTTCCGTATCCCACCACCACGACATCGTCAAGTACAGTGACGTCCTCCGACATTTTGATCTGAAGATTTGTTTGCGAAGGCGCCACTGATTTTTCTATTGTTACATAACCTATTGAAGAAAACACAAGCACAGGATGTGCACCTGTCAATGTTAACGTAAAAGCCCCGTCGAGGTCCGTGCTGACTCCGTTGGTGGTTCCTTTTTCTACTACTGTCACTCCGGGTAGACCGCTGCCGTCAGCGTCTTTCACTGTTCCAGATACTTTCCTGCCTTGTGCTGATATGCTTACAGCAATCAGAAACAGGAAAACACTTAACATGATTTTTTTAAGTTCCAATGTTCCATTCATATGTACTAGTTTTTGTTAATAAGATGTATTGTTTACTCCGCAAACTTAGACAATTGTACATTTTAGGGGATGGACAATTATTTCAAATGGATGGATAATACATCTAAAGGAGCTATTTATGAGTTTTTTAGCTATTTTCGGGCATTATGCCTGATTCACGCCACTGCTTGGGAGACTGTCCGAAACATTTTTTAAATGCACGGCTGAAATAATAAGAATCAGAGAATCCTACTTCATATGCTATTTCGGCAACTGTCTTATCTGTCTCTATCAGCAAACGGGCAGCATACTTCAAACGTATATTCTGAATAAATTCATTGATAGACTGTCCTGTAATTGCATGCAGTTTACGGTAAAGGGATGCTTTACTCATGCCCAGTTCATTGCACAGGAAATCAACATTAAGCTCCGTATCAGCCAGATGTTTAAACACAATGGCTACAGCTTTATTCAAAAATTCTTCATCTGAATTTGAATGAGTAACTTCCACATTGGACAGGTCAATATCAATTTTATATTTTTGTTTCGCCTTGAAACTATTATAAAGTAGGTTTCTAATTCGCAGTTCCAGCAGAGACAATTCAAAAGGTTTGGTCATATAAGCATCTGCTCCCGACTTATATCCGGAATATTTATAACTATCCTCCGACAATACGGTCATTAAGATTATTCTGATATGACTCGTTTCTATATTACTTTTCAAAGTCTTGCACAAATCGTATCCACTCATCTCTTTCATCTTCACATCACTGACAATGATATCCACTTTCTGTTCTGCAATAAAAGAAATTGCAGCCTCAGCACTATCCACTACCGAAACCTTGAATGAAGCTGATAGATAATCGGTAATAATCTCCCGCAAATCCTGGTCATCCTCCGCAACGAGTACATGAGTACCCTCACACATTTTTATAAATTCCGGTTCGGAGAATTCCTCGTTATCCGTATTCTGATAGGGATTCTCTGAGAAAACATCCAATCTGTAATCTACCACCGACCTGGGAGTTGCCTGTGCCAAATTATCACGAAGCGGTATGGAAAAACAAAAACTGGTTGTCTCTTTGGGCAAAGAGGTTGCCGTGATTTCCCCCTCATGCATTTCTACCAATGACTTCACATAGGAAAGTCCGACCCCAGACGAATATCTGTCATAGGAGCTATTGGTAAAGAAACGCTCGAATATAAAAGGTAATTTCTTCGGGTCGATTCCGTCTCCCGTATTGGTAAGCGTGGTAGTTACCTGCCCGGCATCAGACTTCACTTCAATAGTAATGGTACCGTTCTGATTGGTATACTTATAAGCATTCGACAGAAGGTTATCAAAGATCTTCTCCAACTTATCCGCATCGGCATGAATCATCATATCTCCTTCAAAGCCTTTTATTTCGACATGAATTCCTTTAGATTCAAACATCAGCGTATGTTTATGTAACACAGAGACTATGAACTGTTCGTATTGAATAGGTTCTATATGTAGTTTCAGATGTTCCAACTCTCTGAAGGCGAGCAATTCATTAATGAGATTCAACAGTTTATCTGCATTCTTCTTGATTATATTATAATAATGGTTAGCATTCGACTCCTTCACACGATTCTCCATAAATTGGTTGACAGGACCTAATATGAGAGAAAGAGGAGTTTTAAATTCATGAGATATATTCACAAAGAATTTGAATTTCAATTCATTTATTTCCTGGTCTTTTTTCCTTTCCAGCTTTTCCAATGCAAGTGCATGTTTACTTCGGGCATTGGTAAACAAGAGGAAAATTAAATAAAAGGCCGAGCCTAAAAGAATCAATGTAAACGATAGTTTGGCAGGAAGCCGCTGCCACCAGGGAGGACGAATATAGATATTTAGAGTGCGCTTGTTGTCTGCCAGATTTCCCTCTTTATCTACCGTGCAGATGCTCAACTGATAGTGTCCATAATTCAATCCCGTAAAGTCGATTCTGGTTTTGCTGCCCAATTTGTGCCATTGCCCATCCTGACCGGAAAGTTGGTAGGCAAACTGCGGACGATTGTAAGGTTCAAACACATTACATGTAAAATCCACTCCCCAGGAGGTATTACGATAATCCAGGCATATTTCATCTATGATATTCAAATCCTGATGTAGTACATTGTCTTGCCCGATTGTTTGTTTCTCACCATTAATGTAGAGGTTATTCCACCATATCGGGTAGATATACGAGTCATTTTTTTCCTGTTCCGGTTCTACTACAACTAGTCCTTCAGTACTCCCGAAATAAAGTTTACTTCCGATATTTGCCCCTGCTTTATAATTGAAACGGTTCGTAGGCAGACCGTCATTAATGGTATAATGCGTAAAAAGAGAGAAATCAGGATTACATTTACACAATCCCTGATTAGTAGATAACCAAATCTGATTATTCTTATCTTGCAAAATGGCATATATTGTATTATCACACAAACCATTCTTCTCAGTATATCGGCAAATTGACAAATCGGCAGGATTGATGATAGCAAGTCCGGTATTCTCCGAGCCGACAGCTATCCTACCATCATTCAACTCACGAAGGGTTATATTGTTATAAACTTGTTCCGGCAATGCTACGACTTTGTAATTCTGTGATTTATCTAGTAAAAAGACTCCGTAATTATAAGAAGCAATCCATATATTACCGCGTTTATCTTCTAATAAGTCCCAGACAAAAAGATCGGCAGGTAACTCTACAGCAGCACGTTCAATGGTGTGGGTAACGGGATTATACACACACAATCCGCCAAACTGCGTCCCTACCCAAATCGTACCCTTACTATCTTGCAAGATACAATATACATTATTGTATGAGATACTCTTCGAGTCCTGAATATGTTGCCGGTAATGCTTGAATAAAGAACTACCTTTGGAAAGAAGATTCACTCCACCATAATAAGTGCCAATCCAAAGATTCTGCTGATTGTCAACACAGAGTGAATGTATATTGTTACTGCTGATATTACTATTATCCGTATTTAATATACCGATCAAATCATGGTTCATATTAAGAACAAATAATCCGTAGTTTTCTGTCCCTACAAGAATTTTTTCATTTTCACAAAGAATGGGACTAATGGCTCCCCGTTGAATCGAATAATCCCCTTTATTGGCAGCCACTGTGTGGAAAAGTCCCGAATGAGCATAATGTACATTCACTCCACCAAAGAAAGTGCCTATCCACATATTCTTCTTTTCATCCGCATAGATACAATAAATGGCATTATCAGACAAACCGTCCGTTTGAGTACTTTTGGCATATACATACTCTATTCCTGCCTTAGTACAGAGTGTAATACCTTTTTCTGTTCCTATCCAGATATTACCTTTCGCATCCGCTCCAAAATCACGTACTATGTTATTGGAAAGATTCTGCTTTTCTTCACAATAATGGACGGAACATAGCTTTTTTCTATCCAGCCGGAAAGCACCGTCTCCATTGCTTCCAATCCAAAGGTTTCTGTCTTCATCCTCATACAGCCTATTGATATTCTCATGGCAAGGGAGTTGTTCATAAGATAAGGTTTTAAACTCTTTCCGGTCACGGTCATATTTTGACACCAGCCCGTTTCCACCGCCTACCCACAAGCTCTGGTCTGTATCCAGTAATATGGAATAAATAAGATTAGTGACACGGGCATCTGCCGAATCATACAAGCTCTGATAAACAACATTTGTGCCGGCAGCGATATCCAGCTTATTAATTCCCCGGTCTGTTCCTACCCAAATAATGCCGTCTATATCTTCTTTCATACAAAGTATGATATTGGAAGATAAACCAACGGGAGATTCTTTTTCATCGCTATATCGGGTATATTGATTGGATAACCTGTTATAAAGGTACAACCCGTGATCCGTACCGAACCACAGGTTGTTTTTAGAATCTTCATAAACGAAGTATATTTTTGACCGGAAATCATTCTTCAAGTGTTTGAAGGTATATTCTTCAAAACTATATCCATTATAACGATAGGCGCCATATGTCGTAGAGAACCACATATATCCCCTGCTGTCTTTAAATATATTCCACACCCAGGTATATTTAAGCCCCTCCCCACCGGAGACATGCCTGAAAGACATATCGCCAGCCCAAGTCCTGATATGTAATAATAGTATTATAAATACAAAAACAATACGTAGTTTCATCAATTATCGTGGTTTTATGATCTCATAGTCAAAGATATAAAAAATAGTTATGCAGATTATTTTTTAAGCATACTTTTAAGTGTTATTCCGGGCTGTACTCCCCAATTTGCGGAAATTCTGTAATCCGAAGTGTAGTACATCCATAAGGAATTAATTCGATATCCTCTATTTCCTGGGCAACTTCAGCACCAAACATCACTGTGTATGGCAAAGGACCGGCACTCTTGTTATATGATTTCCAGTTTGGCATCATCCGCGCCTTTGTTTTTATAGTGATAGGGGCATTAGCTACATTCCATGGATAGCCATCTTCCTTATTGACTTCGTTCACTTTACTCAAATCTACTTGATAGTGTTCCTGCATATTCTCTTTGGTAGTTTCAATCAGTGTGTAATTCCAAGGAGTCTTGGCTATATGCTGATAATAACTAAGTCCTTCCGCTCCATTCTTTATTTCCTGTTGTTCCACATCTATTTTAAGTGCATAGACAAGAGGTCCTCTCTCCACACTACGTGAATTTTCTTTCCAAACACTCAACTTTACTTCTGGAGTAAATGTGATATCAAGTTTATCTCCTTTTTTCCACGTTCTCATGATAGTAACCAGATTGTTTGAATCTGCTGTATATGAGACCGGTTCACCATTGACTTTTACCACGTTTCCAGTACTCCATGCAGGTATTCTGAAAACAAACGGGAAAGCTGCCTCCTTACTAATATCTGCTACTGTAAAGGTTATCTGTTCGCCGAACGGGTAACTGGTATCTTCTATTATATGTACGTTTACAGCATCACCTACTTGTGTAACTACTTCCGACGGAGCATACAATGTTGCAGCAACACCTTTATCAGCCGTAGCATACCATAAATTTTGTACAAACTTAGGCCATCCCTGATGCATATTTGACGTACAACAAGGATAACCCGTCAATAAGCCAAAACAATTATCTAATCCTGAATGATTGACATCGAAATTCCGCTGATGTTGTGACAGTTCTATTTGGTTTACTTGCTGAAAATACTGCCGGGTCTGAAAATGGTCATCTACATGTGCCGGTAGAGCATTATAGGTCACTTTCTCCAAAAGTTCTGCAAAACGCGGATTACCAGTGATTTTATACATGGTTTCCAAAGAGAACATGAACTCTACAATTCCACATAGTTCTATTCCTTGTGTCGGATCATTACCATGAATTGCCTCATCCACACTGAACATCCCGATAGGATAACCCTGAAAATCACGAAGATCATCAAGGGCTATATCCAAAGCATCCAGATATTTAGTTTGAGGATCTGCTTGATAATATACAATAGGAGTTTTCATACCTTGTGCTAAGTTGACCCCATGTATTGTTCCTACTTTTCTCAACATCTCACGTTTAAGAAATAAATCAGTATAAGGTTCCGTTTGTTCATAAACTAATTTACCCAATGTCAACAGGTCATTATTTCCTGTTATATTATAAAGCCAATATATCATCATCAAATTATCACCGCCACGCATTCTTGCCCAAAATGTCCACTTATCCAGCGGAGTTTCTTTCAGGTTTTTGAGCTGATAGTCGAAGTATTTCGTCATAAAATTTATGACTCTTTGGTCGTTTGTAGCCAAGTAATACTGTTGCAGTATTTTTAGAACTACCATTCTGGGCCACCAATCCTGACAATTATCTCTTTGCAGACCGGCTTCAAAAGGATAATCTTTTTCAGGACCAAAATATCCACTTTCCTTTTGACTTTGTAATGCCCATTCTACCCAAGGTTTCGTCTTTGCAATCAAAGCGGAATCTTTAAGGATATAAGCTAAAGGAAGTAAACCATCAATCCAATAAGGGCCACGCTCCCATTGATCTCCATCTCCTCCGAGCCAGCCATTTCTATCTCCCATCACTTCCGGATATAAAACATCCAGATTTCCGGTGGCTCCTTCTTTCTGCCTTATCAACATTTCTCTGATCCATCCTTTCGGTGAGATACTTCCCAAAGGCAGTTCTGCAAACTGGTTCATGACTAATGGCGCACGATTGAATCCTTGTTGCGTTGTCGCAACTTTCTCTGTTCGTGTGCAACTGTTGAAGCATAGAAGTGATAAACCACCCACAATGATACCTAAACTAAATAGTTTCATAATATACCTTATCAATTTAATATTAGAATTATGTATTATCACTTTTTTGATAGGAGCAAAAATAGGGCTTATACTTCTGAATGGAATGGATTAACAATTCAATAGGATGGACAAACGGCTCAAAAGGGAAATAACAAAGGCTAAAGAAGAGTTATCAAAGGGGGAGAATAAATAAAAAGCCCTTTGTCTTCCATGAAGAAACCAAAGGGCTTTTTATTTGTTTACTTGTTTTTAATCATTCCATCTGGATGCGGGCAATTCTTTTTTCCCATAACCTTTTTTCCAGGCATACGCTTTTCTCTTCCTGAGATAAAGCGTATCGCCACAATGTTTCATTGCCTCCCAATTAAAGATAGAATGGTGACAGATGATCTTTTCAAACCAATAAAGTATGTGATAAGTCACGAATGGCAGCACCATCCACCACCATGAAAACAAGATTGATAAAATAAGTGCTGGTATCAGGGTTAAAGAAAAACATTCCCAATACTGTCTGGCATGAATTCGGAGTTCCATATCTTCCCAGACTTCCAGATATTTATAGCGGGTAAAGAAAAACCAGCCTAACATAAAATAGTGTTTCTTCCCTTTTCCTAAGAACCACTTTGCTAAAAGACTATTATAAAAAATCATATTCACATTTTTTTTGTTGCATGTAGTCCCTTCTTAACAGCAAAAGTAATCAAAAATTCAATATTTTAAAGTTTTGCATAACAACCATAACATTCTTTCCCTAAATATCACTCAAATATTGTTTATTTTTGTGTTCCTTTGCTTCACTACAACAAAAGGTTTATTTGTATTTTCTGCAAAGGAAATACAAATCACGAATATATCCTAATTTTTCTACTTAATATTTAAAGCTGCTTCCTCCTAAAAATTCACGCAACAAAGAAGTAGGCGGAATTTCCTTATCCTGCACCGGAATAAAATATTTGATAAACTTCAGTAACCGGTAGGCCTCACAATATTCAGGACAGTTTCGCGGGACACCCATCAGAATAGGTTCGGCATGCAAACGAAGTACGGCAAATTCAAAGAGTAGTGCTGAATTAAACATTACATCAGCATTCTCCTGATAAGGAAATATCCATTTATCTTCACCGGCACGCACACTAGGCCAACGTGATATGGTTTCACGTGCAGAGTATCCCCGATAATTAAAGTCGCGGATAATGCGGCGCAACAAACGGTTGTCAGTAGTCGGAATCCAGTTATGATCATCCAACGAAATAGTGGTCAATGCTGAAACGTAAATCTTGAATTTCCGTTCAGCCGGTATATGCGGTGTCAGTTCCGGATTTAGGGCATGAATACCTTCCAGAATCAGAATTGTATTATCTTCTATTTTCAGTTTATCCCCTTTATATTCCTTTTTGCCTAGAGAGAAATTAAAACGGGGCAGTTCCACCTCTTCGCCACGGAGAAGCGCCTGCAACTGTTGATTAAACAATTCCAGATCGAGCGCATAAAGTGATTCATAATCATAGTT
Organism: uncultured Bacteroides sp.; assembly: GCA_900555635.1. Taxonomy (GTDB): domain Bacteria; phylum Bacteroidota; class Bacteroidia; order Bacteroidales; family Bacteroidaceae; genus Bacteroides. Next base: position 8,260 of record USLU01000126.1, read on the forward strand.
TCCGTTTTCATCCAAAGGGGTTTCTTCACGGTCTACAAAATAATTATCCAAAGAGATCGGGAATGGCTTCAATCCATTTGTCATCAGCTGAATAGAAAGCCGTTTGCTAAAAGTTGTCTTTCCCGAAGAAGACGGTCCGGCAATCAAGACCAGTTTTACCCGGTTACCATTTTCGCCACGATGGAAAATAGTATCGGCTATCTGCGCTATCTTTTTCTCTTGCAATGCTTCCGCAACATTAATCAAGTCAGTGGCATGTCCTTCCTCACAGGCAAGATTAAAATCTCCGGCATTATTAAGTCCCATGATATAACTCCAGTTCAGATATTCCTTAAAGACATCCAGCATTTTCTCCTGTTTCACGACCTCTTCGAGCATATCCGGATTTTCCCGGCTCGGAATCCGGAGCAGCAGCCCGTCATAATACTTCACAATATCGAATAATTTAAGATATCCGGTGCTGGGCAGCAGATTACCATAATAATAATCAACAGTATCACCCAACGTATAATAATAGGTATAAAGGGAACCGGAAGTTTCCAATAACCTCACTTTATCATTCATCCCCCGCTCACTGAAAACCCGTACTGCCTCTGCCGTATGACATTCAATGCGGTGATAAGGAATATTTTCCGCAATGATCTCCTGCATCCGTTGCTTGATACGCTTCACATCCTCAAGTTCAATAGGGCGCCCAATCCGCAAATTACAGAAATAGCCTTTTGACACAGGATGTTCCACAAACAATTTTCCCTCGGGAAACAATTCCGTGACAGCTTTAAACAAGACAAAACAAAGCGAACGGACATAAGTACGCATACCGGACTGATCTCTCACATCCAGAAACTCTACATCCTTATTGTTATATACTCTGAAATTAAGTCCCTCGGAGCGATTATTGACCTTGGCACTCACTACTTGATAAGGAAAATTAAGATTAAAACCGTAATAAATATCCAAAAGTGAGCTTCCGA
>USLU01000127.1 GCA_900555635.1 uncultured Bacteroides sp.
ACATTAAAGATAAGACTAAAGACAATAAGACAATATCTCCCTTACGCGTGGGAGATCTGTTTCCGGCTGATAGTTTTTTCGACAAGTCTTTGGACGACTGTTATACTGAACTTAAATCGAATCGATCATGGGCGGAAACAGTAACGATGAATACTCGTTCTTCCGGAAACCCTGATTTCACGCTAGAAGCCTTTTACGGGTTTCTGGAGAAGTTCTTTATGAAATTGCAGAATGAAGGAGAAACGGCGAAGTCGCCTAAAGATGCGATGTCTCACTTTGCCCGATGGCTGACATTTGAACTTAAAAACAAGAAAGATGAACGGAGAATTAATAAAAACAGGGATGCAGACAGTACTAAGCCCGTCGCAGATAGTCCAGGAGACAGCAGTAATCCGAAAGGAGCTAACTCTGATACAGAAGGCCTTACGAACTGGATCGACAGCCTCTCAATTGGTCACTGAATGGAGTGGAACAATCGCACAATTAAACTGTAATGTCTCATTGTTTGATGTGGCCAATGCAGAGAATATCCCTACTCTAGCTGACGTAAACAGGAGCTTTAGCAATTCGACATCAGTAGAGATTATTACTGAACATTTGAAATCAGTATTAAGATATGCCGGCGTTGAACTAACCGATGCTCAACTAGCGGAAACAGCCTTATCAATTTTGTCTAGTTACTGGTACCTGAACTTAGCCGAGTTATGTATTTTCTTCTCCCAGCTAAAAAATGGTAGCCGAGGACAATTTGTATGGGGGACGAAAATCAACAATCAAGCTATCATGGTAGCACTTGCCGATTTTTGCAAAGACAGACGCCGTGAGATTGAGCATAGAGAAAATGAACTTGTACGAAAAAAGGCTGAAACTGGCTATGCACGTAACGAGAACTTGATTAAAGATATCGTTACGGGAGTTCAAAATACCAGAAGAGAACGAGAAAAAGCAAAACAGGATTTCAAGGCCTTCTGTGAGCTATTTCCATATCTGCCTGATAAGTATGAGCCCAAGGTACTTTGGAAAGCATGGGGAGGCAATAAAGAGGCTCTACGTAAGATTTACGGTGAAAGTATTCCTCCCCCTGATGTAACCGAAATGGATATCGGGATGTATTTGTGTAATTACAACATTGCCAAGGGTAAAGAGTTGGAAAAATAAATGCGGCCGGCGTACCACCACCGACCGCTTTCATAAGTATAAAGCTTTGTATTGCTATTAGGAACAGCAAATATATAAAATCTTTATGCATATGGCAAGTGAAGCAGTAAATAATTACATAACTAAACGCTACGAACGCTGGCTTGATTACTCTTTGTATCATTGTGGGCTTGCTGGTATTTCAGATGAAGCAACAGACGTCTTGAATGAGGTCATTTGTTCGCTCCTTCAGAAGAAAAGCAGGTTACTGGATAAATTACTTGAGACAAAAAGAAATGGCTACACAGAGCTTGATTTCTTTGTTTTGAAGATGATAAAACTAAACGCATCCTCTCCTACTTCACAGTATAGGAGTAGATACAAGCCCCTGCCTGTGGATGATAATGTAGATTATTCCAGGCTAGATATTGAGGATATTTCAGATGAATCAGAAGATCGAAACGCTGAAATATTAGACAAGCTGCACATAGTAAGGGAAACATTCGAAAGTCTAAACCTTGGTACGACAGCTACCCGCGTTTTTGAGTATCGTTTCTTCCAGGATGGCAATTTCTCTGAATGGGAAGGTCCAGAGACATTGAAGCAGCTATATGAGATATATAACGGAGTGCAAGAACTTATTAGAAAGAAAATAGCCGGGGAGTCTATATTTTAGTGAAAATTCCTTGGTCATGGAAGAAAATGTAGAAATTAAGATTGATCCCCGGAACTATCGTATCCATGGGGATGAAAACAAGCGGCTTATCCACAAAAGCCTGGTTGAATGTGGAGCCGGTCGATCCGTATTGGCCGACCGTGACAATGTGTTAATCGCTGGAAATGGCGTGTATGAGGAAGCTCAAAAGTTAGGACTCAAAGTGCGTATTGTTGAGTCTGACGGTACCGAGCTTATTGTTATTAAGCGCAAAGACCTATCTACGGAAGATGAAAAGAGAAAACTGCTAGCTCTAGCAGATAATCATACTTCCGATACTTCTGAATTCGATTGGAAGTTAGTGATAGAAAACTTCTCGCCTGATGTATTGAATGATTGGGAGTTTTCAGTAGACGAGATCGAACTTTCGACTGATATCCATAATTCTGACGATGAGAAAGATAATAATCTTTATACAAAAAAAATAGTATCTCCAATCTACACACCGACTGGCAATAAACCTGCAATATCAGAACTCTATAATCTTGAAACTTACAATTGTCTGATGAAACAAATTCAGGAGTGTAATTTAGACAAGCAGACTAAAGATTTTCTTCAGATTGCAGCTTCAAGGCACATTGTTTTCGATTATGGAAAAATTGCTGAATTTTATGCTCATTCAAACAACATCATTCAAAATTTAATGGAAAATTCAGCTCTTGTCATTATAGATTTTAATAAAGCTATTGAACTAGGATATGTTTGTTTAAAGAAAGAATTGTCAGACTCATATTTGGAGGATTATAGCAATGATGAAAAATAATAGCTTCGTTGCATTGATACTTACACATGGGCGTCCTGACAATGTACATACAGTAAAAACATTACGGAAATGTGGCTATACAGGTGATATTATCATAGTATTAGATAATGAAGATCCGAAGATAGATCGTTATCGCAAAAACTACGAGAACATATATGTATTCGACAAAAAAGAAATAGCATCAGAAACAGATGAGGGTGATAACTTCAATGATCGTCGAGCTATTATTTATGCGAGAAATGCTTCTTTTGAAATAGCAAAAGAAAAAGGCTACCAATATTTTATTGAGTTAGATGATGATTATACGGAATTCTCATACACTTATAATCAATATGGTGAAATGAAGCAGAAAAACATTCTCAATCTTGATAAAGTACTTGATGCTCTAATTGATTTCAAGAATAAAACAGGTGCTTTGGCTGTTGCATTAGCTCAAAGAGGAGATTTTATCGGAGGAAAGCAGAATAATATAGTTCGTGGTGAATTACTTAAACGGAAAGCTATGAACTCATTTATCTGTGATACAAACATGCCTTTTAAGTTTTTTGGTAAAATTAATGAAGATGTAAACACCTACACTTTACTAGGAAGTAGAGGAAATTTGTTTTTTCAGATTCCACATGTATCTTTGAATCAAGTAGCAACTCAACAATCGAATGGCGGTATGACTGATATTTATTTGGATAGTGGGACTTATGTTAAGTCTTTCTACACAATTATGTATGCTCCTTCTTGTACAAAGATACGCCCAATGGGAAGCGTGTATAGACGCCTACACCATAGTATTAATTGGAATAATGCTGTTCCTAAAGTAATTCCAGGGAACTGTAAAAAGTAGCCCCTATTTATATTTTAATTTGAAGATTATCCAAGCTAAGGCAAGAGTTATCACAATTTGTTAGTTATTGTTAGTTTATGACAGAGAAGAAGAATCCGGCCGAGAAGAAAAAAAGAGGGCGTAAATCAGAGTACAGAATAGAGTTCTCCGATCAGGCCCTAAAGCTTTGTTTGTTGGGTGCAACGGATAAAGAGCTAGCCGAATTCTTCTCTGTTTCCGAACAAACATTGAACAAATGGAAAAAGGACTATCCCGAATTTCTTGAGTCCCTAAAAAAAGGAAAGAATATTGCGGATGCTAACGTTGCATCTCGGCTATATAATCGCGCTATCGGTTATTCCTGTAAGGCAACAAAATTTGCAACATCTGAAGGAAGAATAACAGACTCAAAGGAATATACTGAACATTACCCACCTGATACGACAGCTGCTATTTTTTGGTTGAAGAACCGGCAGCCGGAGAAATGGCGTGATCGCAAAGAGATTGACGCAAATGTGAATCTTAGCGATGAACTGGAATCAATGACAGATGAACAATTAGCAGCTATAGTACGTGGCGAAAAAGAGTGAGAGAGAAATATTGCTTAGGCGAGCGAAAGCAGCGACTATACTTCGTAAGCGTGAAGCCCGGAATGATTTCTGGGCTTTCTGCTTATACTATGATCCTAAGTTCTTTGCCAAACGATTATTCTTGAAGAAAGTAGCCGAAGCGTTCATGCGTGTGTATACCTCCTATTTAGCTAATATTATCTACCGTCTTGCTGTAAGTATGCCGCCACGTGCCGGAAAGTCTTATATATCTTCCCTATTCATTGCTTGGATGTACGGTCACTTTCCGGAAGAATCCGTAATGCGTAATTGTTGTTCTGATACTCTATACAACAAACTTTCGTATGATACCCGTGATATAGTTAAGTCAAAACGATATAAAGAGATATTCCCTGATATTCATCTGAAAGGTGATAAACAGAATGTGAAAAGTTGGAATGTGGAAGGCGCTCGCCAGGTATCTTATTTCGGTGGCGGTGTTGGCGGTACCGTGATCGGCTTCGGTGCGTCTATGCTCGCCATGACCGACGACTTATACAAGAGCCTGGAAGATGCGTTATCTGACAATAACAATGAGAAGGTATGGTCTTGGAAACAAGGTACGCACGACTCCCGTATTGAGGGAAGTTGTTGTATGATTGACATCGGGACCCGCTGGTCTTCTAGTGATGTCCTCGGACGTATGGAAGAAGCCGGCAAGTATAATGAAATCATCCGGATCGCAGCTCTTGATGAAAACGATGAAACTTTTTGCGCTGATGTACATACTACGGAATATTACCGGGAACTACGTTCTGAAACCGACGAAAGCATTTGGATGGCCGAATATATGCAGGAACCATTCGAAGCCAAAGGGTTACTATTCCCAAAATCGTCTCTCATGCGCTTCAAACTAGCCGATATTGCAGGAAAGAAACCCGATGGGACACTCGGAGCTTGTGATACAGCCGATAAAGGAGATGATGATTTCTGCGCACCATTCGCAAAGGTGTTCGGACCGAAATATTTCATTACTGATATTCTTTTCACAAAGGATCCTGTTGAAGTTACAGAACCGCGCCTGGCACAAATGGTAATAGATACCGAGTGCGATCAGCTACGCATTGAGTCAAATAATGGTGGTCGTATCTTTGCTATCAATGTGCGTAAGCTTGTTACATCAAAAAAGAAATCGTGTGTTATACAAGCCCGGCCAACAACCCAGCACAAGGAAACACGTATCATTATGAAGGCTGGCTGGATAAAGAAGCATTGTGTATTCTTAGACGAATCAGAATACCCTAAAGGCTCGGATTATTGGCGTTTTATGAAGTCACTTACTAGCTACAAACGTGAAGGAAATAACGCCCACGATGATGCGCCAGATGGATGTACTATTCTTGCCGAGTTTGCAGAATCATTAGGCTTGAAATTCAAAGTGTCTACTCGTAAAGTGGGACGTGGATAAATCCTATTTGCCATATATTTTAAGAGAAAAGTATATGCCAGACATTAAGGATATTCTGAAAAATGAAGATTTCGGTAGCATAGTAGGTGATTTATGCGTTGATACCCGTGAAAATCGTAATCCTCGTGAGTATATGGAGGAATACAACGGTGATAGAACCCGTCGTAAAGAATCAGTTGGGTATCGGGAGCCTAAAAAGATTGCTGTATATTCAGATACAGAAGTAGAAGTTGACCCCGAAACAGGAGTCGAAAAGCCAAAGAGACTAGAAGACAAGACTGTCGATGTAGCTAAGGTCGTAACCAACCTACCTAAAAAGATCGTTCGTAATTCTGTTGCTTTTCTATTTGGTGGTGAAATGACTATCACAGCAGAAGATTCGAACGACGGGATCTGCGAGTTCAAAAAAGTCTATAAGCGAAAACTCAAGATGCAATCTGTATTGAAAGAGTTTGCTCGCAAAGTGTTGTCTGAAACCAAGGCTGCTATTGTATTCTATCCTGTTACCAAAAACGACGGAAAAAGTCAGTTGAAAGTTAAGATTCTTTCTACTCCCAAGGATAGTAATGTCGAATGTGAATTCTATCCACACTTTGATGAGGACGACGATATGGACGGTTTTCTCTATAAATACAATGCAGAAGTCAATGGCCGTACTTGCGAATGCGTGAAAATCTATACGAAAGATGTTATCTACTCCGGTATCATGGACGGTGTATGGCAAGTGAAAAAGATAAAGAATCGTTTTGGCAAGATTCCGGTAGTATATGCCGAGGTCGATTGTCCGGATTGGGAAGATGTTGCTAATTTGATTGACAAGAAAGAAATGAGACTTTCCCGGCTATCAGATACTAATGATTACTTTTCTGAACCTATACTGAAAACTTATGGTTTAGCTAACCTTCCGAGCAAAGAAACGGTTGGTAAGGAATTGAACTTCAGTATGGAGGTTGATTCAGATACTGGTACATCGTATCACGGTGATGCAGATTATCTTGCATGGCAACAATCTTGTGAATCCGTTACACTTGAACTAAACCAACTGGATGATGCAATACATTCCGGAGCTTCCAGTCCGGACTTGTCTATAAATAAACTAATGGGACTTGGCAACCTTAGCGGCACTTCACGTCGTTTTATGCTGATTGATGCAGAGATAAAAGCTACTGAACAGATGGAAATATTTGGTCCAGTTGTTCAACGAACAGTAGCAATCGTCCAAGCAGGAATGGCAAATATTACACATACAAAATATGCATCACAGCTAAATGACAACTACATTGAGGTAGAGTTTGGTAGTATTCTCCCACAGGATTTGGCGGAAGAACTCAAGAACCTTGAAACTGCTTCTCAATTCAATAGTAAAGAGACGATTATTAAAAATTCGCCATATACGGATAATGTTGAAGAAGAGTTGGCCCGCAAGAAGCAGGATGAGAAAGATACAGCTCAAAACAACTCATTCCTAGGAGCTACACTTTAACTATGCCTGGACTTTCTTTCTACGATAAACAGCATATACAGAAAGTTGCTGCACAGCAGGCCGTAATAGCCAATATCTTTAATCAGTTTATACTTTCTGTTTCCCCGTATCTCCGTAAATGGTCAGATGCGGGGAAAAACAATGTATGGATAAGCAATCAGGGAATAGAGAGTGCGGTTGACCGGGAACTACTAAACCTTGAATCAATGTTATATGCTAATATTTCCGCATTCCAAAAGGATGGCTGGGAACGAGCAGAGAGGAAGAATGATGATTTTATTTCCCTGTTCATCAAGGGAATGTCTATTTCTAGCGCAACTAAGGATGGAATGTTTACTCATAGCCTATCTGCATTTGAGGATCTAAAGAATGATATAGATTCCAACGGTCTAAAATTGTCTGATAGAGTTTGGAATATTACACAGCAAACGAAATCGCAACTCGAATTCTATCTTGATAGCGGCGTAGTTGCCGGACGTAACTCAAACGGAATCAGTAGTGATATACGGCAAATTTTGCAAAATCCCCAAAAACGTTTTCGCCGGATCCGAAATGAGAAAGGTGAATTGGTTCTATCACAACCGATGAAAGATTATCATCCAGGGCAAGGTGTATACCGCTCTGCATACAAGAACGCTCTCCGAACATCTGCAACAACTACGAACACAGCTTATCGTAGTGCAGACTATGAACGTTGGAGTAAACAGGATTTTATACTAGGAATTGAGATACAGCGTTCGGCCAATAATCGCGGACCGTGTAAGATCTGTGATGCGATGATTGGAAAATATCCGAAAACGTTCAAATTTACAGGCTTTCATCCTTTTTGTATCTGTTTTGCTACTCCTATCACCATGGAACCGGAAGACTTTGCTGATTTCTTGCTGAATGACACAGTTCCGCAAGGTCAAACTATTACGGATATTCCCCAAGCGGCAAAGGATTTTGTCAGCGAGAATAAGGATGGATTTCAATCGGCTTTCTGGTATAAGGATAACTTTACCAATGATGGAGGACTACAAAGAGAAATAGTTTCCCAACCTATTACGAATGAAGTTATAAAGGTTTCTAAACCTAAACGTATCAAGACTGATACTGAAATTACAGATATTAAACAAAAATGGAATGAACGAAAACTCTATAACAAAATAACCAACACAGAGAATGAAATACGCCTGAATAAAAGCTTTGAAACAGGAGTCTTGTTTGACAAGAATGGTAATGTTGTAATCGATAAGCGCGGAGCCAAATATAGTGTTGAGTTTACGGATGAAGAATGTGCGAAGATGAAGGATTGCATTTTTACACATAATCACCCAAGAGGCTGGCAAGAGCCAGAAAAGAGTTTGGGACGAATTGGCAACTCATTCAGTCCGGCTGATATGTATCTTGCAATAGCCCATAATGTATCAGAAATGAGAGCTGTAACACCTAATTATACATTCGCTATGAAACGTCCCGAAGAAGGATGGGGAATTACAATTAGTAAATTCGAAAAGCTAGTGAATCGGGAGAATAACAAACTAAGAGCAGAGTTTACTGCTAGAATCAATAATAATACACTATCCCCAACAATGGCTTCAGTGGTTCATTATCATATATTATGGAAACGGATATCTGAAAAAATGGGATGGAATTATACAAAAGCGAAAACTCGTTAATTGGATTCTTTTAGGAAGACGAACTCCCCTTTTTGGTCGCTTTCTCTTTTGTCATGTACCTGTGAACCATCAAGGTACTTAACAGGAATGCCATTAGGGTATGCCGGGCATTTTAATTTATCAAAATTAAAATGCTTGCATTGTGTACACTTAGATATATACACATTGTAATATTCGTGTCTATCTTCTATATAATCCATTTTATACTTTGACATAATTACAAATATATGCATTTGATTCTGAAATAAAATATATAAGCAGGAAAAATTTACTCCCCTTATATTTTAATAGAAAATCGTTATGACAATCATTGATGCTATTAA
>USLU01000128.1 GCA_900555635.1 uncultured Bacteroides sp.
TGTGTTTTTCATAGTATTAGATTTAAGGTTAACAAAGGTTGGAGTACAGCGGTACTCCTTTTTTTATGCCCACAAATCTCATATAGATTTATACTACTATTTACAACAAAAAAGATTCCTTTCATTATTTCGCAAAATGGCTGAAAAACCTTATCTTCGGCAAGCTTTTTAGACCTATATATAAAGACAAAGCCTTTTTTGCCCCTAATATTAAAGATAATGAGGAATTTACTATATATATTACTCGTCACAACACTTCTCTGCTCAGGATGCACCAAGCGGCATACTTCTACAATTAAAATACCTATGACCAGCGGTCACCGCGGTGCCAATGCCATTGCCCCCGAAAATACGATGGCCTCAGCCGATTCCTGCATCAAATATGGTGTTGATTATATGGAATGTGATATCTGCATCAGCAAAGACAGTGTGTTCTATCTTCTTCACGATTCTACCCTCGATCGTACCACGAACGGAACTGGAAATATTGGCGACTGGATGTCCGCCGACATAGATACCTTGGATGCCGGTTCCTGGTTCGGCCCGGAGTTTGCCGGGCAGCGCGTTTTACGTTTCGCCGACCTGCTGCGTAAAGCCAAAGAAAACGGACTAAGGCTTACCATTGATTACCGTAACGGTGATATTCAAAAGTTACTGGCATTGATTAAGTCCGAAGACATGCTAAAGAACTGCAACTTTACCTTCTATAACGAAGAAACCACCAAGTACTTCAGGAAACTGGCACCCGAAGTAAAAACCTTGCAAGCCTATGTAAAGAACGAGGCAGATTTAGATCGTGTAGTTAAGGAAATAAACCCTAACATTGCCGTTATCTGGCTCGACTCCCTAACTCCGGAGTTCGTAAACAAATGCCACAAATACAACCTGCAAGTATTGGCGCTGGTATTGGGGTTAGAGGACAAAACAATAGACAACCAGAGGACAGTAGACCTGGGAGTAGACATTATAGCCACCGATCGCCCAGAGCAATTTATCATGAAATACGGGAAGTCAAATGTAGGAAAATAGGAAAGAATACATTTACCTGATACGTGCAACCTTCCGTAACCGTCTTCATCGACATACTGAAAAAAGTATGTATCCCTGTATAATCCCTGCCTAAAGATTAAGTTATATTGCAGTTTTCAAGTCAGTAAATTGCTATATTTGCAGTACATGAAAATACAACTTAACTTATTGACTTAAAATAAATATGAACAGACTCATAATATGCCTTATCGGGATTTTCTACTTGACCAACTGTTACTCTCAGAACAGCAACCCCCAAACCGGCAATATTCCACTCACGGACATCAACTCTAATGAGACTGGTAGCACGTCCCTGATCGGTGGCAAATGGCAAATAGAATGTGGAAATGACAAGGCTAAGCTGAAGTTTCTCGATCAATCATCCGCTTCCCTGGAGATATACACCCAACCTGATAAATCTGCCCTCTTTTTTGTCAATGTCATCGAAACCAAAGGAGAGCTTCAATTGATGTTTGAAGGATTATCTGCAATTAGCAGGTACAACGCTGACATTGATTGGTTCTCGCTATCCAAAAATAGTACTATTGCTATAGTCAAGATTACAGGGAGTCACGATATTACACTCAAATGGTTAGGATTTTACAACCTCCAAACAGAGAAACGGGAATTCACGGATAATCCGTTCGACAAAAACAGTGATACAGTTACTTTAAAAAGGTTTCAAGACAAAGAAGAGGAGGAAGCACAGTAAATTCCAGTTGCATCCCTAATCCAATAAGCGATAAACCCCGCCCACCAAAGCTTTTACTACCCCCTTCATTTCCAATTCGAAGAGCAAAGCAGTCATACGGTTCACAGGGAGATTGGCTTCTACCACTAAAGTATTGATATGTAAATCCCCTTGACGGGAAAGGATTGCTACCACATTACTCTCTTCTTCCGTCAGTTCCGGAAAAAGGTCACGCTGAACAGCTTCCGGCTTCTCCGATTGCGCGGCAGGCATCCAGCCCATAGCACGTACAAAATCTTCGGCAGACTGGACGAGCGCAGCTTTGCTATCACGTATCAACTGGTTGCAACCGATAGATGCAGCATCCGATACACGTCCCGGAACGGCAAAACAATCGCGGTGATACCCCTCCGCAAGCTCTGCTGTAATGAGTGAACCGCCTTTATCCGAAGACTCCACAACAATCGTCGCATCGCACATACCGGCTACAATGCGGTTGCGACTGACAAAATTAAAACGCTCGGGATTGGTTTCAGTGAGGAATTCAGTTAGCAGACCGCCATTTTCCAACATATCGACAGCTGTTTTACGGTGTACGTATGGATAAATCCGGTCCAGACCATGCGCCAGCACCGCAACCGTAGAGAGCTGATTGGCCAAAGCAGCACAGTGTGCATGAATATCGATGCCATATGCCAGTCCGCTGACAACCAACACGTCCGGGCAAAGCGCAGCCATATCATGCAGGAAATCGGCACAAAACTGCTTTCCGTAGTCCGTAGCACGGCGCGTTCCTACCATATTTATCACCCGCAGGCGATTAAAATCGGTGTTTCCCTTGAAAAACAGAACAAGCGGCGCATCCTCGCACTCTCTCAGACGCGAAGGATAGTCCGCATCTTTCAACGTCAAACAAGTGATACGCTTTTTCTCGACAAACTCCATCTCCTGCCCGGCACGAAGAAATGCAGCCGGACAATCGAGAGCGGTAACTATGTCAGGAGAGATTCCCGGTAGAATTTCGGGCAGTTCCTTACGCTGACGGAACACTTCGACGGCACTGCCCATACCGTCTATCAAACGTTTTGCCCCGATATGTCCTATACCGGGGCAAAGCGTGAGAGCTATACTGCAAATGGATTCATCGTCATTCATGGTGGAGGTACGGGGCAAAGACCTCGTCAAACAATTCGCTATCACTTAAACGGCCATTCACCACACAAACAGTCTCCACCACACCTTTCAGCGAGACTTTACCGTCGCTCTTGCGGAAGATATCCTGATAGAACACGTACTTAATGCCTTCCTTCTTCATATACAGCTTGGAGACAAACTCGTCCCCACTCTTCAACGGTGTCTTGAATGCCATATTGATACGTGCCACCACCGGATCTACCCCCTGTTCGTGCAACTTAGCAAAGCTGACTCCCGTAGAAGCAAGAAACTCATGCCTGGTATGTTCCAGATAATGCTGATAATTGGCATTATTGACAATGCCTTGCAGGTCGCATTCATAGTCGCGCACCTTCATCTCCAATTCGTAAATATAAGCCATTGATTATAAGTTATCACTATTTTCATCCTCTTTTCTGCTCCACATCCATCCCCTTGAACCGCTTCAGTTCTTCTACGGAAACCAGCTTGTAGAGTTTATCGCTCGGACGTATTTTGGGCGATTTCATCGAGAAATGTTGTCCTTTCTTCACGGTAGCTACGGGCTTCAAGTCCACACGTGCTTCGTCCAATGTGAGGAATTCGGCACCGGTCGTAGGACCTGTTATCAAGAGCTTGTCGCCTACGTTGATTTCGGCGGCTTCTACCAAGAATTCGGCCACACCGATATTACTGAAATAGCGGATGCCCTTACCCACGTAAATCTTACGCTCCGTAGCAGCAGAACCGTAGTTCTTCGTCCATTCGCCCAGACGTTGTCCCAGATAGTAGCCATCCCAGAAGCCACGGTTGAAGACGGTCATCAGACGTTCGTCCCAAACGGTTATCTTCTCGTCGGTGAAAGTACCGTCCAGATAGGCGCGGATGGCCTCTTTGTAACACTCCACGACCGTACGCACATACTCGGGACCACGGGCACGTCCTTCTATCTTGAACACGCGCACACCGGCATCCAGCATCTTGTTCATGAAATGAATGGTCTTCAAGTCTTTGGGAGACATGATATATTGATTGTCCACTTCCAGTTCCACATCCGTCTCCTTATCGCGCACGGTGTAACTGCGGCGGCACACCTGCATGCAGGCGCCACGGTTGGCAGAATGATTCATCTCGTGCAGGGAAAGGTAGCACTTGCCGGATACCGCCATGCAAAGCGCTCCGTGGCAGAACATCTCTATGCGCAGTTGCTCACCGCTCGGGCCACAGATATTCTCTTCGCAGATATGGCGGTAGATTTCCGCTACCTGATCCAAGTTCAACTCACGCGCCAGCACTACCACATCGGCAAACTGTGCATAGAAGCGCAGCGCCTCCACGTTGGAAATGTTCAATTGCGTGGAGAGGTGGACTTCCTGCCCTATCTGGCGTGCATAACTCATCACCGCCACATCGGCTGCGATCACGGCCGAGATGCCTGCCGCCTTCGCCGCATCCACAATCGTATGCATCAAGGGGATATCGTTATCATAAATGATGGTATTTACCGTGAGATAACTCTTCATTCCATGCTCGTCGCAAGTCCGGGCTATCTCGCGCAAATCGTCAATCGTAAACGTGTTTGCCGAACGCGCACGCATATTCAGGTTCTCGATGCCGAAATAGATAGAATCGGCACCCGCTTGTATGGCTGCCGCAAGCGACTCACGCGAGCCGACAGGCGCCATGATTTCAAAATCTTTCAATTCCATTATTTATCGTATGTATTAAGGGCTTTTTAAATATCTGCAACTATTTCCATCCCTATCTGTTGTCCTACTTGATCACAAAGGTAGCTCTTTTTTGTAGTAGAGCGCTCTTTTTTCAGTACTTTTGCAATCTCAAAGCCTAAATGCAACCTGAAAAATGAAGATAGCTAATATAGACCTGGGCGAACGCCCCATATTCCTCGCCCCCATGGAGGACGTCACAGACCCTGCATTCCGCCTGATGTGCAAACAGTTCGGCGCGGACATGGTATATACGGAATTCGTGTCTGCCGATGCGCTGATACGTTCCGTCAACAAGACCGAGCAGAAGTTGAACATCAGCGACAAGGAGCGTCCCGTAGCCATACAGATATATGGCAGAGACACGCAAACGATGGTAGAAGCCGCACGCATCGTAGAGCAGGCACGGCCTGATATACTCGACATCAACTTCGGTTGCCCCGTGAAGCGCGTGGCAGGCAAAGGCGCCGGTGCAGGCATGTTGCAGAATGTGCCTTTGATGCTTGAAATCACCCGTGCCGTAGTGGATGCCGTGAAGATACCCGTCACCGTGAAGACCCGCCTGGGCTGGGACGCCAGGAGCAAGATCATCGTAGAACTGGCCGAGCAGTTACAGGACTGCGGCATCGCCGCCCTCACCATCCACGGCCGCACCCGTGCACAGATGTATACCGGCGAGGCAGACTGGACATTGATTGGCGAAGTAAAGCGGAACCCGCGCATGCATATACCCATCATCGGTAACGGAGACATCACCACCCCCCAACGGGCCAAAGAGTGTTTCGACCTCTACGGCGTGGACGCCATCATGATAGGCCGCGCCAGCTTCGGCCGACCATGGATATTCAAGGAAGTGAAACATTACTTGGAAACAGGCGAGGAACTGCCCCCGCTAAGCAGTGAATGGCGGCTGAACGTACTGCGCCAGGAAGTGGAGGATAGCGTCAACCTGCTGGATGAGCGCAGAGGCATTCTGCATGTGCGCCGGCATCTTGCAGCAAGTCCACTGTTCAAGGGCATCCCCAATTTCAAGGAGACAAGGATAGCCATGCTACGGGCAGAGACGAAAGAAGAGCTTTACCGTATCTTCGACGAAATCAGTCCATTGCTACCTGAAATCTAATACAGAAACGTCATAACAGTCTTACCCTGTAATTAGTTGACTCTAACAATAACCAACTAAATACAGGGTAAGACATAAACTATGCAAAAGGGAATTATATATGGGTAAATGTACAAACCGGCAACTGAACCGGGAAACTTCATTTATCACTTGAGCTTCTTTAGTTGAAGTGATAAATGCAACACCTTTCTTAGGGCAGCAAACCCATCAGTCCCTCCGAATTATGGACTATCACGTCGCTCAACGTTACAATCCAAAGATTACCAGCGATATCGACGTACAAACCTTTGATATATCCTAAATCTTTCTTTCCTCCGGGAGTCATAATTGCGGTAAGGGTCTTTACAGGTGCTTTTCCATCTTTGCCCATGCACATCAACCCTTCATTAGAAGCCAGCCAGATGTTATTCCGCTTGTCCACAGCCAGGTAAGCCAGATGAAGTGCTTTAGGCTTATAAAGCGACTCCCATTTCCCGTTCTGAAAGACGAACAATTCGCTTCCGCATACCAGCAAGTCGTTCCTACGCAGACACATATCAGACAAACCAGACAATGAATTGCTCCACTTGTCACCATAAGAATGTTCTACCAAGGCACCGGAGAAACTGCCCGACACAAGCTTCGATGTGGAACTTGCCCATATCGTGCCGTCAGGAGCCATCAGCACCCGATCCCCTTTCAACTTGTCGGAAGAAGCAAGCAGTTTGCCTTCAGTGGACAGAAGCACCGTGGGCGAGGACGAACTGCCACCATACACAAGTAAATCTCCCGCGGATGTTACCTTAACCTTCGAGTTGCGGCCTGCATAACCACCATATTCGAAGATAACGGGTGAAGTGGCTATATTTTTCCCATTCCAGCGGAGTAACCCACGTCCGGTATAAAGCAGCAGCCTGTCTTTACTGTCTACAGCTACACTCGCTATGTCCATAGCATCATAAGCCGTAGTTACTTCACGCTTATCACCGCTCTCTTTGTCGATTGCCAGCAGTGGACCTCGTTTATATAGAATATACATTGTACAGGAATCCTCGGCAAATTGTAATACTTCACGTCCCGATACCGGAATATTGAAAGTAGTATTTGAAGAACGCTTCAAGGTGCAAGAATTGGAAGTAACAATCGGGGCAGCTTCCGGTTTCTGCATAGGAACAGTTTTCTCAGGTTCTTTAGGACCTTCGGGTTCCGGTTCTGGAGCTGTGATTACCAACTCGGGAGGATTAAGGGGCTCCAGTACATTTACAGAAGGTGCATTGTGTTTCAATTTGAAATACTTCTCAAAGTCGGGACGCATCGTATCACTGAACTCCCCCGGAAATTTCTGCCTCATGTCGGGATTGATTTCTATCCGGTAGAAGAGGGCAAGTACTGTGACATCCGCCTTAGGAGCATAATATTGGTAAAGATCATAATAAAAATCCATCGGAGGAACCATTGAGCTGAGGAAGCTTTGGCTCAACTTCATGATAAGCGCACGGTGCAAAGCTTCCGTATCGCACATAAAAGTTACTTTCTCTTCTATTTCAACGTCACTGGCTTGTAACACCACTTTACCGTTTATCTGCATGTTTGTGCGCGAACGCAGGGTGGCGCGATGGGATTTATAAATCTTATCTACAAAATCCATACGACGTTCCTTGCCCCGCCATGCAACAATATAAACTTTGGAACGGTTGCCAAAGTAATAGTCAAGACTCGGCAAATCCCCTTCTCTGATTTCCACATCCTCAGCTCCGAAAGGGCTGTATTGCTTAATGTATTCCACCATCGGAATGGAGTTATTTTTCTTTCCCACTACCATACTGTACTCCTCCTGAGAAGAAGACAGCAAACCACTTACCGTTGTATATAAAGACTGAGGATTCTCGAAGTAGAACAAATCATTTTCCAAAACTTGCGCTCTACACGAGAATCCTCCTCCAATCAGTACAACGACGAGCATTACCAAAAGTCGTCTTATACTCATGATTATTTGTTTGTAACGGTTATTTCTTCAATGTATCATATTCTTCTTTAGAGATGAAGACAACTTTGCGGGCACCAGCATATCTGTGCAGATCATAGCTAAGCCTTAACTCCTTGTCCCACACCTGGTCTGCCGCCAGTTCTATGGCCTCACGATCCTCCGGCACGAAAGGAGTTATCAGACTTGCTCCTACAACATTTCCTCCGGCATCCACATACTTATAACAGACAGGATAGTCCATACCTGCTCTTTTGGCTATGGACAGAGGTGCGTTTATTTTAATGCGGAAATGGATGGCAGCATCAATAGCTTCTTTACCAATGGCCCTTGCTTCGGTAACCGTGAGTGGGGAAGCGATGGAGTAGAACAATCCTTCGGAAAGTTCATAAGGCAGTTCCATGCCCACCAGCTTCTTGGCTGCAGCATCCAACTTCGCTTCTCCGTCCTTGTCCAACTGTTCTTTCTTCTCCGCCATCTTGACTAATTTTTCCAGATCGGGTTTTTCTGCCTTGGCTAGTTTCTCCAGCTTCTGCTGCATCTCAGAATCCGCCGCCCGATTGTCGGCTATAATACCTTCCACTTCGCTTGCCGGACTATCTGCCTTGCCTGTACTGCCACCCGCCGATGAAGATGAGCCTCCACCGCATGCCATAAACAACATCATTGCCAATGTTCCGCAAAACACTGAATGCCAAAACTTCTTCATAGTATTCTTATTTTAATTAATAATCATCATTTTTCTGAAACCCATGTGATAGGTATGTCGCGTGCTTCGAACCCCTCCGTATTGCTTATCGTAAACAATATTGTTTTTAAGGACTTCACTTCGGGAGATACCGTTATACGACGTAACTTGCAGTCGGTAAAGGTACCCGCCGCAACATCATAACCATTAGACCCCTGTTCCCACTGCTTGTCACCGATAAGGTTCTCACCACTGCCACTGACCACTCCCTTCATCCTGAGCCCAACGGAAGTTTGCCCCGCAAGCGGCATCACTCTGAAGACAACAGTCACATTTCCCGTTGCCGGATCCCCCTCGGCACTTTTAAGTTCCATTTTCCACTCTCCAAGTTTGGGATAGACAAAAACAGTCTCCTTCGATACATCAAGTCCGGTGGCGGACTCTACCCCCTTCTTTACTTTATTCCACAATCCACCTTTTTTCTTCTTGGAA
>USLU01000129.1 GCA_900555635.1 uncultured Bacteroides sp.
ACGATTATAAAAAGAAAAGTTAGCTAAGTACGCCCTGCCACAAAAGTTTATGGCACAGGGCGTTTACCCATATTTCCGTGAGATAGAAGGAAAACAGGGTACAGAGGTAGAAATGGGCGGACACGAAGTGTTGATGTTCGGTTCCAATGCATACACTGGCCTTACGGGAGATGAAAGAGTGATTGAAGCGGGTGTCAAGGCCATGCATAAATATGGTTCCGGATGCGCAGGTTCGCGCTTCTTGAATGGTACACTTGACCTGCACGTTCAATTGGAAAAAGAACTGGCTGCCTTTGTAGGCAAAGATGAAGCACTCTGCTTCTCAACCGGTTTTACGGTGAATTCCGGAGTTATTCCTGCTTTGACAGATCGCAATGATTATATCATTTGTGACGACCGCGACCATGCATCTATCGTAGATGGCCGTCGCCTCTCCTTCTCTCAACAACTGAAATATAAGCATAACGATATGGCGGATCTGGAAAAGCAACTTCAAAAGTGCAACCCGGATTCAGTGAAGCTCATCATAGTAGACGGCGTGTTCTCTATGGAAGGCGACCTGGCAAACTTGCCCGAAATCGTACGCTTGAAACATAAATACAACGCTACTATCATGGTAGACGAAGCTCATGGATTGGGGGTATTCGGAAAACAAGGACGTGGCGTTTGCGACCATTTCGGTCTGACTCACGAAGTTGACCTGATTATGGGTACTTTCAGCAAATCGCTGGCTTCTATCGGTGGATTCATTGCTGCTGATTCTTCTATCATCAACTGGTTACGTCACAACGCACGTACTTATATATTTAGTGCATCCAACACTCCGGCTGCTACCGCATCTGCTCTTGAAGCTCTCCACATCATCCAAGATGAACCGGAAAGACTTAAAGCGCTGTGGGAAGCTACCAACTATGCATTGAAGCGTTTCCGTGAAGCAGGTTTTGAAATCGGTGCAACAGAATCACCTATCATCCCTCTTTATGTACGAGACACGGAAAAAACATTCATGGTCACTAAATTGGCTTTCGACGAGGGTGTATTTATCAATCCGGTTATTCCTCCGGCATGTGCACCGCAAGACACTTTGGTACGTGTGGCATTGATGGCTACTCATACAAAAGATCAAATTGACCGCGCTGTAGAGAAGCTGGTTAAGGCATTTAAAGCACTGGATATTTTATAATCCGATTTATATAAATCATCTAAAAAAGTCTGGTACAGTAATGTATCAGACTTTTTTATTATCTTTACGCCTACAACAATATGTGTGATTATGCAAGATATAGTAAACGGACGCTGCGGTTGGTGCGGAACTGACGAACTGTATGTGAAATACCACGATCAGGAGTGGGGAAAGTTAGTGACCGACGACAAGACACAGTTTGAGTTTCTTGTGCTGGAAAGTGCTCAAGCAGGATTGAGTTGGATAACTATCCTTAAAAAGCGAGAGGGATATCGCAAAGCCTTTTGTGATTTCGACCCTGAACGAGTGGCACAAATGAACGATGAAGATATTGAACGACTGATGCAATTTGATGGCATTGTGAAAAACCGTCTGAAAATCAAAGCGACAATTACAAATGCAAGACAGTTCTTAGCCATACAAAAAGAATTCGATAGTTTTTACGACTATACACTGTCGTTCTTTCCCGATAGAAAAACGATCATCAATACCTTTCAGTCATTGAGTGAGATTCCGGTATCATCTCCCGAATCTGATGCCATGAGCAAGGATATGAAGAAACGAGGATTTAAATTCTTTGGAGCTACGATTTGTTATGCTCACTTGCAGGCAGCAGGGTTTATTAACGACCATCTGGCAGACTGTATTTGCCGGTAGGAGAAAGTTTCCTTAGCGTTAACATCAATCGTC
Organism: uncultured Bacteroides sp.; assembly: GCA_900555635.1. GTDB lineage: Bacteria > Bacteroidota > Bacteroidia > Bacteroidales > Bacteroidaceae > Bacteroides. The sequence continues at coordinate 1,874 of USLU01000129.1, forward strand.
TTATCTTCTTTGAATGTCGGACTGGTAAGTTCTACACCCCAGGGAGTAGCAGCTGCACGAGTGGTAACTTTTACAATAGCTACTTCCATTCCTTTACTGCTGGTCAGCTCGGCCTTGATAGCGGCATAATCACCCTTTTTCACGTTAAGCGCTAGTGTGAGTTCATATTTTTCGCTGTTCACTTTAAACTCGTTGAACTTATCAAGACAGCGATTTCTTCCATAAACGAAATCAAATCTTCTTTCTTCATCAGCTTTTTTAATAATTATTGTTTACTGATTTAACAGCCGAATTTATTCGACAAAACAAAACTAAAAATAGATTTTGACACACCTAATTTACGTCCTTAAAAATCAATTTATTTTACAGTTATAAATCAATTCCTTTTCATACTTTTGCGGGAAATTAAGCCGACAGTACAGGTTTGATATACAATTTAATTTTTTATAATGAAAGAAGACAAAACAGGCACGGAAACCTACATCATCAATGGCTTCAAACCGTTCTCGCAATTTGCGACGGAATATTTTCTGTGTCCTTCGCAATGCGTTCAGGAAAAAGACGCTTTTTTATCCCCTAAATGAAGGCTCCAAACCTGTGCGGAAGAGGCTCCGTTTGATACATTCAGAGGCTTCGTTTCAAACAAACGGAACCTCTGTTTTTTACCTCACCCCTCCTATCCAATTCTCTACTACCCAAACATCCGGTTCGGGCATCGGATTGAGCCTGTGCAAACAAATCATAACTTTGCATGACGGAAGTATCAATATAAAATCGGAATCAGGGAAAGAAAGTTATTTTATTCTTACTTTCCCTAAATGAGAATCACTGAAAGCCTCCTGAACCTTTGAGACTGATGTAATAATCAGGGTAACAGCAGAGGAATTATCCTCTGCTACCCAGGCTATTCGCATCGGGATTCAGCTCCTTTACAGCCTCTTTGACTGCTTTGTTACTCGGCTTGCGGTATGCTTCCCCCTGTTGTACGGGGACAATCTCATTCACCATTCTTTCATATCCTTTTTGCTCTAACAAGTGCACTTCTTTTTCACTTGCTTCGTTTTGTTTTTTTGTTTTCATAAGACTTTTCATTTTAAATTTCTTATTTAGAGAACAGAAAACAGCGAAAGATGGTTCATACCCGCAGATTATTTATGTATATCTTTTCCGTCATATACAAACTAAATCTTATATTTGTGCTTTCATTCCACTTATCCTCTTAATAAATTATGAAAGAAAACAAATACGATAATAATCGCTTCTTTAGTCAATATTCGCAAATGTCCCGTTCGGTGGAAGGTTTGAAAGGTGCTGGAGAATGGCACGTATTACAGAAAATGCTCCCCAATTTTGCAGGAAAAAGGGTGTTGGATTTAGGCTGTGGATTCGGATGGCATTGCATTTATGCAATAGAACATGGAGCGACACACGTTACCGGAATTGATATTTCTGAAAAAATGCTCGAAGAAGCCCGGAAAAGAAACCCGTCTCCACTCATTGAATATCAATGTATGGCTATTGAGGACTTTGATTTTCAGCCGGATTCTTATGATATAGTTATCAGCTCATTAGCTTTCCATTACCTCGAATCTTTTATAGATATATGCCGGAAAATTAATCATTGCTTAACTCCGGGAGGGGCTTTTGTCTTTTCTGTCGAGCATCCTATATTTACAGCTTACGGCAATCAGGATTGGCATTACGACCAGGAGGGGAATCCTATCCATTGGCCGGTAGATCGTTATTTTACAGAAGGTAAACGCACGGCAGTCTTTCAGGGCGAAGAAGTGGTCAAATACCACAAAACATTGACTACCTATATAAACAGCCTCCTTCAAACCGGATTTGAGATATGCGAACTGATAGAGCCACAACCCGACGAAAAGTTGTTGGATACTATTCCGGGAATGAAAGATGAACTACGACGCCCCATGATGCTTCTGATCTCTGCCAAGAAAAAAAGTGAAGCCGCAAAACAATGAGATTCAAGGTATTGAAAAATAATAAATAAAAAACATTCGCTTAGCTATTGTTAATTAAAAAATACTCCCTATCTTTGCACCGCTTTTGGAAATAATAACCCCAAAGTTTTCGGGGTGTAGCGCAGTCCGGTTAGCGCACCTGCTTTGGGAGCAGGGGGTCGTGGGTTCGAATCCCGCTACCCCGACGAAGTCAAAGGGAGTTCTTCATTAAAAGTTTTCGGGGTGTAGCGCAGTCCGGTTAGCGCACCTGCTTTGGGAGCAGGGGGTCGTGGGTTCGAATCCCGCTACCCCGACGAAAAATTCAAGTCAAGAAAAATTGAATGGTGTTGAGCTGATACAGTTTGTATCGGCTTTTTTCGTTTATGTAAATTAGACACAATTATACCCCGTTTTAGGGCAAATAAAGAGGGTATTTCTTTGAACTATCTTTGAACAAGTTTCTCTATTTACATTCGTTTAGGGGAAATTAAAGCAATTTCCTATCAAATAACCCCGATTCAAGCTGTTTAATGCATTTTTAAACCTTTAAAAAACATTAAAACAGTATATGGCAACATTTAAAGCAGTTGTTTTCCAAACTGGAAGACACATAAAACTAGATGGAACATCTAATATAAAGATTAGAATATATCATAATAGAGAGTCACAGTATATATCTACCGCTTATTATATCCGCCCTGAAAACATGGACGAATCCGGAAGAATCTTATCGGGAGTGACAAACGGAGAAATGATAGAATACGAAATAAATGCGTATATCCAGAAGATCCGGAGAGAATATTTAAAATTGGGGCAAGATAGAACACAATTCATGTCTTGCATGGATCTCAAGGAGGAAATAGAAAAATCTCTCGCTCCTGATGCTGAATTTATAGACTTCGTAGAATTCGCTCAAAACATAGTAATTCAGACGAAAAAGAAGAAAACAGCCGAATGGTACAGCTCTTCTATCGATACTCTATGCTGGTACACGAAAAGGAAAAAGATAGATATTAAGTTAATCACCTCATTCCTACTAAATAAGATGATAAAAGACCTGTATCAATCAGGCCCAGCAGGTATTCCGCTAGAACCTGGCACAATAAGCCATTATCTTAGAGGTTTAAGAGCATTATACAACAAAGCCAAACTCTATTATAACAACGAGGACTTCGATATCATAAGAATACCTGGTGATCCGTTTAAAAAGGCAGAGATTCCGGAGTATCGAAGAAAAAGAAAGAATATAGACATCAATACCTTATTAAGAATTCGAGATTTCCAGTCCGATAAAAGACGAACTAATATGGCACGAGACGTATTTATGATGATGTTTTACATGATGGGGGTCAACATCAACGACCTTTATAGTATTTCGTGCGAACGTCGTGGAAGATTAGAGTACACACGTTCAAAAACGAATACGGATAAGAATCACGAACAGGTACCACTTTCCGTAAAGATCGAACCGGAACTTCGCACACTTCTTGATAAATATACAGAAGGGTATTTCCTCTCCTACTTTCATACTAACTATTGCAGCTTGAACAATTTCATGCGTGCAATCAATAGTGGGCTGAAAGACATTTGCTTAAATTTAGAGATTGATTTTAAAGTTACTACTAATTGGGCGCGCCACACATGGGCTAGTTTAGCAAGAAATAAAGCCGGAGTACCAAAAGCTGACATCGACTTCTGTCTTGGCCATGTGAACAATGACTATAAAATGGCTGATATTTACATTGATATAGATTATAGTATTTGCGACAAGGCAAATCGCGCTGTATTGGATTTATTGCAAAAAAAAGAAGAAAAAAAAGAGTGAAACGTTTGCAAATACAAAAACTCTCTCTATATTTGCAAACATAATGGTGTTGAGCTGGATAAAACAATGATTTTATCCGGCTTTTGTTGTTCCTATACAATTTAATAGCTTTTAATTACTGAAACCTATCTCCTCTTTATGTTATGCGCCAAAAAACAATGACGCATGGAAATTACAGTATCAAAAACAGCTTTATCAGATAAGCTAAAATCAGTCGGGCGAATTATACAGCCTAAAAACTCATTACCTGCCTATGACAACTTTTTGTTTGTTATAGATGAATTTGGAGTCATTCTAGTAACCGCAGGTGAAGAAGGTGGACGCATCTCTACAAACATAGATGGTACCGCAGACTTCACCAATTACACTTTCATGGCTAATGCAAAAACATTACTTGACGGACTAAAAGAAATTCCCGAACAACCTTTGATTATATCCATCCTTGAAAAGGAATTGATTGTCAAGTATGCAAACGGTAAGTTCTCAATACCTATTGAGAAAGGAGATCAATACCCATCTATGAGTACGGATGATACCGCCAGCCCATTTCTTGTATCAGGCAATGATTTATTATACGGAATAAGGCAAGTTTTGATCTGTAGTGCCAATGATGAACTCCGTCCGGTACTGAATGGTGTCTATTTTGATATCGGTTTAGATTCAATGTCATTTGTCGCAACAGATGGTACCCGCCTAGCAATGATTGAGAATCCATCTGCTTATACGCGCAAGGAACGGGCGGCCTTTATCCTGCCGAGCAAGTTTGCTAAAGTACTTTCTAACATTGTTCCGGAAGATTGCATGGAAGTAGAGATATCGGTAAATCAGACTAATATTTTATTTGAGTTTGATTCATACCGGTTAATCTGCCGTATGATCGAAGGCCGGTATCCTAACTATCGCGCTGTTATTCCTCAAAAGCAACCAAATCGTGCTGTATTAAAGAAAGCTGATATTGTGTCAGCTCTAAAGCGTGTATCTGTCTTCTGTTCCGAATCCTCATCCTTGGTGGTACTCAAGTTTGATTCTACTTCTCTTAAAATTGAAGCTCATGATTTAGACTTTTCTAAATCAGCAGAAGAAACGATCACCCTGCAGTCAGGCTGTAATATTGAAATTGGTTTTAAGAGCAGCTTCTTAATAGAAATGATAAATAACATTCCTTCGGAAGATATTACTATCAGCATGAGTGATCCATCAAAAGCCTCAATCTTTACCCGCTGCGATGAAGAAGTTCGTAGCTTGACTTATCTATTAATGCCTTTATTAATTAATTATTAATGCTATGGGAAAAGAATATCAATCACCTAAACAGGTTATTCAATCATATTTAGAAGAGCGAGCAAAGCGTGACCCTCTCTTTGCTACCTCCTATGCAAAGCCAAATAAGAAAATAGATGAATGCTACGACTATATCATAAGTCAGGCAAAAAAACGCGGTGGGAACGCTGTATTCATGTCTGACGATGAAGTATTCGGGCTTGCAGTTCATTACTACGATGAAGATGATATCAAAGTTAGTAAGCAAACCAATTATAAGGTATCAGCTGGAAATGTGAAAAAAGAAGCATCTACAGAACAACCAGAAATTAAAAAGCCTGCTTCTGCCCCTAATAAGCGTAAAGGGATGAAAAAGCAAATACCTTCCGGACAATTTTTATTATTTGAAGACTTATGAAGCCAAGAACGAAATTACAGCTTAGAGTAGCAGGTTTAAGTAGCCAGCTGCCTAATATTGAGAATATGATGATTGACTGGGCTAAAAGCGATTGTTTAAAACATATAGGATATGCAACCAAGTCACGTGCTATATGTATGGAGTGCGGGCAGCGCTTCTCTCCAGAACTTGTAAAACGTAAGCGTGCTATTTGTCCTCATTGTGGTGCATCCTTGAAGATAGAACAGTCAAGGAAGCGTACAGACAAACAATCGATGTTTATTGCCAAAGCGGAAATTTGTGAAGAATTCCAAGTTATCCGAAGCTTTGAATTGATTGCTTACTGTCAGGCAGAAGCGAATCCTCGTTATTTTATTCGTGAGATACTGCAACATTGGATAAAAGATGATGGCAACCGGGAGGTAGTAGCTCGTGCTAACAATACGGGACATTGTGGATGGTGTGGAGATTTGGAGATACGTAATAAAGTTGTTGGATCATATTATTACAGTTGTAGTAATGATGTTTATTGTGAACGCTATCATCCAGCCTCCGTCTTTAGACCTAAGTATATTCAAATGGGTATAGATTGTAAATTACGCGGTATGTCATTTCTTACTGCTACCAATATAATTCCACATTCTCCCAAAGCTGAAACACTTCTAAAGGCAAGACGTTATGAATTAATAGATCATTTCGAGGGACACCGTTACAAGATTGATATGTATTGGCCGTCTATAAAAATTTGTCTTCGTAATAAATATCGGATTAAAGATGTTTCAATGTGGTTCGATTACCTGAAACTACTTGAACATTATCGTAAGGATCTGCATAACGCCCATTACGTTTGTCCTAAAAATCTAAAAAAAGCCCATGACTTGTATGTGGCGAGAAAGAAACGTGATGATGAAAAAGAACGCAAGGCTAAAGAAATGCAACAATTGCTTAAACTCAAGAAGGATGCAGAGAATTATATCAAAGAAAAATCGAAGTTCTTTGACCTAAAAATGTCTGATGGTAAAATAGTCGTAGTACCGCTCAAAAGTCTTGAAGAGTTTCAACAAGAAGGTAAAATCATGCACCATTGCGTCTTTACAAATAAATATTATAAAGAAAAGGATTCACTCATTCTTTCTGCTCGAATCGGCAAGAAACATATTGAGACCGTAGAGGTCAATTTAAAGACATTCAGTATTGTTCAGTCCCGTGGAGCCTGCAATAGTAATACCGAGTACCATAACCGTATTATCGGACTCGTGAAAAAGAATATGAACTTAATACGTCAGAAACTGACGGCATAGCATACAATGACCT
>USLU01000130.1 GCA_900555635.1 uncultured Bacteroides sp.
TTGCTGTGCGGATGCACTCAAAGATAAAAACATTGCCAAGATAGCAAAGAAAATCTTGCGACTCCCCGAAAGGATTTTTCGCCTGTTTTTTTTCATGCGTACTAAGTTTTAAAGTTAATAATAAGACGCTCGTCAGCAATGGGCTACTCTCATTACTTTCGAAGCACAGGTCAAAAGTATAAAGAAATTAAAGTGAGCTAACAAGGAGGGGGCAATAAGTGGATCATACAAAACGATAATCCACTTATTTTCACCCATTTACATTCAAAACGTATACCTAAAAAAGTGGTTGATTTACAGTCCGAATTAGCGAATTTTTCGCACTAAATCGTCAAAATCCTCTCTCGATCCACGGGCTTTATTCCTTACTTTCGCCCGATAATTATAAATTGTATTCACCGAATAACGAAGAAACTCCGCAATTTGTGAACTGTCTTCAATACCCAGACGTATCAAAGCAAAGATGCGCAGTTCAGTATTCAATAACTCGCCTTTCTTCGGTAAAATCTGTTCATTTTCCTGTAATAAGTCATTGAATTTTCCCACAAAGTTAGGGAAGAGATGCAAAAAGGCTGTATCAAAGTTAGCATACAATTCTTCCAGTTCTTCGTCAAGAGCATCTTGGGAACGCGTTATCTTTAATAACTCCGCAATTTGTCCGGCAGACACTTTCTTATTCACCATCCGCCGGTAAGCGTCTAAACGGTTGATATAAGTAGAACACAACTTGATGAAACGGGCAATATACTCTTCCTTGATCTGATTGGACTCCGAGAGTTCGATATTGGTAGAAGACAAGCAACTATTCATTTGCCTCAACTCCTCATTCAATCCGTTTAACTGCTTATTAGCTACCTGAAGATGATTTCTTGCATCTGCCAGCTTTTTCATCTGACGGTAGATATATCCCAAAGCTACAATCAACAACACCAATAGTGCAGTGATAAGCAGCAGGTTCTGTTGAAGACGGTCGTTCTGCTTTTCAATCATTGCCTGATAGGTTTTATCAATCAATGAAAGCACGTCAGCACTCTGCCAACTACGCAGACGGGCATTGTAGAACTTGGTCGCATTCCACGAAAAGCGCATATATTGGTACGCACGTTCCATATCACCATCTTCGTAAAGTAGCTGGGCAAGCATCCACAACGAAGCATGGTCCTTAATGGCAGAACGAATATCCGATATAGCAGAAAGACAAAGATTCCGTTTCTCTCCCAGACTATCATTACTGTACTTGTAAATCAAAGAACGATGATAAGTAGCCATCGCATATTGGGGAGTATATGGTTCTATTTTCGTCAACCGGAGATCATTCACTTTCAGGGCATCCTCATACTGGCGTTGATCGCGAAATGATGCTTCACGCATCAGCAGGTATTCTTCCGATTCCGGAGGCAATATAGCATATAATGAATCTCTATATGCCTGTGAAATACTCCAATAACGTCCCGAAAAGGTTTTATCCTGTGTATAAACGCCCAACTCGCCATACACATGGTCAAAGCAGGTGTAATAATCGGCTATTAAACGAGGAATGATTTTCCGACGATCTACCGATTCCAGCACATCAAGAGACTCTTTATACATTCCAGTTGATGATAATAATAGCGAAAGCTGCAACTGACTTTCTATCTTCCGGTCCGTATCACGCAAGCGCTCTGCAATCCGGATATTTTCATTCAAATAGTGGATTGCAGAGTCGCAGATAAAGGCTTTATATTCTTTGTATATCTGACTGTTCAGATTGTACTGTTCCGCGGAATTAGGTTCTATTCCGTGCGTCAGTTCTTTAAGGTGCTTGATACGTGATTCACGTTGAGCGACATAAGTCTCATGTTCTTGAATCGTCAAATCAAGCACATTCAACAGTGAGTCCAAGGTCTTATCGGCCCAGGTATATAATGGAAAAGAGAGAAGTAAAAGAAATATCAGGTACTTTTTTTTCATCGGAGTATTAAACTTTAATAGAAGATTACAAGATTAATAAAGACAAATGTAGAGAAAATCTTCGTAATCTTATTACAAATAGTTCATAAATTAAAGGAACAACCCCCGGATACATACCTGATGAAAATAAATACCATATTACCAACCGAAGCTCTTACCAATAAAAGTATTATCTTTGTTGCATGAAAAAATTAGTCATTGTAGGATGTGGACGACTTGCAGAAATCGTTGCGGATGCAGTTGTCAAAGGCTTATTACCAGATTATAATCTGGTAGGTGTCTATTCGCGTACGGCGTCAAAAGCAGCGCACATCGTAAATAAAATGCAGCAACATGGCAAGCCTTGCATTGCTTGTGCCAAATTGGAAGAGTTATTGGCATTAAAACCAGATTATCTGGTAGAATCGGCCTCTCCTGCCGCTATGCGGGAATTGGCTTTGCCGGCATTGAGAAACGGAACCTCTGTCATTACCTTGTCTATCGGTGCTTTGGCAGACGAGACATTCTATCGGGAAGTGGCAGAAACCGCCAAGGCAAATGGTACACGAATCTATATCGCATCCGGAGCTACCGGTGGATTCGATGTTTTAAGAACTGCCTCTCTGATGGGAAATACGACGGCTCGCTTCTTCAATGAAAAAGGTCCTAATGGACTCAAAGGAACTCCCGTTTATGATGATTCTTTGCAAACGGAGCAACGTACTGTTTTCTCCGGTAGTGCTGCGGAAGCTATTCGCCTCTTTCCAACCAAAGTGAATGTTACAGTTGCCGCCTCACGAGCTTCTGTCGGTCCGGAGAACATGCAGGTATCCATACAGTCTACTCCCGGATTTGTGGGAGATACGCAAAGAGTAGAAATCAAAAATGACCAGGTGCATGCCGTAGTAGACATTTATAGTGCCACATCGGATATTGCAGGGTGGTCAGTAGTGAGCACCCTGATTAATATCGCATCACCCATTGTATTCTGACAGATTGGCCAACACTTTTGCGCTCAGGCGGTCAAACGCCTGACGCGTGCGGCCAGTAGACACCTGCATACAACGTACATGCGGATGATTGAGCAGTTGCTCACCCCCCAACGCGCCTATCGTGTCACAAAAACAAAGGTTATCACCTTCCAGCCATTCAGTAAAAGCAGCCTCATCCCATGCCGGCGACAAACCGGTATTGAATAAGATCTTCCGGTTACCCATCTGCTTAAATTCCTCTTCGTGCAACAGAATCGTATTTTTATTAAGGCAACAACAAATGACTTCACTCTCTGCCAGGAGTTCCCTCAATGGCAAAAAGCGATATCCTTTGGCAGTAGCCACTTCTTTCTCACTGCGGGCATAATATGAAATATCAGCACCAAAAAATTTCAAGGCATCCGCTATCATGCCGCCAGACTTACCCAGTCCGACTATTCCGACTTTCAATCCGGTGATCTCACGAGGCAACTCCTCCCACGATTCCTGCCCAAAGCCGTGCAAACAGCGCACCAACTCACTGACTACATATTCCACTACTCCCTCGTCACCATAATCCCGAATACCTGTCACCGTGATACCCCGTTCATTAGCATAGCGAATATCGACATTGGCACTTTCGGGAGAATAGAGTGAACAACACATTCCAATGTATTTCACATTCGGACAACACTCGAGTACATACCGGTTGATACGGGAGGTATAACTCAAAAGCACCGCATCAGCATCTCCGATACGGGCAATGATTTCATCATCATTCACGGGTATGTCAGGATACATCACCACCTGACCGGCAAATGAATACAACGCTTTTTCGGCCGACGGAACCAGACTGACCGGCTCTATAGCTACAAGTTTCTGAAACATCGTTTTTTTATTTTAGATTATTCGCGGTTAAGATAACCAATTGAAGAATAAACACTTTGCATAATTTGGGGAATTGAGAGATAACAAGTTAGCAACTGGGCGTATTTCAGCAATTTGCGGTGTTGTATCTTCAAATAACTCTCGAATACAAAAGTAACAAAATTCTCTCAGGAAAAAAACTCACGACCGGTTTTTATACAATTCGACAGTAAAAAAAACTCCGTTATTCGATAATCTTCCTTTTGACAGAGGACAGCTTTCCTAAGTCATGCGGAGTAAATTGTATAAAGCAAAAGGATCCCTGCAATTTGACAGTAGAGACCCTTTTTGTAAGTTGGGCGGAGATATATTTTGTAATCTGCCGATGGCAGAGCGTTTTTAATCGACTACTAATTAAGATATAATCTTTTTACGACAACATATGCCGTCTACCGCATCAGGCATAAAATTGGATTTCAAAAAATAAATCAGACCGCCTCGAAGTTCAACTTCGGGAAAGGCGCGGATTACTGCTGCGCAAAGGTGATGCTATTCCATCTCATGAATTGGCCGTTGGGCACCACAAGCCATTCGTTGCCGCTGAAGACTTTGGGGGTGGCATTGCCACCCTGCTTCTTATCGGCGTTCAGCACGAGGTCGCACTTGGCGGGATTGAATGCGCTATCTCCGTAATGACTGTCTCTGTTGTGAAAAACGGCGGTGCGCTCTATACTGCTGCGACCATCACTTATGTCAACGAAATTTCCGGCTGCGGTGGCTTCTATCCGGGTGAGGCTGCGGCAGCCCGTTACGATATAAGTGCCGAACTCGGTACACTTCGGTATTTTGAGCGTTTCGAGGCCCGTGCATCCGTAGAAAGCCTCCTGGCCTATCGCAGTCACATTATCCAAAGCGAGCGTCTCCAATGAAGTGCATCCCCAGAATGCGTTTAGATTAATCCAAGTAACCTGCGAAAGATTCACCGTAGTCAGCGCAGTGCAACCTGAAAAAGCACTACCTCCGATTACCTTCATATCATCGGGCAGCGTCACCTCCTGCAAGGCGGTGCAATTCGCAAAGGCGACATCGGGTAGAGTTGGCTTTCTACCCCAGTCCGTCACTCCGGTGAGGTCGCATTTCGTGATTTTTTTATTATTGATAAACGTACCCCAGTTACCGCCAATTCCTGTTTTGGAAAGTTCGCCCGTCAGCTTGATTTCGGTGAAGCCTGCGGCGAGGGCGGCAAGGATGGTTAGCTGCGCTTCGTCGGCAGTCATGGAGGTCATGTCGATGTTGCCGGAAGTGGGGGGTGTGAAATTCTTCAGGCGCAGCTTGATTTGATGTTCCGCCGCCGGGTCGAGGTAAAGCTCGAAGTTGTCGTCGTACTTCTGATGCGGCTCTCCATAGAGGCTGACCATTGACTCCGGATCCACTTTCAGACGGTCGCAGTCCGCCTGCGTCAGTTGGTAACCGCCGGCACCTTGGGCGATGGAGGTTACACCGGTCGTGGTGAAAAGGAGATGCACATCACCCGTGAGGGCTTTCGGAACGGAGATAAGGGGATGGGAAACGGTCGGGTTATAAATGCTGTATAGGTCTATGTAAGCCCCGGCAGCGGTCTTTCCCCCGTTCAGCACGAGGGTGGCGCCATACCAGACGCTTACACAGCACGAACCGCTGACTGCCGTGCAAGACAATTCGCAGCCGTCACCCAGTTCCAATGCCGCTTCCTCGCCGACAGCCACAATCATGGTTTCATATTGCCCGTTCAATGCCACGTCTTTGCCCAGCGTAATCCTGCCGTTGTAAACACCTACCGCGGAGTTCATACCTTGTCGGACCAGATTGATATTGGTGAGTTCGATATAAACGGCATCGGCGTCGGGGCTGGAATTGCCGAGGAAGTGGAAGTTGTTGCCTTCCCCTTCCCAGGTGAGGGTGTGGCCGCCGCCGTCTATCTTGAAGTGGCCGCTGCCGTTTATGGGAGGGTTGTTGTTGTCACCTCCCGCGGGTATCGTGATGTCGCCGCCCAGCGTGATGAGTGTAGGGGCGTCGGCCGAGGTGCCGCCCGTCTGCAGGGCGGTGAGCAGGGCTTCGTAGGTGGTGACGGTGATACCTTCCGGCACGGGCTCCGTTACCGGATCGTCCTTGCTGCACGAAGCAAAGACTACTGTTGCACATAGCACTAACAAAGAAAAAATCTTTTTCATGTTGTTTTATATTTGATTAATATTCATGGGAAAACAAAAAAGCGCAGAGCGGTTTATGCCCTACGCAGCAAAAATATAATGAAAATTTTGGATGATTGGTGCACGTTTACGCATATCTGACATCGAAACGTGCAACACAAGTGTTTTTTTGTGGGTTTATTGTATGTTTAAACAAGCTGTATCACCCAATATACAACAGCTTGGAGGTGTTATCTATTTTTGTACTCGGTAAAAGATCCCCCTGTTATCTCCCGGAAGATTTTACAGAAATGGCTTTTGTGGGCAAAACCCGAAAGCTCGGCAATTCTCTCCATTGTATAATCCGGATGTTTCGCCATTTGCTCTGTGGCGTATTCTACCCGTTTATTGTTCACCCAACGTTTGAAACTCACCCCGTAAGTCGAATTGATGAATACAGATAGTTTCCGTTCCGGGATATGCAGAGCCTCGGCATAGTCGCCCAGCACAACACCCTGCTGGAGATACAATAATAGTTTTGCCATTTCATCTTCCAGTTCCCTGTCTCCTTCACTCTCCTTTGTCGGCTGCGATTCTTCCTTCTCCTCTATCGCGGGCAAAGCCTCATAGTAAAGTTTGTATTGGTAGTTGATATACCTCACTCCAAAGTTAAAGTAGTACACTGTAACCACCACCGTAATTATTCCGTCGAATAATGGGGCAGGGAATATACTGAACACCAGAACGGCAATGCCGATACAGGCAGCCTCGTAGAACAGTCTCGAAGCCCACCGGAATTCATATTTGTCGGTGTCGGAGAAATAGTTCTCAATCTTGGCCATATAATTCCGTTGCTCACGCCGGAATAAACGGACGTAAATCACGATCTGCGTCAGATAAGTAGCCGCAAATACAGTTCTTAACAAAAGAACCGGATTCGTGATATTCGCTATATACTCATCCACCGAATAGATCCTCACATCAGGAAATAGAAGTATCGTTAATAGATAGAGTCCCACAAAAAACAATGTCGGGCAGAGGTGTCGCAAAATATTTCGCCGGCAAACGTATGGTGAATGAAAAAGTATCAGCACAATAAAAGTAAAAAGCGCCGCCTGCAACTGTGCCGCAACGAGCACAGGCATTGCAAATATCTCGGCAACGCTCTCCTGCACCCTGTTGTAAAGGATAAGCGCATTGCACAGAGCCACGATAATCGATGCAATACCCAGGAATCGTTTGGCATTGCGGTAGTGCGGGTTTATCAGCTGTGGGGCTGTTTGAATCAACAGTAGAGCCATCCCCATCGTCAGACAACCGAAGATATTGAAGTAGTATATGATATCCAACATATTATAGTTGTGTTATCGGTCAAACAACATTCGGACGAGAAATCCACTGTAAGGCTGTTTCATAGACACCTCATCACCGTTTTACCTGTATTCACAGCCAAAGCTACTGTATTTTTTTAGCCATACATCATACTTATACCACATTTTGCACTGATTCAATCCATTCGGGCAGATACTACCTCTTCATTTCTCTGTTCTGTTCCCAATCTCCAATCTTGTACGGCAAAGGTTTCCATCGATATTCCGTTAGATTTCACTACTCGCCATCCGGTTCCTTTCGTGGCGGTGCAATGAAATGCATCTGATTACCCCGTCCCTCTCGTTTGATAATGCCTTCGGCTGCAAAAGATTTAAGATCGTCCAATGCAGTATTCTTCAGGCGTCCTGTAAGTTGCGTATAAGTGGCTCTTGTGATGAAGCCATGCTCTCCGATATATTGCAGGACGAGTTTCTTCAGATTGTCTCTGCCCCACTTACGCGAAGTGTTGAAATCGACACACTTTCTACGCTCCAAATCTCCGCGAATACCTACACGCATACTCTTGGAAGCACGGAAATTCACCCCGTTGAAAGCTACGGATTCAGAACGAATATCATTCTTATTTGCTACCAATCGGGAAGCTTTCACTTTGGCTGAAAAGAAACCGAACTCTCCCAATTCGACGCGGTATCCTTCACCCAGATATTGCAATACATCGTCTTTCAGTTCCATCAGGATACCTTCTATCACTCCTTCCTTAAATCCGGTTCTCTTAGCAACGCCACGGATCAATCGTTCTGCCGGAATCGTTCCACTGTAGACAATGTCGGCATACATTGTTTCCGTTTCTCCTTCCTTAGTAGTCAAGGCAGGCTTCTTCTTTAAATTGTAAAAGGCCATAATCTTATTGTTATATTTAAGACTTTTCAGTGCAGAGAATAAAGATTTTCAGTGCAGAGATTTATCATTGTTTATGCACTCGGGTAGTTGTCCGGTTGTAACGGGACAATAGTCACTTTGTAAACAGCCTAATGTCACCTTATAAGGTGATATTTATCACTGCATAAGGTGACCACCTGTCTTTACAAGGGTAAAAAACAGTAAAGATACAAAATTAATTAGCGGAAAGCAAGAGACGGCACAATAAAGCTCAATATATGATTGTAATATGATTGCAAAATAAAATTCATCTGCCAACTACCGGACATCGGTTTCTCTTTATTTATTCACATAGATTTGTTGATTTCTAAATTATTTCAGTACATTTGCCCGACCTACTTCTATTGCAGAAAGGATGAAAATAGACGAAATACAGTGCATAAAAGAACTACGCAACGGCTCCTACCAGGCTTTTACACA
>USLU01000131.1 GCA_900555635.1 uncultured Bacteroides sp.
AGCGGGGACTTTACCCTTAATGATGTTGTCAATCGTATATCTGTCACCAAAAGAAGCCGTAACCCCACTCGGTAATTGTATAACATTAGCCGAATCACCTATTAAATGGTCCGGATTATATACACAAGAGAATGTCTTACCTGAATTTACGCCGGAAAGAAAGGTTACTGTAGCATCTGCAGATGATCCTTTGAACAGAGTTATATCGTATGAGACATAAGCCGAGAAGGAATCGTTCAGAATAGAGGACTCACGAGATGGAACATGTGTGTATATCCTGATCTTTAAATCAGTAGCATTCCCTTCAATCTGCAAAGAAGAAGCAACAGCAAAGGTAACAGAAACTTCATATTGCTGGTCTTGGGATAAGGTAACCGTTTGGTTACCTATAGGAACTTCTTTAGTTACGCCGGATACTTTATAGATATAAGAGGCCTTCAATACATAATCACCGGCAGGAAGAAAAGAACGCCCCGCTCCGATTGAAGGAATAACCGTAGATACATTAATTGATATACCATCTCCTGATGAAACCTTATAATCTCCTGCAGGCAACGAAGCTACAATATCAGTGTCATGCATCCATTCTGTATATGATGTGGTAAAAGCACCACTACCTATGCCCTCATTTA
Source organism: uncultured Bacteroides sp. (assembly GCA_900555635.1). Taxonomy (GTDB): domain Bacteria; phylum Bacteroidota; class Bacteroidia; order Bacteroidales; family Bacteroidaceae; genus Bacteroides. Next base: position 633 of record USLU01000131.1, read on the forward strand.
CCGGATATTCCTCCTTATGAACCACCCGGCTAGGAAAATACTTTATATCAAGAGGTCTTGCTGTATCAGATATTTCACTGCCATTGACCTGCTTGACATCAAAAATAAGATTCTTCCGGTAACTGGAAGGAATGTTACGGGTGGAACCGAAAGCGTAGATACGGGTCGCATAAGTGGTCTGGCTGTCGCTGCGTGTCATGCTGTTGACATTCACATTTTCTGTGTCAGTCAAATCACCGGCTTTGAAATCAACAGGGGAACTGTATTCACAATGTCCGAAACAGATTTTATGATTCTCTATCCACCATTCACACTCCCAAGCCTCCGCCATCTGTGTGAGAGCGTCGATCAGATTTACGTTATCGTAGGAAACGAGCTTGGAGGTGTTCGCTACCGTATTGTCAATTTCGTATGTAAACTCTTCTTCTCTGAACTTATAACCGAGTGCTTTCAGGTTATCCAGAAAGACTTTCAAATGTGTGTCAAGGGTAGCGGTAAGATTCCATGCGGCTTCGCGTCCGGTGGTTTCCGGTGTATAGAAAAACTTCTTGTTCTTCCATTTCCAGTAATAAGCATCAAGGCGGAGTTCGTAGTCGTATGCACCTGTCGTTGTATTGTAGGTAGGCTTATATAAGTCTATAAGTTCAAAGATACCCAGTTCGTTATCTATTCCATCACCCAGCTTAAAATATACAGGTTCAGAAAGAGAAAACTTCAAAAGAATATAGTCCTCTTTCATGAGTGAGAATTTACGTTTACTACCCTCGTTGATTGGAGTAGAGAAACGAAGATTGCCTTGTATGTCTCTAATATCTATCATCGATCCTTAGTATTGGCTTCATTCATTTTTAGTGTCAGTTTACCTTTAGTCAGACCATAATCCCCGTAATTAGAGCAACTTAAATATGTCAGTTTAAAGGTTGCTCCAAGAATAGGAATATTTAGCATAACTATTCCTGATGTAATTTCATCGATAAAAGACTTATATTTTTCCAGATAGTCTTTTTGAGAGTCTCCGCAAATCCATATAGAAAAAGAAATATCCCGCTCATCAGTTTTGCATACATTATTGTTCATTACAATAGCTTTTCCGTGTTCCAACCGGCTCTTGTTTTGAATTAATCCTTTATTAGGAGCAGGCTTCAACAAAGCTTCATAGGTACCCTTAGCAAGTACAGCTCCCCAAGTTGTGAAAATATCTTTTTTATTTATGTATGCATGTCCTTTCATTATCGTGATATTAATCCCTTTGTATTACTTTCTATTTTATTTAGGCTTTCTCTTATAAAATATAAATGAGCTGTATCTTTCTTCATATCTGAAAGAATATCCATAACATCAAAAATAATATCACGCATTTCAGTCATAGAGGAATAATTAAAGTTGTATATCAATTCAAGTCTCTGCGCCATTATTTGTTGAATTCCTGTTTGAATTACCAATTGTTCTTTACTGGTTTCACCTGCAATCTGCAAAGCTGTGAAACGCCCGTTAAGTTCATCTATTGAATCTTGAGAAGCTGCCGCAAAGCCTTTCTTTGTAGACTCTTGGGAAGATGTTGACGAATCAAAACCGTACACCTTTTCCATCTCTTCCCTTCGTTTAAGCATAGCTTCAGCTAACTCTTTCTGCTTTTGCTGTATTTTTTTTGCTTCATCAACTGTAATTTCTATTCCTCCATCGGATTTTTCATCACCAGCAGCTACCCACATTTCATAAAGATTATCAATATCTTTTTGAAATTCTTTGGCAACCATAGCCGCAAGGATAGATTTTCTCAGATAATCACCGAAATTGTTAGCCATATCTTCGGCCGATGAATCCATATCAGAAAGAGTGTCGATAAATTCAGTGTAAAAGCTATCATATGATATACCAGTAATAGATTCTTTCCATTCGTCTACAATTTCCTTACTTTTTTCCTCCGCGTCTATAATTGCCTGTAGTGCATCACGTTGCTCGTCCTTCAATGATGCCCAAAGGTCTTTATAATTATTACGAATATATTCTAGCTGTTTTGCGGATAATTGGGATAATTCATCAGTAGTAGCTATTCCTAATACAGCTTCTTTCACATCAACACCAAGCTCTTTCATCGCTTTTATATATTGAAGTGATTTGACTCCTATAACCATCGTTGAAGAGGTGTCTGCTATTTTACGATAATACTCTGTCTGCTTATTGAGGTCTTCCATTGCCTTTTTAGCAGATTCTATCGAAGAAAATCCATAACCAAATTTTATACTTTCTTTTTGCTTTTCAATAATTTTATCATAAATAGAGATTATCTGATTGTAAAAATCAATTTGTTTCTTTCGTTTTTCCTCATCACTCTCACCTTTAAATAATTTAGCAATTTTAGTTGCAACCTGAACAGCAGCACTAATAATAGCCAAAATAACAGATGCCTTCTCAACCGTACTAATAGCGTTGGCAGAGGTGTCGGCAGCCGCTTTTATACCTTCCATGGCAAACATGGTAAAACTTCCGATATCACTGATTAGGGATATAATTTCACCAGCTTGTCCACCAATAGAGTTGCCAAGATTATTCATTGAATTGAAAAGGTCATCTATCTGACTCTTAACATCTTTCTCTGCCTTTTTAACCTTAGCACTCGTTTTTACTACATTGTCTTTGGATTTGTTGTATTTATCAGTCTTATCTTTTACCTTATCCAGGGCCTGCGCTTCGGATAAATAAGTCTTGGTGGAATCTATCTTACCTGTCTTGGCGTTGAATTTAGAGGACTTAACACCGTTTTCAATCTTAGCGCCACCTTGTACTGCTTCCGCTTGTACACGAGCATTTTCGAGCTCTCTTTGTGCATTAGCAAGCTCTTCCTCTGCTTCTGCTAGTTCTTTCTTCTTATCAGATAGCGATTGAAATGGATTACGACTATCCAACTCATCCATAATTGATTGAATGGTGCTTGTATATTCCCGTAGCTGGTCGGGGGACAAAACTTGTGCTGCTGTCTGTTTAGCATTCTCTAATTGTGTAAGAAGGGAATTTAATGTTTCAGAAGACGTTTCTTTCAGATTCTCAAATGCACGAACGTATTCAGGAGATTCTTTTAGCTTATCATAATCTAACCCCATTAACTCCATTCCCTTGTTTTTCGTCGCCTGGGCAATGGAACGGTCAATCTGTTCGACCTGCTCTGTATCTCCATTCTTTACCGCCTGTTTGCGTTGTTCCTGCAAGGTGGCAATATCTTCGTTGAATTTTCGTTCAATCGCAAGACGCTGGTCCGTATAGTCCTGGTACTGATTTAGCAAATCAGACAAATCGTCTCCGCGGTTGTACTTTAAATCTGTAGTTTCCTTTTTTTCATTAGCAACTTTATCAAATGCGGCAAACTGTTTCTTTACCGGCTCCGACTTGACATATTCTTCTGCATTGAAAATTTCCTTTTTATTTTCAGGATTAGCTTCAAAGGCAGAACGGGCATCCTCAATCACTTTTAACTTCTTATCCTCAGCTTCACGCTCGATAGCCTGTAATTCTAGTTTATGATTGAGTTCCCTTTGCTTGAGGACTTTTTCGCTACTCTCTTTGAGCTTGTTGATTTCAAGTTGTTCGAGTTCATTTGCAGAATCCTCTTTCATACGCTGCTGCTCTCTATCCTGCTTATCTAGCAGGAGTTTATATTTCTCCTGTTCTTCACGGAGCTTTTGCGCCTTATCGTCCTTTTTGGAAGATGAATCATAGACTTCCAACTCTTTTTCGGCTTCTTTTAACTTCTTGGCGTTTTCTTTATAGGATTTCACCACAGCAGAGTCTATCCCTTTGAAGTTCCCTGCATCCATCAACTTCTTTTGCGACGAAGCAATTGAATCCAATGCCTTTGTCGCATCATCTTTTTGTTTGGTCCAAAAAGCTTTGTTCTGTATAGCAGCCTCTTTATTGGCCTGTACTTGGGCTTTAATGGATATAGAATGCATATTTACAGCTCTGTCAACCTCACCTTGTAGCAAATCCACTTCTTTAGCTACAGCTTCTCTATCTTCTTTTAATGCACCGGTATACCCGTTTTTGTTATTTGTTAGGATGATTTGGTTGTCTATTTTTTGTAAGCGTTGTTTCGCCATAACTAAATTGGTCTTAGCGATAACAACATTTCTTCTTGCTTCTGCTTCTGCTATTTTATTAGTCAGCTCCAAGTCATCCATGTCTTTCAACTTCTTCAAGTCCATGTCCTTAAAAACAGACTTCATTAAACGTTGTAGTTGAAATAGAGCCTTATATCTTTCCGTAGTGGCAGCCGTATCACTTCGTGCAATAGATACAAGACCTTGAATCTTATTCTTATACTCTTCAGTTCTTTGTTGGCTTTCTTTTACTGTTTTATTGAATCGGTCTTGTGCTTTTTCTGCGGCAGTTGCACGGGTGGCATATTTATAAATAGCATATCCGAGAGCGGCAGCTGCAGCAGCTGCTAATACATAAGGATTTGCTAGCATTGCCGCAGCATTCTTTAATAGCGAAGCTGTATGTAGTTTTATTGTTGTAATCATAGCTTTTCTTGTAGCCATCTGTTTCACTTGAGCAGCAGTAAGTACGTTTTCGGACACAGTGCCAGCTTCAACAGCTTTACGGTATAAAAGCATTTCATATTTTTCCATCTCAAGCAATGAAATATGTATTTTCTTAATTGCATTTATTGCTATAATTGAGCCTTTATAACCAACAAAAGCACTTGTAAGTGTTACAATTAATGTTCCTAATGTTTTCATTGCTTCCTGTACATCTCCATTTTCGAATGCTTTATTGAATGCAGTAGCAATAGAAGATACTTCTTTTAGAATATTCTCGCCTAACGGGCGAAGGGCTGCCGTTATATTATTGCCTAGTAGTTTCATCTGATTCTCGGCAGATGAAGCCATTTCTTTAAAGGCTGCCTCTGCCGCCCCTGTTGCGTTTTGCATTTCTTCCAGATGCCCAGCAGCTTCTTTGACATTTATACCGGTTAATCCGAGAACAGCATTAACAGCCTCAACTTCTGGTACTAAATTACGAAGCTCTGATTCAGAACCACCTGCTTGTCTAGCGACCTCTGCTAACGCTTCTTGATAAGTTCTTGTATCAAAAGCACCATCACCAAGCACTTTGGATACTGCAATAATGGAAGCGCGTATCTGTGTCATTGCTTGCGCCGTAGGTGTACCTTGCTTGGTAAGAGTAGCTACAGCAGCTAACACCTGGTCTATTTCTACGCCATAACTGGCGGCAATGGGGGCAACTTGCGCAATACTCTTACCTAATTCGCCAAATGATGTCTTACCAAGTTTGACAGTCGTAAATAATTGGTCTGATATTTTTTCTGCTTCTGAAACATCAAGTTTATAGGCATTAAGAAGAGTCGTAATTCCGTCGGCCGCCGTTGCCGTATCAGTAACGCCACCAATAGCAGCTTTTGCAGACACTTCTAAAACTTTCATACCATCTGCTCCATCATGACCGGCAGATACAATCTGATATAGTGCTTTAGCCGCATCATTCGCAAGTACTGGAACCTCGCGGGTTATCTCCATAACCTGATTCATATAGTCCGTTAGACTTCCCTTTATACCGCTTGAAAGAGTAGCAACTTCTTTCATGCTTTGTTGAAACTGTTTTTCAAAGTCGTATGCACCTTTGGCAGCTCTGGCAAATGCGATACCTGCACTAATGCCGATCCCACCGAATACATCGAAAGCGGTAATTTCACCGGCCATTGCCTTTATGATTCCCATCGCTTCCTGACGCCCGGAATATAACCCTGAATTATCTATACCTGTAGCGAAATATAACGCACCATCTTTATTCTGAATACCCATATAGCATTTATTCTTAAAATATAAAGAGGAGGTAAAATTTGGCTATTTCAAGAAGAATAAGCATCTTTGCAGTGTTCTAAGACCAAGGAACAGTTTTTATAAATGCTTTGGGGAGTTGATAAGCCTAGAAATACAATATAAGGCTATCAATTCCCTTTGCTACATAGTCCCAAAGCATTTGAAAGATTATGTTCCTTGGTCGGAATAAAAGGGGAGAGATAGCCTTTTTCTATAATATATAAATCACTATTCATTAGCGCCATGACCAAGGAAAATGAAAACGTATCTGTAGCGAATAAAAGGAACTACACAGAAGAAGAAATCAATGCTGCTTACAAGAAGGGCAAGGATGAAGGAAGAATTGAAGGGATGCTCGCTTATCAGAAAAGATTGATTGAGAATCTACAGCGGGATAATTCATCTCTCAATCAGAAGCTTCAGGAGATTAAAAAATAATCCCCCATATCTTCACAGATACAAGGGACTAGAAAACATACTCTAAACCAATTTAATAAAAAACAGTTAACCTAATATATAAACACAATGGCAAATTACCTTATCGTTTGACCTTTCCAGCAATATCGTTATATTTCTTTATCCTGACTGTCTTACTAGGGTCATCAAAAGACGGAAGTTCTACCCACTCATAATCTCGTCCTTCAACATTTCCGTCTTCGTCAGTCATCTTATTACGCTGTCTCATCACAAATGAGTACTCCTGAAGTAATATCTCTATTAATCCATAGCTACTATCCAACGTTTGATTAAACGTTAATCCTAGAGCTTCCTTTGCAATAACTAAGAATCTGCTTTGGTTATATCCTTCCAGCTTTGCAGATTCTTCCGAGCGGCTATTATCTCCGTCTCTCGTAGCGGGCTCACGTTCCGAAGCATCGTGATAGAGGTACAAAAAGGGTGGTACCCTATGCGATATATGATTGCATTGAATAATATGCGTATATCCTCCCATGTCGTATTGTCAATGAGGGCGTTTTTAAACCATGCCGGCGGATCACTTGGCTTGTTATGAATGCCCAGGCAAACGACATCGAGAAGTAGTCCTCCATATTTATTCATCAATTCTGGAAAATCAGCATTCAGCTCACCATCTTTAACAATCATTTTATCAATATCTTCTTTTTCAATTTCAAGGAGAAGTGGACGAATTCTAAACCATGTCCGGACAGTGATAGGCTTTATTACAATACAATCACCGGGATCCTTTCCTTTCGGAATAGAATCTCGGTTAGTAAAATCAAATGGAATCTTGACAGGCTGCTCCGTTACGGATTCCGATTCTTGCTGAAATAAGTTCTTTATACTCATAATTTCCTCAAGGAGCCTATCCCGTTGTACTTCCAGGCAATACTTCCAGTTATTTGCAACTAACCTTCAATACTTTCGGCTCCATTCTTCAATAGTTTGTTCCTGCAGGCGGATTCGAACCGCCGATCTCTACATAACCAATGTAGTGCTTTCACCAACTTAGCTATACAGGAAGCCTTTTTATTCTGCACCTCCATTTGCAGGTTCTCCACCCGCGGGAATAGTGACTACTTCGCGCATGAAAGCGGTCTGTCTCTTGCCTTCTGCAGTAACAGCAGACTGCATGTATACACGAACAAGTAACAACTCTGCCTGCTCTGATCCCGGAGCCTGTGAAATCTTTGAGGCAATTTTACCATTAACGATGGTATAAACCACTTTCTTTCCGTCTTTAGGCAATGTCTCGCACTGGAACGTTTTTGAAATAGAGGGAGTGTTAATAGGCTTTTTCCAAATGTTTTTTCCTCCTGTTGTATCTACTTCACCGCCTGCCAGTTCTTTAAGGACTTCATTGGATGGAGTAGGGATGGAGAACTCAACATAATCTGTCGTATCTTTCACCAGCTCAACATAAAGGGGTTCTTCACTACCTTCTACTTCAATCTTCACTTCCTTGGGATCTGCAAAGTTAAATGCAACACTTCCTTTTGTCGGAAGAGGAAAATCTTTGAGGTCCGCTCCTGGAACACCGTCACCGACTGTTCCGAATTTAATTTTACCTACGCCCATAGCGATAGGTCTTACTTCTCCTGCCATAATTATTGATCTATTAAAATTTCTAATCTAATATTTGTACAAGCAAT
>USLU01000132.1 GCA_900555635.1 uncultured Bacteroides sp.
GTCCAGGAAGCGTCCGAAGGCTTCCATCTGTTCTTGTCTGGTATGTGACATAAATATATTTTGTATTAAAATTGTTATAAGGCTATTATTAATAATTCATTCCGAAATTCCAAAGTGGAATAATATTCCCGTATCCGGTTTCTATATCATCTTTTACAATGTATCCTTCTTTGGCTCCGGTTATTTGTTGTTGTCCTTTGTTTTTTCCGCCTATTTCAAATGTTCTTTCTCCTATTTGGAAATCTGAGATTTTGGAAGATATAATATCCTGTTTAACTCGCATTTGGTTATAAAAAAATGTTTCGCGGATATTACCGATATTGGAATTTTCTCCTCCTAATGCATAAATGAGATTAGTATTATCAAGATATATTTTTTCTACTTTGCCCAGACCTCTGACCCCGCCTGTGTCATCGCGAACTTGAGCTATCATCCCCGCTTTCTCGATATAAAGTAAGTAATCGCTTAAATAATTACGACTAACTCCAATGATGTCAGCAAGTTTTTGCATGACAGGCTTAAATGGAACGCTTTTGGCAATAATCATCAACAGTTGTTTCAATTTACGTCCTGTGGAGACATTCATATTAGCATATTGAGGTATGTCATTTTCCATAGTCTGGTTGATTACTTGGTTCAACTCGATTTCAAAAGTGATATCTTTGCTAAACGGGTAATAGCCGTGTTGTATATATTCAGCGAATAGCGGAAGTGGATGTGCTATTCCCGGAATTTCAACTTTATGTTCCAGTATCTCTTCTAATGTGTAGACTGGTACATGAATTTGATGGAACATACTTAAATATTCTCTGAAAGACAGCCCTTGTATTTCATAGATGGGGGCACGTCTGCTTAAATCTGCCGTTCCTTTATAAATATCCAAAATAGAGGAACCGGTGAAAAGAACTTGCATATCAGGATAAGAATCGAATATCTGCTTCAATTCACGAGACCAGTTAGGGTATTTGTGTATTTCATCAATAAATAGGTGCTTGCCACCTCGTTTGCTGAATTTGTCTGTTAGGTCAATCAGGGAATTATCGGCAAAGTACATATTGTCTGCTGAAACATACAATGTGTCTTTCGGATTCATGTTCTGCTTGATATGTTGAAGGAACATGGTGGTTTTACCTACTCCGCGTGGTCCAACAAGTCCGAGCATATGGCTATCCCAGTTTATTTCAGTATACTTGTATCGGATGAAATCGGTACTTGTAGCTTTAAGGAGTTTATTGAAGTTTTCGTATAATCTGTCCATGGTTGGTATATATTTATATGCAAATATACGTCAATTGCACAACAAAAGTGCAGAAAATTATAGTTTTCTGCACTTTTGTTGTGCAATTGGTAAGGCTAATCAAATGAAAATGTCTTCTTGAGGGATTTAGTTGGCTCAATCCGTTAATAATTCCGCTTGTATATATAGAATATAGCTGATTATCCAAAACTCAATAAAAGAAATAATTGTATTAGTCATACTAAATTCATCTTCTGATATTAGAGCGGCGGCAGATATAACTATGATTAGAGATGCCAACATTCCCCATCCTAATTTATTTAATAGTCCGTTGAAGTGTCGGATAAATTGGACTCCAATTATGGTTGATGTAATAAGCATACCTAATATAACAAAAAGAGAGATAAGTATTCCAATGTAATCTTCGTCTGCAATAGAGATTAAATCCATACATAAAATCAAAAAAGATACTACTACAGTGATTATAATATTGGTAATTAATAAGCCGCTCATGGGTTTGGTTTGTTGTTTCATCCCGATATATAAGGCGTAAGCGAATATTATATCGACCAAGCCAGACAATAAGTCAGCCACCCATTCTGGAATATAGGTTGCCCACTGCATGATTTGTAGCCATTTGTGTGGATTGGTAAGGTGGCATACTCCACTTTGATGTGACATTGAAATGAATGTTGCAATGACTCTTGTCCAAAATAGGATTAGGACAAAGTCAGAAATGGGAGTTTTTAAATGATTCACTTCTGTTTTATGATTATTTGAATCCCTTTGAAAGGACACTTCTGTAGTGGCTTGATTTTTTGTATTGGAAACTGAGTCTTCCAACCATTCTCCGCAGTGCCTGCATTTCTTTGCAGTTGCTTGTATCTCTTCGCCACAGAAAGGGCATTGTTTGGTATTGTTTATCATGTTTCAAGTTTTATTTTATTCTTATCAGTTTAATAACTCCATCTGTTGCATCGAACGACATATTGTCTCCTTTAATATTCACATTCTGGTAACAGTCTTCGTTGTTTTCGTTTTCTGAATACCAATTATAGAGATGTTCTTTCAATTCTTCTATTGATTCTTGAATGAGTGATTGCCCATAGTTTTCTTGAAAACTTTGTGCAAGAGATTCGGAAAATCTATCTGCGCCCGGGAAACTAATCCCCTCAAAAGTGACTTTCAGAGTCGACAGGTCGTAAGTGAAATAGATGTCACCGACTTCTATCTTCCATGTACCTTCAATGATACTTTTGCATTGCATATTATATTCTTGTCCGTCTTCAACTTCTCCACATTCGGTGAAGTAGGTTGTCTCTTTTAAGTCTCCTCCGGAAGTATCTCCTTTCACAGGACCAAACTCATAATAGGTTTTCTCTTTGCATCCGTTTTCTTCAACTATGCGGATGCTTTCCCATGTGCCGCATGCTTTCTTTGCCATTTCCATATCGTTGCATGAAGTGCAGAAAATACACAGAAGAGATAATAGAGTAAATGATGTAAGTAAGTCGTTATGTTTCATGATGGTAAAATTTAATGCGATATAATGTTGAGTCCGTTGGCATAGCTGATGTTATATACGAAATTGGGAGATATGTTGTGAAAGCCATCGAATACAACCTGATATTCCTTATTTCCCAAATTATGAAACTCTTCTATTTGCACTTCGTCACGGGGCAGATAATTGTCGAATATCTCAAACCATTGGTTGTTGAAAACAACTTTGTGTTCTTTAAGACACTCTATCGCTATACACCCCAAGCTATATTCGTCTAAATCACCTCCGAAGTTTCTGTTACTGTTTGCGTATGCCCGTAATAGTCGGGAGAAGTTTGAGAAATCGAATTGTTGCAATAACCATTTAAATTCGGTATTGGAGATGACAAGCAAATCGTCGTTTTCTACAAGTTCTTCGGTGAGGGTTAGCAGACCTTCTCCTTTGTATCCTTTAGTTATGGCTTGTTGCATATTGTAGCAGAAGGTATAAATGGCATAATAGCAAGAGAAATCGTGTATAATGCGTTTTTTTATTTCCGCATCGTTTTCGCTATTGATGCTTTGCCTGCTTTCTGAGTAACCTATATTGTCCAATGTATCCACTCCTGCGGTGTCTCCGTCAAGAGCCCAATCGCTGTATTGAAGTTGGGACATCGGGGAGTGGTTGGGAGATTTGAAATAGGTGAGTATAACCAGAAAGGTTACAACTATTATCGACGCATTGAGTACAATCTTGTCGGTAGAGGTCAGAGGAGTGGAGGCGTTAGCTGTATTTCCTTTTTTGCACAATAGGAAGAGCAGCCAAAAGCCACCGACTAAGGGAATGAGGACAATCAGAAACCACCATCCGCTTTTCCCGATATCGTGCAAGCGACGTATGCCGATGGCGAGTGAAGGAATGGTGAGAGCCAGCGAGACGATTGTGAATAGCCAACCATAGCCGAGGCTTTCTCCAAATAGTTGGAAGTCGATTCCCAATAGGATGTCTATGCATGATGCGGCAATAGCTATGGCGCTGTAGAACAGGATGTAAAGCCAATACTGCTTTCTTGTGGTCGTTCCGCTAAAGTCGGCATATTGCTTGCATACGACACGAGTGAAATTGTGGGATAAGAAAGAGGTCGGCGGGGGTTCTTGGTTCTCGCTGCTTGTGGTTTTCGGCTGTTCTTTCGCTATCGTGGTGCGATGTGACAAAGGTATTGCTTTAGGCGTTAGCGACTCATGGCAATAAGGACAAGATACACTGTCTTCTTCTATTTGTTCGGCGCAAACAGGGCAGGCAACCATTTTCTTAGTTACCGTTTGCTTTTCTTCCAACCATTCACCGCAGTATTTGCATTTTTTGGCTACAGCCAAAATCTCTTCTCCGCAATAAGGGCATTTTTTCATTTCTTTTTCCATAATATTTTATTTCTTTTGAAGTGAAGAAATTGTATATAAAACATTTTTTTTCTCATTGACAAAGAATGCAACTTTCACGCTAAACGTTTCTTTTCCTTCATTATTACGGAACTGATAGGTGAAGTTGGTTCCATCTATTCTTTGAATGCTATATTCCCCGATTAATGGATTGTTATCAGCACGTAATTGTTCCAGATATCTTTTCCCTGCATTTATTTCCGGACTGTTACTATCCGCCATTTCTTGATATACCGTTCCGGTGAATTTGGCACCCAATTTTGTTTTAATTCTATTGTAGGTGTTCAAATCAATTTCTCCTTTGCGTAGCCTTTCTTGTGCTATACGGAGTTTGCTTGCATTGGCTATCATCTCTTTATATACAGGACTGTCAGTCGGCTCCAGTTGTTTTTTAAGTCCTAATTTCTGTTTTATGTATTCTTGGGTTTTAGGTGATTCTTTTTGTATCTCATATTTGTTATTCAGAAAATCTTGTTGACATAAAAAAGTCATCACGTCAATGCGAAAATGACGTTCTTGTTCGTCATGGTCTTTATTGTTTTTAGCCGGATGGCATACTCCTACTAATTTCCCATTCAGATAGGCATTTTGGTCTATTACTTGATATTGGGGAAATAGTGAATTTACTTGGTAATGCTCTTCTTTTGGATATGAACGGTCTATTGTTTCCCATTTTCCTTTCTTATCATGTAACCATTCCCATGTTTGGGCGGCCCGAATTAAATATAAAGAGTCAGCTGTTCTTTCTTGTACTATTCTTGCGGCATCATTGACCTTTTGGATGGAGTCTGCACTTTTTTGCTCTAACTCTTTCTTGCTAATAGCATTTTCTATTTCTACTTTGATTTTCTCGAATTCTTTTGATTTGGCTTTTAAACTTTCCATTGATTCACCTAAGTAAATAGTTGGAAATTTATATTTGAAATCTTCTAATTTATGTATTTTGCAGATTCTTAGAAGTGAATCTCTCGTATTTTGTAATTTTTGAGAGAATACTTCTGTCTTGTTTTTCTTTGCCTTAACGAATTTCGATAAGTCTACTATTTGTGCGCTTGTCTTACACACTCCTGTACAGAGGAATATGCATATTAATAGAAACTTTTCCATATTTACCAGTATCTTAACCAAAACTCGTTAAACAAATCGCTTTCCGAATCTTGCTGTTCATAATCATTTAAATCTCCTAAGCAGAATGGGGTATATCCGTTCTTTTTACATTCGTTTGTCAGTATATCCGGTATTTCATCCAAGGCGGTGACTAGTATATAATGCCTTTTAGCATCAGGCATATATTCTTCACATACTTGGTCGAAAATGGCCTTGTATCTTTCTAATTGATTATGGTGAGTCGGTGTATATGCTTTGTTCTCAATCAAAACAGCATGAAAGTCTTCTTTTCCATTACATGTAATCCGTATGTTTGCCCATAGGTCAATGTATCTCCATTGTTTCCAAGTTTCGACGGAGATGACTTGTACGTCGTCTGTCATTGCAACACCAATCAGTTTGCCGAGAATCTTTCTACAATATTGATAAAGGACAGGTTTTTCTTCACTGTATTGCTGCGTAGATCTACGTAAGGTCCATGAAAGAATAAAGTCTATCATGGTTTCTTTTTGGGAATCTCCTTCGGAGGAATCTTTCATTAGTAATGATACTTTTTCCATATTTATATAGTTTGAAATTAATGTATGGGTACAAAAAAGAGCGTAAACTAACTTTTATCCTTATTTATTCGCTTAGGCTCTCGCATTGCCTGAATCTCAATAAGGTAAAAGCAGTCCACGCCCTACTCGGGTGTGAACGCTACTTTAACCTACTATCCTTGAGATTCATTTTAAATTTGCGAGATTTAAGCGAATGGGATAATACGTTTTAACGTTCAATCAATATGTCTGAAAATCTTTGTTCTCTGTTTCTTACTACTTGTTTTAATGGTTGTACATCGCAAAACTAAGAAACATTTTTTAGAATTGAAAGAATCTTATCAGAAAATATGACCGGACTGCTTTAATATTTACTAATGAATACTTATTTCAATACACCTATGATGATATTTATTCATATAGTTGATGCATTTTTTGAATAGTTGCTCCAATTTGAATTCTGAACCATTGAGGCTCCAATACTTCTACAAAATCTCCATGTGATAAGATGGCTTGGCAGAAATCATAAGTAGGGCGTAATCTATAAGTAAAAATGGAATAGTTACTGTGTGTGTCACTTTCTTTCTGAGAATGATGCAGCGGGAGAGAACGGAAGTATTTGCATTGATTTCCATATACTTTTATGCTGATTTTTTCTACGTCATATTCTTCATCAACAATAACCCCGAAACTATTATCGAAGTAGACTTTAGGGTTAAAGGTTTGAGGATACTCGAATGATAAGTCTGTTTGTTCCATTTCGAGTATTCGGTCGAGGGAGTAGATCAATACTTTGTCATAATACGGACTTCTTGCTGCCACATACCAACGTTGTTTGAAGGCCTTTATACAATAAGGTTCAATTTGAAATGTGTATGATTTATCCTGCCAATGACCTTGGTACGTTATTTCCAATGTTTTATGATTATCAATAGATTCAATGATTGGTATCAAATACTGTTCTCCTGAAGGATATTCTTCCGGTAGTATTTTATCTCTTAATTTGTGGCTTTCGTTAAGGACTGTATTGACTGCAAATATATTTAACAACCATTTTCTGAGTCCTTCCTTTTTGAGTTCTTCGGTGTTTTCTATATAATAATTGCATCCGTTGTGTCTATCGCATTCTATATTTATGTCGAATAGTTCTTCAATGGCTTTCCGGTGATTGTGAAAAGTTCTATTTGGAATTTCTTCTCCGTTACTCATTTCACACCGCAGCCATTTACGGTTAATTTCATCTAATGTTATTGTTCCAGCCCGATAGATTGTATCTACTAACCAGAGATATCTATTAAAAAGATCTTTTGCCATAAAGAAATTAGTTTATCCATTTTATATCAGTGCTGCAAATATCGTGAAGCGATGTGCCAAAATAAGGCACAATCTAAATTTATTTGTTTTTCCACTCCCGATAAGAAATCAGGAGACCCACCACTTCCGAATAGTTCTGCCGACCGCTCTCTATCTTATTTCCTTTCAGATAAAGATCATATATCCACTCCTGTACAGCTCCCACCACCGGACTGTATTTGGCTGCCCAATACGCTTGATTCTCTTTTGCCAGTTCAATGATTTCTGGTCGGATACGTTTGAAAAGCTGTGTATATTCTTCTTCGGAAAGTAATCTTTGCGCATTTCCCAATACATGTCCCAATATAGAAAAATATCCGGAAAAACGGATTCCCATTGCTTCTGAACGGGTGCAAACCTGATAAGCATAGAAATTAGCTTCCGCTTCGCTGGTGATACCTAATAAATGGGCTAGTTCGTGAGCATAAGTGGCCGGATAATTAACGGGAAGCAAATCTCCGTTGAGTGTAAACTCGCAGAAGAAAGGCCCCATGCTACCCGTTACCCCTACCATCGAAATGAAGGGAGTGAATAACATTGTTTTTACCCTCGGATGCTCGTGTGGAGGGCGATGTACGCCCAGACTATCACTTAACTGATGATAGATTCGCACAGTTTCCTCTCGTATCAAATCTTGATTGATACTATTGACAGGAGTATACGAACGGTTCAGTTGAGTAATATAATCATCTACGAATTCTTGGAAAATCTCGGGAGTATAGGCGGTATACGGGATTTCTGTTCGTTGATAGAAATTTTTCTGCGAGTAGTTCAGTCCCCATGCCAGATAGAACCATACATAAATCCATAATAAGTATTCTCCGTCGCGCAATAAGATTTTCTTCCAAGGCAACTTCTTGCGGAGACGGGCATAAAAGGGATAAACAATCACGCCTGTGATGCTAAGGAAAATAAATAAATCCCCTATGGCAAAAGGAAATAAACCGGAAAAAAACGACAGGACGTAGGAGATAAAGGGATAGATTGTTTGAGAATAGATCGTTGCCAGAGCAGGAATCCATTGCGTTAGCCACACCAGGATTAAGATTGCTCCTAGGGCTAAATATCTTACATTTGGCTTCTTTTTCATCATTTGTCTAATATCAGTCAACAAAAATATGCATTAAATAGACGTCGCGCGAAAAAATACCTCTATATTTGCAAAAAATCTGTTAACAATGGCTTTATTACTTGTGTAATAGGAAAAGTCATTCAACATAAACCGGATAAAAGATGGCTACAAGTAGGAAGAAACACCCCGAGGGTGGTAAGATTTGAATTTAAATTATTAATTTTGCACCCGT
>USLU01000133.1 GCA_900555635.1 uncultured Bacteroides sp.
TTTTAAATTCTTTTTTTTTTTTTTTTGTTTTTTCTAAACCAACCGCCGGGTAGTCTGCATATATTCAAGAGTCCCGGTAGTTTAGATACTAAACGTCTTTTCAGCTGAGAGTTGAGAGGTGAAAGTCGAGAATTAAGCAACTTGTCCGCCCCAACCAGTCTCCAACTCTTAACGTTTACTGAACTGGAATCTACGACGTGCTTTCGGTTGTCCCGGTTTCTTACGTTCAACAGAACGAGGATCACGAGTCATGAAGCCTTCAGAACGAAGAGCAGCTTTGTCTTCTGCATTGATCTTCACCAAAGCACGGGCAATTGCCAAACGCAAAGCCTGAGACTGACCTGTGAAACCACCACCGCAGAGGTTTACTTTAATATCGTACTTTTCAGCAACACCCAACTTGTTCAACGGTTGTTTAACAACAAACTGAAGTATGCTTGATGGAAAGTACTCTGCGAGGTCTCTCTTGTTAATAGTAATCTTTCCGGTACCTTCGCTTACGAAAATACGTGCAATTGCACTTTTACGTCTGCCTAATGCATTTACTACTTCCATTATCTCTTATTTAAGTACGTTAATATCAATCATTTTCGGGTTCTGAGCGTCATGTTTGTGCTCGCTGCCGGCATATACATACATATTGCCCAGCAATTGTGCGCCCAATTTGTTCTTAGGCAACATACCCTTTACTACTTTTCTCAGTAATCTGTCATCACCGTTCGGTTTTGCCTGCAAACGAGCAGGAGTGATTTCTCTCTGACCGCCGGGATAACCTGTGTATGACAAATATACCTTGTCATTCCATTTGTTACCGGTTAATTTTACTTTGTCGGCATTGATAATGATCACATTATCGCCACAATCTACGTGAGGGGTAAAGTTTGGTTTATACTTTCCTCTCAACAGTTTCGCAACTTTTGCGCCCAAACGACCCAATACTTGGTCTGTAGCGTCAACAATGACCCATTCTTTAGTCACTGTAGCTTTGTTTGCAGAAATGGTCTTGTAACTTAAAGTATCCACTCTTAATTGTTTTTTAAATGTTACTACTAAAAAAATATTATCACCACAAGTTAATCACCCCGGACAAAGGAAGATTAACTCGCTATGAATTAAATGCTTATCCTTTTGAGATAATAATCGGCTTGCAAAGGTACGGTTTTTCTGATAACTGGCAAACGTTTTCTTCTTTTTTTTAGGAAGCCACTTGACTGATATACAACAAAAAAGTTATCTTTCGAAAGGCAGAAACTCTTCCGAAAGATAACTTTGCTAAATATTATTCAATAGGTTTACCTGATAATATCTTCGGGAAACTTAGCAGGCATAATTACCCGTTTCCATGTCTCATGAAACCAAGTATTCAGTTCATTTCCCGCCAAATCTTTTGCAATATAATACTTCAAGTACATTACTCCATCCTCACTCATTTCAAATTCCAGAATATTATCCTTATGATCTAACATGGGCAGATGGATATTCTTTACTATACTTTCCTTATAAGAATTATCAGTTAATTGCATATAAGAGCCATAGCCGGTAATGATAGCGTCAGAACCAGGAATAATTGTAAAATTGACGATACGGCCGTCGTCACTCAGCACTTTGAAAGTATTGCTCGGTTTTAACGTACCGGGAACATCCGGTATTTCAGACACATAATGGCATAACTGCCAAATCCCTTCTAACTTTGCAGGTTTAAAACCAACACTTTCCTGTGCTTTAGCCCCTGCTACCACCAACAGCATAGCTGCTAGCATGGTAAAGAAATAATTCCGTTTCATATTCGTATGATTTTGGTTAATGTTAGGGCATTCTATGTGATACAAATATAAAGATTTATTTCGAGAATATAACATTTAGTGCATAAAAAAAGCCCGCACAAAACAAAGTTTATGCGGGTTTCTTTATCTAGGTGATTACTTAATCAATTCTATCAAAAATCTGCGTTACGTGGAGTACGTGGGAAAGGTATCACGTCACGGATATTTGCCATACCTGTAACAAACAGCAATAAACGTTCAAAACCTAATCCAAAACCTGAATGAGGACAAGTACCGAACTTACGGGTATCAAGATACCACCACATATCCTTCATAGGAATCTGAAGTTCTTCAATACGAGTCACCAGCTTATTATAATCTGCTTCACGTTCAGATCCGCCGATAATCTCACCGATTTTCGGGAACAGTACGTCCATAGCACGCACGGTTTTACCATCTTCGTTCTGCTTCATATAGAACGCCTTGATCTCCTTCGGATAATCAGTCAGGATAACAGGACGCTTGAAATGATCTTCTACCAAATAACGCTCGTGCTCAGAAGCTAAGTCAACTCCCCAATATACCGGGAATTCAAACTTATGACCTTTAGCCACAGCTTCCTCCAATATCTTAATACCATCTGTATAAGACAAACGAACAAAACTTTCCTTCAACACACCTTGCAAACGTTCTATCAAACCTTTATCAAACATATCGTTGAGGAACTTTACGTCATCGGCGCAGTTATCCAAAGCCCATTGTACACAGAACTTAATGAAGTCTTCCGCTAAATCCATGTTATCGGTGATATCGTTGAATGCAACCTCAGGCTCAACCATCCAGAACTCTGCCAAGTGGCGGGGAGTATTGGAGTTTTCCGCACGGAATGTAGGACCAAAAGTATAGATAGCCCCTAATGCTGTTGCAGCCAATTCGCCTTCCAATTGACCGGAAACGGTCAGACTTGCTTGTTTCCCAAAGAAGTCATCGTCATAAATGATAGCACCCTCTTCATCTTTCTTCAAATCATACAGGTTCTTCGTTGTCACCTGGAACATTTGTCCGGCACCTTCACAGTCAGAAGCTGTGATGATCGGTGTATGAAAATAGAAGAATCCTCTTTCATGAAAGAACTGATGGATAGCAATTGCCATATTGTGACGAATACGGAATACAGCTCCAAATGTATTTGTACGAGGACGTAAATGAGCTATTTCACGAAGGAATTCCATAGAATGTCCTTTCTTCTGCAAGGGGTAAGTATTATCACAAGTACCCAGCACTTCTATCTCAGAAGCTTGCACCTCCGCATTTTGACCGGAACCTACAGACTCTGTCAACACGCCGTTTACACTTATACAAGCACCGGTCGTAATATCCTTCAGCATCTCTTCATCGAAGTTTGCCAAATCTACCACAATCTGCAAATTATTTATTGTAGAACCGTCATTAAGCGCGATGAAGTTTACTTGCTTACTACCTCTGCGGGTACGTACCCAGCCTTTCACGTTGACCATAGCGCCAAAATCATCGCGCTTCAACAAGTCAACAATCTTTGTTCTACTAATTTTTTCCATTGTTCTATTAATTAAAGGAGTTAAAGAAGTAAAGGAGTCGTTCAACTCCTTTGCCTCCCTTTTTTTTTCTTATTATATCTATTCAAAAGCACCCATACGAAGATAGTTCACCTCAGTTTCTGAGAGATAACGCCATTCACCACGACGCAAACCCTTCTTCGTTAAACCGGCAAAGAAAACACGATCCAGTTTTACAACCTTATATCCTAACGACTCAAAAATACGACGTACAATACGGTTCTTACCGGAATGGATTTCAATACCTACATCATCTTTCTTAAAATCATCTGTATAGCTGATAGCGTCTGCATGAATTTCACCATCATCGAGTTGAATGCCGGCTGCAATCTGCTCCATATCGGCTTTTGTCAGATTCTTATCCAGATGTACATGATATATCTTTTTCTTCAGATATTTAGGATGCGTCAACTTAGATGCCAAATCACCATCATTGGTCAATAGCAATACACCTGTGGTATTACGGTCCAAGCGACCAACAGGATAAATGCGTTCGTCACAAGCACCTTTTACCAAATCCATCACAGTACGGCGTGCCTGCGGATCATCCGAAGTCGTTACCGTATCTTTCGGTTTGTTCAGCAGAACATAAATCTTACGTTCTATGCTTACTGTTTGATCATGGAACTTTACTTCATCACTACGTTTAATCTTGGTTCCCAATTCAGTAACCACTTCACCGTTTACCAGAACTACTCCGGCTGTGATGAACTCATCCGCCTCACGACGAGAGCAAACACCTGCATTGGCAAGGAATTTGTTCAAACGAATCGGTTCATTCGGATCTGTAAATTGTTCCTTATATTCAATTTGTTTCTTTCTGCTATACTTTGCATTGGGATCGTAATCATCAGAACGACGAATCGGACGACTATAACTATCCCTGTTACCATATCCTCCGGATCTGCCACCACCATTCGAGTTGTAACGCGGACGTCCTGCATTGTCTCCATAAGAACGTTGCGGACGGTCGCCATTCTCGCTGTTATAGCGTGGACGATAAGGACGGTCACCACCTGAATTATTTCCATAAGAGCGCTCGCTATTATAAGAACGCTGCGGACGGTCGCCACCCTCGCTGTTAAAACGGGGACGTTGCGGACGGTCGTTGTTGTAAGGACGCTGCGGACGCTCACCATTCTCGCTGTTATAGCGCGGACGGTATGGACGGTCGCCTCCTGAATTATTTCCATAGGAGCGGTCACTATTATAAGGACGCTGCGGACGGTCGCCATTTTCGCTGTTATAACGCGGACGATAAGGACGATCGCCTCCCGAATTATTTCCATAGGAGCGATCACTATTATAAGGACGCTGCGGACGCTCACCGTTCTCGCTATTATAACGCGGACGATAAGGACGGTCATTTCCATAAGAGCGTTCGCTATTATAAGAACGCTGCGGGCGATCACCATTATCAGAATTAGGGTTAAATCGCGGGCGATAAGGACGATCGCCATTTTCACGATTGTAGGACGGACGGCTATAGCCACCTTCTTTGTTAAATTGGTTACCATCACGGCCAGCACCAGAGTTCTCCTCTGAGGAAGAACCTTCACGCCAAGTTTCGTTTTCTGTACTCATTGTTTTATTCGAATAAAATTAAACCTACTGGCCTCACGGCCATTCTTTGTCTCACTTATACCTAAAAATTTGTATGTAGTCTATAAACAAATGTCGGATTAAAAAGTTGAGCCCCTTCCGACAACATTATACCTGTTTAAATTCCCGTATATGTATGGGGAGTAATCACGCGCAATTCTTTTTTTATTTCTTCACTCACATTCAATTGTTCGATAAATTCCTTAATTGAAGCTTCCGTTATAGCCTGATTGGTACGAGTCAAAGCTTTCAACGCTTCGTAAGGATGCGGATATGCCTCACGGCGCAGGATAGTCTGGATAGCTTCCGCCACCACACTCCAGCAATTATCCAAATCACTATAGATAGCCGGTTCATTCAGTAAGAGCTTGCGCAAACCCTTCAAAGAACTTTGAATAGCAATCACAATGTGACCAAAGGGTACGCCTACATTACGCAACACAGTAGAGTCCGTTAGATCTCTTTGCAAACGTGACACCGGCAATTTTACAGACAAATGTTCCAAAATGGCAGTAGCCACTCCCAAGTTACCTTCTGCATTTTCAAAATCAATCGGATTTACCTTGTGAGGCATAGCGCTGGAACCAACTTCACCCGCTTTAATCTTCTGCTTGAAATATTCCATAGAGATATATTGCCAGAAGTCGCGGTTCATATCTATCATCACTGTATTGATACGCTTCATCGCATCGAATATCGCAGAAAGATTATCATAATTGGATATCTGAGTAGTATATTCCTCACGCACCAATCCAAGCTTTTCTGATACGAATGCATTACCAAAAGCCTTCCAGTCAAATTCCGGATAAGCAACGTGGTGAGCATTATAGTTTCCGGTAGCGCCACCAAACTTAGCAGTTACCGGACACGACTTCAATGTAGCCAATTGACGTTCCAAGCGATATACAAACACCATGATTTCCTTACCCAAACGAGTTGGAGAGGCAGGCTGTCCATGGGTCTTGGCAAGCATAGGAATATTTGCCCATTCTTCAGCATAAGTACGCAACTGGGCAATCAATTCTTCAATTTGGGGATAATAGACTTCTTGAAGAGCATCCTTAATAGACAAAGGAACAGAAGTATTGTTGATATCCTGTGAAGTCAATCCGAAGTGGATAAACTCTTTATAGTCATCCAGCCCACCAAGTTTGTCAAATTGTTCTTTCAAGAAGTATTCCACAGCCTTCACATCGTGATTCGTCACGCTCTCGATATCTTTAATACGCTGAGCATCCTCTTCCGAGAAGTTACGGTAGATATCACGCAAAGTCTCGAAGATATTTTTATCTACACTTTTCAGTTGTGGCAACGGCAATTCACACAAGGTGATAAAGTACTCTACCTCTACTTGCACACGATATTTTATCAATGCAAATTCTGAGAAATAAGCAGCCAAAGCATCTGTTTTACCTCTGTAGCGACCGTCAATCGGAGATATGGCGGTAAGTAAATCAAGTTCCATATGTCGTATTTTGATATTTAACGAGCTGCAAAATTAGCTCTTTTTTCTGACTAATAAGGTATAAAGCAGAAGAAAGTTAATCTTAGGAAGTTAACAGATAAAAAAATCTCTATCTTTGCACCCACAATTAACCCTGTGAAAACCAGATATGAAAGAAAATAACAAAGCTATCTTATATACTATTATTGCAGTACTCAGTTGGAGCACAGTAGCAACGGCCTTCAAAATAACCTTAAAACACTTCACTTATTTTGAGATGTTACTGGTAGCTAGTATTTCCGCCCTGATTGTATTCACCATCAATTTGACGGTACAAAAGAAATGGAAAGAAATAAAGATGTCTGCCGGACAATGGCGACGGTTGGCCTTTATTGGAGCACTCAATCCGGTTGCATATTACTTGGTGCTTTTCAAATCATACGATCTACTCCCCGCTCAAGTAGCCCAACCCATCAATTATTCCTGGCCTATTGTATTACTGATATTACTAGCCTTATTTGCCCACCAACCCATACCTAAAATAAAATACATCGGTATGTTTTGTTCATTAGGAGGAGTAGCTCTCATCTCTCTAGGAACAGGCGGCATCAACGAGCAACACTTATCAGTTCCGGGACTCTTACTGGCATTTCTTAGCGCGTTTCTTTGGGGAGGTTACTGGATGCTAAACAATCGCAATCGCGAAATAGACAGTTCCATCACCCTCTTCGCCAGCTTCTTGTTCGGTTCAATCTATTTAGCAATAGCCGCTCCATGGATGGATACAGATCTCACATCCCTACCCGGAGTATTATCCGCCGCTTACGTAGGCATTTTCGAAATGGGAATCCCCTTTATCTGCTTCGGATTGGCAATACGCAAAACAAGCAATCCGGCTTTAGTCAACCAACTTTGCTACCTTTCACCTTTTTTATCGCTTTTCCTTATCAGTACGATACTAGGCGAAAAAATATTCTTCACTACCTATTGCGGGTTAATCCTTATTGTATTCGGTATCGCTTTCAATGAATATCTTGCAAAGACATTGACTAAACCCTCCAAATCAGAAAGCAGATAATACTCTTGGAAACCTAAAGGATACAGGGAGAACTAATGGATTCGGTCATAAATCGACCTTCTCTCAACAATAATAATACCCGAAAAGCTTGACATCGCCTTCAAGATGTTGTATATTTGTAGAGTGAATTTATAGATACTTCAATTTTAAATTAGAATAAACGGAGAGGCAATACTTCTCCGTTTATTTTTTACCCTCACATCTTCTTATTCCAAATGCCGCATGTTTGCTCCCCCAATGCTGCACTTTAGCTCCCCAAACCTCAGGTCTAAGCAGGCGAAATGGCTGGCATTTACCTCCAAAACCTCTGTGATTTTAGTGAAAAGCCCTGGCATTTCGGACACTGAAGTGCGGCAAAACGAATGATGCGTTTAGGGTGAACAGATGATGTATTCGAATAACGCACACCATGTGTCCCAATAACACAAACAAGAGACTTCAGCTTCCCACCCGTTAATCTTTCGTAAATCTGCTCTTGACAACAATTTCGTTTTGAACCATACCGAAACCCTGAGCGATTGCCTTATCATGTATAAAAGAAAATCCCTCAGATTTTTAAATTGATCCAAGAATAAGGGTCAGTCTGTAAGGTTCTATCTTTATAGAGTAATGATGTTGTATGCATAATTGTTAAATCCCCAAGAATAATGACTGAGCCAATAATGACTGAGCCGTTTTTGGACTGCCCCCTTTATCCGGACTGACCCATAATAAACGGGCGGTATAACAAAAAAAGAAGGTATCCTTTTCAGATACCTTCTTTTATCTTGTGGGCGTTGACGGATTCGAACCGCCGACCCTCTGCTTGTAAGGCAGATGCTCTGAACCAGCTGAGCTAAACGCCCTTTTAACGAACGAAAGTGTTTGGATTTTTGTGTGGGCGTTGACGGATTCGAACCGCCGACCCTCTGCTTGTAAGGCAGATGCTCT
>USLU01000134.1 GCA_900555635.1 uncultured Bacteroides sp.
TAAAGCTTTAAAATGCCATTCCAATGCTTTATCATACTTTCCTTGATTATTATATACTATTCCTATATTGTTATAGCTGGTGACTATGTTCTGATTTTCCAAGCCATACAAGATTTCGCACATAGAAATTAGTTCTTGATAAACTGTTAAGGCCTTGTCATAGCGGGCGTAATCTACAAGAAAAGTCCCATATTCATAGAGTAAATCCACATACTCTTCTTTATTCATCTCCACTTCTTTAGCCAATCGCACCGCTTCGTCATAGCATTGCTCAATCTCCACGAAGCGGTTGTCATTACTGAAGATAGTTAGCAAGTTTTTGGCTCGCAGGCGATACTCTTCTATATTAGAGCATACAGCCTTTTGAGCCTCTTCGGTCAGTTGCTTGCCCATGCGGTAGTTCTCTAAGTTGCGTTGGGTATCGGCTTCTATCTCTTTGGGGTCGAGAATAGCGTTGGCTCCCATGTTGTCGCCCGCTTCAAAGCGCTCAATGGCACGGCGCAGGCGGTCGCTTGACGCACGTCCTTGCAGCGACACAATGGTGAGGGCGGTGCTCAAGAGTGATTTTTCCAAATCATTCAGCTTCTCTTGGAGGTTATATCGCTCGGTGCGCTTGCTGCCCAGTAATTGTTCTATGGTCTCGTTGGGCGTGGTGGCAAGGATGCTTTCAAAGGCGGCGATTTCGCCTTGTACTTTGGCAAGGCTCTCTTTCCACTCAATATACTGTTGATTATTGGCTGTAAAAGGTACTTGGCTCAAGTCGGCTACAGACATGGAGTCCAGCTTTACTTGCGCGTTCTCCACCTCCAGTTTCAGTCCCGACAGGCGGTTGCTCTCCACCAGTTGCAACTGCATCACAAAGTGAAGCTGCATGGTATCGGTATTGCCATAGCGGCACCAGTAGTGCCCCATCTCGTCGAACAAGCGTTTCTTGAAGGCTGTCAGTTCGGGCTGTTCCTGCTCGTCCTCCGCCAAGTCCTTCATATAGGCATATACTTTGGGCGAAGCGTGCATTTTGAACTCTTCGGTTGCCACATTGAACTCTTCGAGCGTGAATTTACCCGCCTTTTGATGAAATACCGCCAGAAAGAGGTCACTCTCACGAATCTCCTGATTGTATTCATCCTGTTTGCGTTGCCCATTGTAGGCTGCATCGAGGTCTTCCCATTCAATCAGTTCGATACGGATGTCCCGCTTCTCGTAGATTTTGTCTAAACGGCGTACTAAATTGCCGAATCGTGCTCTGTCCACCTCCAACTCGTCGCTGGAAGCTAAAAATATCTTGATGGTTTTCATGGTAATAGATATCTAAGGTGATGTGTTGTTATTAGCCGTGCGTCTTCTCAATCTTGTATCCTAACGATCGGATAAGTTTAAGAGTTTCGACAGCGGTGTTGCAGTCATATTCACGTTCTTCTTCTGACAACCGGTCATAAGGAATCAGGCAAGGATGGTGCTTAAGTGTATCGTTCCGTTCTGCGCTCCAATTCCAACCTTGGGCAATACGCGTGGCTGCCCACACTTCGTGCACATTACGTGCCATGGTCTCGGTCAGTTGGAGCAAATCTTCTGATAGTTCAATGGAAGATGTATCTATGGGAGATGGTGTGTAATTCATGGTGAATTTTTAAAATTTGGCATAAATGTAAAGAAAATAATTGGAGTAGTGGTGTCTTTCACTGTAAAAAATGCTCTATCAAGTTGTTTTTCAAGAATCCCCCGTAGCCTTGTCCTTAGAAACTGCCTGAAAAATTACATGTAAGCCGAATAGAAACCTTACTCCAGTGCTACGCTGGTAAATTTCCATTTAGTTCATATCCGCTCAGAAACGAATTAATTCTACCAATAGATTATAAATGTTCTTTTATTCAGTTTTATCTCTTCTGTAGAGAACTCTAAAAAGCTCATCACTAATAATCAGCTATTTATATTCTTTCCCTGTAGAGATTGCGCTCGTTTCGTATTCTTCTCTACTAATTCCCTTTTTCTTCACTGTAGAGATCTCATATTCTTAATGTATTGTTTTATAGATGTTTAATGAATTCGGTTGTAGATGCCCTTTTCTTGTATTTCCTTCTTTCCCACACTAACTTTGCAACATCGCTTTTGAGAGAAACGGATGCTATACCGTTGAGGCCTCGCGGCAAACTTTCCGTCTTTTAAAGGAGATAGGGTTTCGACCCTTTACATTATTATAGTATTAACCCTTTAAAAAAGTAAAGATTATGGGACTTCAGTATGTAGTAACAAAGCGTGTGTTTGGTTTTGACAAGACAAAAACCGAAAAGTATGTAGCCAAATCCGTAGGAGCCGGTGATATGAGTTTTGATAAATTGTGTGCCAAGGTAAGCCGCATCCTTGGCATTCACCGCAAGGTAGTAGATTTGGTGGCTGTAGGTTTGGTAGATATCATGACAGAAGAAATTGATGATGGAAAGACAATTGTCTTAGGAGACTTCGGACGTTTCCGCCCTTCATTTATAGGTAAGAGTGCAGATAAGCAAGAAGACGTTTCGTCAAATAATATTGTGCGTAAGCGCATCCTTTTCCTGCCGGGAAAAGCCTTCAGTCAGATGCTGGGTGATATGAGCGTTACCCGAATGGTTATACCCGATACCGACTATACCGACGGAAGCAGTACCGGCGGTGGCAATTCAAATCCTTCGGGTGGCAAGCCCGGCGATGAAAACGACAATCCTTTGGGATAAACTACCTTTAGGATAATCGCCTGTATACTTTAATTTTATAGGCAGATAGAAACGGGAGTGAAGGGTATCAAATACCCCTTCATTCCCGTTTTTGTTTCAGGAAATTCCTCTTATGCAAACGTTTGCCTATAAATCATTCATCTTTTCATTCGAGACTTTCCAATTTTACCCCTTTACTGCTTATATTTGTAATACGTTAATTCTTTTATAAACAATAATATGGGAAACATGAAAAGTATCTGCACGAAACTTGCCTGCCTCTTGCTTATCTTATTGGTGAGCGGTGTGGCTAAAGGAGAAGAAATCAAACTCTCAACCGCTGAAAACATTGGTTCTCCCAATGGACAACTCCAACTGAACTTCGCCGTGAACTTAAAAGGCGAGCCGCTTTACGAACTTATATATAAAGGGAAAAAGGTTATCAAACCTTCTAAACTGGGACTGGAACTGAAAGACGATCCGGGCTTGATGAATGATTTTACCATGACCGATGTCAAGACCTCCTCGTTTGATGAAACTTGGGAACCGGTTTGGGGTGAGGTAAAGCAGATCCGTAACCACTATAATGAAATGGCTGTTACGTTGCATCAGAAAGAACAAGACCGGGACATCATCATCCGTTTCCGTCTGTTTGATGACGGCATGGGCCTCCGATATGAATTTCCTTTGCAGAAGAATCTGAACTACTTCGTTATCAAAGACGAACATACCCAGTTTGCAATGGCGGGAGACCACACTGCCTTCTGGATTCCGGGCGATTATGATACACAGGAATATGACTACACCGAGTCCAAACTCTCTGAGATCCGTGGTCTGATGGCAGGTGCCATTACCCCGAACTCATCGCAGACTCCGTTCTCACCCACAGGCGTGCAGACTTCCTTGCAGATGAAAACTGCCGATGGCATTTACATCAACCTGCACGAAGCCGCTTTGGTAGATTATTCTTGCATGCACCTGAATCTGGATGATGAAAATCTTATCTTCGAATCTTGGCTGACCCCCGATGCCATAGGGAACAAAGGCTATATGCAAGCTCCTTGTAAATCGCCTTGGCGTACGGTCATTGTCAGTGATGATGCCCGCGACATCTTGGCATCCCGCATTACCCTGAACCTGAACGAGCCTTGTGCCTACGAAGATGTTTCCTGGATTAAACCTGTGAAATACGTAGGTGTATGGTGGGAAATGATTGCCGGCAAGAGTACTTGGGCTTATACCGATGATCTGCCTTCCGTAAAATTAGGTGAAACCGATTACTCAAAGACCAAACCCAACGGCCGTCACGGTGCCAACAACGAGAACGTAAAACGTTATATCGATTTTGCCGCCGCCAATGGTTTTGACCAAGTCTTGGTAGAAGGCTGGAACGAAGGTTGGGAAGACTGGTTCGGCAAATCAAAAGATTATGTATTCGACTTTGTGACTCCTTATCCCGACTTTGATGTGAAGATGCTGAATGCATACGCCAAGAGCAAAGGCGTGAAGCTGATGATGCACCACGAAACTTCAGGTTCGGTTCGTAACTACGAACGCCATATGGACAAAGCTTATCAGTTTATGGTTGATAACGGTTATAATGCCGTGAAGAGCGGATATGTAGGTAACATGATACCACGTGGCGAGTATCATTACGGTCAGTGGATGAACAACCACTACCTCTATGCAGTGAAGAAAGCTGCTGATTATAAGATTTGCGTCAATGCCCACGAAGCGGTTCGTCCTACCGGCTTATGCCGCACCTATCCCAATTTGATTGGTAATGAATCCGCCCGTGGTACAGAATACGAAGCCTTTGGCGGTAGCAAACCGTTCCACACTACCTTGCTTCCTTTCAACCGTCTCATTGGTGGCCCGATGGATTATACGCCGGGTATCTTCGACATCAAGCTAGACTTTATGGGTGATTTGCCTCATGGCCGCGTTCAGACCACACTTGCCAAACAGATGGCCTTGTTTGTAACCCTTTATAGCCCCTTGCAAATGGCTGCGGACGTAATCGATAATTATGAGAAGCACATGGATGCCTTCCAGTTCATCAAAGACGTAGCGGTAGATTGGGATGACAGCAAATATCTCGAAGCCGAACCGGGTGACTACGTTACTATAGCCCGTAAAGCTAAAGGAACGAACAATTGGTTTGTAGGCGGTATTACAGACGAGAACGCCCGCACTTCGAACTTTACACTCGACTTTCTTGAACCGGGCAAGCAATATGTAGCGACTCTGTATGCTGATGGTAAAGATGCCGATTATCAGGCAAATCCTACTTCCTATCAGATTAAGAAAGGCATCGTAACTGCCAAGACAAAGATGTCCGTTAAGGAAGCACGCAGCGGTGGTTTCGCGTTAAGTTTGATTGAAGCCACTCCTGCTGATAAAAAGGCTGTGAAGAAATGGAAGTAAGTAAAAAAATAATCGAACTTACATAAACTTAGGGTAAAAAGAGTTTTTTATTAGGTGTTGGTGGCGCCCCACAGAACTTTGTTTCTGTGGGGCGTTTTTATTAATTAGTCTTTTTAAGTGCCGATGTTTCAGACAACCGGAGACTGCTTACCACTGCTGCTATTAAAGCAAACACACTACCCGTTATCAAGCAGATTGCTGTACTTTTACCCCCTGCAATCCAACTGAATAGAAGTGCTACAAAGGTAGTTCCTAACGTTTGCCCCATAAGTCTTGCCATTCCCAGCATACCACTTGCCCCTCCTGAACGCTGGGTAGGAGCAGAAGAGATGATGGTACTGTTATTGGGAGTTTGGAAGATACCGAATCCCGCACCGCAAAGTGCCAATCTCCAAATAATACTTATTACCGATGACCCGGCATCCAGGCTCGAAAGCGAGAAAAGTCCGATACCGAATATCACCATACCAACGCTGCCTAGAATACCCGGATGAATCCGCTCTACCAGATAACCGGCAATAGGAGCCGTAATCAAGGAAGCAAGAGGCCAGGGAGTTAATAACAAACCGGTCATAACTTCGCTATGCCCCAACGTGTTTTGCAAGAAGAAAGGCAAAGAGATCATTGCTAGCATCTGTGCGGTAAACGAGCAGACAGAAGTAAGTATGGAAAGCCTGAAAATAGGAATCTTCAGTAAATCCAACGGCAGCAAAGGAGCTTCCTGCCCTAATTGGCGTCTTATATAATAAGTACCCACCACAGCCAATACCACTAATTGAAGAATCAAATAGTCATACCGTTCGTGGTGTGCAAAACCATCCAATGTATATATCAGTAAACCGAAAGTAATTGCATTGGCAACAGCACTGATCGTATCGAACTTTCGTTTCTTATTCTCTTCCTGACGTGGCAAGAATTTAATTCCTAGTGTCAAAGCTATAATCCCTAAAGGTAGATTGATGGCAAATAACCAATGCCACGACGCAATAGATAATATCCCGCTCGCCACAGACGGACCTGCCGCCGCCGATATGGCAATAACCATGGCATTGATTCCCATGCCTCTGCCTATTTGGCTCTTGGGATAAATCTGCCGTAATAAGGCGGTGTTCACACTGGTAATAGCAGAAGCGCTGAACCCCTGGAAAACACGTGCAGTGGTCAACGTCCAAAAAGAGTCGGATAGCGCACAGATCAGCGAAGTAATGCAAAACAAGATTACACCGGAGATAAAAACTTTCCGATATCCCCAGATCTCACCCAATGACGAGAAAGAGAGCAGCGATACAACGATAGCCAACTGATAACCGTTAACAATCCACGTAGTAACTGACGGTGAAGTACCAAAATCGTGCGAGAGGGTAGGCAGGACTACATTACTTATATTAATGTCGAGTACCGACATGCTCAGTGCGAAGCCAATGGCTACTATTGCCCATATTCGTCGGGGTAAAGGTAGCCCGTCGGTTTCATTTCCGGCTTGCATATTTTCATTTTGAACCATAATGTTGTTTTTCTTAAAGATTATAGCAAATTACACACTACTCTGAAACCTTGAATCTATTTTTCGTTTTAAAACAACCCTTAAAGATAACAATTTGTTCTTTTCATTGCTCAGCCCAATTTGCGAAAATAAGTTTTTTTAGAATTTGAATCGGTAGAATATGACGTGAACAAAGAAACTTCTTTGTAACTTTGCAGGCGTTAATTTAAGTAACTAATAACAAAAAAGAATATATGGGAGGTTTTTTCGGTACGGTCGCTAAGGCAGGTTGCGTGACAGACTTGTTTTACGGCACAGATTATAATTCGCATCTAGGGACAAAACGTGGAGGATTGGCAACGTATGATGCAGACACGACACTATTTACTCGCTCCATTCATAACTTAGAAAGTACCTATTTTCGCACGAAGTTTGAAGATGAACTGGATAAGTTTAAAGGAAATTCCGGAATAGGAATCATCAGCGACACAGACCCCCAACCACTTATTTTAAACTCCCACCTCGGCCGTTTTGCCATCGTTACAGTAGCTAAAATCGTAAACATGCAAGAACTTGAAACAGAATTGCTTACTCGTAACATGCATTTCGGTGAATTAAGTTCAGGCAAGACCAATCAAACGGAACTTATTGCTCTTCTTATCATACAAGGTAAAACTTTTGAAGAAGGTATCGAGAATATGTTCAAGCATATCAAAGGTTCTTGTTCTTTGTTGCTGCTTACTGAAGATGGAATCATTGCCGCTCGTGACCGATGGGGGCGTACTCCGGTGGTTATCGGCAAGAAAGACGGCGCTTATGCCGCCACCAGTGAATCGAGCAGCTTCCCTAACTTGGATTATGAGATAGAACGTTACCTCGGACCGGGTGAAATTGTACATATAAGTGCCGATGGTATCAAACAACTGCGTAAGCCGAACGAAGAAATGCAGATTTGTTCATTCTTATGGGTTTATTACGGTTTTCCCACTTCCTGTTATGAAGGCAGGAATGTAGAGGACGTACGTTTTACATCCGGCTTCAAGATGGGACAAAAGGATGATTCTGTGGTTGATTGTGCTTGCGGTATACCTGATTCCGGCGTTGGCATGGCATTGGGATATGCCGAAGGTAAACAAGTACCCTACCATCGTGCCATCTCTAAGTATACTCCGACATGGCCGCGCAGCTTTACTCCCAGCAGACAGGAGTTGCGTTCTTTGGTTGCGAAGATGAAGTTGATTCCTAATCGTGCCATGCTTCAGGGCAAACGTCTGTTGCTTTGTGATGATTCTATTGTTCGTGGTACTCAGTTGCGCGATAATGTAAAGGTGCTGTATGAGTATGGTGCGAAAGAAGTACATATCCGTATTGCTTGTCCTCCATTGATATATAGCTGTCCGTTTGTAGGCTTTACCGCTTCAAAAAGTGATTTGGAGCTTATCACCCGCCGTATTATCAAGGAGTTGGAAGGTGATGAAAATAAGAACCTGGAGAAATATGCCACTACCGGTTCTCCCGAATATGAGAAGTTGGTAGATGTAATCAGAGAGCGTTTTGAACTTTCTTCTTTGAAGTTTAATACGTTGGAAACTTTGGTAGAAGCTATCGGCTTGCCCAAGTGTAAGATATGCACACATTGCTTTGATGGTAGTAGTCACTTTTGATTGACAATTTGTCGTAAATGAATAAAAAAGAGGCGTGAAGGAATTGGTAGCTCTCAT
>USLU01000135.1 GCA_900555635.1 uncultured Bacteroides sp.
GAACTTCGCCGTTAGGAAGCCCCCAACGGGAGTGCCACATGGCTTTATGGCCTGCTGCACAACGGCTACGAAGAATCTTTTCAGGTACAGTGTTGCCTGTTACCAATCCGGTCATCCAATCGCAATGTTCCACCCATGCATACGCTGCATTCTTTATATCGAGGTTTGTGTTGATAACGTGTAAAACCTTAGACCATACCCATTCTGAAGAATATGTGCCACCTTCATAGAGTAAATAATCAAGGTTACGTTCTTTGATTAATGCATTAATTTGTTCAGCTTCATAAACAGCAGTATGATCTTTCCATAGAATAAACATAGCATCCGGATCGTCTGAAAACTCCGGGCATAATGCCAGCGGCATACCATTACAATCGGTCAGTGCAGGAGTACTGCCGGTAGTATCAAAACATAACCCGCAAATAGAAGCTATTTCTTCTTTGGTTAACTGGGATAAAGCGATATGTACAGCTTCCGTCATAGATTCAATATAGTCCAACGGATGTTGACGATAACGATTGTTGTGTGCATCACAATATAGGCCTGCTTTCCAGCGGGGGTAAAAACTTACCCCCGTAGCCATTTCTTGTCCATTGCGTGCGTCTACTACCAATGCACGGCAAGAATCTGTACCAAAATCAAGACCGAGAACATATTTCTTATCTGATTCCATAGTCTGATTCTTTATTTGATTGATAATTCTTGTTTTCTTGCAACGAAATATCCGTAATAAGCAATCACTGCAAAAGCGATGGCCGGTACAATATAAGCTGCCATTATACTGCCGGTCTGGTCGGAAACAATACCTTGAATCTGAGTCAGAATAGCGGCGCCTGCAATAGCCATTACCATAAATGAACCACCTATTTTGGTATCCTCTCCAAGTCCCGTGAGTCCGAAACCATAAATAGTGGGGAACATTAGGGACATACAACCGGAAATCCCCATCAAGCAATAAACTCCGAAACTACCTTTGCCAAACATTGCGCCCACGCAACATGCTACGGCAAGAAGGGCAAGACCAATCAAGAGTTTATATGCTTTCATATACTTCATCATTCCTGTACATGCAAATCGCATAAATACGAAAAGGATAAGTGACATGATGTAATACGTAGCGGCAGCTTGTTCGGAAGTACGAGGTAATAAGTCGTTCAATCCAAGCCACTCACAGCAATTATAGAATGCGGCAGCTACCGGCTCTACGCCACGCAATGCATTGACAACAGCATCTGCAGAAGCAGAATCTCCTAGAGAAGCCAATACACCATCAAAATTTAATTGTTGCATAGCGTAACGGATAACAAATGACCATACAGCAATTTGGGCACCAACATAGAAGAACTGTGCAACCACCCCCCATACATAATTCTTATTTTTCTTGAGACGGCGTAAGGTAGCACCAAATTCAACCTTTTCTCCTGTTTCACGAAGATTTGGCATTTTAGTCAGTCTGATGGCAAGCAATAGTGCTACCATGACTAAACCAAGTACTACATAGGCTGTAGTAACAGCATTCAATTCTTGTCCTTGAATGACCGCCAACTCCTCTGCCGGAAGCTGAGCACGTTCTGTTGCCGTCATTCCATTCAATTGTGAGAGAATAAAAATCTGGCTGATTACTACTCCTGTTATTGCTCCAAACGGATTGAATGCTTGCGATAAGTTCAAACGACGTGTTGCAGTATTTTCAGGACCGATTGCCAATACATAAGAATTGGTGGATGTTTCCAAAACCGATAGTCCGGCAAAAAGAACAAATATTGCCAATAAATACATAAAGAAGCTGAACTCAATATTTACTTCGGAACTGAGCATTGCCGGATAGAACAATAGAGCTCCAAATGCATATAAGCCAAGTCCCAGCATTACACCAGACTTATAAGTGTATTTTTTAATGAACAGAGCTCCGGGAACAGCACAACATCCATAGCCCAACAAATAGCACACCACTTGTATCCAAGCCGTTTTCGAATCACTCATACTCATAATGCGTTTAAATGCAGCAAGCATGGTGTCTGTGAGGTTATTCGGTACTGCCCAAGCAAAGAACAGAGTAGTGAGCAAAATGAACGGGAAAAGTATTCCCTTTGGTATTATTCTATTTGATTCCATGTGATTTTTCATATTATGCAGTTAACCTATTGAAATTTTGTTTTAATCACATTTAAGTCTGCTCCGAATAACTTCTGTACGATTGGAGCCAATTGTTCATCTTTGCCTTGAATATGTATAACTTTTTGTGTATGAGTCAGCGATGCACCCGGTGCAAGTTCAGCACCCGGAGATGAAGTTTCAATTTCATAGAAAGGACCCATAATTGAACCGTCTTCTACCGGGCCGTCATTATAAGAGTTGATTGCATCTCCTGCAAACGGATCTTCTTGTGGCCCCCACTGACCGTTTACATAAGCCGAAGGAGTTTCGGGAAGACTACACTGCAGGATAGTAAGCACACCTTTTGATGAGTCATAGCTTCCGCACAATTCAGTTGCCCGTGAAGCAGGTAATCCTAATTTGGAACGATAAAGTCCATCAATCTTAAAGTAGATAATGCCGTTCTCTTTTATCAATCTGTCCGCTGGAATCTTACCGAAATATTCATCATTCACAATGGTTCCTTCTGCATCTTGATTATAAGGGATGAATACAGTAGTG
Organism: uncultured Bacteroides sp.; assembly: GCA_900555635.1. Classification (GTDB taxonomy): domain Bacteria; phylum Bacteroidota; class Bacteroidia; order Bacteroidales; family Bacteroidaceae; genus Bacteroides. The sequence goes on from USLU01000135.1 coordinate 2,659, forward strand.
GTAGGAGTAGGATTAAAACAGCCGAGCATCCATACAGATACAAGTCCGCCCTCTTTGGTCCAAGCTTTGTCACCTGTGTTTGTAATCTTGTTGTCACTCTTATAGGCTACAACTTTCATATCTCCTGAAAGTTGGATGTTAAAGTCTGTGGCTACCTCGTCTGTATTCATCAACGATACGGTACGGTCAATCTTCATATCGAAATTAGTACCGGAAGCATTTGTCAGGCGAGTATCTTTCACAAAACGAATGCTGCTATCACTTTTCGACTTGATATCAAAAGCTTCCGTGTCAAGAACAGCAGGGACTACCCAATTATCGTACACTTGTTCTTGCCCTTCCTTAAAGTAAAGAGAGAATGGACCGCCTTCGGGTCCCAGCCAGAAGCGCTCTTCACCTCCTACAGGATTGAATTGTGAGCTAACCTTACCTTCTTTGATAAAGCGATAATTAATCCATCCGTAGCTGTCGCCTTCATTTCCGGAAGCAGAAGTAGTCATGACACGTCCCTGCCATGCCGGAACAATCATTACCTTTGAGTTTCCATCAGCAGATACCAATTCAGTATATTCAATGCCGTTTTCTTTCAAAAACTGAGCATCATAAGCATAACTTCCCATCTTTATTTCTTTTTGTCCGCCGCATGATACAAGTATCGTAGTTGCACCTACCAGCAGAGTGTTTTTCAGTTTGGTTGATTTTAACATAATGCTTGTGCGTATTTATTTATAGAGAGGTCCATAATTGTTGCAAGCTCTGTAGTCACTGCCTTCCATATCTTCGCCGAAAGCGGTCCATGCACTGGGACGGAAAATATCTTCCTCAGGTACATTGTGCATGCATACCGGAATACGAAGCATAGAAGCCAGCGTAATCAAATCGGCACCTGTATGTCCGTAGCCAATAGCTCCATGGTTGGCACCCCAGTGGTTCATCACGGTATATACATCACGGAAGTAACCCTTGCCCGTCAAGCGCGGAGCAAAGAATGTAGAAGGCCAGGTGCGGTCTGTACGCTCATTGATGGCTTTGAATACATCTTCATCCAAATTAACTGCCCAACCTTCAGCAATTTGAAGCACAGGACCTTGACCTTTGATAAGATTTAAGCGGCACATCGTAACAGGCATTTCACCGCGTGTGAGGAATTGGGAAGAATAACCGCCGCCACGCATATAATCGCGGGATGCGGGATGCCATTTGGTAGCTGCAAGGCAAGCTTCAACTTCTTCTTCTGAAATTTCCCAGAAAGGTTTCATTACCGGTTTCCCGTCACGTTGCATACAACCTGTTCCGTCCAATGTACAAGAACCCGAATTGATAAGGTGAATGAAACCGTTTGCTGCTTTACCTTCCAGTTTTTTACCGGTAACGCGTTCTACTGCCGCTGGACTCCAATAGGTACGGACATCAGCAAAAATTTGTGCTGTATTGGTTAATAAGTGCCCCAGCAACATGGAAACGCAATTCAAAGTATCGTTTTCCGTGGCAAATGTAAATGCCTCACGGATACCGTTCCAGTCGAAGGAAGTATTCAGAATAGCTTCTGAGAAGTCGCCATCCGGCTTATAATCAGTCCACTGGCGTTGCCCTTGGAATCCTGCTGCAATGGCATTATGTCCCATTGCTTCTTCTTTAAAGCCCATTTCAGCCAATTTAGGATTACCAATCATCATGTCACGGAAGATAAGAGTCATCTTTACGACGTATTCCCAACGAGCGTCTTTCTCTTCGCGAGAATATACCAGGTGCTGCGGATTGTAGTCGGTACCTTCGTTGCTCTTGCAATATTTTTCCGTCCATGCCATGGCGCGTTCAAATTCCTCATGGTCATAAATGCCCAATTGAACGCGGCGCTCTATTTCACTGGCATCTACATATTCATTACGCATGCCCAGATATTCCTGGAAGAAATCCGGATTGGGAATAGATCCTGCGATACCCATAGAAACGCTACCTATTGAAAGATAGGATTTGCCTTTCATGGTAGCAACTGCCAGTCCTGCACGGGCAAAACGCAACAGCTTTTCTTGTACATCTGCCGGTATTTCCGTATTGCTTACTTCCTGTACATCACGTCCGTATATTCCAAATGCTGGCAATCCTTTCTGTGTATGTCCAGCCAAAGCAGAAGCCAAATACACGGCTCCCGGACGTTCTGTTCCGTTAAATCCCCAAATAGCTTTCGGCATTTCGCCATCCATGTCAATGGTTTCAAATCCATAGCACCAGCAAGGAGTAACAGACAATACTACGCCTACTCCGCTATTACGGAATTTCTCTGCTGCCATAGCTGCTTCGGCAACACCACCAATAGTAGTATCTGCAATGACACATTCCACAGGTGCTCCGTCACTATGACGCAACATTGAAGAATAGAGTTCTGCTACCTTATGTGCCATAGTCATTGTCATGTCCTCTAGTGATTCACGGATACCTCCGCGACGACCATCGATAATAGGCCGGATACCAATTTTAGGCTTTCCACCAATTAGTCTTGAATTTTTCATGGTTTAAACTGATTTATGTGAATTAATATTTTAAATTAACTAAAACGATTAAGCAGTCTTTGAAAAAAAATGCTCCTTTAAGGAGTCATTTTAATAAATTCTCCCTCGGCAAGTACAGATTGCACTGTATTTCCATTGGCGATGTTATCTATCAGAATACCAAGGGCTTTCTGAACTAAAACATCTATAGGCTGTTGAACGTAGGAGATAGGTACGCTAAGGAAGTCAAAGACAGGATTACCGTCAAAACCTGCCAAACCTATTTTATTGATTACTTCCTGTCCCATATCTTTTATTGCATATAGGCAAGCTAGTGATATCATATTTGTCCCAAAGAGGAAAGCATCCACACCGGTATCCACCATTTTAGGCAATAGCCGATCGGCTGATTTACGGGGGGAATCTTGTTTTAAATAAGCAATATTTATCAGGCGTTTCTTGCCGGCATCCTCCATTGCTTTCTTATAGCCGCGAATGCGCTCTTTCATATGAATTAAATTGAGATCATATGCTACCATGCAAGGAGCTTTATAGCCGCTTTCCAGAAGATATTTAGTTGCGATATTTGCGGCATTGAAGTTATTTAAGGCTACATAGCTAACGTTGATTTCGGGAAAGTAACGGTCGAATAGTACAATGGAGATATTGTTTTTCACAAGTGCCGCAATAGATTTTTCCGAATTTTCACAAGGGACAATTATCAGGCCATCCACACCTTTATTAATAAGGTTGCTCACGACGCGATCCATTTTCTCAGTATCTTCGTCCGAACTTCCAAAGAGAACGGTATAACCCCGTTTGGTTGCTTCATCTTCAAGTACCCGGGCTAATTGAGAAAAGAATGGATTGGATATGTCGGACACCACTAGTCCAATGGTTTTTGTTTTTCCACTACGCAGACTTTTAGCAGCGAGATTGGGCTGATAGTTCATTTCTTGGGCAATCTTTTGAATGCGTTTGGCGGTTTCTTCCCCCACACGATATTCTTTCTTCTTGCCATTTAACACGAATGAAACTAATGCTGTTGAAACTCCTGCAGCTTCAGCAATATCTTTTAGCGATATTTTTTTTAGTGATGACATATATAAGGTATAACGTTTTTGCTATATAATAGTATTGTTATTTCAGGTTACTTGTTGAAATAGTAGCACTTATCGTATTATCACGTTGCAAATATAAACATAAAAATTAAATCTGCAAATTATTTTGCTAATTCGTTATAACAATTTTATCTTTGCAGCATCAAATCATATCGAAAGCGACATAAACTACCATAAGTAACTCATAAAAACAATTTTAAATTCTTAAGTTCATGAAAACCAAGATTCTATTTACACTTTTATTTTTTGTAGCAGGAATACATTACTGCAATGGGCAGACAAATCTGCAAATCGCCCCGGAAGCTTTAGCAACTCCCGTAAGGAATGGAATATGGCTGCAACCTGTCGAAAATACAAAAGCGCAACCCGTTTGGGGATTTGCAGATGGTATCCAGATAGGAGTTGCTCCTTTGAGCGGTCCACGTGGATTAATCCGTATATATACACCTTATTTGAATCATGATAAATTCGTTGTGACTAACTTTATCGCTTTTGAACCGGTAGATAAAGCAAAAAACAGCAGAGGGCTATCTGAATTGGAATGGAGCCAACTAGACAATGAACGTGGGAAACGTTTTTGGAGTAGTAATACTACTGAATCTCCTTCATTTCCAGATCAATATTATCCGGCACATGGTGTAGTGACCCGTGAAAATGGAGTCGAAACCTTGACTGTATATATCTTTTGTGAAACGTTTGAAAACGGTGCTGACGTTTATCTTAGGATTAGATTTACGGAAGGAAAACCTTATGAGTTTGAGTTGACATCATACACCACAAATGATTCCGAGGAGCTAAATCGTTTTATACTCACAGCTACAATGGGAAATAAAGCACGTCTCAGAACGTTGCATCTTGCTAATGGAAAAACAAAAGAAGCCGGATTGCTGTGGGGCGACTATAAGGACTCTAACTTTACACCGCACGATCATACTGCTTTATCTGAAATGATTAAAGATAAAGATGGAGGCGCATGGTTCATTGCATCTCCTGATGAAGAAAATCCTGCTGAAGCTGTTTATGCTGAAAGTACAGATGCACATTGGAAATATGAAGGCAAGAAGGCAACGCAATATTGGTATTGTCCCAAGCCAAGTAGCGACTTACAAGGGGTAGTGAACGGGCGATACACGTATTGGGCCAGCAAATCTCCTATTCCCGGCGGTATAGCCTATGAAAATTTTGAATTGACTGAATCTTTCCGTTCCGGGCAAAGCTACATTTTCGGTATCACGCCGATTTCACCTCAAGAACTGATAAATGAAGTTATTCAATAAGGTATATATATCATAAAAGACTATTCCCGTTCTGGTCAAAACCTCTTCTCCTCCCTACCTTCTCCCTAGTTTCTCCCTGTCTATAGAGAGAGAAAACACAGGGAGTTGGTAGGGAGCGGGTAAGGAGCGGATAGGGAGAAGGTAGGTAAGAGGACGAATTGGTCAATTTATCGGATTTTTACAGTATGTTTTTATTCTTGATTCTAAACTTTAGATAAGCTGATTAGTAGTAATTCCGCCAACAGATTATTATATAATTATGATGCAGTAATTAAAAAATTATCAGTAAAAATATAGACTGCATTTCTACTATTTTCTTTGTTACATTATTTTTATTTCTCTTAAATCATTATTTGGTCTGCTGTAATCACTGTGCTGCAGGCCATAAAGCCATGTGGCACTCCCGTTGGGGGCTTCCTAACGGCGAAGTTCTTTCGGAACTTAATCCGAAGTTAGGAGAGATGCTTCCGCATTTGTTTACTCATACCAGCACTAGTGATACCAAAGCAGGTACACTTACAAGCGAATGGGCAATGAAACTGGGACTGCCAGAAGGTATTGCGGTGGCTGTAGGTGCACTCGATGCACACATGGGTGCAGTTGGGGCTTCAGTAGCACCTGGGGTACTCACTCGCATTATCGGCACTTCTACTTGTGATATTATGGTAGCTCCTGCAAATGAAGTAGGGAACCGTTGTATCCAAGGTATTTGCGGACAGGTAG
>USLU01000136.1 GCA_900555635.1 uncultured Bacteroides sp.
CCGGACTCTACCCCCTTCTTTACTTTATTCCACAATCCACCTTTTTTCTTCTTGGGCGCATCTTGTGCCATCACAGTAGCGGCGGCAACGAAAGCTACCAATACCAACCAAATAATTCTTTTCATACTTATTATATTTAAAATGTTACACAGGGCAAATATAGCCGGATGAAAAGAGGTTCTTCTCACGGGATTCCGTGAGATTTCAGGCAAATTCAATAAAATCAGATGGAAATGGTAAGGTAACCACTCGCCAAAGCCTTCACCACCAAGTCTGTTGAATTCTTGGCTCCGAACTTTAGCATTAGGTTTTTGCGATAGGTTTCCACAGTATTTTCCGAGATGCACAGTTTGTCGGAGATTTCACCTGTACTCAAGCCTTCGGAGATGGCTTCCAGCACTTCCTGCTCCCTCGGTGTAGGGATATCCTGGTTTAGCAGTTTGGAACCGGGACGATGACGGAGTTTATGTCGTATATATTCAAATCGAGGACAGAAATAAGATTTGCCGTCTAATGCTGCCTGAATGGCATTTTTTATTTGTTCTGTATCGGATGTTTTGAGGATAACCGAATCTACATTACTATGTATCAGTTTGTTGATAATCCAAATTTCCTCGTGCATCGTATTGATAATGATATGCGCTTTCTTATCCTTGGCACGGATTTCCCTGATCACATCAAAACCATTCATTCCGGACAGTTCGATGTCAAGAATATAAATATCAAAAGTTCGTATTTTCAGTAGCCTGACAAGCTCTTCACCGGTAAAAACTGTTTGTATGTTTCCTATCTGAGGCATATCGTTCAATATACTTTTAAGCCCTTCCAGTACCAGACCATGGTCGTCAACAATTGCTATTTCCGTTTTCTTATTCACCATAACTTTATATTACAATACACCTAAGTTTGTCTTTCTTTTCTTTTGGCAAATATAACCGTATCTAGCTTACCGTCCCTCACGGAATTCCGTGAGAAAAGTTATTTTCTTCGGTCAGACGAAAAAATAGTAACAACAAGTTTTACCTTCGTGCCTGTACTATTACTTTCTACATTGAATTCTCCACCTATTACGGAAGCACGTTCTTTCATAGTTTGTATGCCGATGCCTCTGAACCTGGAAGAAGTATCAAATCCTATTCCATCATCTATGATACAGATATTTAAGACATCTCCATCAAGTTCAAGACTAACTATAACAGAAGTGGCTGAAGCGTGCTTCAAACTATTGTTCAAGGCTTCCTGAACAATCCGGTAAATCTCGTAGCCTACATTTTCCGGTACGATGCTCCAGTCTACCCCTGAAGGATCTGAATAGTATCTCAATTTTACTTGCGAAGAAGTTCCCAAGTGATCTACATAATCCCACAGCATCTCGTCAATCGTTGCATACTGAAACATGGGTGGCATTAGTTCGTGAGAAATATTTCTTACGTCCTCGCGAGTCTCCGAGAGAAAAGACAAAACAGAATCGGCTTTCTCCGCCAGCAGTTTCTTCAAACGAGTTTCAAGGATAAGCAGGTTATTACTAACTCCGTCGTGCAATTCTTTAGCGAGGCGGCTACGTTCCGTTTCAAGACCATCGATATATTTTCGGGCAAGACGCAATTCTGTCTCTTTCTTTAAAACAGTGAATTCACGTTCTTTCTCTTCGGCAGCACGCTGCAAGCGCTCCGTCCGTATCTTTTGGCGCTGTACGATATAAAGGAATATCAACAACAGAACTACCAGACAGCTCAACAAGATCAATACACGCAATCTGGCTTTCTCTTCATTCCGTGCTTTCTGAGCGTTAAGTTGCACTATTTCAAGCTCTTTTTCTTTCGTCTGATACTTTACAGCAAGTTCCTGCAATTCTTTTGACTTTTGTGAATCATTCATGGAATCGCGCAAGGCAACCTGCTTATCAAAGCTTTCGTATGCATCTTTATAATGCCCTAACCTATAATGACATATCCGTGAATTAGCATATAGTTCCTGCAATACAAAGTTAGAAGATTGTATACCTTCTAATTGGAGAATCCTATCGGCAACCTGCAATGCTCCAGCATAATCTTCTTCATCCATCAACCACCTCATCAATGCTTGGAAGTAGCTTACTTTGGACATTATGGCCTGCACTGACGGAACACACTCTTCAGCTTTACGGATATATTGACGAACGGAATCAGTAGCCCGGTCCGATTCTTTTCGAAGCATAATATAGTAAGATAAAGTCCTCAGATAATTATCGTTCATACCCAGTTTTTCGGCCAACGACAGCGCTTGCTTCAGATATAAACCTGATTCCTCATCCATTCCCTCACGTTGATAAATGCAACCTATATTGGAATAGGCTTGCGCCAAAAAAATTTCATTGTTTACGGCACGAACTGCTTCAATAGCTTTCTGTAAGTAATTGCGCACTTCCACACTCCGCCTCATGTCTATGCACAACACGGCAAGATTAATGTACAAAGCAGTCAGTTCCTCCATATCACTTGAAGTTTTTTCACCTCCTGTAAGAGACAAATCCAATGCTTTTCCATAATACACCAAAGAAGAATCCATATTGCCTAACGTACGATAATACATGCCTAGCGCACGGTAACTGCTGAACAGATAAAAGGAATCGCACAAGGTTACAGAAGCCTCAACAGACTTCTTTTCATAATGGATAGCAGAATCTTTCTCGCCCATTCTATAATAAGTGTCCGCCAAACAAGAAAGCATGATGTGGTAAGACGACTCAGCAACATGTCGGCTCCCATAAGAGCGCATCCGGTTCAGGTAAACTCTTGCCGAGTCGTATTCCCCGATAGCATTAAAGTAATTTCCTATATAGATACAACAGTTTGCTTGAGAAGCTTTCCTGCCCAACTTCTCGTAAATGGAGTATGCTTTAGTTTTATACTCCATATAGTGATCTAGTTTACCCAAAAGCATATCATATTCTGCTTTACAGTCATAGTAACGGGCAATGGATTCGGCATTTTTTTCACGAAGTGCCATCAAGTAACCTTTTTTCAGATACTCAGAGAAATATTCCGCAACTTCCCCTTTTTCTACCAAATAAGAGCAGACATCCAGATAAGCAGAAGATTTATCTGTTTTTCGAGCAACAGTTAACAGTTCCTTAAGCGATTGTTTTTCGCTTGAGGAGGCAATAACAGCAAATGATAAGAAGAAAAGGCCCGTAACTAGCCTGGCTATATATTTCATAGATATCAGATTTTCACCCCTTATTTGAACATCGGCTGTGCAAACCATCGCTTAAACATCCATGTAGCAACCATATAAATTGCGAAAGCAGAGACAAAGCCTACTATAGAATCAATCAGATAATGTGCCTGGATGTACACCGTAGCACCGCAAAGTAATAAATAAAACGGTAGCAGGCCAGTGAATAAGTATTTGTTGGCACGCCACGCCATAATCATCAGGATGGTGGACATCCCGACGTGCGAACTTGGAAAAGCCGCTGTAGGACGTTCGCCTACCTGCTGCGAACCTTCCACCAGGTTATAGAAGAATCCATGTTCATATCCGGGACCGGGCAGAAGCTCCTGATGATGATGGAAATAATCACCAATAGCAGGAAATATGCCTTGCGCTACATTATCGTCGCCAATAGCAGGAAAATAGAATTGAGGACCGGCTACAGGAACGAATATATAGAAAAGATAATAGATAAAGAATGCGGTAACAATTACAAAAGAAACCTTCTCGAAAAGGTCGAAACGATAAATGAAGTACCACACTACCACTAGCAAAATCATGGGGTAGTAGAAGAAATAACCCATATTGAACGGCTCGCTCACCCACATATCCGGGAACTTGGCACAGAACCACACAGCCGGCTGACCACCGAAGATCCATTGCTCGGTCGAAGCAAATACATGATCCAGATTAGGGAATACCCGGTTGAACTCAAAAGTATCAGGATACCAATAGGAAAGGAGCGACATCTGAATGGCTATACGTATAAAGGCGGAGAATTTGCACGGTGCCAAACGGTACAGATACATCAGCAGGAACGTCATTCCCGCAATCATAGCACGGTCTATAAGCATCTGCCCCGGATGATCCATTTCCTGATAAAGAAATAGAATAAGAATAGAAGTCAACAGATTGTATATCAACGTGATCTTCTCAACTGCAAAAAGCCCTTTACGGGTTTCTACCCTTTTAAATAAATCTAAAGCCATCCTTGTTCTTTATACCAGGCAATTGTTTCTTTGACTCCCCGTTCCAGATTATATTCAGGACTGTAACCCAGCTCCTCGATTGCCGGAGTAATGTCGCACTGCCAATTGCGTTGTTTCATTATTCTATATTTATCCGAATTGAGCGTACTGGTCGTATTCCGACGCTTCGCCCAAAATTCGGCGAGCAAAGATACTACTTTCAGAACAATTAACGGACATCTGAAGCGAATAACAAACGGATTACCCAGTTCTTTCCTTATTAAATCGGAAAAAGTACGGCTTTGGTATACCCCGCCATCCGCCAAAAAGTAAGAACGACGGCATACTTGTTTGTCTATTCCCAGGAATACTGCCTGCACTATATCTTTGACATATACAAAAGTCAGGTCTTGCCGACGAAAGCCTACAGCAAAATCCGTGTGTTTACGGATGGACTTCGCCATCAGGAAATAATCTTTCTCACGTGGACCGTAAACACCCGTAGGACGGTAAATGACGTATGGAAAGCCCGGAATGCTCTGCAAATAAAGCTCCGTCTTCAGTTTGCTGAAGCCATAGGCTGTATTGGGCACGGGACTATCATCCTCCATTATAGGCGAGAAATCTTTCTCACGGGCAGGACCGTAAACACTCAAAGTACTGATAAAGATAAACTGCTTCGGAATCATATTCAACTCTCTCAGCGTATCTATAAAATACTTGGTCTGCAGGAAGTTCACGCGATCGAAGTCATTTTTATCCACGCACTTCGTAACGCCGGCACAGTGGATAATGTAATCGAACTTATTATAGGTTCCCTTATGCCCGGATAGTTGCGCCCTGAGTTCATTGGGATGTGCAAAGTCCAGTTCCAGAATATGTATCTTACGGTTCTGCAAGTATTCACGGCTGCTGGACGAACGAATACCCGCCCACACACCGAATTTACGTCTCAACGCCTCTTCTACGATGAAACTCCCTATAAATCCGCTTGCACCTGTAATTAAAACCGATTCCATAATTATTCCTTAGTCGTTGCAAATATAGTACATAAATCTATTACAAACGGTGGTTCCACTATTATTTTCAGCAGGATAACAAGATTTTGGGGGAAGATTGAACGAGTAAATGCATTTATTTGTTTACTTTGCATAGAACAAATAAATGAAGAATGAAGACATTCTTCATTTCTAAATTAAATGTTATGGCTAAGAATAAAGAAAAGAAAGCCGGCAAGCGAATGAAGAAGAAAGAGCTTGTCAAAGTAGTGCTGGAGTTTTTCCACGCAAAGCAAAATGAAGTACTGTCCCTGAAATACATTTTTGAACAGCTGCACCTTACTACACATCCTCTGAAAATGTTGTGTATGGACATCTTGTCCGAGTTGTCCGACGACGACTATATCACCGAAGTAGATAAGCATAAATATAAATTGAACAATCATGGGGTGGAGATGACCGGCATCTTCCAGCGCAAAAGCAACGGAAAGAACTCTTTCATACCCGAAGGTGGTGGCGACCCCATCTTCGTGGCCGAACGCAACTCGGCGCATGCCATGAACAATGACAAGGTACGCATCGCCTTCTACGCCAAGCGCCGCGGACGCGAAGCCGAAGGAGAGGTTATCGAGATACTGGAACGCGCCAACGACACCTTTGTGGGCACGCTCGAGGTAGCCAAGTCATACGCTTTCCTCGTGACGGAAAACCGCACGCTCGCCAACGACATCTTCATCCCCAAAGAGAAGCTGAAAGGTGGCAAGACCGGTGACAAAGCCATCGTAAAGGTAGTAGAGTGGCCCGACAAAGCCAAGAACCCCATCGGGCAAGTAATTGACATCCTGGGCAAAGCAGGTGATAATACCACCGAGATGCACGCCATCCTTGCCGAGTTCGGGCTACCGTATGTATATCCTTCCAACGTGGAGAAAGCCGCCGACAAGATACCCGCCGAAATCTCCGAAGAAGAGATTGCCAAGCGTGAGGACTTCCGCCGTGTAACCACCTTCACCATCGACCCCAAAGATGCCAAGGACTTTGACGACGCCCTCTCCATCCGCAAACTGAAAGACGGACTTTGGGAAGTAGGCGTACACATTGCCGACGTTACCCACTACGTGCCCGAAGGCGGTATCATCGACAAGGAGGCTGAGAAGCGCGCCACCTCTGTTTATCTGGTAGACCGCACCATCCCGATGCTGCCCGAACGGTTGTGTAACTTCATCTGCTCCCTGCGTCCCGACGAAGAAAAGCTTGCCTACTCCGTTATCTTCGACATGACCGAGAAAGGGGATGTAAAGAACTCGCGCGTAGTACATACCGTCATCAAGAGCGACCGACGTTTTACCTACGAAGAAGCCCAGCAAGTTATCGAAACCGGAAAAGGCGACTATAAAGAGGAGATACTCCAATTGGACAAGCTCGCCAAGATCCTGCGCGAGAAGCGTTTCTCTGCCGGCGCCATCAACTTCGACCGCTATGAAGTGAAGTTCGAGATCGACGAGAAAGGGAAACCTGTCAGCGTTTACTTCAAGGAATCGAAGGATGCCAATAAATTGATCGAAGAATTCATGCTCCTTGCCAACCGCACCGTTGCCGAGAAGATAGGCCGTGTGCCCAAGAACAAGAAAGCAAAGGTATTGCCTTACCGTATACACGACCTTCCCGATCCGGAGAAACTGGACAACCTGGCTCAGTTCATCGCCCGCTTCGGCTACAAGTTGCGCACCAGCGGAACGAAGACGGATGTATCGAAATCCATCAATCATCTACTCGATGATATTCAAGGCAAGAAGGAAGAGAATCTGATAGAAACAGTTTCCATCCGCGCCATGCAGAAAGCCCGCTACTCCACGCACAACATTGGTCACTACGGATTGGCTTTCGATTTTTATACGCACTTCACCTCGCCCATCCGCCGTTATCCGGATATGATGGTGCACCGTTTGCTCACCAAATACATCGACCTGGGTGGCCGCAGCGTGTCCGAGCAAAAGTACGAAGCGCTTTGCGAACATTCCAGTTCGATGGAGCAGATAGCCGCCAACGCCGAACGCGCCTCCATTAAGTATAAGCAGGTAGAGTTTATGACCGAACGCCTGGGGCAGACTTATGACGGTGTTATCTCCGGCGTAACCGAATGGGGCTTGTATGTAGAGTTGAACGAGAACAAGTGCGAAGGTATGATTCCGGTTCGTGACCTCGATGATGATTACTACGAATTCGATGAGAAGAATTATTGCCTGCGCGGACGTCGTAAAAACCGGATATACAGCTTGGGAGATGCGATTACAATCAAGGTGGCACGAGCAAATCTGGAGAAGAAACAGCTGGATTTCGCATTGATAGACTAATTCATGCAACTATTATACTATAAATGAAGACAATTACTATTACCGATCCTGTACAAATAGAAGAAATTATTCGTAAATGTCCTTACTGCACAGTTGGCATCACCGACTTGGAAGGCAATCCGTACGTCATACCGATGAACTTTGCTTACCATGACGGAATCATATACTTGCATTCGGGACCCGAAGGGGGAAAAATAGAGATGGTGACACGCCATCCGCAAGTTTGCATCAACTTCTGCGAAGGGCACGAACTGGTATATATGCACCGCCAGGTGGCATGCAGTTACAGCATGAAGTCGCGCAGCGTAATATGCCGCGGTAAAGTGCGCTTCATAGAAGATATGGACGAAAAGCGGCAAGTACTAGATATACTGATGAAGCAATATACGAAGAATGAATGCGGATTTGCCGAACCTGCTGTACGTAATGTGAAAATATGGGAAGTACGGGCAGACGAAATAAGCTGTAAATCCTTCGGATTACGGCCCAGCGAAATTTAAGCATTTCATAGGCATACCTTAAGGTTTCTGCCGGCTACGTTTAACCAATTTCCTTGCCTTTATTTATTCTTTCCACCATGGAGTACTTTTCTTTCCACCCCGGGGGGGAGGC
>USLU01000137.1 GCA_900555635.1 uncultured Bacteroides sp.
AAAAGAATATGGCAGAAGAAGTTGTATTAATGAAAGGAAACGAAGCCATCGCCCACGCAGCTATCCGTTGCGGCGCAGACGGTTACTTCGGTTATCCTATTACTCCCCAATCAGAAGTATTGGAAACTCTTGCCGAACTGAAACCTTGGGAAACTACCGGCATGGTAGTACTTCAGGCAGAAAGTGAAGTAGCAGCGATTAATATGGTATACGGCGGTGCCGGAGCAGGAAAGATGGTATTAACCTCCTCTTCCAGTCCCGGTGTCAGCTTGAAACAAGAAGGTATCTCTTATATTGCAGGTGCCGAATTGCCGTGTTTAATTGTAAACGTAATGCGTGGAGGTCCCGGTTTGGGTACCATCCAACCGAGCCAGGCCGATTATTTCCAGACAGTAAAAGGTGGTGGACATGGTGACTATCGCCTGATAGCTCTTGCTCCCGCTTCTGTACAGGAAATGGCCGATTTCGTAAAACTAGGTTTCGAACTTGCCTTCAAATACCGCAATCCGGCTATTATCCTTGCCGACGGTGTAATCGGTCAGATGATGGAAAAAGTAGTTCTTCCGCCGATGAAACCACGCCGCACTGATGCTGAGGTTATGGAACAATGTCCATGGGCTACCTTCGGTAAGACCAAAGGACGTAAACCCAACATCATCACTTCACTTGAACTGAAACCGGAAGAAATGGAAAAGAACAACATCCGCTTCCAGGCTAAATACAAGGAAATTGAAGAAAATGAAGTACGCTTTGAAGAAATTCATTGCGACGACGCCGAGTATCTGATTGTAGCTTTCGGGTCTATGGCACGTATCGGACAGAAAGCTATGGAGCTTGCCCGCGAAGAAGGAATCAAAGTAGGTATGCTTCGCCCTATTACTTTGTGGCCGTTCCCAACCAAAGCCATTGCCGCCTATGCCGACAAGGTGAAAGGTATGCTCGTAACCGAATTGAATGCCGGACAAATGATTGAAGATGTTCGCCTTGCTGTCAACGGTAAGATCAAGATCGAACATTTCGGACGTCTCGGTGGCATCGTTCCCGATCCGGATGAGATTGTAGTTGCATTGAAAGAAAAACTGATTAAGAAATGAATCCTGATAAAATAAGAAACGTACTGAATATCCTATTCATGGTACTTGCCCTGGCAGCTATCATTATTTACTTTGTGGCGAAAGATGACTTCAAAATGTTCATCTACGTCTGCGGCGCGGCGATCTTCGTTAAGCTGATGGAGTTTTTCATACGATTCACCAATAGATAAGGAGAAGTGATTATGACAAGAGAAGATATTATCAAACCCGAGAATCTGGTTTACAAGAAACCGACTCTGATGAACGACAATGCGATGCACTATTGCCCGGGATGTAGTCACGGTGTAGTACACAAACTCATTGCCGAGGTTATCGAAGAAATGGGCATGGAAGACAAAGCAGTAGGTATCTCCCCTGTAGGATGTGCCGTGTTTATCTATAATTACCTGGATATTGACTGGCAGGAAGCCGCACACGGACGTGCACCTGCTGTTGCCACTGCCATCAAGCGCCTGTGGCCCGACCGACTGGTATTTACGTACCAAGGCGATGGCGACTTGGCTTGTATCGGTACTGCCGAAACAATCCATGCTTTGAACCGTGGTGAAAATATCACCATCGTCTTCATTAACAATGCCATCTACGGTATGACCGGCGGACAAATGGCACCAACTACCCTGATGGGTATGCCCACTTCCACTTGCCCTTACGGACGTGATCCTGAATTGCATGGCTACCCATTGAAAATGGCTGATATCGCTGCCCAACTGGAAGGTACTGCTTACGTAACCCGCCAAAGTGTGCAGAGCGTTCCCGCCATCCGCAAAGCAAAGAAAGCTATTCGTAAAGCATTCGAGAATTCTATGGCAGGCAAAGGTTCCAACTTGGTAGAAATCGTTTCTACTTGTAACTCAGGTTGGAAGATGTCACCTGAGAAATCAAACAAATGGATGGAAGAGCAGGTGTTCCCCTTCTATCCGTTGGGTGACCTGAAAGACAAATAATCATGCTAAAGACAGAAGAACAATGAAAGAAGAAATCATTATAGCAGGCTTCGGTGGACAAGGAGTTTTGTCCATGGGAAAGATTTTGGCATATTCCGGACTGATGGAAGGCAAGGAAGTAAGTTGGATGCCCGCCTATGGTCCTGAACAACGTGGTGGTACAGCCAACGTAACTGTGATCGTAAGCGACGAAAAAATATCCTCGCCTATCCTTAGCAAGTACGATGCAGCCATCATCCTCAACCAACCGTCATTGGAAAAGTTTGAAAGCAAAGTGAAACCCGGTGGCATACTTATCTACGACGGTTATGGTATTATCCATCCGCCTACGCGCAAGGACATCAAGGTTTACCGTATCGATGCCATGGATGCCGCCAATGAAATGAACAATGCTAAGGCATTCAACATGATCGTATTGGGTGGATTGCTGAAACTCAAATCAATAGTAACACTGGATAGCGTAATCAAAGGTTTGAAGAAGACGCTGCCCGAACGCCACCATCACTTGATACCAATGAACGAAGAGGCAATTAAGAAAGGTATGGAATTGATAAAAGAAGTTTAGTAACTTCGTTAATATAATAAAAGTCAGCCCCTGCAATGTTTGTTTTGCAGGGGCTGACTTTTTTATATTGGTAACGAAAATTGATTCCTATAAGTCAATCCTGGATTGAGTATAAGGGCAAAACAGTTGTAAGACATCTTTAAAAGAAGCAAAAAAGGCTGATTTCAGTATACGAATAATAATTTGTTGTATCTTTGCGCCTAATTATGAGACGAATTGTACTGACATATATACTCTTATCGATTATAGGGATACTGAGCGTTCGTGCACAGAACACTCTTAACCCGATGAACAATCGTGACCGGTTTGGAAATCAAGTTGACCCCAACACCTTGCCAGACAACCTTGAAGACACCACTGGTGTGGAAATTCAAAGTTTGGCGCCCAAACTTTATCAATGGCAATTGAGTGAAACTTTAGGTGAACGGAAGATAATGCCGGCGGACACTACCAATCTCAACTTTCAGAATACGAACTTGGTGGAAGGTATGTTCGGGCACTACAACTACCTAGGAAATTTGGGTTCACCACGTATGTCGCGCTTGTTTTTTGAACGTCGTGATGATGAACCGACTATCTTCATGCAACCATTCTCAAGCTTCTTTGTCCGTCCGGATGAAGTAAGATTCACAAATAGCAACGTTCCCTTTACCAATCTGACCTACTATAAAGCCGGAAGTAAAGTAAATGGTGAAGAACGTTTCAAATCGTACTTCTCAGTCAATGCCAATAAAAGACTGGCATTCGGTTTCAATTTCGACTATCTATATGGACGTGGTTACTATACTAATCAATCAACCTCCCACTTCAATGCAGGGTTATTTGGCAGTTACATAGGCGAAAAATACCAAATGCAAGCCGTATACAACAACTTCTTTCTAAAAATGAATGAAAACGGCGGTATTGCAGACGACCAATACATCACCCGTCCCGAAAACATGGCAGATGGGAAGAAAGAATACGAATCGTCCAATATCCCCGTCAGGTTAGATAAGCAAAGTCCGACTTCCAATCGTAACAAAGACTTTTATATCTATTTGACACAACGCTATCGCCTCGGATTTAAACGTGATGTCACCAAAATAGAAAGCAGACCAACGCAAAACAAAAAATTATTGGCGGACAGCACATACATAGCACCCAAAGATACCATCACTACGGAAGAGTTTGTGCCTGTCACCAGCTTTATACATACCATTAAAGTGGAAAGGTCACGTCACCAATTCCGTACTTCCAATGCACCTGAAGGCTTTTTCCCCGAAAAATACTACATCAACAAGAGTAACAGCAATGACTCTACTACCGCTTTTAGTGTGAAAAACGTATTTGGAGTAGCTCTATTAGAAGGATTTAACAAATATGCCAAAGCAGGTTTGACAGCCTACATTTCACATAAGTTCAGCAGATACGATTTAATGAACGTCGACACACTATCCGACATGCGTCGTATCCGTTATACAGAGCAAGAAGTATTTGTCGGTGGTGAACTGGCCAAACGCCAAGGCAAACTATTGCATTACAATGTGAATGGTGAAGTAGGTTTGCTAGACAAAGCCATAGGCCAATTCCGTGTAAATGGTAACCTTGATTTGAATTTCCGCCTTTTTAAAGATACGGTTAATTTCTATGCCAGAGGTTATATCAGTAATACCCTACCTTCCTTCTATATGCGTCATTATCATTCCAACTTTTATACCTGGGATAATGACAATATGGACAAAGAATTCCGTACGCGTTTGGAAGGGGAATTGAATATTGATCGTTGGGGTACTAATCTGCGTGGCGGAATTGAGAATATAAAGAATTATACCTACTTCAATCAGAGCGCATTCCCCGAACAGAATGATGGAAACATTCAGGTACTTTCTGCCACATTGTCACAGAACTTCCGCTTGGGTATCCTCCATCTGGATAATGAAGTGACTTGGCAAAAAACAAGCAATGCAACCGTTCTTCCATTGCCTGAACTTTCGCTTTATCATAATCTCTACATACTTACTTCACTTGCAAAGAAAGTATTAACCGTACAGCTGGGTGCTGATGTCAGATATTTCAGCAAATATAAAGCGCCCGCCTATGCACCCGGTATTCAACAATTCCACCTGCAACCTACTAACGACCAAGTGGAGATTGGAGGATATCCTATCGTAAATGTTTATGCCAATCTGCATCTGAAACGGACGCGTATCTTTGCCATGATGTATCACGTTAATGCAGGTATGGGAAATAAAAATTACTTCCTGGTACCCCACTACCCCATCAATCCTCGTTTATTCAAGATTGGTGTTTCCTGGAATTTCTATGATTAACCCTATCAAGATATGAATAAAGCCAAGCTATTAAAATACATTATTCTTGGAGTCGTTGCCGTTTTGCTCGCCACTTTCTTTTTCAACAAGAAAGAGATTCCGCAAGGCCACCCCAGAGACTATGCCGAAATAGCTGCAAGCGGTGTTCTTCATGCCTCGACAGAATATAATTCAATAAGTTTCTATGTGGACGGAGACACGCTATCCGGCTTCCACTATGACCTGATTAAAGCTTTCGCCCGGGATCATAAATTAAAAGTCACTATTTCACCGGAAATGAGTTTTGATCGGAGATTGGAAGGATTAGCCGAAGGCAAATTTGATGTAATAGCCTACGGATTGCTTGCCATCAGTGAGTTGAAAGATTCTTTACTACTCACTACTCCCATTGTGCTGAGCAAGCAAGTATTAGTACAGCGCAAAGCAACATCCGATACTGATTCTCTATACATCAAAAGCCAGCTTGATTTGGCTGGAAAGACTCTGCATGTAGTTAAAGGTTCCCCCTCTATTCTCCGAATTCACAATCTTGGAAATGAAATAGGTGATACTATCTACATCAAAGAAGTAGATAAATATGGTTCTGAACAACTAATTTCACTAGTCGCACACGGTGACATCGATTATGCCGTATGTGATGAAAACATTGCAAGTGCCGTTGTCGATAGCATGCCTCAAATAGATATCAATACCGCTATCAGCTTTACACAATTCTATTCATGGGCAGTAAGCAAGCAATCCCCCATCCTTTTGGACAGTCTCAACACATGGCTGGAGAGGTTTAAGAAAGAAAAAGAATTTAAGGAAATCTACAGGAAATACTATAAATAGTTATGAGTTATTTGTTACTAATAGGCAACATAATAGCGCAGCCTATTCATAACAAATAACTTATAACTAATCACTATTTTGCCTCTTCCCTCAGCCACATCTCCGATGAAGCGTCACTTGGCATTCTCCAATCTCCACGTGGACTTATTGAGATGCTGCCCACTTTAGGACCATCCGGCAAACAGGAACGTTTGAATTGCTGATTGAAGAACCGGCGGAAGAAGGTTTTCATCCATTTCTTTATAGTCTCCTCATCGTAAGTGCCATTGAAAGTGCGTGTAGCCAGGAAGTATATCTTGGAAGGACGGAAACCACAACGCAGGAAGTAATAGAGGAAGAAATCATGTAGTTCATACGGTCCTACCAAATCTTCTGTAATCTGCTGAATATTTCCATTCTCATCGGCAGGTATAAGTTCCGGACTGATAGGAGTATCTACAATATCCAGTAAGGTAGCACGTGAAGAATCATCCATGCCATTCTCCGCCACCCATTTTACCAAATGCTTAACTAAGGTTTTAGGAATGCTGCTGTTTACTCCATACATAGACATGTGGTCACCATTGTAAGTAGCCCAGCCTAAAGCTAGCTCCGAAAGATCTCCGGTACCGATTACCATTCCCCATGTCTGATTGGCAATATCCATCAAAATCTGAGTACGTTCCCGTGCTTGTGCATTCTCATAAACTACATCATGCACATCGATATCATGGTCGATATCCTTGAAGTGCTGAATACATGCTTCCTTTATACTCACCTCGCGCACAGTTATTCCAAGAGAGTTCATTAAATTGATAGCATTGGTATACGTACGGTCGGTTGTTCCAAAGCCCGGCATTGTCACTCCGATAATTCCTTTACGCGACCATCCCAGTTTGTCAAAGGTCTTGACACATACCAATAACGCCAATGTAGAATCCAATCCACCTGATATGCCTACAACCGCACTCTTTGCTTGAGTATGTATCAATCGTTGTGCCAGTCCGGAAACTTGAATAGAAAATACCTCTTCACAACGTTCATCCAGTGTAGGTCCTTGCGGAACAAACGGGTGAGGATCGAAAGTACGTGTCAGATTCAAATCCCTGCTATTAACAAATTCTGTAGAAATACGTACCGGAAGTTGCGGAGCGCAATTTGCTCGACAAGCGGCAAATGTAGTATTCACCCGGCGCTCTATACGCAAGTGTTCTACATCAATATCACTAATCACGACTTGCTCATCAAATGAGAAGCGTTTATTTGCCGCCAATAAGGAACCATTCTCATAAATCAGTCCATTCCCGGCAAACACCACATCAGTAGTCGATTCTCCGAAACCGCATGAACTGAATACATACCCTGCAATACAACGAGCCGACTGCTGACTGATGAGTGAACGCAAATAGTTATGCTTACCAATACCTTCATTATCAGCCGAAAGATTGAATAAAATTTCAGCTCCTTGTAGCGCCAACTGAGAACTTGGCGGAATAGGTGCCCATAAGTCTTCACAAATTTCAATACCAAATGTCGTATCTGCCGTATCAAAAAGCAGATTTCTTCCCATCGGTATAATTTGCCCGCATAGACGCACGCTGGTTTCAGACACCTCGGTAGCAGATGTAAACCAACGTTTCTCATAAAATTCTTTGTAATTGGGAAGATATGTCTTAGGAATCACACCCAATACTTTACCCTTCTGAATGACAACCGCCGTATTCAGCAATACACCATTCAAAGCAACCGGCATACCTAGTATGGAAATGATATCCATCTGACGTGTATTATTCAATATCTGTATCAATCCCATTTCCGCCTCTTCAATAAGAAGCTGCTGGGCAAAGAGGTCACCACAAGTATATCCGGTAATACACAACTCGGGAAATGCAATGATTTGCACGCCTTTTCCGTCGGCAATAATTATTTCTTTCTCAATCTGTCCGGCATTGAACTTACAGTCCGCCACCTTAACACGGGGTACAGCCGCCGCTACTTTTACATATCCGTAGTTCATAAGGATGCTATTAGTTATTCTGTGACAAAAATACGGCAATTTATCTATAAACCCAAAATAATCATCCTTTTCACTTTGAAGTTCAACGAATAACTATGCTTTAACTGATCAAAAATAATTCATTTCTGAGCGGATAAGAGCTAAATGCAAATTGACCGTATTATTAAATAAGAGTAACTTAATTCTCCTCCTCTCGGGAGGAGGAGTACCCGCAGGGGGAGGTGGTAGGAGAAATAATA
>USLU01000138.1 GCA_900555635.1 uncultured Bacteroides sp.
TTGCAAAATCAGGCAAGAAAGTCCTTTTTGTTGCTACTAAAAAACAAGCTAAACAAGTTGTAGCTGATAAAGCTGCATCTGTAAATATGCCTTATGTAATCGAGCGCTGGCCGGGTGGTATGTTGACCAACTTCCCGACTATCCGTAAGGCTGTTAAGAAGATGGCTACTATCGATAAATTGACTAACGATGGTACTTATTCTAACCTCTCTAAGAGAGAAATTCTGCAGATCTCTCGTCAACGTGCAAAGTTGGACAAGACTTTGGGTTCTATCGCTGACTTGACTCGTCTGCCTTCTGCATTGTTCGTTATCGACGTAATGAAAGAAAACATTGCAGTTCGTGAAGCTAACCGTTTGGGTATTCCTGTATTCGGTATCGTTGATACTAACTCAGATCCTTCAGATATCGACTTCGTAATTCCGGCAAACGATGACGCTACTAAGTCAGTAGAAGTTATCCTTGATGCTTGCTGCGCTGCTATGCAGGAAGGTTTGGAAGAACGTAAGGCTGAAAAGGTAGATATGGAAGCTGCCGGTGAAGCTCCTGCTAACAAGGGTAAGAAAAAATCTGCAAAAGCAAGACTCGATAAGTCCGACGAGGAAGCAATCAATGCTGCTAAGGCTGCTGCTTTCATGAAGGAAGACGAAGAAGCTTAATTCATAATTGAGAGTTGAGAATTGAAAGTTGAGAGTTACTTTACAGCAATTCTCAATTCTCTATTCTCAGCTCTTTTTCGCTTTTTAAAAAGATATTTATTAACTCAAAATATAAAGGAAAGATATTATGGCTGTAAGTATGGCTGATATAACCAAGCTCCGCAAAATGACCGGTGCTGGTATGATGGATTGCAAGAATGCATTGAATGATGCTGAAGGCGATTTCGACAAGGCAATGGAAATTATCCGTAAGAAAGGACAGGCTGTTGCTGCTAAGCGTTCTGACCGCGAAGCTTCTGAAGGCTGCGTTTTGGCTAAGACTACTGGTGATTTTGCAGTTATCATTGCATTGAAGTGTGAAACAGACTTTGTTGCTCAAAATGCTGACTTCATCAAATTGGCTCAGGATATCCTTGATCTTGCTGTTGCTAATAAGTGCAAGACTTTGGATGAAGTAAAAGCATTGCCGATGGGTAATGGTACTGTACAGGATGCAGTTGTTGATCGTAGCGGTATTACAGGTGAGAAGATGGAACTTGATGGTTACTGCACTGTAGAGGGTCCTACTACTGTTGTTTACAACCACATGAACAGAAATGGCCTTTGTACCATCGTTGCTTTCAACAAGCAGGTTGACGAGCAGATGGCTAAGCAAGTAGCTATGCAGATTGCTGCTATGAATCCGATTGCAATTGACGAAGATGGTGTTTCTGAAGAAATTAAGCAGAAAGAAATCGAAGTTGCTATCGATAAGACAAAAGCAGAACAAGTACAGAAGGCTGTTGAGGTTGCTTTGAAGAAAGCTGGCCTTAATCCTGCTCACGTTGACAGCGAAGATCATATGGAGAGCAACATGGCTAAGGGCTGGATTACAGCTGAGGACGTAGCAAAAGCAAAAGAAATCATTGCTACCGTTTCTGCTGAAAAGGCTGCAAACTTGCCTGAGCAAATGATTCAGAACATTGCTAAAGGTCGTTTGGCTAAGTTCTTGAAAGAAGTTTGCTTGTTGAACCAGGAAGATATCATGGATGGCAAGAAGACAGTAAGAGAAGTGTTGAAAGAAGCTGATCCTGAATTGAAGATTGTGGATTTCAAACGTTTCACTTTGCGCGCTGAATAATTCGTTTTAATATAAACGGTAAGCGGGCGCACGGATTTATCCGGAGCGACCGTTTTTTTATGCCTGTTGGAGACTGCTGAAACAGATGATGCGTTTACTTCAAACAGATGATGCATTTAGCCTAAACAGATGATGTGTTTTACCCAAACGGATCATCCGTTTCTGAGCCAAGCTTCAGCCTACCGGTTTAGTCTGCGTATAGCCTTCTTTTTTAAGAAGTTCCATCACTTTTAGTTTAAAATCACCTTGCACGATAATTTCACCGTCTTTGGCGCTACCGCCTACACCGCATTTGCTTTTCAGCAATTTGCCCAACTCTTTCAAGTCGTTATCGGAACCTACAAAACCTGTGATTAAAGTAACTACCTTACCACCACGGTTTTTACGGTCCAGTTGTACACGTAGATGCTGCTGTGAGGGTGGGAGAGTGTTTTGCTCTTCATCGTCATCCATCTCGTAGTTATAGTTCGGGTTGGTAGAATAAACTACATTCAATCGCTCTTTCCAATCATTATTCTTCATAATCGTTCTATTTAGAAAGACCAAAAGTAATATTTTGCACGGAACTTTGCAATCTTGTAGAAAATAATGTTAACCTTTTATTCTATCCATATATCAGATTAGAAAAAAAACAGTACTTTTGTCAATCACAATATTGAGAACTTAAATAAAAAGCTATGAGCGATTTGTTACAGAATAAAGAAACCATGAAGGTGCCGGAGCCTACCTTGCGCCGTCTCCCGTGGTACCTTTCGAATGTAAAGTTGCTGAGACAGAAGGGAGAACGCTTCGTTTCTTCCACTCAAATTTCCAAAGAAATCAATATTGACGCTTCTCAAATAGCAAAAGATTTGTCGTATGTCAATATTTCGGGACGTACACGTGTGGGTTATGAAGTTGACACTTTGATAGCTGTACTGGAAGATTTTTTGGGATTTACTAATATACATAAAGCCTTTCTTTTTGGAGTCGGAAGCTTAGGAGGCGCACTGCTGCGTGACTCCGGTTTGGCACATTTCGGCTTAGAGATTGTGGCCGCTTTCGATGTTAACCCAGCATTGGTGGGCACAACGTTGAACGGTATTCCTATCTATCACTCTAATGATTTTGAGCAGAAGATGAAGGAATACGATGTAAATATCGGCGTGCTGACTGTACCCATTGAGATAGCGCAGCGAATAACAGACACCATGATAGCAGGCGGAATCAAGGCTGTTTGGAACTTTACGCCATTCCGTATCCGTGTACCGGAAGAAATTGTGGTACAAAACACTTCCCTTTATGCCCATTTGGCAGTGATGTTTAACCGGTTGAATTTTAACGAAATCAAGTAATGAAGATATTAGCTGTAGGAATGAACTATGCCCAGCATAATGATGAAATGGGCCATACACAGGTAAACAGAGAACCTGTAATCTTCATGAAACCCGATTCGGCTATCCTGAAAGATGGAAAGCCTTTCTTTATCCCCGACTTCTCTAGCGAGGTGCATTATGAAACAGAAGTAGTGGTGCGTATTTGCCGGTTGGGAAAGAATATCGCTCCCCGTTTTGCCCATCGCTATTACAATGCAGTAACCGTAGGAATTGATTTCACGGCACGCGACCTGCAACGCAAGTTCCGTGAAGCAGGTAATCCGTGGGAACTTTGTAAAGGGTTCGATAACTCGGCGGCTATCGGTACTTTCATTTCCTTGGAGCAGGCAGGCGGTGATCTGCAAAACCTCGACTTCCACCTGACGATTGACGGTAAGGAAGTACAACGCGGCAATACCCGGAATATGCTGTTCAAGGTAGACGATATAATTTCCTATATCAGTCGCTTCATGACGTTGAAGATAGGCGATTTGCTGTTTACAGGCACGCCTGCCGGTGTAGGTCCTGTTAGCATAGGACAACATCTGCAAGGATATCTTGGAGAAGAAAAACTGCTCGACTTTAATATCCGTTAGACAATCTTCCATTTGCTTTTTCTTGTTGCCTCGTTTTTTTTCTGTACTTTCGTGCTGTTATACTATTAAACAGGAAGAAAGATATGAAAATACGTGTAGGCTTTGGCTTCGATGTCCATCAGTTGGTGGAAGGCCGCGAACTTTGGTTAGGCGGTATTCGTTTCGAACATGAAAAAGGGTTGTTAGGACATTCGGATGCGGATGTGCTGATACATGCCCTTTGCGATGCATTACTTGGTGCAGCTAATATGCGCGATATCGGTTATCACTTTCCCGATACGGCAGGCGAGTTCAAGAATATCGACAGTAAGATACTATTGAAACGCACTGTTGAAATCATTGCGACCAAAGGTTACACTATTGGCAATATTGATGCCACCATTTGTGCCGAACGTCCTAAACTGAAGGCACGCATCCCCGAAATGCAACAAACGTTGGCTGCAATAATGGGAATAGACGAAGAGGATGTTTCTATAAAAGCAACCACTACCGAGAAGCTCGGTTTTACAGGTAGGGAAGAAGGCATCTCGGCGTATGCTACAGTATTGATATCAAAAGAATAATCCAATTATTAATTAACCCCAATAATTAAAATGAAGAAATTCTCTTTAATCCTTTGTCTCAGTCTCCTGACTACTCTTGTCTGCCAAGCGCAAGTTTCTCCTTTGAAGTTTAACAAAAACGGAGAGTTTAAGATCGTCCAGTTCACGGATGTACATTTCCAGTTTCATAATCCTGCATCGGCTATTGCGCTGAAGCGTATCAACGAAGTGCTCGATGCCGAACGTCCCGACTTAGTTGTTTTCACGGGTGACGTAGTTTATGCAGTACCTGCCGATACGGCTATGCGTGCAGTGTTGTCCTGCGTTTCTTCCCGTAAGATTCCTTTTGTGGTGACTTTTGGTAATCACGATAACGAGCAGGGTAAATCCCGTTCCGAATTGTATGACATTATCCGCTCTGTTCCTTTCAACATACAGCCGGATCGGGGCAGTGTTGAGTCTCCCGATTATATCCTTCCGCTTAAGTCTTCTGATGGAAAGAAAGATGCGGCTTTGCTTTATTGCCTTGACTCGCATTCTTATTCCAAACTACCTGATGTGAAAGGATATGATTGGCTTACTTTCGACCAGGTTAATTGGTATCGCCAACAGAGCGCCGCATATACCGCAAAGAATGGCGGGCAACCCTTACCAGCCTTAGCATTCTTCCACATCCCCCTGCCCGAATATAACAAAGCTGCTTCGGATGAAAATGCTATTATGGTAGGTACCCGCATGGAAAAGGCATGCGCTCCGGTGTTGAATACAGGTATGTTTGCTGCCATGAAGGAAGCCGGCGATGTGATGGGTACATTCGTAGGCCACGACCATGATAATGATTATGCTGTGATGTGGCATGGCATTCTCCTGGCTTACGGTCGTTTTACCGGAGGTAATACCGAGTACAACCATTTGTCCAACGGTGCACGCGTAATCCTGATGAAGGAAGGTGCCCGTACTTTCACCACTTGGATTCACTTGAAAGGCGGTGAGATAATAGACAAGACCGTATATCCCGATAGTTTCACGAAAGATGACTGGCGCAAACGTCCGTTGGTAACAGAATAAGGGACATTTACTCTTGTACGGTCAGCAGTTATACCCTAATATAAGTAACAGTAATACCTTTCGATAGGAACACTATTGCTCATACTGCACAAGATGCCATCTTATGTAACACAAGATGCCATCTTGTGCTGCATGAGATGGCATCTTGTGCATCGTTACCAATAGCCTTCCGGTTCTTAGCTCTTACTCTTTTGTTCTATTCGTTATATTCTCTATTTGACTAGCTTCCAATGCTTGTTTCCTTTGATATATTTACTAATTTTGTCGGTAAAGACTCATACTTATGGATAAGATCAGAACCGGATTAGCAGCTTATGGAATGTCAGGGCAAGTATTTCATACCCCTTTTATTTCAACCAACCCTCATTTTGTATTGAGCGTAGTCACCGAACGCACGAAAGACTTATCCCGGCAGAGATACCCTGATGTCGGCATTGTCCGTAGTTATGAAGAACTTATAGACAGAGAAGAACTCGATCTGATAATAGTCAACACTCCCGATAATACTCATTATGAATATACCCGTCGTGCCCTTGAAGCAGGCAAGCATGTGATAGTAGAGAAGCCCTTCACCACTACAGTAAAAGAAGCTGAAGAACTTGTTGCTTTGGCATCAGAAAAAGGACTCACACTGAGTGTCTATCAAAACCGCAGATGGGACAATGATTTTCTTACCGTAAAAGAAATATTGTCCAAAGGTTTATTGGGACGCCTTGTCGAATTCGAATCCACCTTTCCCCGTTACCGTAATTTCATTAGACCGAATACCTGGAAAGAAACGGGAGATAGCGGAGGGGGACTGACCTATAACTTGGGCTCACATATTATAGACCAGGCTGTGCAGCTATTCGGTATGCCCGAAGCTGTATTTGCCGATATTGCAACCATGCGCGATGGTGGCAAGGTAGACGATTATTTCATAATCCACCTTCTGCGTCCTGCCAAAGCTCCTGATGTGCGAATTACCTTGAAATCCAGTTATCTGATGTGCGAAAAAGAGCCGCGTTTTGTGCTGCATGGCACGGAAGGCTCTTATGTGAAGTATGGCCTTGACCCTCAGGAAGCTGATCTGACGAAAGGATTGTTGCCCGATATTCCTCATTGGGGCGAAGAAGACGAGTCTTTATGGGGCATACTCCATACTGAAAAAGAAGGGCGGGCAGTTAGGGAAACTTATCCAAGTCTTTCCGGGGATTACAATGCTTTTTATGAGAATGTTTATCAGCACATCAGCAAGGGAGAACCTTTGCAAAGTGATGCTCGTGGGGTTGTCGATGTGATCCGTTTGATAGAGGCGGCAAAAGAGAGTAGCCGGACACGTAGTGTTGTATCCCTTCTATGATTCAAAAGAAGGTTCCCCGAACTTTACATAATTAAGCCGTGTGTATTTCTTGTTCCCTACCGAATAGGTACGTGCAATGCGTGCCGAGGCTATATATACCGTCTCGCCCACTTCATAAGCATGTTCAACACTTGGTAGCTGGCAGGACTTCCGGCTTGAGGTGCGGGCATTGACACGTAAAGTCGCCAAATTTCCCGAAGCATCTTTCAATGTCAATATCTGACGGACATAGAAATAGGGAGTTATTCCTCTCAGCTGAGTTTTATAGGGATCGTCTTCTATACGCACATTCTGCACAGTCAATGTCAGGTTCTCCACTTTATCACCTTCTTTGCCAAGAAACCGATTGACTATACGCTGGGACGTTTGGTGCTTTTGGAAATCAAGATATGCGGAATGATAGATTCGGGCGATTTCAACAAAACGTTGTTGCTTGGGAATCCTGGGGGTGAACTTGAAAGCAATCCACGTCAGATATGCCGGATCGATCATCATGACTTCGTGCAGGAAATGTCCACGGTATTTCCCGATGGATACGATATCGTCTCCTTTGCTTTGCATACGTTTGGCATTGTAATCTACCAGTAGCAGGCAACGGGAAGAGTAATAACATAGCGTGCTTGCCATCCGTAGTGCTTCATGGATATCTTCCGATAATGTACGGATATAGAAGATGGATTGGCGCTCGGGCAAAGGCGAGTATATCCATAGGGTATATTGCGGATAATCGGGGCGAGGCAGTACAACGAAGTAAGCACCAACTTCTTTGAAGGAGGATCTTCCTTGATTGTATATGTTTAGTTTACTATACAACGACTCTTGCTCTGCCTGTGATATACCCGGTATTAAAGGATTCGCCATACGATGAATTTTCTTTATTCCAAATATAAGAAAAAGGAAGCAGATATCCAAGAGCAGTGTGCCCTTTCTTTTGCGAGAGACGAAAGAAAAAACTATTTTAGATTTTCAATGGTTAGATACAACCGTTTATTTCCTTTTCACACCACTCTTGCAAGATGGCGGAGAAGTCTGCTATCATCAGTTCGAAATTGTAATCGATTTTTTTGCATAGACGCTTTGCACACTGACGGACTGCATGGATGAAGTATTCACTCAATACTTGTTTTTGCCTATGTGGAGGCAATTCGCTGAATTCTTTCTCAAACACAATCCG
>USLU01000139.1 GCA_900555635.1 uncultured Bacteroides sp.
ACTCCGTTGCTGAAACCGCTAAGAAAAACGGAAATTCTAAATACAAGGCTATTCTTGCTGTTCTTGAACAGTGAGAAGTATCAATATGACTTTATACCTGAGTAGTTACAAATTAAATCCAACTTCATCCAGTCATCCGGACGCTTAAGAGGTTTCGTATTAGGTAATGATTTACGAGTAAATGATTGAGTATCTGCTGTTTCAAAGATTATAGCCATTCGTCCGTCCGGTAAGAAAGACATACAGCTATATCCGGCAGCCTTATCATATAACAGTAACCCATTATCCCATTTTCTTCCACCATCCTCACTTTTATATAAAGTAAGTTTTGCACGTTCATCATATTCGGATGTCTCCGGTATTCCTTGTATCCCAGAGAAATAAAGCGTTTTACCTTTTCCCAATACACTTGCCTGACATCCTTTAGATACACCAGGCAAAGCAAGTTCCTTTACAGCCTTGCTCCATGTCTCTCCCCCATCTACACTGAATGACACCATTCGCGCTTTGGGAACACGAGCATTATAAACCAAAACTCCGGCAGGTGACTCTGCAATCTGAAATTCATCATCATTATCACCATTGCCACCCATCTTCCATGTTTTACCATGATTATCGGAATAAATAGCTACATCATGGGCTTTCTCACCAGTGACTTCAGATACACGAGCCGGTAAAATCAGTCTTCCTCTATATTTTTCACCCACCATTTGCAAACCTGCTCCCGGTCCAAAACCATAAATACGACTTCCTTTCGGCATTAATGTACCAGTCACATCAACGGGAGCAGCCCATGTACAACCATTGTCATCTGAAGTCAGCAAAATTGCCCGATTTTTGGTACCTGTGTGATCATCTGCCGGCCAAAAAGTGGTAAAAAGAAAAATTCTACCGGTAGCTGAATCTAAAAGAGGAGTCGGATCCATATAAGCGCCAGTGGTTCCCTGAGTCAAATCTTGCATAGCTGACCATGTCCGCCCATTATCTGTACTACGTTTCACTACTATATCTGTACGGCTTTTATCCTTCCAACTTTCTCTACGTGCTTCACAAAACACAAGTAAAGAGCCGTCTTTCGCTGTCAACAATGATGGAATACGATAACTATTCACATTATCATCTCCTGCTGAAAACACAGTATATTTAGGAAACTCCGGGAATTTTTTTTTTGCACCGGACTGCGCTTCTCCTTTCATACAAGAAAAGAAAAGCATAAGTCCCGCAAATAATATGTTTTTCATAATACACATAGTAATAGTTTTAGATTTTATCAGAAGAGTTACATATTACTTCACAAAAGCTCCTTGCAAAGCATGTAACTACGAATCATCATGCGAGGTATATGGAAAGGACCTTTAAAGAGATTTCCCTTAGCTGGTTGTGCCACAGTACCATCACGGTGAAGATAACCATACCATTCTCCATATTCCTTATCGGGAAAATGAGTATACGTCCAGTCACTGATTTGCTTATGCATCTGAATATATTTCTCATCCCCCGTAGCCTGATAGGCATATAAAGTGGCAATAATAGTCTCTGTTTGCGGCCACCAGAATTTCATATCCTGAGAATAGTCCTGAGCCGGAAGATTACGGCAATCACGGAAATTGATTATGCCACCAAACTCTTTATCCCATCCCCATTCCCAAGACCAGTCGAGAATCTGAAGAGCCAATTGCAGTAAATCCTTATCCCAATTGCGATATTTAGCTTCTTCCATAATGAACCAAGCGGTTTCAATACAGTGGCCCGGATTTATGACACGTCCGTTACACGTGTCAATAAATTCACCATTAGGTCCTACCATTTCAAGTAAAGCCTTAAACTCCGGATGGATAAAATATTTACGCAATGCGGCAATCGAAGCATCTATCTGCTCCGTCAATACAGGATCGTCAATAACCATCCGGATGCGAGAAGCTGTATTAATCAAGATCATCGTTATAGAATGCCCTCTTGAAGACATAGCCGGCAAATATTTAGGTTCAAGCATTCCCGGAGTATCCAGGAAATGCTGTGTACGCTTGAAGATTTCCAATGCTTTCTCAGCATATTCCTTTTCACCGGTTGCCAATGAATATTCAGCCATTGCTATTGCCGCAAAACCTTCTGAAAACACATAACGGCGCTTACGTAACGGGACTCCATCTTCTGTGACTTCAAAGAACATATGTCCATCCGTATCAAAGCAATGCGCTTCGATGAAATCAATACAACTCTTGGATGCTGCCAACCATTGGGGATTTTTCTCTATATTATTATATGCATATGCAGCTATAAACCCGAAACGTCCCTGAAACCAGACAGATTTCGTTGTATCCATCAAACTACCATCCCGATTAACGCATGTATACACCCCTCCATGTTCTTTATCCAGCCCGTACTTCATCCAGAACGGCATAATATTATTTATTATATCGTCTTTATAGGATATGGCCCACTTATTCAAATATTCTGCTGTATTCATGCTATGCGTTTTTAAAGTTTATTGCATCGGTCAAAAAAATGAATTGCCTCAAGCTCCGTTTTCATCTGAACTTCTTCTTCATCTGTCATATTCTGGAAGGGAGTACGGTTCTTACCTAAATCAAGTCCTATCAATTTCATTATGCGTTTTCCGCCAACAATATTCCCACGAAAATGGCAGATCACATTTATTACTTCCTGTGAGAAGTTCTGACGTTCACGGGCTGTTTCGATATCACCTGCCTCCCATGCTTTGATGATACCGACCAGTTCTTTACCATTATAATTGGTTGTTCCGCCGATGCCGCCCTGAGCACCACCCATAGCCAGACAAGGAAGAATTGTTTCATCCTGTCCATGCAACATATCATATTTTCCGTTTTTATATAAACGGCATTGGTTGTATTCATACATGCTCTCAAAAGTATATTTAATACCTGCAAAGTTAGGAACACGTCCGTCTACCGCTTCCAGTAATTTAACCATTGGCAGAAAAGCACCGTTGAATGCCGGAATATGATAATAATAGAAGGGAAGTTCGGGCGCACCGGATGCTATCTCTTCAATATATTTCACCAATTCTTCAATACGGCCAATCTTCGGAAAAGGAGGAGCCATAGCACCAATTCCCCATGCGCCTATTTTTTGTGCATGTTCAGCCAACATACGGCTGGCCTTTACACAGCAACTACCGACGTGCACGATTACTTTAAAGCCTTCGGGAGCGACAGCAACCCAACGCTCTGCCAATAACATACGTTCTTCTTCAGTCAGCATATAACCTTCACCGGAAGAACCATTGATAAACACTCCTTGAAGTCCGTTCTTTACCAACATCTTGGCATATGCTTCAATAGGTTCCAAATTCACTTCACCATTCTCGTAAAAAGGAGTAAACGGTGCATCGATAAGTCCTTTAATTCGTTCCATCATTTTATTTTTTATAAAGTTATTATATTCTTAATCTACCATATTATCTGTCTTCGGTCTTAAGAAATAGATTTGAAGTACCAATGCTACAGCTACCACGATACTCAGCATTGCAAATCCCTGTCCTAAACTTCCTCCGTCTGTCCACTTTCCAAGAACTTCTGTCACGGCAGCTCCCGCAAACACACCGGTCATATTCATAATTCCATAAGCCGTCGCACGATGTTTTGCTGATACAAACTGGCATAGAATAGGCATATTATTTGCGTCAAAGATTCCAAAACCAATACCAAAGAGCAATCCCGCTCCAATCACACTAACAAAACTATGTCCAAACCCAAGCAGGAGCAGAGCCGGTATAGTCATCCCCAAACCGATGGCTCCGGTATAAACACGCCCGCGAATATTTTTTTGTACCCAACGGTCAGATAAGATTCCACCTAAAATAACACCGATAAAAGAAGACACGGCAATTGTTATAGTAGATATCGGTCCCGCTTCGGACATAGGAATATTCAAGCTATCCGCAAACAAAGTCGGAAGCCAATTCTTTGTTGCCCACCCCGGAAGACTGGGAGCCGCAAAATAGAAAAGAATAATCCAAAATGCCCAATTAGTAAACAGCAGGGAAAGCCCACTTATAATGGAAGGTTTCTTCTCTTTAGGAGCATCATCTATTTTTTTGATAGATATATTATGAATAGGATTTTCTTTCAAAAACAATATAAGTACCAAAGAATAAGCAATACCTACAATGCCAAACCAATGAAAAGTAGCCTGCCAAGAAAAAGCGGCAGCAGCCGTAGCCCCAAAACCACCGATAGCCTGCCCGACATACAACCCTGTCATATGAACTCCTACAGCTAAAGAGCGGGATTTTCCCTCATGCCAGTCAGCAATCAACGATAAAGCCGAAGGAATATACAACGCTTCACTGACTCCCATGACAGCACGCAACCAGTAAAGCTCGTGAAAGTTATGAGCATACCCCATTAAAAAAGTAACCGCCGACCAGACAAAAAGACTACCGACCACCAACCATTTACGATTTACCCTATCGGCGATAATTCCCGCAACAGGACTCATAAAACCATATATCCATAAAAATATAGCCATTAAAGCTCCAAAAGCTTCAGCTTTGTTCAACTCTACGATATCTACTTTCATAGCTTCCTGCATCGTAGAAAGCATCTGACGGTCCATATAATTAAGTAGCGCTACTATCCACAGCAGACCGACAACCACCCATGGGTAAATACTTTTGTTTTTCATATAAAGTAATTTTTTATGTTTCACTCGTATTAAATCATTGCAAACATAATACTATTTTTATTTTCCTCCAAATATTTAATTAAATATTTTATTATATATTTGCTTATTTATAAATCACATAAGAAGATATAATACTTTATATATATCAAAAGGCAGCACCTCATTAATAAGAGACACCACCTTTTCCATGTTATTTTCGATACTACAAAATAAAAACAATAACAATTTATAGCCGTACTTTAGCTATCAATTTACGTATCTTGCCATGACCAATAATCGGGGCATGGGGATCTTCCGGATACACTATTACAAATTGCCCCGGAAGCAGATTAACATAAGTAGTCGGAGTATCTGAATATAAGGCGCACTCGTCCTCTTTAGAATATGCCTTAACCTCTTTTTGTAAGTCCTCCAAGGCTTTCCAACCAATTGTTTCCGCACCTTCCAACAAGATATGCACATCAATATAGTCATGATGTAATTCTAAAACTTGCTTATCAGGAGATACACATTCCAGATTTACATTATTGATAAACAAATTCTCACCATCAATCTCAATACGCCCCAAATCCGTATGAAGCAAATCATGGGTTTTCACATAGTCAAACAAGGGCTTGAACAAAGGGTGGAGCCCTTCGATACGCTGACTGTTTTGCAGATTAGATACGATCATATTTTTCCTTTCATTTATAATTAAATAATAGAAGGGCAAATATAAAAGAAATATTTAATATAACAGACGTTATTAATAAAATTATTAAATATATAGATTCTTGATTTATATATTATTCATTTTAATACAATATTCAGAAAGAGGGATAAATAAAGCATCTACTAAATTCAAATCAAACAAATCTCCATTAATAAATAAATTTATTATCTTTGCCTCAAACAATAAAGAAGGACTAAGATGAAACAACATTTACTGAAAGAAATAGAAGCAGGAACCAAGAACGCTCTTCTCAAAAAGAAGATTATTACACATTATATATATAATGGTAGTTCTACTATTACAGATTTAGCAAAAGAACTGGATCTCAGTGTCCCGACTGTCACAAAATTCATTAGTGAAATGTGCGAAGAAGGATATATAAACGATTATGGCAAATTGGAGACGAGCGGAGGACGCTACCCCAGCTTATA
This sequence comes from uncultured Bacteroides sp., assembly GCA_900555635.1. GTDB lineage: Bacteria > Bacteroidota > Bacteroidia > Bacteroidales > Bacteroidaceae > Bacteroides. Next base: position 5,812 of record USLU01000139.1, read on the forward strand.
TGGACTAAATCCCGAATCCGGTTATTTTATAGGAGTAGATATTAAAAAGTTTGCCATTAATATAGGACTGATTAATTTCAAAGGCGATATGGTAGAATTAAAAATGAATATCCCTTTTAAATCAGAAAACACTTCACAAGCACTGGAAGAGTTATGCAAACTTATTCTGCAATTTATAAAGAAAGCAGATATAGATAATGATAAAATATTAAATATCAATATAAATGTGTCCGGCAGAGTCAACCCAGAATCTGGATATAGCTTCAGCCAATTTAATTTTGAAGAGAGACCCTTGGCGGAAGTATTAACTGAAAAAATCGGATTCCGGGTAACAATAGACAACGATACACGCGCTATGACTTACGGGGAATATATGAAAGGATGCGTAAAAGGGGAAAAAGACATTATTTTTGTAAACGTCAGTTGGGGATTAGGCATAGGTATTATCATTGATGGGAAAATATATACCGGAAAGTCCGGTTTTTCCGGAGAATTCGGGCATACAAATGTATTTGACAATGAAATCATCTGCCACTGTGGTAAAAAAGGATGCTTGGAAACGGAAGCATCAGGTTCAGCTCTTCATCGAATATTAATAGAACGCATCCAGAAAGGAGAAAGTTCTGTCCTATCCAACCGGATTTTAGCCAAAGAAAATCCTCTTACTTTGGATGAAATTATAGCTACCGTAAACAAGGAAGACCCACTCTGCATTGAAATTGTAGAAGAGATCGGACAAAAACTGGGAAAACAAATTGCAGGGCTAATTAATATATTCAATCCTGAACTGGTAATCATAGGCGGAACCCTATCTTTGACTGACGACTATATCACCCAGCCGATAAAAACAGCAGTACGCAAGTACTCGCTAAATCTAGTCAATAAAGATTCAGCCATTGCGACATCCAAGCTGAAAGACAAAGCCGGTATCATTGGCGCTTGTATGTTGGCACGCAGCCGGATGTTTGAAAGTTGAATTTATCTTCTGCGCTGAGAGAAAAAGTTATCTATAAAACGAACAATATAGACCACGACAACTCCTGCGACGACTAAAACAATAATGCGACTCAACATAAATTTCGTTTTTTATATTTCACATAAATTCCATGTAAAAAAGATACCACACTCATACGAAAGAGATTCTATAGAAAAACAAAACGCTGATTATTAGTCAAATAATCAGCGTTCTAATTAGAGAGCCGCTAGCCAGACTTGAACTGGCGACCTACGCGTTACGAATGCGTTGCTCTACCAACTGAGCTATAGCGGCGTTTGTCTCTCGTTTACGGCGTGCAAAATTACAGCTTTATTTGAGAAAACAAAAAGAATCCGATTATTTTTTGAGCTTAATTTTTAAATCAACTTTTGTTGACGTTATCTAAAACTTTTCTTTGCGTTCAAATTTTCCGTCCTCGGTATAGTACTTCCATGTCCCCTTCGGTTTATTATTTGCATACTTTCCACGAAGTTTCAATGTCCCATCTTCATAATATTCGCGGTAACGACCATGGCGTTTCCCTTCTTTTACTTCCGCTTCACTCTTCAATGCTCCCTCCGGATAAAACTCCCGTAAAACGTTTCCTTCAAACTTTTCGATATAGAAACGTTTCAGTTCGCTCATCTGCTCTTTTTCGGTCTCTGCATCTTCGTTCATTTCCTTATCATCTTCATCGGTAGCAATAGCAACGTCAACCTCTTCCAGTTGATATGGGCTATAATCCATCACATACTGCAAAGAAGCCGACTGATCCTCTCCTATAATCTGCATAGTCCAGTAAGGAAATGAATACAAAACGTCTTTGTTTGATTGTATTTCATTCCATGTAGCAGGATTCATCATCGGTTTCAACTGGGAATAAAACTTGCGCACATCTGTATATAAGAAAATAGTAGAACTTGATTTTAAATATGACAGTGCATTTTCAAAACCCGGATTATTTTTTAATAAATTCTTCTGCTCGTAATCTTCTACAAAGGAAAGTAAAGAAGCAGCTTTAT
>USLU01000140.1 GCA_900555635.1 uncultured Bacteroides sp.
ATCTGATGATACAGGGGCTTTTTTCGTTTGGCTGCTTTCATGAATTAGCTATTGAGTTTACTAGAACTATCTATCGGGGAATGATATTAGGAGGAAATCGATATAAAAAGTGAAGTTTTTATCATAAATGCTACATAATGAGGATAATTATTCGTATCTTTGTCGCCCGAATAAACAAAAGAAGCTTTGGGAAAGTTTGATAAATACAAAATAGACTTGAAAGGTATGCAGGCTGATTCATGTAAGTATGAATTTGTTCTGGATAATCTTTTTTTTGCCAACATCGATGGTCCGGAAGTACAGAAGGGTAAAGTGAATGTGGTATTGGTTGTAAAGAAAACATCTCGTGCTTTCGAATTGAACTTCCAGACTGACGGGATTGTATGGGTACCATGTGACCGTTGTTTGGATGATATGGAACAGCCGGTTAGCTCAACTGATAAGTTGCTAGTTAAGTTTGGCCATGAATATGCCGAAGAAGGAGATAACCTCATTGTCATTCCTGAAGAGGAAGGAGAAATTAATGTAGCATGGTTCATGTATGAGTTTATAGCTTTATCTATCCCTATGAAGCATGTACACGCTCCGGGTAAGTGTAATAAGGCTATGAGCACTAAGTTGAACAAGCACATCCGTACAACTCCGGATGATGATATGGCAGAAGATACTTTTGCTCCTGAAGAAGAATCGGGGCTGGCAAATGAAGAAATGGAAACGCCGGTTGATCCGCGTTGGGACGAATTAAAAAAAATATTAGATAACAATTAAAGATTAAAAGAAAATGGCACATCCTAAGAGAAGACAGTCAAGTACGAGACAAGCTAAGAGAAGAACTCATGATAAAGCAGTAGCTCCTACATTGGCTATTTGCCCTAATTGCGGTGAATGGCATGTATATCATACTGTATGTGGCGCATGTGGTTACTACAGAGGTAAGCTTGCAATTGAAAAGGAAGCAGCTGTTTAATTACAGCTGGTTTTTGACTAAAACTTATACTTGAATATCGGGTGTCTAAGAAGATTTGTATAGAGAATAAACAAACCTTTTTAGACTACCGTTGTTTAAGTGATCTATAAGTAAAGAACATTTTAATGGAAAAAATAAATGCAGTAATTACAGGAGTCGGTGGATATGTACCTGATTACATCTTGACGAATGATGAAATCTCAAAAATGGTAGATACCAACGATGAATGGATTATGACTCGTATCGGAGTAAAGGAAAGACATATCCTGAATGAAGAAGGGTTAGGAACCTCGTATATGGCGCGTAAAGCTGCGAAGCAGTTAATGCAGCGTACAGGATCTAAACCGGAAGATATTGATTTGGTTATTGTCGCTACTTCTACTCCTGACTACCAATTCCCTTCTATTGCATCTATATTGTGTGACAAACTTAATCTTAAGAACGCTTTTGCATTTGATTTATCTGCTGCTTGCTGCGGATTCCTTTATCTTATGGAAACAGCTGCAAATTTTATCCGTTCAGGAAGATATAAGAAAGTTATTATTGTAGGTGCTGATAAGATGTCGTCGATTGTGAACTATAGTGACCGTGCTACCTGTCCGATTTTTGGTGATGGTGCTGCGGCATTTATGCTGGAACCGACTACAGAGGATCTTGGTATTATTGATTCTATCTTGAGAACGGATGGTAAAGGATTACCTTTCTTACATTTGAAAGCTGGTGGTTCGGTTTGCCCTCCTTCTTATTTTACGGTGGATAACCACATGCATTACCTTTATCAAGAAGGTCGTACTGTATTTAAATATGCAGTATCAAATATGTCGGATATTAGTGCTGCAATTGCAGAAAAAAATGGTCTGACTAAGGATAGCATTGATTGGGTGATTCCACATCAGGCAAATCTTCGTATTATTGATGCTGTAGCACACCGCTTGGAAGTTCCTCATGAAAAAGTGCTGATTAACATAGAACATTATGGTAATACAAGTGCTGCAACACTTCCGCTTTGCATCTGGGATTTTGAAGAAAAACTGAAAAAAGGTGATAATCTTATCTTTACGGCATTCGGCGCTGGTTTTACATGGGGAGCTGTATACGTGAAGTGGGGATATGACGGAAAGAAACAGTAACTGTTAATTACGGAATACGAATTACAATTACTAAACATATACTCAAAAGAAACGCATCCTATTTCGATTCGATGCGTTTTTTTGTCTCAACTCAAAAGGCTAAAGTTATGCATAAAGCAGGTTTTGTTAACATCGTGGGAAATCCTAATGTGGGTAAATCCACCTTGATGAATGCTTTGGTTGGCGAGCGGATCTCCATCGCTACTTTCAAGGCGCAAACTACCCGTCATCGTATTATGGGAATTTATAATACGGAGGATATCCAAATTGTGTTTTCAGACACTCCGGGTGTACTGAAACCAACTTATAAATTGCAGGAATCCATGCTGAATTTTTCAACTTCGGCATTGACGGATGCAGATGTATTGCTTTATGTTACAGATGTGGTTGAAACCCCTGACAAGCACAATGATTTTGTGGAGAAGGTAAGCCAAATGGAAGCGCCTGTATTGCTGCTTATCAATAAAATTGATTTGACCAACCAAGAAAAGCTGGTAGAACTGGTAGAAGCATGGAAAGAGTTGTTGCCTAAAGCGGAAATTATTCCTATTTCTGCTGCAACGAAATTTAATGTGGATTATGTTATGAAGCGGATAAAGGAACTTTTACCTGATTCGCCGCCTTATTTCGATAAAGACCAGTGGACGGATAAACCGGCACGCTTTTTTGTGACTGAGATTATTCGTGAAAAGATTCTGTTATACTACGATAAGGAAATTCCTTACTCAGTAGAGGTAGTAGTGGAGCAATTTAAAGAAGAGGCGAAGAAGATACATATTAATGCTGTAATTTATGTAGAACGCGATTCGCAAAAAGGCATTATAATCGGTAAGCAAGGTAAAGCTTTAAAGAAAGTTGCAACCGAGGCACGCCGTGAGTTAGAAAAGTTCTTCGGGAAAACTATTTTCTTGGAGACGTTTGTGAAAGTTGATAAAGATTGGCGCAGTTCGGATAAGGAATTGCGTAATTTTGGTTATCAACTGGATTAAGAGTTATTCATACGACTGTGATAGTCGCAAAAACAAAGAGTGTGAACTATGGGAAATTTAGTTGCAATTGTAGGACGACCCAATGTGGGAAAGTCTACGTTATTTAACCGTCTGACTAAAACACGTCAGGCTATAGTAAACGAAGAAGCAGGAACCACCCGTGACCGCCAATATGGTAAAAGCGAATGGTTGGGACGTGAGTTCTCGGTAGTAGATACCGGTGGTTGGGTAGTGAATTCGGATGATGTCTTTGAAGAAGAAATTCGCAAACAGGTACTGATGGCTGTAGATGAAGCCGATGTTATCTTGTTTGTTGTAGATGTGATGAATGGAGTGACTGATTTGGATGAGCAAGTAGCGACTATTCTGCGTCGTTCCAAAAAGCCTGTTTTGTTGATTGCAAATAAGACTGACAACAATGAACTGCAATACAATGCTCCTGAATTCTATAAATTGGGATTGGGCGATCCCTATTGTGTTTCGGCAGTTACAGGCAGTGGTACCGGAGATATGATGGATCTAATCGTCAGCAGGTTTAAAAAAGAAACTGATGAAATATTGGATGAGGATATTCCTCGTTTTGCTGTAGTAGGTCGTCCTAATGCTGGTAAATCTTCTATTGTGAATGCTTTTATCGGCGAAGAACGCAATATTGTTACTGAGATTGCAGGAACTACTCGTGACTCTATTTATACCCGTTACAATAAATTCGGTTTTGATTTCTATTTGGTAGACACGGCTGGTATCCGTAAGAAGAACAAGGTTAGCGAAGATTTAGAATATTATTCTGTTATTCGTTCTATCCGTTCCATCGAGAATGCGGACGTATGTATTCTGATGCTGGATGCTACACGAGGTATCGAAAGTCAGGATTTGAATATTTTCTCCTTGATTCAGAAAAATGAGAAGGGTTTGGTAGTGGTCGTTAATAAATGGGACTTGGTAGAGGATAAGACCGCAAAGGTGATGAAAACCTTTGAAGATGCTATTCGTAATCGTTTTGCACCATTTGTAGACTTTCCTATCGTCTTTGCTTCCGCTTTAACTAAGCAGCGTATTTTAAAAGTTTTGGAAGAAGCACGTAGTGTATATGAAAATCGGATGACTCGCATTCCTACTGCTCGTTTGAATGAAGAAATGCTTCCGCTTATTGAGGCTTATCCGCCACCTGCGATCAAGGGCAAGTATATTAAGATAAAATATATCACGCAATTGCCTAATACACGGGTGCCGTCGTTCGTTTATTTTGCAAATCTTCCGCAGTATGTGAAGGAACCGTATAGACGCTTTTTAGAGAATAAAATGCGTGAAAAATGGAATTTGACAGGAACACCGATAAATATTTATATTCGTCAAAAGTGATAAATCATTATTGCTTTTAATATTATACAGAAAAGATCGATTTGTTAACAAATCGATCTTTTCTTCTTTTATAGGTATAAAGAAATACAAATAAAGAGTAGGTTTGTATAAATATTATAAGTATTTTTGTCTATGAATTAAAATTTACATAAATGAAGCTGACTGAAATTATTTGTGTACTTTTGTTGCTTTTACATATACCTTATTTGCGGGCTCAGGAGGCAGATGAACTTTCAGTGTTGCGTCAAAAAGCTGCTGCTGATAAAAGTTTGAAAGGGTATTCTGATGTATGCCGTTATCTCTATGAGAAAGAAGAAAGACCGGAGTTATTATCTCTTTATGCTGATACTATCCGGCAGCTGGGAGTTTCTACTAAATCATCTGACTGTTTTATAGAATTTTATATTTGGAAGAGTGAAGCTTGTTTTATCAGAGGAGACTATGAGGATGGATATGCTTTGAAACGTAAAGCTATCACTTTGGCTGAAAAGATAGGGAGTAAAAAATATATTGCAACCTGTTCAAGTGACATGGGCTATTATTTCAACGTGGATATGCAATACGATTCTGCACGTTATTACTTTAAAAAAGGAATGGCTGCTGTAATTGATATACCTGGTTTTGCTGAAACATATAGGACAATGCTGACCAATTATGCAAGTTCTTTTTTGTTTGAAGGTAAAACAGACTCTGCTTTAGTTTATACCATTCGAGCTGCCGAACGTTCTACGGTTGATAAGGATACTGCCATGCTGATAGAGAATCTGAATCAGCTGGGAACGATTTATCGCCGGAAAAAGAATTTGGAGCAATGTATTGCAAACTTTGAAAAAGCTTTTCGCTTATGTGAAGCGCAGAATAATTATAGGATTGCAGCCTATATTTATGGAAATATTGCTACCGCCTATTGTGATTGGAGTCGTCCGAAGGATGCTATCCCTTTCTCTGAAAAAGCTGTGGAATATGCCATAAAGTTGGGGAATAGGCAGATGGAAGGTATATGCTATGTAAATCTAGGAGCTATTCAGTGTAATATGGCCGATACAAGAGCTGAGGGTATTGCCACTTTGCAGAAGGCTGTACCCATCTTGGAGGAAGGCAATAACCGACGGAGATTGTGTGAAGCTTATGACTATTTGGTAAATGCATGCCGCCAAATGAATCAGCGTGAGTTGGCTAAGGAATACTTAGTTAAGATGGATAAATTAGTTGGAGAGCTGAAAACCGATGTAGAGCGTTATCGATATTATAGGGTAAAAGCTGCTGTACTGGAAGACGAAGGTCAATATGCGGAAGCTATCGTTTATTATCTCCGTATGACAAATCTATTGGAAAACGGCTATCAAGATGCCAGGGATTATGAGCGATATTTGCACTTGGCTAAATGTTATAGTGCTTTGCATAATGATGCAAAAGCTTATTTCTATCTTGATAAGGCTTATGCACTACGTGAATCATTATTTCAGACTGAGAAAACAGAACAACTTTCTGACTTTTCAGTGAAGTATCAGACCGCAGAAAAAGAACTGGAAATTATTCGTTTAAAGCAAAAAGATCTGGAATTAAAGGCGCAATTGGTAAAACGGCGTATTGTATTCGGTGCTGTTTTAGCGTTGTTGATAATTGTGTTGCTTGTGTTATTGTTTGCACGTCAACGGCAGAAAGCCCGTTTAGCTGGTTTGGCCAAGGTTGCAAGTGATAAGGAACGGGAATTTTTGGAGTTACAGAAGGACTCGGAATTGAGATTGACACGTAGGTATATTGATGGATTGGAAAGTGAACGGCATCGTATGGCAATTGAACTCCATGATGACGTTTGCAATAATTTGCTGGCACTTGAAATGGATGTTCGTTCTTTACCTGAGGTGGAGGGTGGAGCCGGAAGTGAACAATTGCGCCAATTAGAATCCATCAGACTACGGCTAAGGAGCATGTCTCATGAATTGATGCCTCCGGCTTTCCAGTATGCTACTATAGATGAAATGTTATCTGACTATGTGCATCATCTGCCTTTGCCATCAGGCATGCAGGCTAAATATTCGTCGACCGAAGAGGTGAACTGGCAAGTGATTCCTCAGGAGATAGGTTTTGAAATCTATCGTATTGTGCAGGAAGCAGTAACTAATACGTTGAAATATGCGCATGCCTCTTGCCTGCATGTTAGCTTGTCATTGAAAGAAAAGCAACTTTCGGTGCAAGTGACTGATAATGGTAAAGGTTTTGAAGTAAATAAGAAAACCAATGGTATTGGGCTACGTACAATTCAGCAACGCGCAGATGCCATTGGTGCGAATGTAGAGATTGATAGCAGAATAGGAGATGGAACTCATTTAATAATAACGGTTCTTGTGTAGGCACTATGGAAAAAAGGTTAAAAGCAGAAATGTTGATTGTAGATGATCACAGCTTAATTCTTGAGGGTATTTGCAGATTAGTGGGCAAAATGCCGGAAGTAGTTGTGGCTAACGCTGTGACCTCGGGTAAAGAAGCAGCTAAATTGATTGCTGAACGCGATTATGATATATATATTCTGGACGTGGGACTCCCTGATATTTCGGGCTTTGACTTAATAACTCAAATCCGTGAACTCAATGAGAATGCACGGATCATCGTAAATACAATGCATGAGGAAATATGGATTGTGAATCAGCTTGCACAAAATGGGGTAAATGCTATCATATTAAAAAGCTCCACTGTTTCAGAGTTGGTTAACGCAATACGCAGTGTATTGCAGGGAGAGTCGTATACTTGTCCTCGTTTTGCCTCTATTTATGAAAAGTTGCATCGGAATTCATCTGAAATTCTACCGAAAGATAGACCTACTCGTAGGGAAAAGGACGTTTTGCAAGCAGTTGCCAAGGGATTAAGTACTCATGAAATAGCTAAATTGTTAAATATATCAGAAAATACAGTAGAAACTTTTCGTAGGCGTTTGATTAATAAATTTGATGCGAAGAATGCTATAGATATGGTAATGAAAGCACTTGCGCAGGGGTGGATTGTTGTAGAATAATTCACAAAAGTAAGGTTTGTCACGGTTTTCCGTTATTTTTTTATTGAACTGTTTTACTTAACTTTGTGGCGTAATTGAAATTGTGCTTTATGTTTATAGAGACAATTAAACTATATCGTGATGATATAAATCAATTCTATTAACTGGTTTTATGAGAATGAAGGAGGTGTGTCGTAATGCACGATGCACCTTCTTTTTTTTCGTTGACTATAAAAAT
>USLU01000141.1 GCA_900555635.1 uncultured Bacteroides sp.
CTGAATCTCCGGCAGCTCCGAAATATATCCATATTGCGAAAGCAATGGGAGTGGATACTACCGGAATGAGTGAAGCAGAGGGCGTTAAAGCTGCTATTGAAGCTGTGAAAGCACTTTCTATCAGCATTAATATCCCACAGAAATTGCATGAAATCAATGTGAAAGAAGAAGATATTCCTGCATTGGCTGTAGCTGCTTTCAATGATGTTTGTACAGGTGGAAATCCTCGTCCTACTTCGGTAGCGGATATTGAAGCCTTGTATCATAAAGCATTCTAAATCTCGTCATAGTAAAGTTTGTTTTTATATAAACATCCGGGGATACTTGAAAGTACACTCCGGATGTTTTTTTATACCCTTGCATGTGTTTTCTGAAAATAATTCCTATTTTTGTCCAACTCAATTACATGAAAACACTCTGATATGATCGAGGATAATAGTTTGGGATTGGAATTTAAATATCTGATTGTAAATGACATGGACCGTAAATTCGGGCTGTGGGTGAATACCGTCGGCTATCAGTCTATCCCTCCTGATTCACCTTATCCATTGAAAGAGCATCCCTCCGGTTACTTTTTTAATGCGGAAAAAGGAAGGGTGCTTCGCGAATATCAGTTGGTCTATATCACAAAAGGGCGTGGTTTGTTTTCATCCGATTCCACTTCTGAAAAGCAGGTTTGTAAAGGCCGGCTGATGGTATTGTTTCCCGGGCAATGGCATACTTACCGCCCGTTACGGCAGACTGGTTGGACGGAATATTACATCGGCTTTGAGGGGCCAATGATAGATGCCATCGTTAATGATGCTTTTTTGTCGCAGGAGCAGCAAATATTGGAAATCGGTATTAATGAAGAGTTGGTTTCCTTGTTCTCCCGTGCTCTTGCTGTAGCTGAAGCGGATAAGATTTCCGCGCAACAATATCTTTCCGGGATTGTGCTCCACATGATAGGTATGATTCTTTCTGTCTCCAAGAATAAAGTTTTCGAGATGAGTGATGTGGATCAGAAGATAGAACAGGCGAAAATCATCATGAATGAAAATGTTTCCGGTAATGTAGATCCGGAAGAGTTAGCAATGCGGCTTAACATCAGTTATTCATGGTTTCGACGTGTTTTCAAGGAGTATACTGGTTATGCTCCTGCCAAATATTTCCAGGAATTGAAACTCCGTAAAGCCAAACAAATGTTAGTAGGAACTTCCCAATCCGTGAAAGAGATTTCTTTTTTTCTGGGTTTCCAGTCTACTGAATATTTTTTCTCTTTTTTCAAGAAACGTACAGGGCTTACCCCGTTGGAATATCGTTCGTTCGGACGGGAAGAATAAAATAGGGTGAAGTCTATATCTATCAGTTATTTTGCTCTGATTTTGGGAATATCATAAAAACTGTTACTTTTGTGACGAGATTAATGTGTGCTATAAACCATCATTCTTGATATGCGCGAACAAAGACTATCTAAGATCCATTTTTTTATTCTGCTATCTCTTTTTGGATTTGTATTTCCACTCCGGTCACAGGAATACAAGTTCAGAACATTGGGTGTGGAAGATGGATTGTCGCAAATAACGGTGAGCGATATTTGCCAGGATGAGAAATCGCGTATATGGATTGCCACTCTGGACGGGCTGAATTGTTTCGATGGCAATCACATCAAAGTCTTCAACCACTTTCATAACGACTCTATCAGTTATGGTAATTTATATGTGACTCAAATGGTGGAAGACGGTCAGGGAAGTCTTTTCCTGTTGACCTCTACCGGACTTTTCCAGTTCGACCTTGAAACAGAAAAATATTATATTCTTCCGGTGACTTCTCCCTCCACTCTTGCCAAAGGAAAGACGGGAGTGTGGATTGCAGAAGGAGGGAAACTGTTCTTATACGATAAGAATACCCGCCTCTTGAAACCGATGTATGCCGATTTGCAGCTGCCGGATAGTGGCCCGACGATGGTGGAAGGTTCCGAAGGAAGTCTCTGGATTGCTTTGAAAGAGGGTGGGGTGATGCGTGTAGATACTTGCGGATCGATGTCACTTCACTTGCCCGGAATTAAAGTGATGAAACTGATAAAAAGTAACGACCAGAATATCTGGATTGGTTCGCAGGATCAGGGCGTTTTCTGTTTTTCACCTCAAGGTACGATCATACATCACTATGAATATAATGATAAGAGTGTTTACACGGTTCGGGACGATATGGCGAGAGCGTTATGTCAGGATTTGGAAGGGAATATATGGGTAGGCTACAGAAGTGGATTGAGTAAGATTGAAGTGGCTACCGGGAAAATATTCCATTATCAGGCTGATCCTAACCGGGTGGGTGCTATGTCCAATCGTTCGGTGACGTCTCTTTATACCGACAAACAAGGAACTGTTTGGGTGGGGACTTATTGGGGAGGGGTAAACTTCTTCTCTCCGGAATATCAGCATTTTGTGCATTATCATGCTTCGGACACCGGATTGTCTTTTCCGGTGGTCGGTGCTATGGCAGAAGATAAAGTCGGAAATATCTGGATTTGTACGGAAGGAGGGGGATTAGATTTATATCAACCGGAACAGGGAAAGTTCAAGCATTTTAATGCGCATACGGGATATCATTTCAGTACGGACTACCTGAAAGATGTTGTTTTTGATGAGGCTAATAATTGCTTATGGATCGCAGCCGACTTTACCAATAAGGTGAATTGTTTTCATCTTAATAACTATCGGAATGATATCTATAATCTCGAACCGCTTGGAGAAGAAAGTGTAGGAGAGGCCCTGTTTGCCTTGGCAGATACGCCTCGTAAATTGTATGTAGGGACAACATCAGCTATTGTGAGTTTGGATAAACAGACCTTGAAATCCGAGGTGTTGTTTCATCAGAAGGAACTGTTTACACATAATTATAACACCCTATTACTTGATTCGAAAAACAGATTATGGTTTGCTGCCGACGACGGTTGTGTAGCCTATGTAATTGATGAAAAGCGGTTTGAAACCTATAGGATAAGTCTGAAGAAACGGGTCAGATCTCAAAAAGAGTTGGTCAATGTTATCTATGAAGATCGAAAGGGAAATATTTGGGTAGGGACACATGGCAACGGACTTTTCTTGCTGGATAAGAAAGAACGTTTGTTTCGTTTACATACTTCTGAAAGTGTGTTGTCGGGAGAAAATATCAGGGTATTGGGTGAAACTCCTTCCGGAAATTTGCTGATTGGTACCGGGCATGGATTGTCAATGCTGGAGCAGAAAGAGGAAAAAGTGATTAACTTCAATTCGAAAACAGGGTTTCCTCTGACTCTTGTGAACCGGAAATCCATGCATGTATCCCGCAACCATGATATTTATATGGGAGGAGCTACCGGATTGGTAACCATTCGTGAAAGTAGTCTGTATTATCCTCCGAAAATATACGATCTGGAGTTGGCTCATTTGTATGTCAACAACAAAGAGATAACAACAGGCGATCAAACCGGTATTTTAAATAAATCCTTTGCCTATACCGGACGGATCAAATTGAATTACTTGCAAAATGTGTTTTCTATCGGTTTCTCAACAGATAATTTTCTGCATATAGGCGGTGGTGAGGTAGAATATCGGTTGATGGGGTATAATGATGAATGGAGCGAGAACCGTCTGGGAAATGACATTACTTATACAAATATCTCTCCGGGTGATTATGTCTTTGAGATCAGGCTGAAGAACTTCCCGGAAGTAATCAGATCGCTGGATATAACGATTACGCCACCTTTCTATGCTACTTGGTGGGCCTATACTATTTATGTATGCGTGATTCTGACTATTCTATTCTTCATCGTGAGAGAATATAGAATCCGCCTGTTCCTGAAAACTTCATTGGATTTTGAACTTCGCGAGAAACAATACATTGAAGAGATGAATCAATCCAAACTTCGTTTCTTCACGAATATCTCGCATGAAATCAGAACTCCGATCACTCTTATCCTGGGGCAGGTTGATCTGTTGCTGAATTCCGGCAAATTGTCTACCTATGCTTATTCGAAACTGTTGAATATACATAAAAATGCAGGTAACCTGAAATCATTGATTACGGAGCTGCTTGATTTCCGGAAACAGGAGCAGGGACTTTTGAAACTGAAAGTTTCTCAATTTGATTTATATTCTTTACTCAAAGAGCATTATGTATTGTTCAAAGAGTTGGCTGCTAACAGGAATATTTCGTTTGTTTTGCATGCCGACTGCGAGCAATGCCTCGTGTGGGGAGACCGGATGCAAATACAGAAGGTGGTTAATAATTTGCTGTCTAATGCTTTTAAATATACTTCAGACGGTGGAACTATCCGTATGGAATTGGCTGATGGAACGGAGGAATGTATGTTTTCCGTTTCCGATAATGGTGCGGGAATATCCGAGGAAGACTATGTTAAGATATTCGAACGGTTCTATCAGGTTGAGAATATAGGACAGTATGGAGGAACTGGTATCGGGCTGGCTTTGAGTCAGGGTATTGTGAAAGCCCACCAGGGAGATATAACAGTAGAAAGTCAGCTGGGAAAAGGTTCTTGTTTTAAGGTCACTCTGAAAAAAGGGGATGCTCACTTTGATTCTTCTGTCGCCCGGGTTGAACCGGAGCAGGATAAGGAATATATTTATTATTCGGAAGACAAAGAACTGCTGGTTAAAGAGGTGCAGTCAGCCCAAAGTGAAAGCGGGACTACTGACTGTAAATATCTGGTGATTGATGATAATGAAGAAATCAGAAATATCCTTGTAGATATCTTCTCTCCGTTGTATACGGTTGAAACAGCAAGTGATGGCAAGGAAGGGTACGAGAAAGTAAAGGTAATGCAACCCGACCTGGTTATTTCGGATATCATGATGCCCGGAATGCCCGGAACAGAGTTATGTGCCAAGATCAAGAACAATATAGAAACCTGCCATATCCCTGTCGTTCTTCTGACTGCCCTTAGTGCGCCGGAACGTGAATTGGAAGGATTGAGAATTGGAGCGGATATTTATGTGGTAAAACCATTTAATATGCGGCGGTTGGTTATGCAATGCAATAATCTGATTAATACCCGCAGACTCTTACAGAATAAATATGCCCATCAACTGGATAGCAAAGCGGAGAAGATTGCGACGAATGAACTCGACCAGAAGTTTATCGAACAAGCTACTCAAGTGGTGGAAGATAATATGGAAAATCCCGAATTCAGTGTAGATACTTTCTCACGGGAGATGGGAGTAGGACGTACCGTCTTATTCAAGAAGATAAAAGGTATTACGGGAAGTACGCCAAATAATTTTATCATGAATCTGCGTCTGAAAAAAGCGGCGTATTTTCTGCTGAATGCTCCGGAAATGAATATATCGGATATTGCTTACCGGTTAGGATTTGGAAATCCTCAATACTTCAACAAATGCTTTAAAGAACTTTTTGATATTGCTCCTACACAGTATAGGAAATCTCATGATGCCCCTTCCGATCCCTCTGTAAAGTGATTAAAATAAGTCATCTGAATTTTTAGACTAGATAAAACGAACAATTCGATAGGGTGCAATATGCTCAAATCCGATACTTTTGTGGCGTTGGATCATGCCAGCTTGTACTTGAGTTTTCTTTGGTTAGGTGTGTACGCACACACTTTAAATTAGCAGACTAGGTACTGTGTAATCTTTATTCTAATATAATAATTATTGTATAGTATTATGAAAGACAATTATTTATGTGATAAATAAAAGATAGCATCTTACGGGAGAGACCAATGTATTTCTCCTAATTAATTAAGTAGTGAGTAAAACCTTGATAATTAACCAATTTAATTTTATTCTAGTTATGAAAAATTTGCAGAGTAGGACAAAAGTGCGGTTGTTTCAGTCGTTCCTTTTGATTTCCTTGAGTCTCTTTTTCCTTGTTAATCCGGCTTATGCTCAAGGCGGGTTTGCAGTGAAGGGAGTTATTGTAGATAAAACAGGATTTCCTTTGCCTGGCGCCAATGTGATGGAGAAAGGAACATCTAATGGGACAATTACGGATTTGGATGGTAATTTCTCATTGAATGTTTCAAAGAAGGGAGTTACTTTGACTGTCTCATTCATGGGGTATACCCCTAAAGATGTGGTAGTGAAAGATAAAACAATGAATATTACGCTTGAAGAGAACGCTAAGTTGTTGGACGAAGTAGTGGTGGTGGGTTATGGTACGATGAAAAAGCGTGATGTAACGGGAGCTATTACTTCCATCTCAAGTGAGGCTATTGAGCAGAAGATGGCTACCAATGTTTTTGAAGCACTGCAAGGTACTACTGCCGGTGTACAGGTAGTGTCCGGCTCGGGACAACCCGGTGAATCTTCTTCTATTAAAATTCGTGGTACATCCACTTTCTCCGCCGAAGGAGTTACTCCTCTTTATATTGTAGACGGTGTGCCTTTGGAAAGTATCGATGGTATCAATACCAATGATATTACTTCCATGGAAATTTTGAAGGATGCGGCTTCTGCAGCGATCTACGGTTCCCGTTCGGCTAACGGTGTGATTATTATCACTACCAAGAGTGGTCAGGAGGGTAAAGCCCGTATTGATATCAAGTATAATCACTCGTGGGGTACATTGTCTCATAAGGTGCCACAGGCAAATCGTAAAGAGCGTCTGTTGTACGACCAGTACCGTAAAGAGTATTTTGAAACATACGGCGGAGGTAATCCGGATGAAAGTATCGATATTCTGGATGATCCGTTGAATTCATTCTTCAATGTAGACAATGATTATCTGGACATGATTACAAGTACTGCGCAGAAAGATCAGGTGGATATCAGCGTAGGTGGCGGTACAAAGAAACTGAAATATTTCATCAATACCGGTTATTATAACGAGAAGGGTATTATTTCCAATACTGGTTTCCAAAGATTAAATACTCGTATCAACTCCGATTATTCACCGACAGACTGGATGAACATGGGTAGCCGTATTTCTCTTACTTATTCTAAAAAGAAAGGTCTGAATGAAGGTACGTTATTGAGCGCAGTGTTGACTCGTCGTCCTTATTTCAATACTTATTATCCGGATGGCTCTTTGGTCGGGGTGTTTAATGGTCAGAAGAATCCTATTGCACAGGTCAATTATACCACTGACTTTACGGATTCTTATAAGGCTAACTTCTTCCAGTTCTTTGAAATCAAATTCAACAAGTACTTGAAGTTCAGAGCCAATATAAATGCCAACTTCTATTTGGACAAGCGCAAAAAACTCGAACCTAGTCTTATTACTGATGAATGGCAGAAACAGAATAAAGGGTATTCTTATAATTACCTCAACTGGAACTGGATGAATGAAGATTTCATCACTTATGTACGCAAGATAAAAGGACATAATTTCAGCGCGATGGTGGGTGTCAGTGCTCAACAGTGGCGTTATGAAAATGAAACTTTTGTGGGATTGAATTCCTCTACCGACTTTATTTATACAATGAACGCGTTTGCTG
>USLU01000142.1 GCA_900555635.1 uncultured Bacteroides sp.
TAAGAGAGTTTGGATTACTTTTTCAATTTTCAGGAAAAGATACCTGAGTAGTTACACTTGTTGAGCATACATTATTGTATGCATGCAAAAGATTAATAAAAAGCCCCCGCATAGTCTGCTAATTTTCATATCAATAGTAGTCAAGTCTAATATTTAATTCTGTCGAAATTATGACACAAAATTAAGGAGTTTTCTTGAAAGCATACTACTTTATCCATTTTATTAAAACTAATTACATTCCAATCACACAAGGTCACAATATATCCAAACAAAAAGAAGACTTCCTTACCAATCAAAAAATATACTTCTTAAAAGGACATTCTTTTCTCGGACAAGGAAGTCTCTATCATTCAACGTAATAGATTATAAACTATATTTTTTACTTAAAATTTTCCGTGAAGAAAACTCCTGCAGGAAAACTATTTTTATTTTTAATATCAGTCTGCAAAACCGGCGACTTAGTAAAATCCAAAATAGCAATATCATTTGTTTTATACTCTGCATATCCTTTTAAAGTCGCAAAATAGACTTCTCCGCTTACTGGATCAACTCCCAAACTATTATAATATATGCCGGCATCTTCCACATAATCTTTTATATTAGCAACCTCTTCTGTCTTATCTTGAGAGAAAATATGCCGATATAACTTAAAGCCGGCATTGCTAAAATAAATAATATCATCTTTCGCAGAAAAGGCAGGAGCAACTCCCCAGCCAGCACCGATGCTGACATCTAATTGATGAGAATCAATTATTGTATAATCAACCGGATTAATTTTTATAATACTTGCCGGACTTGTACACGATACCCACAAATTTTCATCAAACGCCTTAGCGACGCCGGATAAAGCACCTTCGAATGAAATCGTATGTACAACAACTCCATTCTGAATCACAAAAAGCTTTTTACTACCCATTACAAAAGTTTTTTCTCCAACCACAGCCATACGATTTTTCAAAGCTCCGCTAGTGCCTTCAACTAAAGTCAAAACATCTGTAGAAGTATTTAACATATAAACTCCTTTGTTATCACGAATATAGAGATTTTCTCCTACCACAGCCAAGTTAGTCGGCCAAGATAAGGTCGTATTATTATACACTCTCACTTTCTCCAAATTATCTGCATCAGCAATAGTCAATAATCCTTCACCCCCATTCTTTGCGCCATTCTGAGAAAGTATATAAATTCGGTTATCACTAATAAACAAGTCCTGACAGACATTACCGAGCAAAGTCTGATTTACCCGATAATACGCACTATCTACCGCTATTCCTTTTGAATCAACAAAGGTCAGAGTTCCTGTCTCATTACTCATATTTCCTTCATTCAAAACAAAAGCGCCATTACCAAACCGTCCTTCCACCTTGGCAGTCATATTCGTTTGAAAGGTCTCGCCGTTACTGTCTGATACAGTCAAGCCTATAACATACTCTCCAGTCTTAGGTTGTGAGAATTTATATGTTGAAACGGTTGACACTTCTTTTCCATCTACTGTCCACAGATATTTCATTGTTCCTGACAGATTTTCAATCCGAGCATCTAAGTATAATGTATCCAGCTGCGCTAACACATTACTTCCCGATCCGTTCCCAATCAATACAGATGAGTTCACATTATTCTCATCATCACAAGCTGCAAAAGCTAAACTCAAGGCAACAGTTGCCAATACTAAATACTTTCTCATTTTTATCTTCATTATTATAAATTATTTTTTACTTATTTACGTGTATCAATATCAACTCCTAAAATATGTAAGTCCTCAACTCCTGATATTTCAGTGGAGCATTCCCCCAACCACCCATTTCCCTGATTGACTCCAGTATATATCTTTATGAAATCAACCCCGGGTAAATGCACCTTTTGACCTTTTGAATTTACTGCCCAATCTATATCAATAGCAGACTCGTCTTTTGTATTCAATTCATTATCAGCATAACCATAACGGAATTTATACAATACAAAATAACTACCTTGCCCACTTTCGTCAACAGCATTTTGAGGTAAACAAGTTCCCTTAAAAGTTATTTTATCTTCTTTTATCCATTCCGGATAATAACATTGCTTGTGAAATGTATTCTTCACTTTATATCCGGAGTTTCCCTGATTATCTTCCCACCAGATATATTTCTCCCTTTCTTCCGAAGTGGTCGGCTCTTTTTCCGGACGATAGTATGTAATTTCATAGTTTCGATAAGTCTTCACATCATTTCCAGCAGTTACAGCCTTATCATACCATAATTCTAATGCAGGGTTTTCGTGAGCACTACCAGCAATTTCATACCACTCATCATCCGGCACACCATTCTGATTTTTATCATAAGCTACCATGATCACTCCCGGCTCACAACTTCCTCCCTCCGGTGCATTGATATCAGGATTATCCGCAGAATAAAAAGCATTGCCAAGCACTCGAAAATCACGTTTTCCAACAACATTGGCGATCGTATGATCAAAACCTACCACAACATATCCCCCGAATCCTCCTAACGAAATCATTCCTTTTTTATTATTACCAATAGCAGCCAACACTTTCTCATTCATTGCCTCTTGTGTATCACCTTCCTCATATTCCGGCAACGAATTAGTAAATTGTCCTACGGCCGGAACAAAATCAAAAACTTTAGTGATATAGGCCGTATCCCCTTCAGGAGTAGCTTCTATATTTTCAAAAGTATCTTCTTCATCACCACACCCTGTGAATACAGTTCCCCAACATAAAAAAACTGCAATGCCCCATGTTAGTCTTAAAATCTTCCTTTCCATTTTTATTAATTATCAGTTAGTTATTGAAATGTTTTCGTTGTAAAAGCAAAATGAGCCGGTATATCTCCTGCCCTGACTTTCCATCTTTTCTTTCCTTCAGGACTAAAGCAATAAAGATATCCGGGCACTACATAACTTTTTGCATCTGTTACAAAAATTTCTTTTGTCTCTGGGTTTACGGCCACCCCATATGGAATTGCAATCTCTGTTTCTGTTCCATCAGTAATAAAATTGTGAGAAACTATTTTATTTTGTCTCACGTCATAAAGAGTATAAGTGATAGTATTACTTTCCGTAACGTAACTCCATTCCACACTTGTCATATAGATAGAATCTCCACTCATACACATCTCACTGGCAGCAAGTCCCAAACTCCCTGTCACACGATCCGTTTGAGTATCTATAATAAAAACATCTGACCCGATTCCATAATAATCCCCCCTCGAACTCACATATATACGCCCGTAACGATCCAACTTCATACGGTGAAGATTGATAGCCACGTCAATAGTTTTAATAACTTTAAAGGTCTTCAAATCAATGACTGATACAGTCCGGTCATAATCCGGGAAACGGTAACCGCCGGAATTGGCGACATAGAGTTTTCCATCTTTTATTACCATTTCTTCGGGCTGATAACCGACCACCACTTCACGGGTTATAGCCAAATTAGTCGTATCTACTTCAACTATTTTTCCCGGGCGTGCATTAGGGTCTATTCCGACAGGCCCTGCATAAGAACTAACATACGCCTTTCCATCGCTAAAAGTGATATACCGGCAATTCGTTACATCTATTTGCCCCAAGTGTTGCGCTGTTTCCACATCCATCACTTCTATAAAGTTTGAGCAATTAATTACAGCATACAATTTATCCCCATAAATCTGCAAATCATTTCCAACATCTCCCAATTCTTTTACCACAGACGGATTTCGTTCAGCATAAATATTGCGATGATACTTACCGGTAGTACAATCATAAAAATCAAGCGTACATTTATTGCTCCCCATGTTTCCTTCATTAAGAAGATACATTCCTTTGATACGGATCCCCCCCATCGGATCCTTACCAACTTCTATCTCATCAGAAGGTAAAACCGGCAGTTCTCCCCGACAAGCAAACAAACAGCAACTTGTTACTATTCCAAACAAGACATGCAAAAGAATATTCTTCACCATCATATAGTTAAATATAAAATGAATTTAAAGTTAGTTCCGGGCATCGGATAAGACCTTACGACTTCATATTGTTGATTAAAAATATTATTCACTTCCAAAGCCAACTTGAAATCATACTTTTTCCAATTGAAATTCTTTGCAAAAGATAAATCACTTGTATACCAAGGAAGGTGATAATTTTCCGGAGTATTGGCAGAAACATCATAACGTTCTCCCGTATATATAAAACTATAGTTCAACTCCCATGATTTGTATTCAGCATTCAGTATGGCCGAACCACTATGCCAGGGTATATACGCTATTTGCCCTCCATACGTATCTTTATCCAGCTTATCAGTAAAATCCTGTGCTTTTTGGTAAGTATATGACAATCGGCTATCAAACATCCAATCATCACCCAATTTCCAATTTCCCTGCAAAACGACATCCACCCCTTTTATTTTGACAAGCCCCAAGTTAACCATTGTCCAACGAAAGAAATTATTGGTAGGAGTTGCTATTATTTTATTTTCCACCTCATTATAATATGCATCCAGTTGAACATTTAAAGCTTGCAGCCACGTTCCAGCAAATAATTTCTGATAAGTAAACCCTACATTATATTGATTCGTATATTCAGGTTTTAATTTTATATTTCCTATGAATGTATAATACAAATCATTTAATGTCGGCATACGAAATATCCGTTTATAAAAAGCACGTAAATTAAAATCAATATTCTTGAAAGGCTTATAGGAAGCCATGAAAGTAGGAGTAAATTCCATTTTATTCCCGGCTGAAGTAGTATCCGAAGCAACATTTTCCTGTACGAAAGTTCCTAAAACACTAGCTTGCAACTTAAAACGCTCAAAATGTAAAGAAGTAGCTGCTGCTACTAATGTCGTATTCCGCTGGGGATAAGGAAAATCAGTCAGATTAGCATCCAACTTATTCCATTGATAGTCCGCTGAAAGATTCACATCCCAAAAAGGAAGAAGAGTTACCCTATTAGCCATTGACAAATAAACTTCCTGTTGACGATATGTATTGTCCACATACATAGTAGCCTCCTCTTTTCTGGGATCTGCCAAATAGTGCAAATAATCATACGCATACTTGGTGTTCAACAACAAACTATATACTCCACCGAAATCTTTCTTGAAAGAGGACTGAAAAAAGAAATTTTTATCCCACTGGCGATCTTCATGTGAGAAACGATTCCGAACAACAGCACCAGGATATCCACGCTCCGAATTATAAAAATAAGCTTTCGTACGCCAGTATCCACCTTTCATTTTACCATATAAGCCTCCTTCGGCACGTAAAGCATTCACATCTCCATTGCGACGGACTGCCGTAGTATCATATCCCCCGGCTACAGCATAAGTAAATTTATACTTTCCGGTTGTATACATATATTCGGTACTAAGTGATGCACTCACATTCTCACTCAGTTTTTGTTCCCAAAGCAAAGAGGGATTGGCAACTCCGAAAGATCCCGTTTTAAAGGTCGCTCTTACATGATAGTTTCTATTTCCTTGAAACACAGGCGTCCTCGACTGCAGATAGATAGATCCCGCAGAGCCGAAATCTTTTGCCGGCTGAAAAATTGCACTTTTCTGACCATTATATAAAGTGACAGCTTCCATGTTATCCAAAGAAAAGCGCCCCAAATCAATAACTCCATTCTGAGCATTCCCCAATTCAATGCCATCATAGAACACTCCGACATGATTCGTCCCCATACTTCGAATATTAACGGTCTTCAAACCACCTATTCCACCATAATCTTTTATTTGCACTCCTGAAAAATAACGTATGGCATCTGCAACTGAATGTACCGCCAACTTTTCTAACTTATCTCCTGATAAAGATTGAACAGGAATCACTTCCTTATTAATTTTAGCAGTGACTACTACTTCATTAAGATGATGTAAACTGTCCAGCTTGCTTTGTGCTGACAACCATGAAACCATACTCAAAAAGCATCCTATCCAAAATATCCTAAAATGAATCTGCCCGAACATAATCCTCCTGTTTATTAATTAAAATAATAAACTTTCATAGGGTTACAGCAAGGATGCAATTTTCCACACACTCAAACACATATACGTACTTCTTTCCCGTATAATGGCACATTCAAAAAGGCATATTATTCCCTTCCGGAACTTCACATCATCAATAAAGATGTATTTTGAATAAAAAAACTGCACTCTTCAAACTCTAATCCCAGAAAGTTTCAAGAATTCAACTTTGGCAGGTCTTCTGACTTACTCCATTTTCCTAACGCCCTTCCCATCTCTCCAAAGTGAGACAGTGGATTTGAGTATTGTAGGAAAACTATTGGCGGAGCTTACAGCAGCGGGTCTGTTCAGGATTTACACCTGATTCCCTTTTCACCACTCTTCCGTAGCATCGGACGAGTGACACCAAAATTTCTGTGGCAAATATACACTAAATAGAAATAAATCAGAAGAAAATTCGAATTAAAATAAAAACAAACTAATAATAAGTCCTATCTTTGCCCCCGAGAGCATCCACTATTATTTTTTCTAATTAAAAGCCGTATAAAAGTGAAATCTCCAATCTCAACTATCGCATTACTATGCCTCTTCTTTTTGGCAAGCTGCATATCTCGTAATAAAACATCTCTGGAGGTATTTAAGCAAAATATATATATCCCCGAATATGCTTCAGGATTCAAGATTCTAGGCGCAGAGAATTTTGCCAGCACCCTTATACAGATAACGAATCCATGGCAAGGGGCTAAAGACATAACAATGTCCTATTTCGTTTCACGCAACGGTGAACAAGCGCCCGCCGGATTCAATGGACCTATAATTCCTGCCGGAGCGAAACAAATCGTATGCATGTCTTCTTCTTACATTGCCATGCTCGACGCGTTGGGAGAAATAAACAGAATTGTCGGAGTGTCAGGTATTGATTACATTGCCAATCCTTATATTCTTGCCCACAAAGATTCGATCAAGGACCTGGGACCGGAAATGAATTACGAGCTATTGATCAGCCTAAAGCCTGATGTGGTATTATTATATGGAATAGGTGATGCCCAAACCGCTGTGACGGATAAACTAAAAGAACTCTCTATACCCTATTTGTATATGGGAGAGTATCTGGAAGAATCACCACTCGGCAAAGCCGAATGGATGCTTGTTCTTTCGGAGCTGACGGACAAGCGGGAGGAAGGAATGGAAATATTCAGAGAAATCCCCAAACGCTATTATGCACTAAAAACACTTACAGACTCCGTCAAGCAACGTCCTACCGTTATGTTCAATACTCCGTGGAACGACAGTTGGGTGATGCCTTCCACACAAAGTTACATGGCACAATTGG
>USLU01000143.1 GCA_900555635.1 uncultured Bacteroides sp.
TTTAAGTCAGGATGGTATTGGTATCGGTTCTAACTTCGAACGTTTTTCTGCCCGTGTCAATATGGATAATAAGATAACGAACTGGCTTTCTACCGGTTTACGCGCTTCTGTTGCCAAGACACAACAGAACAATACGATTGACAATGGTAATATTATCCGCACAGCAATACAACAGTTACCCGAAGTGCCGGCGAAAAATCCTGACGGTTCGTGGGGAATGCAGTCGGAAAACATGTACGGTACTTATTTTACGAATCCGGTAGCGGAAGCATTGATGCGTGAGAATTATGACAAGGGGCTGCAACTCTATGTAGACTTCTTTGCTGATATTACGCTCTACAAAGGCTTGGTCTTTCGGGCAGAATATGCAGGTAATTACTATTATAACAACAGTTACAAGTATACACCGTCTTATGACTATGGTCTTTATACCCAAGAGTCATTGGGTAGCCGTAGTGCCAGTAACGGTAGTAACTGGACGTTAAAGACTTATCTGACTTATACTAATACTTTTGGTCGACACCAAATTACTGCCATGGCGGGACATGAAGCGCAGGAGAATAATTGGGAGTCACTTTCCGGTACTCGGAGCGACTATTTCCTCAACTCTGTTCACGAACTGGATGCAGGTAGTTCACTCACAGCAAAGAACAGTAGTTCCAAAGGTTCTTCTGCTATCGAATCTTACTTCGGTCGTGTTAATTACGGATTTGATGACCGTTATTTGTTAACACTTACCGTACGTGGTGACGGCTCTTCCACGTTTGCTCCGAAAAACCGTTGGGGTATATTTCCATCGGCAGCTCTTGCTTGGAAGTTGAAAAATGAGAAATTCTTGAAGAACGTCTCTTGGTTGGATAATTTGAAGCTGCGTCTTGGCTGGGGATTGGTTGGTAATCAAGCGGCAGACAACTATGCTTATGGCGTAAAGATGAGAACGGTGGCAACTATTTGGGGAAGCGGATATTATGCGGAGAACTATGGAAACGAAAACTTGAAATGGGAAGAGACTGAAGCATGGAATGCCGGACTAGACATTAATCTTTTTGGTAACCGGGTTGAGCTGATTATCGATGGATATTACAAGAATACTGATAATCTGTTGATGAAAGCATCGCTTCCCTCTTACGTTAACGGTGTTATTTCTTCACCGTGGGTAAATGCGGGTGCCATGACCAATAAAGGTTTGGAATTCACGTTGAATACGGTTAATATCAATAAAAAAGATTTCATGTGGAGATCAGGACTGACTATTTCATTCAACAGGAATGAGATTACAAAACTTTATACGGAAACAGCAGGACTTTCCGGTACTATCAATAGTGAAACTTACACTTACTCGGAAGTAGGACAGCCGATAGGACAGTTCTACGGATATAACGTGATAGGTATGTTTGCAAAAGAAGATGACTTTTACAAACGGGATTCTTATGGCAATTATATCCTCGATAAAAATGGCGAGCGTGCGAAAGTGGCCATTCCAAAAGGAAAAAACATCTCTGAAAGTGAGATATGGGTAGGGGATTATATTTATGAGGATATTGACGACAATGGTGTTATTGATGAGAAAGACCGTACCTATTTAGGTAATCCCGAACCAAAGTTCTCTTACGGTTTTAATAACTCTTTTTCTTATAAAGGCTTTGATCTGAATGTTTTCATCAATGGTGTATACGGTAATAAAGTGGTGAATATGTTGCGTAAAGAATTTACCAATCCGATGAATAACAGTGGCATGCTGAAAGAGGCTGTTAATATTGCCCGTGTGGAACTGATTGATCCGTCACAGCCGGCGACACTTTCCAATGTCTATGTTTCGAATGCCGGTTCTGCACAAGTGCAGCGCATCACTGCTGCCAATGCCAATGATAACAACCGTATGAGCAGCCGCTTTGTGGAAGACGGTTCATATCTTCGTATCAAGAATATTTCGTTAGGTTATACTTTCCCTAAAAAGTGGATAAGTAAGCTCAATATTGATAATCTGCGGGTGTATATGAATATCCAGAATGCATTCACCTTTACAAAGTACAAAGGATATGATCCAGAAGTGGGTGCTTACAATTATGACGTGTTGACGCGTGGTATCGATAATGCCCGTTATCCTTCACAACGGATTTATACTTTCGGACTTAACCTTAGTTTCTAACCAGACAAATAACGAGAACATTTATGAAAAGGAAATTATTAGCAATAGCAACTACCGCACTGCTGCTTGTAGCATGTAGTGACAGTTTTCTGGACAGAGCACCAGAGGGAAGCTATGTAGACGCTACGTTCTATACTTCCGATGAAGCGTTGGAAGCAGCCACTGCTCCACTTTACAATCGGGCATGGTTTGATTACAATCAACGTTCCATAGTTCCTATCGGTAGCGGGCGTGCCAATGATATGTACAGCCCGTGGAACTATCCGCAGTTTGTTACTTTCCAAGTGACAGCATTAGACGAAAATCTATCGGGTGCATGGAGCGGATTTTACTCGGTAGTAACGATGGCTAACTCTGTAATCAATGCGGTAGAGACACAGACACAGGGTAGTGTGAGCGAAGCGGCCAAGACAAAAGCAATTGCGGAAGCCCGGCTGATGCGTGCATGTGCATATTTCTATATGTTGCGTATTTGGGGGCCGGTGATTCTCATAGAAGACAATCAGAAATTAGTTGACAATCCCGTTCGTCCACTCAATCGGGAAGAGGATGTGTTCCAGTTTATTATCAACGACCTGAACTATGCCGTTACTCATCTGCCGGAACAGAACGATAAAGGACGAGCTACGTCGTGGGCAGCAAAAGGAATATTGGCAAAGGTTTATCTGGCTCGTTCGGGATGGAACAACGGTGGTACACGCAATGAAGATGATTTGGAACTTGCCCGCCAATACGCCGGTGATGTTTGCGAAAATAGCGGGCTGGGTCTGATGACAAACTACGAAGATCTATTCAAGTATAAGAATAATAACAATCAGGAATCCCTACTCGCCATGCAGTGGGTGCCATTGGGTGAGTGGTACGAATGTAATACGCTGCTGTCCGATTTGGCATTCTCTACCGAAGTGACGGGGGGTGTCAATTGCTGGAGCAGCTATAATGGAAGTATTGATATGTTGCAGCAGTACGAGCTGGCAGATACGTTGCGCCGGAACGCTACCTTCTTTACTAAAGGTTCTTATTATTCTTACATTGCCATGAAGGATGGAGGCTATACTTATGAGGGCACTGCTTCTCCTATCAAAAAAGGTGTTCCGGGAGGGCCGGATGATGATAATGATGGCAAAGTAAAACAAATGAACTCACCGCTTAATACCTATATCTTGCGTTTGGCAGATGTCTACCTGACATATGCGGAGGCTTGTTTGGGTAACAACTCTGCGTTGAGTGACGGACGCGGACTTTACTTTTTCAATCTGGTACGCGAGCGTGCAAAGGTTAACAAGAAATCTTCCATAACACTGGACGATATTATCCGCGAACGGCGTGTTGAGTTTGGCATGGAGTATTCAAACTGGTATGATATGGTGACTTGGTTCCGCTATTTGCCGGACAAGATGCTCAACTACTTTAATAATCAGTGGCGGGGATACCGGGCAGATGCTATTATCAAGGATGAGGATGGAAAGTTGCATTTCGGGAAATATGATACGGACGGAACTACCTTCCTTGAAGGTCCTGAAAATTACACGGCTCCGGAGTTTACTATCAACATTGAAGCAGAGGATATCTTCTTACCTTATCCGGAGTCTGATGTAATCCAGAATCCATTGCTGAACGAACCACCGGTTCCTTATACGTTTAACGAATAAATCAGACGAACTTATGAAATCAATATATAAGTATACAGATGCGCGGCTACTCTTGTTGTTTTGGCTGTTTCTGCCATTACTCGCGCTTATTTCTTGTCAGAACGACGATGACAGTATTCCTGTGATTCATTATATCCGGGTGACCGACCCTACCCGTGCAGACAGTACTTTCACCGATGTGAGTCCCGGTACGATGATTGTTGTGGTGGGAGAGCATCTGGGCGGTACGCAGAAAATATTTATCAATGATCAGGAGGTAAGTTTCAACCGAAACTATGTGACTTCTACTAATATCATACTGACGGTTCCCAATGAGCTGGAATTGACAGGGCAAAATCCCGAATTGAAAGGTGAAATTCGCTTGGAGACTGATCATGGAATAGCGACCTACAATATGCACGTGCTTTCGCCTGCACCTTACATCACCCGTATTTCCGCGACCTATCCTATTAAGCCGGGAGATCAGATGACTGTGATAGGCGGTAACTTTTACGAGGTACAGGCTGTTTATCTTTCTACAGAACAACCGGCAAAGGATGGAACACGCCCTGTTGACGTTCAGGAGATAACAAACTATGAAGTAAATAACAAATATAGTCAAATTACTCTGACAGCTCCGGCAAATCTGCTTGAAGAGGGATATCTTGTGGTAGAGTGCTATACGAGTAGTGCGGTTACAGAGTTCAAGAAGAATGGTCCGAGACCGGTTGTTACTGCTGTCAGTTCGACAATGCCGGTTGTAGGAAGTACGGTTACTATCACCGGACAGAACTTTATTAAGATATCACGTGTGAATATTAACGGTGAGTTCGACATTCCAGTGGAGGATATCACAACCTCAAACACTTTTGATGAGATTAGTTTTGTATTGCCACAGGCTCCTACCCAGTCCGGTCATATTTCTGTGACTGCGATTGGAGGAACGGTAGAATCTGCAGAAATATTCTATCCTTTAGAAAATGTGATACTGAACTACGATGGAATCGGTAGTCATGTTTGGGGCGATTGCAGTTTTGTAGTAGCAGACGGCTCATCGGCTCCTTATGTTTCTAATGGAACTTGTCTAGGCATTACTGGAACAGTGAGTGCATACAACTATTGGTGGAAACAAAGTTATTCCAACGCTCAATGGGTAGGTACAAGTATCATTCCGGGAAATACACCGATCAGTGACTTGAAATTACAGTTTGAATGTTTTGTGAAAGAAGTCTTTACCGGGCCTGTTTTCCAGATTGCAATGTGCGAAAACTTCGATGCTGCATTAAATGGCTATGTTCCGGTGAGCTCTTTTACAGGAGAAACGGAGACTGGAAAATGGATGCAATGTTCTGTATCTTTATCTTCTGTTGTCGCGGATGCTACATATCAAGAGTTCTTGAACAGGAATTCTGCTCACATAGGTGTATATGCAACAAATCCTGGTGGTAGTGAAGCTACTATAGAAGTTTATTTCGATAACTTCCGTATCGTGAAGAAATAATGATTTAAATGAAGCAGGAGAAGGTAAACGATTCGTTCTACCCTCTCCTGTATTTTTAGTAAACTATGAGAAAGAATATTATTTATTTCGTCGTTTTTTCAATGGCAATAGTGGCAAGTGTGGCATGTCATACACAGGAACTTCAGATGCAGGATAGAATAGCGAATGGTAGTTCTACCCCCGTGATAATCATGCCGGAAGTCTCCCCAAAATTGTTGTCGGGAGATGCCAATCCACTGCTTGATTTTATATTTACTGCAGATCCTACAGCAGTAGAGTACGAAGGAAGACTTTATGTGTATGGCACAAATGATCATCAACAGTATGAAGCAGTAGGAGGGAACGGCAAAAATTCTTACGAATACATTAAATCGTTGGTGATGATGTCTACCAATGATATGGTAAACTGGACGTATCATGGACTGATTCGGACAGATAGTATCGCACCATGGATTAAAGCATCATGGGCGCCTTCTGTCGTGAGTCGTAAAGAAGGCGATGGTAAAACGCATTTCTATCTTTATTTCTCTAATAATGGAGATGGCAGTGCTGTATTGACAGCTACCTCGCCCGTAGGTCCGTGGGAAAGCCCTTTGAACCGCAGTGTGATAGATACACAGTCACCGGGCATCGGAGACTGTAAAGCCGCCTTCGATCCTGGAGCCGTTATCGACGAAGAAGGGACGGGGTGGCTTGCTGTGGGAGGCGGATGCGCACGTATCATACGTTTAGGAAAGGATATGATCAGTATAGACAGTCCGATAGTGCCGATTAATGCACCGCATCATTTCGAAGCCAATGAACTCAACTTTATTAATGGAACTTATGTATATACTTATAATATCGACTGGCAAAACTTTGATGATTGGTCACTACCAACAGAGAAACCGACCATCTGCTGTATGAGTTATATGACAAGTAAAACTCCGCTTGAGAGTGATAGTTGGCAATATCAGCATAATTATATGAAAAATCCCGGTGAATATGGGTTCGAGTTTGGAAACAATCACACGCACCTACACAAATATGGCGGGAAATGGTATGTGTTCTATCACACGATGAGCCTGCAGCGCAGTTTCAATACAACAGGAGGCTTCCGAAATATATGTGTAGACGAGATTGAAATAGACGAGGGAAATGTGAACATACACATGGGAAAACAAACCCTGAAAGGTGTCTCGCAGATAAAAGTACTCAATCCATTTATGCTCCAACAAGCTGAAACAACGGCTGCTACACAAGGTGTTAAGTTCTTGAATGGAAAAGATGTAGGCGATATGTATGCAGTGACTGTACCGGGCATGGAAGGTATTTTATCTGTCAGAGGTGTGGAATTCTGTAAGGCTCCCTCACGTCTGGAGGTGCAAGCCGCAGGAGATGGTATCATTGAAGTACACCGTAATACTCCGGATGGAGAAATGATGGCTGCCATTCAGATAAATACCCCCAATATGAAACTCCTGAAAACTAAGATTCAGACACAATTTGAAGGTACAACAGATCTCTGCTTTGTATTGAAAGGGGAAAATATTGTTTTTGACCAATGGCAGTTTAAATGAAACTGTTTACCAAGAGTTTGTTAATAGTGGGACTTTTCATGAACTGAATGTGTATGAAAATAATAAAATATATTGCTCTGTTGGGGATGTTGAGTGGATTGGCGGTTGCATGTACCCCTTCAACAAGTGTGATATCAAACGACGTTGTTCGATTGAATCAGTTGGGCTATTACCCCAATCAGGAGAAAATAGCTGTGATAGACAGCGGAAAGGTTGA
>USLU01000144.1 GCA_900555635.1 uncultured Bacteroides sp.
CCCCATAATCAGCACAGAACTCCCGAAGATCCTTGGTCTCGCTGCATAACTGGTAGAGGTCATATACCTCCTGATAGTTTACTTTTTCTTTTGCCATAATCATTTTTGTTAAAGGTTACGGCGCAAAGATATGGCGGCTAACAACTTATGTCAAGGCGGAAAATAGAATGGTTACGTTTAGACCGACGAATATAACTAAAAATATGAATAATGCGGTTCGTTTATGACTTTTTGTTTAAATATTTTTTAGAAATTTACTTTAGTATTATCTATGAAACTATGTATTTAGTGGAATTTCGTTTTAGTTTGAGGTAAAATAAATCCATAGATATTACATGTGTTTATTTATTATTAGTTAAATATTTATGGAATATTAAATAATTTCTCATGAGCTGAAAGCTCTTATTTATTACTTAAGTTATCATTCGTTTTTATTTCTAGATGCTAAATAAAAAGATTAAAAGAGGGTGATTTAAGCACCCTCTTTGGAGAGAAGGATTTATATTTTAGCTGAAAGATTCCAATATAATTCACTCTCGTCAATTACTGTAGAAGCATTATATAACTTAAGATCAAATGATGATAAGTATAAATTGTTTGCTATGTTTTTAAGTTTAAAATCCTTGTCATTAACAAATTCCATTTTCCATAATTGAGTATTATCATTTTTGTTGACGCTGAATTTAAGTGAATTGTCTAAATAATCATTTGCTCTTCTTTTAATTTTTATATAATCATCTTCTAATTCAATGCTAACAAGACAAACTCTTCCCATTGGATTTCCTCCTACAATAGCTCTTATAGGAACAAAACATATATTACTGTTTTCTGATATCTCTGCTATGACAGCTGCTCCTATTTTACCTTCAATCATAGTGCGGGGTGATATGATTGTTGTATTAAATGGATTATTGTATTGCTTTAAGTGTAAAGCTAATTCTATATTTTTTCTTTTAGTAATGTCATCTATGAATTCACTAATTAGATAAATTCTGGTATCAGGATTACCTATTCCAATTAATGATTCTGTTTCAGGTGTTACACTATTCATCCAACTAACATAATCAAAGGATACATTATCTAATTTTCCGTTGGGATCTTGACTTATTATAGAAGTCACAGTTTGGGAACCACCTTGTGTTTTTATGTATATATTTACATTCTTAAAACTGTTAAATAAGTTGCTATCATAATGTACATTTGCAGTGATTGATGACGTTAAGAAATTAGACGATGCTTTAAATTCTTGTAGTTGTGTTGCTTCGGTACTAGTATATTTTCCTGTATAAAAAGCAGAAAATTTACCTCCTAATAGTATATCAGTCATAACATGTGTACCATATTTTTCAACTAACTCTTTACCTGATAAACTTTTTAAATCGGATAAAAATACATCTGTGAAAAAATATTTAAGTCTTGATGGTGTTGTGTATGGTAGGGTTAGTCTTCGTGTCATTTTAAGTGCATCAACCCTATAAAAAGCATTTCTTTCCTCTTTAGTTCCTCCTGAATTTATTGTTGCTTCTAGATCTAATGAAAATAATTTTAAAATTTTGTCTCCGATATTCGCAGTGGCATGTATATTGAGATTTTCTGTTAATGTATATACAGATGAACCATATACTGTTTTTGTTTCTGTCTTTCCATGTAATATTGATGTTTCAATATCTGCAGGAGTAAATATAACTTCTTGTCCGGTGATAGGATCCCGTCCTAGTCCTTTTTGAAGTCGTTCTACGTCTATAACTTTGGCTTTTGCATATAAAGGGTCTTGGAAATCAGAATAAAAACAGTTATAACCATAACCCAATAAATCGTAATTACCATCGCCTGCACTCCTTGTAACAGGGGTGCTTTCTTTTAATTGGTCAATAATTAGTTCTTCGTCTGTACATGACAGTATCAAACAGGATAACAATGAAAAGGTAATTAATTTGTTCATGAACCTAATTGTTTATATGAATAAGTTTGAATATATATATATGTAAGAAGTCATTTTTCAATAAGTGTGATGTCATCAATACAAAAATATTTACCTGTTCTCATTCCATTCTCATCGTCAGAGTCTGAAGAATTTGGAGTTAGTGTTATTTTAGAGGCTGTTTGTAAATCTGTTAAATCAAACCATATCCATGTATTAATGGGTTTATCAGTATCGCTCTTGTAATCAGCAAGCCTAATAGTCGTTTTAGCTATCTCGTCTCCTTTATCATTATATCCTATTGCAGTAACTTCGTACCAACTACCTTTTTTGAAAGCTGTCGCCCACCCATCACCTTCTGTCATTCCAATATAGGCGTTTTTACTATTAGTTATCCATAGTCCTTTAATAGAATATTGAGAATTAACGATTGATAGAGTAGCTGGTGTGAAGTTGTCACTATAAACTCCCAAATACACTTTCCCTGTTTTTGCACTTCCACAATTAGGTTGGCAATTTGATATATGGTTAGTCTTGTTGGTATAAGTAAAACCTGCAAAGCTATATCCTTGTCCCCAATCATTGTAATAATGATCAAAAGTTACATAGTTCTGTGGATCATTAAATGTGTCTTTAAAATAAAATTCAATTTTTTCAGTACTAGTTGAAACAAATTCACTTTCCGTTTCAGTTAATAAGTTCTCAAAACTTATGACAACTTCTTTTTTATTATCATCTTTTGTATCGTCATCATCGCTACAGCCACAAAATACAAATACTGATAATAGTAATAATAAGGATAATTTCTTCATGTTCTTTTCTAATTTTAGTTATTAATAAATTGTTGATTATTTTTTGAAATGTAAGTTTTCAACGGTTGTGACTTCGGTTGATATTTCACCCATTTGTCCTGCGTCTTGGTTAACTGCAGTCATAATCTTAACGAAATCTATTTGATCCAAGTCGGCTGGTGTGCCGTTACTGTCCACAGCCCAATCTATCTTGAAATTACTGCCTTCCTTGGTGTTGGGATGGTTGTCTGCATATCCCCATGGATAACAATATCCTACCCATAATCCATTTTCTAAGACAGCATTATCTTTTAGGCGTGTTCCCTGGAATGTGATTTCATCATCTTCTACCCAAAGTGGATAATAGGATTCCTGATTATGGTAACTGTTGCGGAGAATATATCCTTCGTTTTCTTTATTGTCCTTCCAGAAAACATTTTGGTTGGCTGGGTTCGGGCGGTAATAAGTTATTTCATATCCTCGGGTTTCTGTATCTTTCCCGTATTCGCTGCCTTTCAGTTCATACCATTCGTCATCAGGTATTCCATTACCGTTTGCATCTTTGGATACGAATACAATTCCCGGTTCGGCACTTCCTCCTAGTTTTCCTGTTCCGGTTTTGGAATTGTAGTAAGCATTACCTCTTACCTTGAAGTCATATTCTCCCGTTACATTCGGAATGGGCTGTGGGAATCCTAAAACAATGTAGCCACCGAATCCTCCTAATGTAATAAGCGATTTTTGCTGGATTCTGCGGGTTGCTTCTTCCAATATTTCATCGTAGGTAAATCCATCCTTGTATGCTGATGTGGTAGTATTGATAAATTGTCCGGGAGCAGGACGGTATTCCCATACTTTATTGGCGAAAGCTAGAGGGTTTTCCGTGTCATCGTCATTATCGTCAATATTGCTTTGTGAGGCTTTGTCACTGAATGCGATGGTATTCGGGTTAAGTCCGATGTTGTTCAGGCGGAACATGAGTTGTCCTTGTTGGTTGAAACAAAGTAAGTCACCGTAAGTGGTGTAATCGCGTGCTTCGGTGATATATACATTGTTGCTGTAAGGGTTGATATTGATACCGTAAGGTGTCTTTATCACAGTTCCATCGGTTATGAAATTCTCACGGATTGTTTCTTCTGTTTTCAGATTGAACATCTTGATAGAAGAAGTCTGTGTGGTGTAGTTGTAATTATATAGGTAGGCTATGTCTCCGTCGATGGCGAAGTTTTGCACTTTCTCGTTACATTGAGTGACTTTGTTTGTCCGGCAGTCTATCTTGACGAAATTATAATCTCCGGCTTCTATATCTTCGCCACGGGTGGCTACATAGACGGTTTCATCCGGACCTGCTATTATTTTACCGGGATTCGGGCCTACTATAATTTTGCTACTCTCTTTGAATGTGGCAATATCGACAACGGATACTGTATTATCTACACCCAGCCCTGATGAATAATCCAATCCGCCGGAATTGGAAATATATAGCTTTTCGTTTTGTACACAAATGCCGTCAGGGTTACGTCCCACTGTTGTGATAGCATCTATGGAGAGGGAAGTTGTGTCTATACGCGCAACGGTTCCGTCATAGGAACATACGTATGCTTTTTCTTTATGAAAAGTGATATAGCGTGGTTGGCGGGAACTCCCATTTTCTGCCTGCATCTGAATTTGTTTCAATGAGGTTCCTGTACGAAAATCTATCACTTCTACTGTACTGGAGATGTTGACTACGACATACACCTTGCTTCCATAAATAGCCATATCGTTGGCTGTATCTCCTAATCCTCGGTGGTTGACTGCTTTGAAGTAATCACGAACCATTTGTTGATTACCGAAAGAGAAACGTGCCAATGAGCTGTTATTCTGGTTGAACAGTCCTTCACATAATACATATAATTCGGCGGTACCTGTTTCTGTCGGATCACCTATAATGCCTGATGTGAAAGGTTTGTCTTCCATGTCATCACATGCCATGAATAACAAGATCAATGACAGCCAGCACCAGGATATATATATTAATTTCCTTTTCACGTCAATATCTTATTTTATAATATTTAATATCTTATTTTTATTGTTGCTCTTACAGATCGTCCGGGCATTGGGAAGTATTTCACAATCTCGTAATTCTTGTCCATCAGGTTCAGTACTTCCAAGCAGAAAGAGGTGGTGACTTTTTTTATCAGGAAATCATGGCTTGCAGAAATACTGTGGTCACTATAACTATCTAATCTGTTTTCAGCAATGTTTTGTCCCAACGCGTAGCGCTTTCCTGAAAATAGGAATGAGTAAGACAGATTGATCCATGGTGTTTCGATACCTGCCTGCCCCGAAGCGGAGACGCGGGGAGTGTAGGCTATCTGGTGTTTGTATGTTGATTCATACGTGTTTGGATCGGGTGGGGTAACGTCTAATGCTCGTTGGTATGTATAGTTGCCCGAGAGGTTTATGCGGATTTTTTCCCCGGGTTGGAGGGAGAGGCTTCCTGTAACATCAATACCTTTGATGTCAACTTGTCCCAGGTTTTTCATGCTCCATACTGCAAGGTTCTTGGTAGGATAAGCGATGATTTTATCTGTTACCTTATTATAATAAGCGTCGATGGTTGCTGACAAATAGGGTAGGAACGAGCATACATTTTTGTTGTATGTCAGTCCGATGTTGTATTGTTTGGCTTTTTCCGGCTTTAGTTGTGTGTTTCCTACTTCTTCGTAATATAAGTCGTTGAAACTTGCCAGGCGGAAAATGTCTTTATAGAAGAAGCGTACACGGAATTCTTCATTATGAAAAGGTTTGAATGCGGCACTTACATAAGGGGTTAATTTACGGTGATTGCCGGCACTGCCGCCTTTCTTTACATCTTCATTGATAATGGTTGCTAATGCGGATGCGGAGATTGTTAACCAGTCATTCACGTATTTGCCGGCGAATGCCGTTAGCCATGAATAGCGCGTGGGGTGTACAAAGTTGTTTAGATCGGCGTTCATGGTGTTGATGCTTCCGTCGGTGGAAAGAGAGAATGAGAGGTTGCTCAACAGTCTGTATAGTACAGAAGCGGAAAGGTAATATTCTTGCTGGTAGTAGCTGTTTTCTGTTTTCTTTAATGAGTTCTTTGTATCAGGGTCTAGGTAACGTTGATAGCTCCAATTCCACTTGGCAGAGGTTTGGAATACCCATTGTTGGCTGAATTCTTTCTTGTATTGACTTTGTATGAAAGTGTTTTTATCCCACAGGTGTTGGGTAGAATGGTCGTCGTAGAAAGTGGTAGCTTTGGGTAGTCCCCGGGAGGATTGGAAGTAATAGGCTTTCAGCCGCCATTGTTCTTTATCGGAGAAGTTACCGTAAAGTCCGGCTTCAGCACGGAATGTTTGTACATCTGTATTCTTCCGTTTCTCACGTGAGGACAGATCTCCTTCTGCACTTCCATAGCGCAGTGTATATGGATAATGTCCGTCAGAAGACATCCATTCGCCATTGACTGACATGCTCCATGTTTTATTGAATTGTTGTTCCAGCAGGAGGGAGGGATTGACTAATCCCCAGGAACCTGTTTTGAAAGCTCCTGCTATGTTGGTCTTTTTGTCTTTTGTGAACTGTGGGGTAAGTGTCTGGATATTCAAGATGCCTGCTGACGCAAAGAAGCGGGCAGGTTGGAAGATGTTATCGCTTTGTCCGTTGTTTAGAGAAAGTCTGTCTACGTTATCGAGTGAGAAACGCCCGATGTCGATTTGTCCCGTTTGGCAATCGGTTAGGGTGATCC
>USLU01000145.1 GCA_900555635.1 uncultured Bacteroides sp.
GTGGAGCTTATTCGGCCGCGGTAAGGCAGCAGCGTGAAAAGGATATTCGATTTGTGGGTATTGATGCCCTCCCCGGCGAAGGCTACGGAGTGGAGCAGGTGCTTGCCGGCGAACTGGATGCGACTTTTATTTATCCTACCGGCGGCGACCGTGTCATGCAGATTGCCATGGATATACTGAACAAACGTGATTTTCCTCGCGAAACTTTACTCAATACCTCTGTCGTAGACCGTGATAACGCACTTATCATGAAGATGCAGACCGGGCATATCAGTACTCTTGACGGAAAGATTGAAATGCTGAATGGTAAGATCAATCAAACCTTGACACGTTATGCTACCCAGCAAAGTTTGCTTTTGCTTAGTCTGATTGCCCTCTTATTGGTGGTAGGTTTGTTGGTAGCTGTGTATCTGTCCTTGCGTGTCAAGAGTCGTTTGAACCGTGAGTTATCTATGCAGAAAAAGAAATTGGAGGAGCAGAAGACTCAGTTGATAGAACAAACCGAACTGCTGGAGGAGCAGAAGGAACAGTTGGAGCGACTTTCTCATGAACTGGAAGCGGCAACGCATGCCAAACTTGTATTCTTTACCAATATCTCCCATGACTTCCGTACTCCGCTGACTTTGATTGCCGATCCTATCGAACAACTTCTCTCTGATAAGACGATCACTGAACAGCCCCGTCAGTTGTTGGGACTGATGAAAAAGAATGTACATATCCTTCTTCGCCTGGTCAATCAGATTCTCGACTTCCGTAAGGTAGAGAACGGGCGTATGGAACTACATCTTGAGCCTTTCGATCTGTTGAACAGTTTCCAGGCATGGAATGACTCTTTCCGTATGGCTCTTCTGAAGAAGCATATATCGTTCGACTTCGAAGCAGGCGATGCCGACTTCCAGATGATGGCGGATGCTGAGAAGATGGAGCGTATTTACTTCAATCTATTCTCCAATGCCGTGAAATATACACCGGAGAATGGAAAGATAAATATACGCCTCGAAGCGGAAGAGCATGGCTATCGTCTGGCTATCTTCAATTCCGGCAGTTATATTTCATCGACCGATGTAGAAGCCATCTTCGAACGTTTCTATCAGGTAGATGGTCATCAGGCAGGTACAGGTATTGGTCTGGCATTGGTGCGTGCTTTTGTCGAGATGCACGGTGGCAATATCACTGCCCATAGTGATGAGAAAGGAACTACTTTTACGCTGACCTTTCCCAAGCAGGATGTCGCACAATATCATCCTGCAATCGTAACATTACCTGCCGGAGAAAAAGAAGTTTCGTCTATTTTGGTAGATACGGAAATATTGGCTGGCGAAGAAGCAGTAGAAGCCGATTGCCCCATTGTACTCATTATAGATGATAATGCCGATATCCGTACCTACGTGAAATCATTACTTTCTAAAGAGTTCCGTGTATTGGATGCTGCCGATGGTGCTACCGGAGTACGTCTTGCCATGAAGTATGTTCCTGATGTCATAATCTCCGATGTGATGATGCCCGGTATGGATGGAGTGGAATGTTGCCGTCGTTTGAAGAGTGAGTTGCAGACTTGTCATATCCCGGTTATTCTGCTTACTGCCTGCTCTTTAGATGAACAGCGCATCTTGGGATATGACGGTGGGGCGGATTCTTATATATCCAAGCCTTTTAATTCGCAGTTACTGCTATCCCGTATCCGTAATCTTATTACCAATCGTAGGCAGTTGAAACAGTTCTTGGGAGATGGTCAAACGATAGAAAAAGAGTCGGTCAGTGATCTTGATAAGGATTTTGTATCTCGTTTCAAAGCGCTTGTCGAGGATAAGATGAAAGAACCGGACTTGAATGTAGAAGACCTGGGGCGTGAGATGGGGATGAGCCGTGTGCAGTTGTACCGTAAATTGAAGTCACTCACCAACTATTCTCCCAATGAATTATTACGCCAGATAAGATTAAAGAAAGCGGCGTCTTTGCTAGCCTCCTCTGAAATGACGGTATCAGAGATTGCTTATGAAGTAGGCTTCTCGTCTCCTTCGTATTTTACGAAATGTTATAAAGAGCAATTTGGCGAAAGCCCGACTGATTTCTTGAAGCGGAAAGGATAGTCACTCAAATTAATATAAAACGTACGAGGTTGTTTCCTTTCAGAAACAACCTCGCGCATTAAAGGGTAAATGCATGGAATTTTATTTCAGCATTTGTTGTAAATTATCTCTTCCCCAGAAGTAATATACTGCCAAGCCAATCCAACTGGTAAGAATTACAAGAATGATTGCCACCAACTTCTTTTCAGTAGCAACATTTCTCCAACGCCACATTTCCATGGCTGCTTTGATAGTCAGTATTACACCAACAATCCAGATAATAAATCCAATCATAATGTTCGTTCTTTTTTATTGTAAAACAAATAGAGCCTGAATCCGGTTCAGGAATAGTCTTTATTTTTTAATTTTGCTTATTCTGCTATTCTTACGAGTGTAGTTATTCTACTCCCAAGTCCTTCATGGTCCTTGGTGCGGGTACACCCGGTAGTGGCTTGCGGTCTTTCAATTGCTCCAATGCTACTTCGATAGCTTTGTTCAATTGTTCGTCCACACCCATTTGTTCTTTGATCGGATCGTTATCGATGAGAATATCAGGATCTACTCCATGATTTTCTACAATCCACTGCCCGGTCTTAGCGTCGTAATTAGTGAAGAACGGAACGCGTATATCCGTACCATCCATATATGGTAATGAGCCACTGATGCCTACAATGCCGCCCCAAGTACGTGTACCAATCACTGTACCGATCTTCGTAGCTTTAAAGCTCCAAGGGAACAGGTCACCGTCCGATGCTGAGTATTTGTTGATAAGCAATACCTTTGGTCCTACTTGAGTCCCTTCGGGTATAGTGCCCACTTTTGTGGAACCGCGGCGCATCGTCAAGCGATACGGATCACGAAGCAGACGCTCGATAACCATGGGCGAAATGTTACCGCCACCATTGGCACGATCGTCAATAATCAATGCTTCTTTGTCCAGTTGCGGATAGTAGTAACGGGCAAATTCATTCAATCCTTCGGGACCCATATCGGGAATATAGATATAACCTACGCGTCCGTTAGTTGCTTTTTCTACTTTCTTGATGTTGTTTTGCACCCAATCATAATGATACAAAGGGGCTTCATCGTTTATCGGGTTCACCACAACTTTACGTGCACCGGTTTCGGAAGGACTACTATTGATAGTCAGCTCTGTCAAAACTCCGGCTTTGCCAGCCAAGAGGCTGTATATATTCTGAGTGGTAGTAGTTGGAATGTCATCAATGGCTATGATGTAATCCCCTTCTTTCACATTCATCCCCGGTTCGGTGAATGGAGAGCGAAGCTCGGGACGGTAGTTAGCGCCCGGAAGGATTCTTTCGATACGATAATAACCGCTCTTATCTCTGCTAAGTTCTGCACCCAACAATCCCATCTTGATACGTTTGGGAGCGGGGTATTCGCCTGGGCTGACGTAAGCGTGTCCGCAAGCCAACTCACTAATCAACTCACCGATGACGTAGTTCAAGTCTAGTCGTGTTTTAACGTAAGGCAGCAATACGGCATATTTCTCTTTTAACGCTTTCCAGTCTACGCCATGCATGTTTTCCAGATAGAATCCATCGCGGTAGGCGCGCCATGCCTCGTCATAAATCTGTGCCCATTCTTGCGGATAGTCTATAGGGGCAATCATATCATTCAGATTTACAGCTTCGTCCAAAGCGGCTTTTCCTGTAGGAAGATCGATTACGTAGAGGTTATTGTCCTTGGAGAAGAGCGCTTTCTTGCTTCCGGCATCCATGAACATAGCTGCACCTTCGGCTACAGTTTCTTCTTTTTGCTTGGCAAGATCGAATGATTTGGTATCTCCATTGGTGTAGTACCACACTTTCTTTCCGTCCGAATAAAAGTTTCCATAATAACCTGCTGTTAAAGGCAATTTAAGAATGCGTTCCGAAATACCCTCAGGATCGAATTTTACGGTAACTGCATCATTAGTCTGCTTTTCTGTTACAGCTGTCTTCTTCTTGTCGTTTGCTGCCTTGGGCTGCTGTATTTCGGCTTTTATTTCTACTTCTGCATCTTTGGGCAGGAAGGGGGAGGGAGTATCGTTTGCTAGTAGGGCGATATAAACACCTCTCATGCGATTATAAGCAAAGTTCCACTCTACTTGACTGTAAATAGGGTTAAAGTCACGTTCGGAGGAGAAGATAAGATATTTCCCGTCAGTACTGAACACTGGGGAAGAAGAAGAATACCACTTTTCTGTAATGGGGTATTCCTTTCCTGATGTCAAGTTATAGACATAGACTACACTCATATTGTTTTCACCCGATTTTGTGTAAGTGATCCATTGGCTATCCGGGGCAAAGCTAACTCCGTAATATTCACCCATCGGGTTCTGCATCAGAGTTTTCTTGGTTTTGGAAGCAACGTCTAGCAATACAATGCGGTTCTTACGGTCGGTGTAGAGCACTTTTTTGCTGTCAGGACTCCATGTCAGGGCACGGATATAAGTATCATTGTCTTTGGTCAATTGGATAGGGTTACCACTTGCGGCAGGCTGCAACCAGATTTCTGTTTCACCGGTACGGTCGGAGATATAGGCGATGTATTTTCCGTCGGGACTCCAGTTACCCTCCCGGTCGTTAGCTCCGGGTGTACGGGTGATGTCGCGGGTTACACCTTTTTCAGCGGGAACATCGAATATCTCGCCTCTTGCCGTTAAAGCCAGTCTGCTACCATCGGGTGAGAGGCTTACTGTATTGATATTGTCGGATACCTTCTTCATCTCTTTGCGTGCATAGATGTTTTCGGCATTCAACGTGATATTGATTTTCTCAGCTTTACGGGTTGCAGGATTAAATTTGTAGAGATATCCGGCATTCTCGAAAACAATGATTTTTCCGTTTGTGCTAGGGAATTTTACATCATAGTCGGTGAAGTTTGTTACCTTTTCGGTCTGTTTGGTTTGGGTGTTATATACAAATAGGTTCATGATGCGGTCGCGGTCGGAGATGAAGAAAATCTCATTTCCAATCCACATAGGCATTATATCTTGAGCGATGTTATTGGTAACATTCTCTACCTTTTGAGTAACGGGATCATAAATCCAGATGTCGTCGGCCATACCACCTTTATAATATTTCCAGGTGCGGAATTCGCGGAATACGCGGTTGTAGGCTAGCTTCTTACCATCGGGAGAGTAACTACAGAAACCACCTTCGGGCAATGGAATAGCTTCTGACATGCCACCATCTTTGGAAATAGTCCAGAGTTTACCCATGAATCCGTCGCTGATCCGGTTGCGGTAAACGATATGTTTTCCATCGGGACTCCAAGTCATTACTACATTATTGGGTCCCATGCGATCACCTAAGTCATCGCGGCTGTTGGTTGACGTATAAGTGAGCCGTTGAGGTTCTCCACCGTTAGCTGAAAGAAGATATACTTCCCGATTTCCGTCATATTCACCCGTGAAAGCAATAGATTTTCCGTCGGGTGAGAAACGGGCAAACATTTCATATCCGATGTA
The DNA here is from genome assembly GCA_900555635.1 of uncultured Bacteroides sp. GTDB lineage: Bacteria > Bacteroidota > Bacteroidia > Bacteroidales > Bacteroidaceae > Bacteroides. Next base: position 5,545 of record USLU01000145.1, read on the forward strand.
AGACGTAAGTCTTTGAGCTTCACCACCGTTCAGAGGGGCTTTGTACAAATCTCCTGCGTAGGAGAATACTACTTCCGAACCGTTTGTAGTGGGGAAGCGCAACAATCTGGCTTCATCGGCATATCCGGTGAAAGCTGTCCCTGCAAGCAGCAAGGAGAGTAGGAACTTCTTTTTCATGAAGATGTATTTAGTGTTAAGATATCTGTTTCCGATCATTTTATTTTTCGGACAACAAGCAAAGATATATCTTTTATCTGTGAATGCAGATACGCATGGCAGGTTTTATTGCTAAAAAGTACAAGTAAAAGATAGTTGAACGTTATCTCTATTCTTTTTGTAATATAAAAAGGGGAAAGAATCTTATTAATCCTTTCCCCTTTTATAGATTTATCGAAATCTTACTAAGATATCAATTATTCAGCGGTACCCCAAGCTTGGTTAGCCAAACGCTTGTAGTTGTTGAAACGCCATTTAGCATTGTCTTCAGCAGCTTGGAACAGTTCATCAGCTTCAGCAGGATATTGCTTCATCAATGATGAGTAGCGGACTTCGCTCTTCAAGAATGGTTTGAAATTTTCCCAAGTCGGCTCTTTGCTATCCAGCGTGAACGGATTCTTGCCTTCAGCTTCCAAAGCCGGGTTGTAACGCCACAAGTGCCAGTAACCACATGCAACAGCCTTTTCTTCTTCTTCCTGGCTCTTACCCATACCAGCCTTCAAACCGTGGTTGATACACGGAGCGTAAGCGATGATGAGTGATGGTCCGGGATATGCTTCTGCCTCGCGGATAGCTTTCAAAGTCTGAGCTTGGTCAGCACCCATAGCGATTTGAGCAACATATACATAACCGTAAGTAGTAGCCATCAGACCGAGGTCTTTCTTAC
>USLU01000146.1 GCA_900555635.1 uncultured Bacteroides sp.
TTAGGCCTCTTAGACTTGTTTTTATAGTATGCGTTGACATAATTTGCTCCTTTCTATTCTGATTTGAATAAAGGGCACATCCGAATAAAGATAAAGTGTCGAATTTTAAAATTATTGCAGATATGGATGCGCCCTTTGATTATTATTACTACTTTTGCTATTGTCGAATTTTAAAAAAAATATTGCTTATGAAATTAACTCAAGAACAGATTTCTAAGATTCAGCAGAAGCTTTTTATTGCAAAATCATGTCCTAACTGCGGATGTACTGATGATAAATCGGTAGATCCAAACAGCTTTGAATTAATTGCGCATGATGTTCAAGGCGACAGCATCAATTTTGGTGGTAATATGACTTATCAACCATTATTGGCTGTTAGATGTCCTCGATGCTCTTTTACTTCATTGTTTAATCTGAAGACTTTAGGGGTATTATAAATCTACCCAGAATAGTATTAGAACCATTATTATCTATTACTAAACCACCTTTACTTAATCCGCATTTCTTAATAGATTTGCGGATTTTGTTTATTGCTCTTTTCTTCATGTTTTTTTTAGTTTTAATGATTCTTGTATTCCAACTTCCAATGCTTCTTCATAGGTGTCCCACTGACCGCCATCGTTAGGGCCCCTAGAATTATCATCTTCCTGCCACGTTCCGTTATCGGCTTTCACTATAGCATAGCCGTACCCTACGGCATTTCGGTATATTTCAATATGTAGGTTCTTGGTTTCACGTAGCCATTTTTGGACTAATGATTGCGGAGGAAATTCTATATCTGTAAACATGCCTTTCTCTTTAAGCATCTTTGCTGTCTCAAATGTTACAAATTCTTCTTTCATTTATTTTCCTCCTCCTTTAATTCTTCACAATGCAACTTATAAGCATATGCAAACATCTTCAAAGTAGCAGGCTCAAAGTGAAAATCTGCCTGTTTGCCTTCTACTACAACAGAAACGCATAAATCTCCATCACAAAAAGCAAAATATGCCACAGCATCGTCATTCCCTTTGATAAAAAAGGTTTGTGTCTGTATACTATCCATGATTCGCCTCCTTTTCTTTAAAGTATTCAATTAGCTCTTCTACGGTAGCCTTGTGGTAATTCCCTGAAATGATTGTTGCGTGCATCCAATTTATATTCCAAAAGAACATACTGCCTTTGGGTTCTGTGAAATAATGGTCATTACCCACAATATCATCATAAGAAACGCTAAGCGGTGAATCTGCTATGAACCATTGATTTTCGTTTGTATCATCCCTCAATGCGGCTATTGCCAAGAAAAGTTCTTCGTTAGTTCCGCAATGAATATACCCATTACATTCTTCGGGAGGATATGAAATATCAATCCCAAACATCTCATTATTGTCTGTTGCTAAAAAATAATCGTTTATATACCTTTCATATCCTATTTTATATCCTAAACGAATTAACTTATCTTTAAGCTCTAGTGTGTTTTTGAGTATAAATGCTGCTGTTGTAAATCCCATAGTTAGTCCTCCTTTCTGTATCTTTTAATGACAGCACTTTTGTTGAAAATAAATAGTTTTATCAAAGCTATAATTAGCTTTAATAGCTCTAATTTGCCGACAATGATGACGTTAATATCATAGAAACCATCTTGGCTCATAATATTATACCAATTTCGATATGGCTTAAGACACCTGAAAACAGTAGTCACATTTGTTATTTTCTTCATTATCTATCTTGTTTAAGTTCGTTCAATACCTTTTTCGCTATCTCATAGCGATTCAACTGCCAACTGGTATAAACATCATCTGTATGTTCATCGTAATGATTGGCATATATGTATGAATCCAATTCTTCACGAAAAGATTCTCCATTTAGCCCACTATCATAACAATCATCGTACATTCTCAATTCATGAGCTACTTCTTTACATTCTTGATGTGTGATGAAGTCGTACACTACTCCGTCATAGACATTTGTCTGACGGACATACTTTTGTCCCGGCTGTATCTTGCAGGCACAAAATTCACATATATGCTCTTTTTTGGCTGCTGGATAAGTTTCTCTTAATATTGTTAGCATAATTAGTCCTCCTTCTTTACCAATTCAACTTCTGTCGGCTCTTCATCTTCCCATTTTACTTCGGGAAATAAAGAAGAATCTAGCTTGTAGAAATCATGGGGATTGTCACTACATAATTGCCAACTTTCCGAATACTTCACGGGTTGCTTTTTATAAAGATACAAATCACCATCTTTATCTCTTGCTATATACATATTAGTCTCCTTTCTCCTTAATCCGTTCTAGTACATCTCTGTTGGCTTCCAGTATTTCATCGAAAGATGGGATTGGCATATAGGCTATTATTCCTTCCAACCTATATTTATCTAATCTATCAGCAATATACCATTTGTTGTTACCATTAGTATAAGCCTTATATACCTTTTTGCCATCAGTAACAAGAAAATCATCATAAATATTTACAGATTGTTCCTCAATACTTATCCACTGGGATTGCTTTTCCTGCCATTCAGCACCCTTCTTAAACATATTCAGCATAGCCTGTCTCTGATAGGCTAATTCACCTTCAACTACTATTGCATAGCTTGATATAAGCTCTTCTCTTGCAGCTTCTTCTAATTTCTGTTTCATAATTTGATATTTTAGTTATTTAGTTACTATTGTTCTATCACTCCTTACTACTTTCATCTTAGGTTTCTTAAATTGTTTGTCGCATGATGTATAAGGAAGCCAATATGATCTATCTTCATAATAATCTAAGTCAATAGGAACAAGATGAAATAATTCGTGATCGAAATCTACCCCTATCAGCATACATTCAATATCTACTTCCGGGTGCTTTTGATGCCAGATAATGATCTCACTATGTCGATAGGAGTAATGAATAAATTGATTGCGGGTCATGATTAGATCATTTTTCGTTTTTAAGTTCCTCTAATATTTTATTTCTCCTGATAATCCCATACGATAATGCGGAAGGGGATTACGTATCTTCATTTTCGGCAGTTTCAGCTATATTCTTCAACTCTTCAAATGACGGAATCCAGCCAGTAGGCATAATCCCTGAAGCGTTAATATATTGTATGGCAACCTCATATCTCTGTTTCGCAATTTCAATCATGCTGTTAGCTAAATTGATATTGTTCTTCTTGTTTCCTACGTAATCAGGCACCGGTTCTTCCCGTTTGATCTTTGCGTTTTTCAAAAGAATAAGAACTTGGTTTATCTCCCGCAGATTGGCTACTGTAGAGGTAAAGGCGTAATGGTATTCACTGTATTTGCTCATATCTTTCTTTTGTTTGAATTATTCTTCGTCGTCATAGTCTGAATCAAAAATGCGAACAACCATATCGACAATATTTTCTTCTATATCCTCGGTAGAACCTGTTACAGCATTAGCGATATTTTTCTTCTCTTGAATTATTCGATAAACCTTTTCGTCAATAGTGCGCCGACCAAGGAAGTAGTAACAGGTAACAGAGTCTTTTTGCCCGATACGGTGTGCCCGGTCTTCACACTGACAGCAATCAGCATACGTCCAAGGGAATTCAACAAAAGCGACATTACTTGATGCAGTAAGCGTTAAACCAACTCCAGCCGCTTTTATCGAGCAAATGATTATATCCGCTTTTGGATTGTTCTGAAAGGCATCAACCGCTCTTTGCTTCTCATCCTGCGAATCTCTACCGGTAACAGATACGGCAGTGGGAAAGTAACGTTTCAGTTGATCTACAACTTCATGAAGCGAACAAAAGAGAATTATCTTCTTTCCATTCTCTCGGAAGTCTTTCACAAATTCAATAACATCGCGTACTTTTCCACGTGCGGAGATCTGCCGTAGAATATTGATACGTACCATGACTTCCCCTCGCAGAGCCTTTTCAATCTTTTCATCGTCGGCATCCTTATATTTCTGTAGATACATAATAAGATCACGCTCTGCATCCATATACTCCTTACGATTAGTAATTTCACATGTATTTACCTGGCGTATCTTATCTGGAAGATCTGTAAGGACGAGAGACTTTTCACGACGAAACATACAATATTTCCATAAATTGAAGTTCAATTCTTTCAAATTCGATGCTTCTCTTTGTCCGGAGCAGTACCGGTTAACAAATGGTTTGTAGCCACCGAAATCATCCATACGGTTTAGAATTGCCAGCTGTGGAATCAAATCTTTAGGCCGATTTACTACCGGTGTTCCTGTAAGCTCTATCACCCATTCTTTACCTGTACAAATACCCTTGCAAAACTTTGCCTGTTGAGTAGATGCAGACTTACAGCGATGGCTTTCATCAATGATAACAGACTTGAATAAATTGATTGAGTTTCTAAATTCCACATCTCGCAGCGTCCAGCCTTCAGCTTTCTTTATACGTTGTACAAAGTACTTCTTTAATGATTCATAGTTAACAATAAATACCTGGTGCATTCCTGTCTGAAAGAAAAAAGTCCATGTATCACGTACCTTGTCGGTTAGGATCATCGCCTTTTTATCCGTAAACTTCTCCCATTCACGTAGCCAGTTGATTTTTAATGATGAAGGGCATACAACAAGACAAGGAAAAGCGTCTGCGAGGTTAATTGTTGCTATACTCTGTAATGTCTTCCCCAAGCCTGGTTCATCGCAATTCATAAATCGTTTAAGTTGCAAACCACGTGCAATACCTTTAAGTTGATAAGGATAAGGCTGAATTTTCAAATTGTGCGGAACGGTTAAATCAGGTAATTCCGGAATATCATAAGCGATATCCTCCTCCTTTTTTTCTGTACCATTTACCCAATTGATATTCTCAAATTGCCGTATTTGATAAATCATTCTTTCAAGGTCAACTCTACTCCGAGCTGGAACTATCCAAACTTTTTTTGCACCGTCAAAACGTCTTCCGGGAATTTGTCGGACTCGATCTACAATAGAAGGTTTATACTTGAATGATAATTCAAAATTATCTCCTTTTAATTCGATATTCATGATTTAGAGTATTTTGTAGAGGGAATTATCCCCCTATAGTGATTGGTGTTATGCAGTTGCATCTAAAGGAGCTGGAGCTTCTATTTGCTTCTTTCGCCCTCTTTTTTTAGGTTTATCTTCAATTATAACGGCTTCCTCCGGTTCGTCTGTATCAAAATCAAGACGTTCCTGTCTGACTCCCCATTTCTCTTCAAACAGATAACTCTCAACTTCTGCGTCACAAGCTGCCGCATCAATGCTCAATTCTTCATAGTAAGGATAATCTGCATCAAGGAGAGGAACGAAGATTTTCAGATCAACAACCTTGCCGGACTGAAGTAATTTAGCTCCCATAATAGTAATTCCGGAAACACCATCGACGCTATCGTTTGCATAGCCGGTTATGATGTAATTTTCAAGAATCTCTGAATAGCCAGGAGACGTAAAACTATCCTTATTAATATTGGCAGCTTCCGGCTGTTCGCACAATACGACAAGATGTAATTTAAGACGATTAAATGTCTCTCTTAAGTCACTATGAATGATCTGATCGCAGTTCTTGCTAATTACATTCGTGTAGTTTGCTTCCGAAAAACGTTCATTGTACACTACATTCAAGCGGTCCTTTTTAATAATCGCTTTCTTGATTTCATTTTTTGCTTGTTCCATAATCTTCTTTAGTTGATAAAGTAATAATACTAAGCGTTGATACAACTCCCATTACGGCAGCCATAGTTATTTCTCTAGTTGTAGCATCTTCTCTTTGAGAGAAAGATAATGCCGTAAACAGGCCGATAACGGATATTCCGATTGTGACTCTTCTTAGATTTTTCATGATAATTACTTTTTGCTGTTATACATTCCGGACATTTGCATTTCTGCCTTAGCTTTACTTATTACAGTTACACACCACGATAATTGATGTGTTGCCGTCCGATTGCAACGTTCGCACCAATCAACTAAGTACCTCTCTTCCCGACATAAAGAATTGACTAGAGCATTTACCGCTGTCGCCGTTGCTTTCGCACTTTTTGCCGTGTCTACAAGCGTCTGCATGACCTCGGATTTCATTGCCTCATTGAGCCAATATTTTGAATCTGCGAGCAATTTTCCGGAGCGGGCAACATATACAGCTAAATCATTACCGCGTTGTACAGCTTCTGCTACATCTTCGCTCATAGTTATATTAAGGAATGAATCTATATTGGTTAATTCGGCCAATATTTGTTCTTTTGATGTAATAAGTAAATTCATATTGTTTTATGGTAAAATATAATCAGACCATTAATTGCCACCACTTAAAAGCAAGGTCCTCGTATTTCTCTTTTCCTCTGATGTATGAAGGGTGTTTCCGGTCGGTGATAAAATGCTTGAATATTTTGCAATTCTTTTTTGAGATTGCATAAATGA
>USLU01000147.1 GCA_900555635.1 uncultured Bacteroides sp.
CCCAGCGGGGTGGGGATGTGGGTGCTGCCGCCATTACGGAACTCGGCAAGCGGTTTAATCTGAAACCGGATTCACTGTATGTTGAAAGCAGTGATATAGTGACCGATCTCATGTATGGCAACAAAGTCATCGCTTCTTTTATTGACCAGGATGGTTTGTGGGAGAACTGTACCCGTGACCAGTTAGCCGCCAAAAATAAGCAGGTCATAGTAAGCAAACTGAAGGTAATGAAGGAAGAACATAGCTTGTGGCAGTTGGGCAAGCGCATTCTGTACTTCATACTTGTATTGGTAGGGCAGTTCCTGCTTTTCAAGCTGACTAATTGGTTATTCAATAAGTTGAAGTTGCGCATTCAGAAGCTGAAGGACACCAAGCTCAAACCTATCTCGATTCAAGACTACGAATTGCTTGATACCCAGAAGCAGGTGAACCTGCTGATATTCCTCGCCAGCATGTTGCGCTACCTGCTGATGTTGCTGCAACTGGTGCTTACCGTACCTATGTTGTTTGCTATTTTCCCGCAGACCAAGAAGTTGGCTTACGATATCCTATCTTACATCTGGAACCCGGTAAAGGATATATTGTTGGGGATAGGCAGCTACATCCCCAACCTGTTCACTATTCTTATCATCTGTATGGCCATTAAATACTTGGTGAGGATGGTGCGTTACCTGGCTAACGAAGTACAGTCCGAGCGGTTGAAGATTACAGGTTTCTATGCCGACTGGGCCATGCCTACCTATCACATCATCCGCTTCCTGCTCTACGCCTTTATGATTGCGATGATCTATCCTTATCTTCCCGGTTCGCAAACCGGTGTTTTCCAAGGTATATCGGTGTTTGTGGGTCTGATTGTGTCGCTCGGCTCCAGCACGGTTATCGGGAATATCATAGCGGGACTGGTGATTACTTATATGCGTCCCTTCAAGTTGGGCGACCGCATACAGTTGAACGATACTACCGGCAATGTGATAGAGAAGACACCGTTGGTTACCCGCATCCGCACACCGAAGAATGAGGTGATTACGATCCCCAATTCATTCATCATGTCCTCGCATACAGTCAACTTCAGCCAGTCTGCACGCGAATATGGGTTGATTATCCATTCCGAAGTAACCATTGGTTACGATGTCCCCTGGCGTCAAGTTCATCAATTGCTGATTGATGCAGCGCTGAATACGCCGGGTGTAGTGGATGATCCTAAGCCATTCGTTCTTGAAACTTCGTTGAGCGACTGGTATCCGGTGTATCAGGTGAATGCTTACATCAAAGAAGCCGACCGGCTGGCACAGATTTACTCTGATTTGCACCAGAATATTCAAGACCGCTTCAATGAAGCAGGAGTAGAAATCATGTCACCGCATTATATGGCTACGCGCGATGGAAACGAAACAACCATTCCGAAGGATGACCTGCGGGGAGAGGCCACAGTATCTCGAAAATGAGAGACATTGACTCTCTAACTGATTAAAACAATATTAGGGTTTGTATAGTGAAATAGGCTTATCGAGCGAATAGTATCTCCGAATATGGGAAGCCAAAGTTGGGGAAGTTTCTCCACTCTTTCTTCTGTAAGTCGTAGATTTCGATTAGTCCGCCATTTTCCCGCCCTTCTATTAGCATATAGATTTCCTGCGTCTTCAAATCTTCAGTGAAGTGTGTAGCTATGGAAACTAATTTGTTTGCGTAGGGGTATACGGCGAAAGGCTCATCCAATGAGTTGGTAGTAGTATTCCATAGACGCAGTTCTGTCCCACTGCCATCGGGCTTTGACAAAGCAAATCCGCTGACAATCGTGTAGCCACTTGCAGCGTCGGTTTTTTCTTTCTGAGCTACAATCCAGAAGGGAATCAAAGCGTCTGTTTTGATGGGGTCATAAACGTCCATGTTGTAATCTCTGCCATGCACTCCTATCGTTACAGGTGAGAAGGTTCCGTCACCATTATCAGCTGATAATAGCAGATAGCCATCGGACGACAAGACTCCTATATAACGGGAAAGGGATTGGGGTTTGAAGCCTTCGGGTATTTGGATTGTAGGGGGAGGAACCTCATTGTTACGTGATAAGGCTGATGTGTTAACGCTCGAAAGAATCAAGTTCTTTTCATTTAATTGATTGATTGCAAATATCTGACTGCCGACACCTGTGCAGAAAGTGAGGGGTGCTTCTGATGCGCCGGATTTCCAATAGCGCATGGAGAGGTCGAACTTACCGATAGAGGTCTCTCCGCCCTGTTTCAGAAGTCCGCAGAGGGTATAGTTGCCGGGAGTATTTACTGCCAGTGTGAAGTCTTCGCCATCTGCAAAGCTCACTATATCAGTAGTTCTTCCAGTGGTGAGATCTATCTGCTGAATGCCTCGCGGATGGCCATTCATGGAGCGTGAGTTGGTGATGCCGTATAGCTGTAATTCTTTGGGAGCTTGTCCATCGGCTACGGATACGGTGCAAAGAGTCATTTTCTTGTCGCCACGCACCAGAAACATTTTTAGTGTGGCGGCAGGATAGTGTCCCGGCACAAGGAAGGTGATGCTGGTAGGAGTTTGTTCTTTGACGATGGGGTTTGAGACGGCGTAGCCTTCTTTGATAGGACCACTTGGCTCTTCCAGCGGCCAGCGAACATCTACAATGAACTGGTCGTTCTCCCGGAACCCTTGTGCCGTGATGGTGATGGTTTCGCCGGGCTTGAATACTTTGTCGGCATCAGTTACTACAACGTTTGTCACCAAGATGGGTTCTTCGTTCTTGTCATCGTCGCTACAAGCTACAACGAACAGGCAACATAGAAATAGGATAGCAATTTGTTTCATGTTCTTGTGTGTATTTAGAATAGATTGTCGCAAAGATAGGGTATTAAGTTGATAAACAAAAAGAAGCGCCGGCAAAAGTTACTATTTGCCGGCACTTTGTAAGAAGTTAAATGCTTATATCAAGGATGCCAATCAGTGCTTAGAGGTTCAATACGTCATTCCGAACAGCCACAACGGTATTTCATTGCGGAATCCGACTTCGATATTATCCAAGGCCAGATAGCCTTGCTCTACACCTGCCAGTTGCTGTTGAGTTTTGTTTTTGCCGCCAATTTCAAAGCTATATTCGCCGTTGACGGTGAAATCAACTTTAGAGGAGTAGGTGACGGAATGCTTTACCTGCATCTGATTCAGAAAGAATGTTTCGCGGACGTTGCCTATGTCTGTTTTGTCTCCACCTAAGGCATAGGCGTAGTTGGTATTGCCCAAATAGATCTTTTCGGGCTTGGCCAGTTGCTTGATGCCGGATGTCTCTTTGTCGAGCAGAAGCAGGGCCTGTGCTTTCTTCAGATAGAAAAGATAGTTCAATAAGCTGATACGGGTTACTTCCACTTCTTTGCTTAAGGTTGATATGTTGGGTATGCAAGGCACAAGTTGCGAGAGTATGACAAACAGCTTTTTGATTCGCCCGATGGAATAGTAATCAATCTTTTCGGTGGCAGGCAGGTCAACGTCGAGAATGGTGTTGAGCGTGGCAAGCAGTTTGTCATGATATAAGGGGCGGTCTTCCTTATAGAACGGGAAGTAACCGAATGAAAGATAATCCTTGAAGGCTACGAGGGGCTTCAGACTTCGACCGATGCCCATAGCTATTTCTATGTGGCGGGTGAGGATATCGGCAAGTGAAACTTTATCTGTCTTGTAACCGTATTCCAACTCCAGGAATTCCCGAAAAGAGAGACCGTGCAGGTGGAACACGGCGGCACGGCGTGACAAGTCGGCTTCGCCCTTGTGTATCTCCAGCATGGAAGACCCTGTGAATACTATTTTCATATCAGGATAACTGTCGTAGATGTTCTTGATTTCTATAGACCATGTGGGGTATTTATGCACTTCGTCCAAGAACAATGTCTTGCCACCCATTTTATGGAAATCATCTGCCAAGTCGAGCAGAGAGTGAGTTGTGAACCAGATGTTATCTAAAGAGGCATAGAGAACTTCTCCGCTGAAAGGGGCGTAGTTGTTCTTGATGTATTGCAGGAGGAGTGTGGTCTTGCCTGTACCACGTGCTCCGGTAATGGCAATAAGTCTGCTTTCCCAACGGATTTCGTGGTATAGATAGCGTATAAACTCGGTTGATGTACGCTCAACAAGCTGATAGAATGTCTCAAATAGTTGTCTCATGGCCTTGGAATTGTATGTAGGACAAAGATAGTTTGTATTCTCTATAATACAAAATTAAGTAGAAATTGTTTTTTAGAGAATACAAATATTGTTCGTTGCCTCCGGTATTGTTTGCCAATGACTCTGATTTCAAAGTATCTTTTTTGCTTTATCAGATATATGTTGTACATTTGCAGTGCATTCTATCTAAAATACACTGGTGGGGAAACCTGCCTTTTTGACGTGGCGGGCATTTTTATGCCTGCTTGCGTGCATTCTATATGGCGGTTCCGCACCCCCATGTAGAGTGTTAATGCACCTACTGCCAGTGTATGTGGTGGAATGCAATGGGACAGGCGAAACCGCTTCTTTTATTCTTTTAAATCTACCCTTCCGTTCTTCCCATTGAACCTTATTTATTCACCATTCAAAACTTTATGCTTATGGAAGCTATTTTGAACAAAGAGCAGGTTCGCCCGGGGGACGAAACTCAGTTTATGCACGCAGCTTTTACATCCGAGGAGGAGATGATGTCATTTTATCTGATACTCAATCGGTTTGTGAATCAGTCAACTTACTTCATGCAACGCCCGGACGTTGAACGATTGGAAGATTTACTACGGACGCTTGGAAAATTCCAACACTTCACTAATCATTTCGGTACTCACGAGATTGTAGGAATAAAACCGCTGGTTGAAGGATTCGGCTTGTACATGATGCAGCAAACAATCCCTGACCAGAGGCGTAAACTTGCCGCTGAACATGTAGGCTATCAGGCAAGATTCTTTATGGATATAATGAAGGACACTGAACAGGCGAGAATGCTTTCGCACATTATTGCTTCGCACATAGCGAATGTGAAGTATCTATTGGAAAAGCTGAAAGAAACAAATGAATGATATTATGCCGTTATTGATGGCGTGCCGTTACCTCGGAGATGAACATCCGTTACCTCGGTGGTGAACGTTTGTTACCTCAGCCGGTAACGTTATTTACATACTGTGGTAAAAGCGTTTACATACCGTGGTAAAGGTCGTTACACACCGAGATAATGACCGCTACATACAGAAGTAAATGCTTTTACCAGAAGAGATAAATACTTGGTAAATGTAATATGTTGATTGGTAATGCTATAGTGATGAATTGGTGTTCACTTGTCTCTTCTTATGGTATGCAGAATGTTTCCTCTTTTGTCAATCATACGCAGCTCCAATGACTTCTTGTCTGCCGATACGATGGAGAAACCCGGTTCGGGACTACAGAATACAGTTCCTTCTATGGGCTTTACTTTGCGGGAGAGCGAAGCGGAAGTATTTGTAACATAGTCTGTATCACTGCCCGGTACCCGTACATGCTGGAAGTTATGAATATGTCCGTCGATGTACATATCTACTTTATGCTTGCGCAAGATGGGGTCGAGGCGGGTTTGCATGTTCAGGCGTTCGCTTTCGTCTTTCGGAGTTTCGGCGTAGATGGGATGATGTCCGGCAACGATTACCCAGTCTTCCTTGGCGGCGGTCAGGACGGAGTCTATCCAAACGAGTTGCTTCTTATAGTCTTGCTTACAAGCGTCGGGATAGGTGGCGCTGTCATTGCGATACTTGTCGATTAAGGGAGCGGTATCTATCCAAACGATACGAAGGGTGATGCCGTCGTCTTCGAAAGACTTGGTGTAGTAGCGGGCAGGCATAGTCCAGCGGCGGCTGACGTTGGTGTAATCCAGTACGGCTTGGGTATTGCCGCGGTATTCGTGGTTGCCCAGTACGGGGAACCAATCAATCATTAGCTCGGGATGGCTGTAGATGAGTTCGTAGTTGGTCATCCAAAGCGGATCGTTTACGCTGCGAACACCTTCAAAGTGATGTACGTCTCCGGTAGCGAGGACAAATTCAGGTCCAACTTCTTCGCCCATTACACCCATTAGTTCGGCAATCGGCTTTTGGTCGTAGTAGCCGTTACGACCCAGGTCGTTGGCTACGTAGAAGTTGAACTTCTTGTCGAAGATGGAGTAATCAGTGATTTGGGCGGTTACCGCCAGGTTGCCGAGGACGGCGACTAGGATAATAAGGAATATCTTTTTCATTGTTGTTTATATATTTAATAGGAATGGATTAGTGGATGATTAATTTATTTCGGAGCGGATATGAACTAAATGCTAATTAGCGCAATGATTAATAAGAGTAACGTGTAAATGATT
>USLU01000148.1 GCA_900555635.1 uncultured Bacteroides sp.
TACAATTGGGCGCAAAGTTACCATTTATTTATCATATTCTGAACTTCTTCGTTCATTTTTTTAGCGAAATCTTCAAATTTCATGGTTCCCTTGTCACCTTCTCCCTGCTTACGAACAGCGACTTCTCCATTTTCGGCTTCTTTTTCTCCAACAACCAGCATATACGGAATGCGCTTCATCTCGTTATCACGAATTTTACGTCCGATTTTCTCGTTACGCTCATCCACAATAGCACGGATATCATATTTCTTTAAATATTGTTTTACTTCAAGAGCATAATCGTTGAACTTTTCACTAATAGGCAGAATAGCTACTTGTTCCGGCATCAACCACAACGGGAATTTACCTGCAGTATGCTCAATAAGTACAGCCACAAAACGTTCCATAGAACCGAACGGTGCACGGTGAATCATTACAGGACGATGTTTCTGATTATCAGCACCAGTATACTCCAATTGGAAGCGTTCCGGCAAGTTATAGTCAACCTGAATAGTTCCCAATTGCCAACGGCGACCGATAGCATCTTTCACCATGAAGTCGAGTTTAGGACCATAGAATGCGGCTTCACCATATTCAATCTTAGCTTTCAATCCTTTTTCTTCACAAGCTTCGATGATAGATTGTTCGGCTCTTTCCCAATTCTCATCACTACCGATGTACTTTTCACGATTCACTTTGTCGCGCAATGAAATTTGTGCTTCGAAGTTCGTGAACTCCATAGACTGGAAAACGATAGAGATGATATCCATTACACGAAGGAATTCATCCTTTACCTGATCGGGACGGCAGAAGATATGGGCATCATCCTGCGTAAAACTGCGCACACGAGTCAATCCATGCAATTCGCCGCTCTGCTCATAACGACATACCGTACCAAACTCAGCCAAACGCAATGGAAGTTCCTTATAAGAGCGCGGCGAGTTCTTGTAAATCATACAATGGTGCGGGCAGTTCATTGGTTTCAAAAAGTACTCCTCTCCTTCTTCCGGTGTCTGAATAGGCTGGAATGCATCTTTGCCATACTTGGCATAGTGTCCGGAGGTGATATATAGTAACTTATTGCCAATCGGCGGAGTAATAACTTCCTGATAGTCGTAGCGTGCCTGGATACGGCGCAAGAAATCTTGCAGACGAAGACGCAACGCAGCACCTTTGGGCAACCACATCGGCAATCCTTTACCTACGGTATCAGAAAACATGAACAAGTCCATTTCTTTACCAATCTTGCGATGGTCACGTTTTTTAGCTTCTTCTAGAAGAACCAGATATTCGTCCAGCATTTTCTTTTTCGGGAAGGTAATACCGTAGATGCGAGTCATCATCTTACGATCTTCATGACCGCGCCAATAAGCACCGGCCACAGAAGTCAGTTTGATAGCTTTGATAGGCGCAGTAGTCATTAAGTGAGGACCACGGCACAAATCAGTAAACGCACCTTGTGTATAGGTAGTGATATGGCCGTCTTCCAATTCGGAGATCAACTCACACTTATACGTTTCGCCACGTTCACCAAACATCTTTAAAGCATCGGCTTTTGCAATATCCTGTCTAACAATAGCTTCTTTTTTAGCAACTAATTCAGCCATCTTCTTCTCGATGATTGGCAGATCAGCCTCTCTAATAGGTGTTTCTCCCGGATCTACATCATAATAGAAACCGTTTTCAATGGCAGGGCCAATACCAAACTGAATGCCCGGATAAAGCTCTTGCAAAGCTTCGGCAAGCAAGTGTGCACTAGAATGCCAAAAAGCATGTTTGCCTTGCTCATCTTCCCATTTATAGAGAACAACTTCAGCGTCTTCTTTAATAGGACGCCCCAAATCATAAATTTCTCCGTTCACGCCACAAGCCAATACATCCTGTGCCAATCGTGAACTGATGCTTTCTGCAATTTGCAGCCCGGTTACTCCTTCGTTGTATTCACGAACGGAGCCGTCTGGAAATGTTATCTTTATCATAATGTTATTTATAGTTCAAATTTCAGAACGCAAAAATAACTAATTCTTTTTGATAATCTAATTTTTAGCAAAAAAATGTTATTCTCGCACATCTGTAAATCTCTTTATAATATTGTAGGCCGAAACGATACCTAATTCACCCGCCTTACTCAAATCAGAGATACCCTGTTTATTGTTTCCTAAGAAGATATGTGTCAATCCGCGGTTATAATAAGCTTCGGCAAGATCCGGGTTCAGCTCTATAGCCTTATCGTAATCAACTAAGGCGGCACGATAATCTTTTAACATGGATAACACATTCCCCCGATTATAGTAAGCATAAACAAAATCGGGCGCCAATTGGATGACATGATCCAAATCACTTTTCACAATTTCATAATCTACGGCAGTAACTTCCGGTTTCTTATTCTCTGTTACCGTAGTAGATGCGGTTCCATCATTGATAGTAGCTTCGGCTTTCTTATATTCCAACTGTTTGCACCGTACTAGGGCACGCATAAAGTATGCCGGAAAGAAGCTACCGTCCAATAAGATACTTTGTGTGAAGTCATCTATAGAGCTTGCAAAGTCCTGAACGAGATAGAAGTCCAATCCACGCATAAAGCGTTTTTTAGCATCTTTGTCGTCAGCAACAATATCCGAAGTATGGGCATCTACTAAAGCGAAGTGGAAACGAACTTGCTCTTCTGTTAAGGGCGCCTCCATATTGGTAATACGCAATGGCTTCGGGAAAAGTTTCTCGTGGTTCAATCCTTCAATAAATTTATGATAATGAACCATACGTTTTACATCGCTCAATTTCTCATAATATGTCAAGGCATACATCGGTTCAAGCTTAATGGTTACGTTCCTATCCTGAACGCGTCCACGATAATCGCTCTTATAGCGTTGTTCTGCATCCGAATCATCTGCGATCACGATCTTACGATAGTTCTCCATATTCTTATCAGACTTCTTACGGGTCTTTCCACTATCTTCACCGGAATTTTCAGAAGAGTTGTCAGCTGCATCCTTATTATTAGCAGATAAAACGCCATTGCGTTTGTCAATCTGCATTTTCATGATTTTGAATTCGTCCTGCTCTGCCCCCTTACGATCACCAATCTTTTTACGAGCTTCCGCACGATGATAATAGCCTGCCATAAAGTTTGGATATGCATCTATTACCTTAGTGTAGTCACTGATTGCACCCCGGTAATCACCTGTTTGAGCGCGCAAGGTACCACGGTTAAAAGTTGCCATCATGTTATCCGGCTCTATCTTCAGCACAAAGTCGAAATCTTCTATTGCACGGTTATCATCCCCTACCTGAGCACGCAAAAGACCACGGTTATAATGACCGAGGAAATTGTTCGGATCAATATCCAGTGCCAAATCATAATCACTCATGGCACCTCTCAAATTGTTCTGGTGAAAACGTACCAATGCACGGTTGATATAGTTACCGGCATTTTTTGCACTTAAGTGAATAGACTGATCCAAATCAGCTTCGGCTTCTTTGTATTTTCCTTGCTGAATGCGCACAATAGCTCTGGCTCCCCAACCATCGGGATCATAACGATCCATATCGATGGCTTTATCAAAATCATTTAAAGCCTGTATCGTGTCATTTTGTTTCAAAGACACTTCACCACGCATCAGATAAGCACGGGTATATCTTGGAGCAATCGTCAAGAGCTTGCCTAAATCTTCTTTAGCAGTTTCATAATCTTCTTTCTGGATATGGCAGAGGGTCAGATTATGCCATAATACAACATTCTCCGGATCATACTTGAGAGCTGCTTTATAGTCTTCAATAGCACCATCAAACTTGTTCTGCCTAATACGCGCCAACCCACGGATTTGGTAGGCACCTACTACAAATGGATTTCTTTGGATGGCAGCATCACAATCTGCTTCTGCTCCCTGGAAATCATCCAAATTAATTTTAGCCAGTCCACGAAAAAAGTAAGGCTCAAATAAATAGGGCTTCGCATTAATTACTTGATTAAAATATTGAATAGAAAGTACGTAATCCTCAAAGTACAATGCGTTCCGGGCAATAGTCATCACCCGTTCCGTATTGATTTGCGCATATAACAATGTAGGCAACAGCATTAAAGCTATTAATATCTTTTTAATCATCTTGTTTTATAAATGCTTGTAAACGAAACAAAAGTAACGTTTTTCGTTTACTTGTCAGGATTAACGGAATACTTTTTATATTTTTTGAGCCTTTTATACCTTATTATATGGTTTACTATTTCTTTATAGTCTTTACTTTATAAGTACAGTGTGCTTTACCATTCAACAAGGCATTTAATTTACCTTTAATCATCTGTTTACGTAAAGGAGATAAATGGTCTATGAACATCTTTCCATCCAAGTGATCGAATTCATGTTGCATCACACGCGCCAAATAACCTTCTACAACTTCATCATGCTCTTCCAGGTTCTCGTCTAGATATTTCACACGTATCTTATCACCACGTTTTACTGATTCATGAATACCGGGAAGACTCAAGCAGCCCTCCTCCATGGATACTTGTTCGCCTGCTACATCAAGGATATGGGCATTAATATACGCTTTGCGGAAACCTTTATACTCAGGCAAGTCGTCCGACAAAACATCCAGATTAATGGCTACCACACGGATAGGCAAACCTATTTGTGGAGCGGCAAGCCCTACACCTTCGGCATTCTCCATGGTTTCGAACATATTATCAATCAGTTCTTTCAAATTCGGATAATCCGGAGTAATATCCTCCGCCACTTTTCTTAATACGGGCTGACCGTACACATAAATGGGTAAAATCATTTCTTTAATTACAAGTTACTAATTACAAATTACTAAAACGTTTATTCTCTAAATAAGTTTGCAGAATAATAGTTGCACTGATTTCATCTACCAATGCTTTGTTTTGCCTATCCTTCTTTTTCAGTCCGGCTTCCAGCATTGTCCGATGAGCTAAAACAGACGTAAAGCGTTCGTCTACGTATTCTATCGGAATATCAGGCAATTTCTTCTTTAAAGAACGAACAAAAGGCTCTATGTTCTTCATGTTTTCTGAAACCTCATTATTCATTTGTTTAGGAAGGCCAACCAAAATACGTTCTACCGGTTCCTTTGCTACATAATCAAGGATAAAGGTCAATAACTGATGTGTAGGCACAGTTGTCAGACCATTAGCAATCATCTGTAATGTATCGCTAACAGCTATACCCGTACGTTTACGACCGTAATCAACAGCTACTATTCTACTCATATTAGGCTACAAAATTACTATTAAAATTTGAATTCCTTCGTCTATTTCAAACTTATAATGCAGAAAAGGGTGTCTGACTAAGCCAAACACCCTTTTCAATACTTCTCGTTTTATTACTTCAAATGGATCTTGTATGTCAATCCTCCACTAAAATACTGCATCTTCTGCATTTCAACTTGTATATGCAAATTCTTAAACAGCAGATATGTAGCACCTAATGCAAAATCTTTTGAATCATATTCTGCAATAAGCCTTAATTGCGGATGAAAAGACGGATTGTAAGTGACACCTGCCGCAAAGCCATTCAGTTTGTACTCTTTACGGGTATTATAAAGATAAGAGAGATGAACGCCTATTTCTTCTTTGCTCGTTATAGCAATATGCTTGGTAGCGGCAATATAGAAACGGCTGTAATATCCATTACCCTCAGTAGAGGCAACCTGCCCATCTCCTGAAGAAGTAAACGGATCGGAGGTTCCAACAACAACAGCCGGCATATATTTCCAGAATTGTCCTTCTTTCAATGCCCTTAATCGCAATGAAAAATAACGGTCCTGATTTGTAAATCCGGTGTAACCATAAGGACCAAGCCCCAAAGCTTCCGCCTTGAAAAGAGTACAAGTATAAGCAACTTCCATCCAAGGGAATATGGTTACATTAAGAAAATAATTGTAAGTATGGTAATACCATGTGGGTGGAGTCAACTCCTTATTCAAGAAATTACCGCCAATCATAACCGTCTTGTCACGTTGCATTTCAGCAGAAGGCGCATGCAACAAGCCAGTCGTACCATAAGTCAATTGAGCGGAAATAGAAACGGACAGGCAGGAAATCAAAACAAAAAAGAACAACTTAAGTTTCATCATCACTTATAGTTTCAGTCACTATTGAAGAACAAGATTATTTTATGCAGATAGAAAATTCACTAAAAAAGGCGCCTGAAATTCAGACGCCTTCTTTTTAGAGTCTTTTCTCCACAGAAGTGGATATTATTCGAGGATAACTACACGGTTCAAGAAGTTCTTACCAAACATGTTAGCAGTACCACCGAATCCGATAAGTTCAAGTTGATCTTTGTTAACGCCTTGCTTAA
>USLU01000149.1 GCA_900555635.1 uncultured Bacteroides sp.
AAACAGGGGGGCAATTTACATTGGACACTGGGGGGCAGTTACGTTGGATTTTCCAACCGCCCGGACCTATGAAGGAGAGAGTGCCGGTTTCGAAGCCTATCGTCTTCTGCCACCGGATGCATCTTTAGAGGATCGCAAAGTAGTGTTGCAAGAAATTACGCTGGCCTGTTCCTCAACAAAAAACAAAGATTTCCTAAAATACCTGGAAGAATTCAGACGTGTATTGGATAAGTTGTCAAAAAGAAAATACGACCTGACAGTCAACGAAGGGAATTGCTTGTTAGTGGAGACTTTATATGCTGATTATTACTTGAACGCTGACAGCTTAGAAGAAGCCCGACGACATTTGGCAGAAATGGACAAGTACCTTTCTCCTGCAAGCTTCATTCCATACAAAGGGTTATACCATGAAGCCTACTCACATTATTACCGGCTGATTAAAGAGTATGACAAAGCCTTGTTACACTCAGAGAAAGCAGTCGAGCTTTTGTCCAGCCTGTCGAGCGATGGCGGGCTGAATTTGAAAATAGAACGGGCAGGTTTATTGGCCGAAGCGGGACAAATAGAGGTAGCCATCCCCCTATTTCAAAATTTGCTGGCTCAAAAAGACTCATTTTACCGGAACCTATCAACCTCGCAAATGGATGAAATCTACCGGATGCGCAATATGGACGATTTGCTCTTGGCAAAAGAACGCCAAAGAAACATCTTTCACTATATCAGCTTTACACTGATAGCCATTGCATTATCAATTATGATTCCTTCCACCATTCGTATTTACCGGATGAGAAAAAGATTACGGGAAGAAGAAAAAAAAATTCTTAGACTGAATTCTGTAACGGAAGAAGCCAATGAAGTCAAAAGCCGCTTCCTGGCAGACATGAGCCACGACATACGTGTTCCTCTCAATAATGTACTGGGCTTTTCACAAATCATCACCACAGAGCATGAAAGCATAAGTGAACCACAGTGGAAAGAATATTCCGAGATAATCCAGACGAATTCTGCCGAACTGATTCAAATGGTCAATGATGTGCTCGATTTGTCAAGGCTGGAAGCTGGCAGAACGAAGTGGCAAATACAGGAATACGACCTTATTTTACTATGCCCGGACGTAGTAGGAATGGCAAAAATGCAAGGCGGAGAAAAATTAAACATAGAATATCATACAGAGATAGAGAGTCAACCTCTTCAGATGGACATTTCCCGGTTCACACAGCTATTAATCAGCACTTTATCCTATTCAGGCCCAGAAAATAAGGCAAGAACCGTTTCCTTTATCTTAGTACGTGACGAGCCTGCACAGCTCCTTGTCTTCCGTATTGCAAACAGCCCGTTAGCCGACCCAAAGCTAAAAAGCCAGAAAACGGAAATCCGGAATACCATAAACCGCCTGACTATTGAATATTTTAAAGGAACATACACGGTTGATTCTGATACTGCCGATGAAACCACAGTAGTCTTTACATATCCCTATTCCATATAAAAGCCCCCAATAGTTGTTTGCTTTATAAGAATATATTATAAAAAATGTGTGAAGTACTCTTATCCGGACACTTCACACATTACCTAATTTTATTTTCCTGCTTATTTATTTAGCTCCCTCATATTTCATATACCAGTCTTGATATGCAGAACCGCTTGCTTCTGCCCACTTGGAAAAATAAGGATACTCGCTGTCTATACGACGAGTTTCTGTCACTGTTGCAAAATTCAACATAGGGATATCGATGGCGAAGGGATAAGCACCTTCCCGGTCGATATAATAGGCATCCTTTTGACTTCCTATTTTGTTTTGGTCAGCCATGGATGTCGCCTTATGTTTCGGTAAATGAACTTCTGTTCTATTCTTTTCCCCTGCCACATATTTCACAATGATATAAGGGTTATACGGATGGAACAACAAATTCTCCTTATTGATAGACTCCTTCACAAACTCCCTTACAATCTGAAAGGACTGCCCTTGAGCCGTCTTTGCATTCGGGAAAACAATGATAGAAGATGTTTCTTCCTCATATATGGCTCCTGCCGGCAAGGTCAATTTACCTACATATCCACCATCCAGTTGATAGGCAAAAGCGTTGATGAATGTAGCACCGTCATGTACCGGTTTGAAAGTATCGACAATCTTTGCTACCAAGTTATTTTTATTGAAATATGTCTCACGGCTATATTCAATCACAACATCATTCATGTCATAGTCACCGCCACTAGGCCAGATGTCCTCAAAAGCCAGTGTACCGGAAATTGTTTCTTTCTCCTCGGTCGGTTTGGCAGGATTATCCGGGTCTTCAATAGAGGGCCTGTCAGTATCTTCAATAGCACTTTCCGGACTTGAATCTACATAAAACAACAAATCAACATAACTTTTATTCACTCCATCCTCCACTCCAAGAATGAGCTTTCCTGACTGCTTATCTTTCACATTTATGTAGCTTTTTTTGGCATCATTAGAAGTGATAAGTGAAACAGATCCCCCACCTTTATTCAACGAAATCGGAGTACCTACTTCAGCTATATTTCCATTATCATTGACATCATAAGCATAATGATAGCCATCCGAGTAGATAAACCAGCCTACTGTATAACCTTCAGGAAATTCATTTTGCGGTTTCTCGTTCCCATTCTCCCCGAAGAATTTGAGTTGCACACTATATCCAGGATACAACACATTTCCATCTATTCCGGAATCTTGTGTAACTCTCGGAAAGATTATATATTTCTTAATCTTGTTCACATCTACATTCGCATGATTTTTGCCCTTATAATAGTAATAACCGAATGTATTTTCGTATGACGCATCTTTATTGAGAAATACCACGCTCAACTCCGCTTTCTCACTTGTATAAACATTAGTGGTCTCAGGTCCTTTTATATATCGGGAGTTATCTGTCTCGTTGCCATTGAACAGGCTTGACTTCAAACGTCCAAGAAAACTTTCCATCTTTTCATTTCCGACTTTATATTTCATAGAAATATAGCCCCGGTTGATAGGCACACTGTTCCAATTTGTCAGCAAGTCTCCATAACTGGCCCACGTACAAAGAGAATAGAGGGAACGCTTTGCATCTATCAAATAAGGAATTTCACCACTAAATTGAGTGGCACGTGTCGTTGCTTTTGTAGCCGAAGTCTGCCCTTGTGACTGATGGGCATCATAACGTACTGCCTTATCTTTTACTTCTATTTCCACGCATCCCGGCAAGCCCCATGTTTCCGTATAAAGATAAACCTTCTTCACAGCGGTAGGAATATTCATTTTTCCTACATATTTTCCATCTTCATCCGTATAGATTTTGAAAAGCGCTTCAACGCCTTCTTTTTTCTCCCGTTGATTATTTGCTGAGATTAGCGGATTTTCTCCATACACCTCAATCAATGCTTTAAAACCAGGTGCATTGTAATCCACATATAAATCAACATCAGCCCGCATTTCAAAGTCGAAATACTCACTTGGATCGGGCAAAGGATCTTTTTCACGATTCGGGTCATATACGTCCTTCTCCATACACCCCGTCATGAGGCCCGAAAGTGCAAGCACAACGATTAAAGCCCCCATGTTCAATAAGCGGTTTTGTTTCATAAGATACAAATTTGAAAGTTATTTAAATATTTTTTGCTGCATGTGTTCATTCTAAATTGACTACCTAAATGAAACATCAAATGCATTTTTTATGCAAATTTAGGCTATATAAATCAAACACATTGACACAAAAATGACAAAGGATAGCACAAAATGGACAAAAAAATAGGATGCGCATCACGACGCATCCTATTTTTCTTATCTTAAAAATCTCTTTCTGATTTTTTTTCTCATTCCCACTCGATCGTTGCCGGTGGTTTCGAAGAGATATCATAGGTTACACGATTTACTCCTTTTACCTTATTAATAATGTCATTCGACACTTTACCCAAGAATTCGTAAGGTAGATGTGCCCAGTCGGCAGTCATGGCATCGGTAGAAGTTACGGCACGGAGGGCAACAGCACGCTCATAGGTACGTTCATCTCCCATTACACCTACAGATTGCACAGGAAGAAGGATAACGCCTGCCTGCCATACCTGATGGTATAAAGAAGTCTCATTACCATTGGCATCCTTCACCGTCCAGTCACGCAAACCTTGAATATAGATATCATCGGCATCCTGCAAGATGCGAACTTTTTCGGGAGTGATATCACCCAAGATACGTACAGCCAAACCCGGACCGGGGAAAGGGTGACGCGTAATCAAGTGCTCAGGCATACCCAACTCACGACCTACCCGGCGAACTTCATCCTTGAACAGCAAACGGAGTGGTTCGCAAAGACTCAAGTGCATCTTCTCAGGCAGACCACCTACGTTGTGGTGACTCTTGATAACTGTTCCGGTAATAGATAATGATTCAATGCAGTCGGGATAAATCGTTCCTTGTGCCAGCCACTTCACATCTTTAATTTTATGAGCTTCTTCATCGAATACGTCGATAAAGCCTTTACCTATAATCTTACGCTTTTGCTCGGGTTCTTCCACACCAGCCAGTTCGCCGAAGAATTTGGCACTGGCATCAACACCGATTACATTCAGTCCCAGGCATTCATAATCTTTCATCACATTCTTGAACTCATCCTTGCGAAGCAGACCATGATCCACGAAGATACAAGTCAGATTCTTGCCGATAGCACGGTTCAACAATACGGCGGCAACCGACGAGTCGACGCCACCACTCAAGCCAAGAACCACTTTGTCATCACCTAACTGCTCCTTCAACTCTGCTACTGTAGTTTCAATAAACGAAGCCGCACTCCAGTCTTGCTTGCAACCGCAGACATTTACCACAAAGTTCTTCAACATTTGGGTACCGTCTTCACTATGGAATACTTCCGGATGAAATTGAACACCCCAAATGTTCTCACCTTCTACCTGATAAGCCGCAATCTTCACCTTATCGGTTGAAGCGATTGTTTTAAAATTGGACGGAATAGCTGTAATCGTATCACCATGGCTCATCCATACCTGAGTATTTTCTTTAATTCCATCAAAAAGAATATTGCTCTTATCAAATGAACCTAAATGTGCACGACCGTACTCACGGCTACCAGCAGGTTCTACTTTACCGCCATTAGTATACGAAATGAACTGTGCGCCATAGCAGATACCCAAAATAGGATATTTACCACGAATTTCACTCAAATCAATTTTAAACGCACTTTCATCATAAACAGAGAATGGACTACCTGAAAGAATAACTCCCTTAACACTCTTATCCCCCTGCGGGAATTTATTGTAAGGCACAATTTCACAATACACATTCAACTCACGAACACGACGACCAATAAGCTGTGTAGTTTGTGAACCGAAATCAAGAATAATAATCTTTTCTTGCATACTAAATATTTAGTCAGAATGGATATAAAAAAACGATGCGCAAAAGTAGAAAAAAGTCAGGAAATAATAGAAATAATAAGGCTAAAAATCTATATTTTACGAATAAAGTATTCACAAAGAAGCATAAAATACCATGATTAAACTCAGTATATTATACTCCTTACAATCATCCAGTCTTGCCACTGCGATGGCAAGCTTTTGCCTATTCGATGGCAAAGCCTTGCCAATACGGTGGCAAAAGTTTGCCATCGTATTGGCAAAAACAGCGTAATACATACGCTCAAAAAGAAATATGAATAAATTCCGCTATCAGGATGATTTATCCTTCAATAAATCGCGGATCTCCGTCAACAACACTTCTTCTTTAGTCGGAGCGGGCGGTGCAGGAGGCGTAGCCGGTGCTTCTTCCTTCTTCGCCGCTGTTAAACGAGTAATCAATTTGATAAACAAAAAGATTGAGAAAGCGATGATCAGGAAATCAAACGTTACTTGCAGAAAATTACCATAATTCAAAGTAACAGCAGCAATCTCCTTTCCATCGACCACCTCGGCAGGCTTCATTACCCACTTCAAATCCGTAAAGTTTACACCGCCAACCAATAAGCCCAAAACAGGCATTATCACATCTGCAACCACAGATGATACAATTTTACCAAATGCGCCACCAATGATTACACCGACGGCCATATCAACTACATTGCCCTTCATGGCGAATGCCTTGAAATCTTGCAAAAACGTACTTTTTCCCATTTTTCAAATATTTAATTGTAATTTCACTCACAAATATAAAAACATTTTCGTACTTTTGCAGCGCATTTCAGAAAGAAATGCACTGCGCATTAGAGATATTTGAACAAATTTTATAAAACCCTTAAAAGTTTAAACAAAATGATTAAAGTAGGTATTAATGGATTC
>USLU01000150.1 GCA_900555635.1 uncultured Bacteroides sp.
TGATAAATTCTTTTATTTTAGTCAGAATCCCTTCTTCATCCATGCCGCACAGTTGGTACAGTTCGGCAACTGCCCCATGTTCTACAAATATATTAGGGATACCGATACGCTTTACGGTCGGTTTGTATTCGTTGTCTGCCATAAATTCGAGGACAGCGCTACCCATACCGCCTTTGATAATTCCGTCTTCGATAGTCAGGATACGTTGGAATTTACGTCCTGCCTCATGCAACAACTCTTCATCCAGTGGTTTCAGGAATCGTAAATCGTAATGGGCGATGGACAGACCTAAATCTGCTTCTGCCCGGGTGATGGCACGGGCGGCTACGTTTCCTATCGGTCCGATAGTAATCACTGCAAGGTCGCTACCCTCTTTCAGTTTCCGTCCTTTTCCTACCGGGATCTCTTCTAGCGGACATTTCCAGTCCACCAGTACGCCGCGTCCACGGGGGTAGCGGATCACGAACGGTCCCTTGTCCGGCAATTGTGCCGTATACATCAGGCGACGTAATTCATGTTCGTCCATCGGGGAACTGATAGTCAGATTAGGGATCGGGCGTAAACATGCCATATCAAAAGCTCCATGATGAGTAGGACCGTCTTCGCCAACCAGTCCGGCGCGGTCGAGACACAAAACAACAGGAAGATTCTGAATCGCTACGTCGTGGATGATATTATCATGCGCCCGTTGCATAAAAGAAGAATAGATATTGCAGAACGGTTGCAGTCCGTCTTTAGCCATCCCTCCGGAGAAGGTAACCGCATGTCCTTCGGCAATACCGACATCGAAAGCGCGTTTCGGCATTTTCTCCATTAGTATATTCATCGAACAGCCGCTGGGCATGGCGGGAGTGACACCGACAATCTTCGGGTTGGCTTCGGCAAGTTCCACCAGTGTATTTCCAAATACGTCTTGGAAAAGCGGAGGCATTCCTTCGGTGTTGGCAATGAAACGTTCGCCGGTGACGGGATCGAATTTGCCGGGAGCATGCCATTCGGTAGCGTGTTTCTCTGCCGGACCGAATCCTTTTCCTTTGATAGTGTGCAGGTGCAGGATTTTAGGTCCTTGCATATCTTTGATATCACGTAATACTCTTGCCAGGTTCTTTACGTCGTGTCCGTCTATCGGACCGAAGTAACGGATATTCATCCCTTCAAAAATATTCTGTTGCTGTGCCGCCATTGATTTCAGGCTATTTCCGAAACGGATGAGTGCTTTGCGGCGTTCTTCGTTTAAAATGCCAAGTTTGAACAGCATGCGCGAGAGCTTGAAACGTAGCTGATTATAGCGGTTGGAAGTTGTCAGGTTGAAAAGATACTGCTTCATGCCTCCTACGCTGCGGTCGATTGCCATATCATTGTCATTCAGGATAATGAGCAGGTTGTTCGACGTGGCAGATGCGTTGTTCAATCCTTCAAAAGCCAGTCCGCCACTCATTGATCCGTCGCCGATAATGGCTACTACATGGCGTTTGGCGTCTCCTTTCCGGGCGGCTGCGACAGCCATACCGAGAGCGGCAGAAATAGAATTGGAAGCGTGTCCGCACGTGAAAGTATCATATTCGCTTTCTTCCGGAGATGGGAAAGGGCGGATTCCTCCGAGTTTCCTGTTTGTGGAAAATGCTTCACGGCGTCCTGTAAGAATTTTGTGGCCGTATGCCTGATGTCCCACGTCCCATACAATACGGTCGTATGGTGTATTGTAGACGTAGTGCAGAGCTACGGTTAGTTCCACGGTCCCCAGGCTGGCGGCGAAATGTCCGGGATTGCAGCAGAGTTCTTTAATAATGTCTTGTCTTAGTTCACCGCATACTTCCGGCAGTTGCTCTACGGTTAGTTTACGTAGGTCTTCGGGGTAATTGATGGAGTTTAACAAGTTATATGTTGGTTCACTATTCATGATTCTAGGAAATTTAGTGCAAAAATACGAAAAGAAAGTATATTCGACCTCCTTTTCGGCGAAAAACTTATTTTGTTTCCTACTGTCTAATCAGTCTGTAGTACCAATAATAAATGAGAGTAGGTTAACTATCCAGTTAATCTAAATGGTTACTTTTTATCAATGAACTAATCATTTTACATGTATGTCTTCTTGTTTTATTCCTTTAAATAATGGTTGGAATTCATTGGCTATTTTATCCAATAATTGATTAGAAATATTCATTGATAACTGATTTGTATGAATGAGGATTTTGTTGTTTCCTTTATGTAAATTATACCAATTATTCTCAACTTCGATTGTGCGTTCATCCCATTTAACCTCAAATAACTTCTGTAAATCAATAATATCTTTATATTGGCGGACATAATGACCGCAAGCTATTATGATGATAGGAAAAGACTTAAAAAAAGGGTGATTCAATAAATTTGTAGTCCTATTTTTGATAGATTCTGTAACTTCGGGGCTTTCCTTGCTATAAAGACTACATATGCCACTGAATTCTGTAATAAAGCAATATTTTAGAAAGTCTATTTCATCATTTTTTGTTCTATCTGGATGATTACTATCGATAGCCCTTATTTTATCTATAAGTTTTTGATAGTTATACCATGTAGTATTGGTCCCGTGATTTTCATTTCTTTTCTTTTGAGTGAATAGTTGTCCTTTAAAAGGGAATAATGGACTGAATTTTTCTTCTCTAGGGCATTCAGAAAACCAAGAAGGTATATTATCAGGATTTTGTTTGTTTGTATCATTTATGATACTTAACCACTGTTCTCCGTTTTTTGTTATACTCAACTCATAAATGTTATCTGGGTCATGTTTTGGATCAATAGCACATTCTTTGCCGATAATTAAAATATCAGCATCAGGATTTCCATAGCCAATGAATTCCGCTTTGTCATTATCTTTTGTGAGTTTTTTATCTCTTATGAGTTCTTTAAAATAATAGTTTTTCATATTCTGGTTATTTAAATATTGGAAAATGTTAATAAACTAGCCATTATTAGTTATGTCATTTTTTGATTTTTTCATTTGCTCTGTACGTTTCGGTGATTTTCTTTTTTAAGATGATTAATTTAGTTACAGTTCCTCTCAATTCCTTTTTATATTGAAGAGTGTTTTCACAATCACCAACCGTTAAAGTTGACAATATATATAACTTCATATTGACAATCGTTTCAGCAGTCTGCTTACTAATGTTGAACTTTTGCATCAGACTTAGGATGGCTTTTGGAGTACTATTCTCATGTCTAATAGTGGATATAATTGTAGGGATGTTATCTATAATATTGCAAAGTTCTTTATATACTTTAATGTCTTCTTCTATTTTGCAAGCCCATAAATTCAGATTATCGTAAATATACTGATAGATACTTTCATGCCAAATAATTTTGTAATATGGAATTGATAAATTTATTTCAGTTCGATCTAAATCGTCGACATCGTAGTTTATTTCTGTTTCATCACTAGGATCATAATCTTCTATTTCAGGTAGTGTCCATTCAGAATAGCCGAATTCTTTTTCATAATATGAATTTATTTCTTCTGAATTTTTAGATGCATCATTGAAGACTTGATTATCTTCTTCTTCTGCAATATTATTGTTCAGAAGTTTTTTGGCACGTATAAAAAAAGCTCTTACACAAGAATCCTGTATGAATGAAATATTGTTCCAGTTCCAGTCGGTATCTATGATACTAAATAAATCAACTCCTTGTATGGATAGTATTCCGTTTTGGTTATCTGCTTTTAGGCTAACTTGTATGTTATTCATATTATGGATAATTATATTTTGCAGTTTGTTGGTTTGATTATCAGATAAAGACAAAGATAAGAAAGTTCTTTTGCTTCTCCAATTATTTGTCATATCTTTATTGTACTTTTGCTTCGAGAAAAAGTTTAAAAAACAATATATTCAATAGATGTCTATTAATGAACTTATAAACCAGTCTGAAGGTCGGCGTTTAGAATTTAAAGGTGAGCTTCCTACAAATTCTGATTTAGCAAAAACTGTAGTGGCTTTTGCCAATGATGCGGGAGGTGAAATTTATATAGGTATCAATGATAACCCGCGACAGATAATAGGGTTGTCAGAAGAAGAATTACCTCGTATTGAAGAGCAAATTAGTAATTTAATATATGATAGATGTTATCCGATTATATTACCTGAAGTCTCTTTTTTAACTATAGAGGACAAACACCTTATTAAAGTGTGTATTTATCGTGGAAGTATGCCCCCTTACTATCTTAAAGATAAAGGGAAGCTGAAAGGAACTTATATTAGGGTTGGTTCAACCAATAAACTAGCTGATGAAACAATTATTGCAGAGTTAGAGCGGAGACGGAGAAATATTTCTTTTGATAGTGAGGTTGTCATGGATAAGTCCGCAGATGAATTGGATATAAGTGGGTTTAAATTACTCTACAAAGAGAAAACAGGTGAAGATTTAAATATTCAAGTACTTCGTAAACTGGAATTGGTTAAGACTGAACAGGATAAAGAATATCCTACAAAAGCTTTACTTCTATTTTCGGATGATAATTTGCGTAATTCTATGTTTCCGAATGCCAAAGTTGAATGTGCCCGTTTCAAAGGGACAGGAACGGAAGAGTTTTTAGATCAAAAAAGTATTATTGTCCACATTGGGTTACAGGCGGAAGAAACTTATAACTTTGTACTTCGGCATATTAATAAAGCAGCAAATATAGAGGGAGTATATACGGTTTCACGTTGGGAGTATCCAGTGAAGGCAATAAGGGAGATTATCCGTAATGCGATTGTACATAGAGATTATTCTCTGACAGGAAAAGATGTCAAAGTTGCCATATATGATGATATGGTTGAGATCACAAGTCCTGGTCTTTTACCACCCTCTATTGATTATTCGGCAATGGAGAGCCGCCAATCAAATGCAAGAAATAAAGTAATAGCTCCTGTGTTTAAAAGACTTGGCATCATTGACCAATGGGGTAATGGATTGAAAATGGTGGCTGAAGAAATGAAATCTTATCCTGAAATTGATTTATGTTGGAAGGAGGTTGGTTTGTCTTTTCAAGTACAGTTTATTAAAAAGAACTATCAGGAGAATACAAATATGGAAGATAGTGCCGATAATGAACGAAGACCGGCTCAATATACTACCCAACATACTACCCAATCTACTACCCAATACACTACCCAGAAATTAACAGAAGCCCAAAATATGATTTTAAGTTATCTAAGAGAACATCCGGAGGCCACACGGGCGGATTTAAATAGTCATATTGAAGGTATAACAGTCGATGGTATAAAATATAACTTGGCACGTTTACAGGAGTTGGGCTTATTAAAACGCGTAGGAAGCAAACGATATGGGTATTGGGTAGTGCTTGGAGAATAGTTTGAAATTTTTAAAGAGAAAATAATATGGATTTCCGTACACAAATAGAGTTACCTGTTGGTTTACCGCCTATTACTCATGCCGGACAAATACTCATGATGGGATCTTGCTTTGTCCAAAATGTAGGGAATTTTTTGAAAGATGCCAAATTTCAATTAGATTTGAATCCTTTTGGTATTCTTTACAACCCTTCTTCTCTTTCTGCTGTTCTGATTGAAATCTTAAAAAGAAAAGTATATAAGAAGGGTGACTTGTTTTTCCATAATGACCTTTGGCATAGTCCTATGCATCATGGTCTTTTTTCTGGACCTACCTTGGAAAGTACATTGCAGAATATCAATATTCGGCTGTTACAAGTTCATCAGGCTATGCAAAAACTTGACTGGCTGATGTTGACTTTTGGAACTGCTTATGTTTATGAGCAGAAAGAAACGGGAAAGGTAGTGTCTAACTGTCATAAACTGCCTGAGAATAAATTTAATCGTAGGCTTCTGTCTGTTGAAGAAATAGTAGAAGATTATACAGCACTCATCACCGAAATGTCAGCCCTGAATCCGGCTCTGAAATGGCTGTTTACAGTCAGCCCGATCCGTCATATACGCGACGGGATGCACGCCAACCAGTTAAGCAAATCGACTCTGCTGCTCGCCATCGACCGATTGCAACAACTGTTCCCGGAACGAGTGTTCTATTTCCCCTCTTATGAAATCATATTGGACGAATTACGTGATTATCGTTTCTATGCCGACGACATGCTGCATCCGTCTCCTTTGGCGATTCGTTACCTGTGGGAACGCTTCTCCGAAACCTTCTTTTCTCCTGAAACAAAGCAGATTATCGTAGCTGTGCAAGACATCCGCCGGGACTTGGCGCACAAACCCTTTCATCCCGAGTCAGAGGCGTATCAACGCTTTTTAGGACAAATAGTGTTAAAAATAGAAC
>USLU01000151.1 GCA_900555635.1 uncultured Bacteroides sp.
CTATGGTTATGGCGGTGATTTCAACAAATACGACGCTTCGGACAACAACTTCAACGATAACGGTTTAATCAGCCCCGACCGCGTGCCTAATCCGCATGCTTATGAAGTAGCTTATTTCTATCAGGATATATGGACTACTCCTGCGGATCTTACCAAAGGTGAAATCAATATCTTCAACGAATATTTCTTCCGCGACCTCTCTGCATATTATATGGAATGGCAATTACTGGCAAACGGGGAAGTAGTGCAAACAGGCATTGTATCCGACCTGAAAGTTGCACCCCAGCAAACTGTGAAAGTGCAAATTCCGTTTAACGTGAAGAATATCTGTCCTTGCAAGGAATTGTTGCTGAATGTGAGCTATAAACTGAAAGCCGCCGAAACGTTGCTGCCGGCAGGAACGACTATCGCTTACGACCAGTTAAGCATCCGCGACTACAAAGCACCGGAACTGAAACTGGAAAATCAACAGGCTTCCAATATTCCGGTTATCGTGCCCAGTATTTTGGACAACGACCGCAATTACCTGATTGTGAAAGGTGAAAACTTCTCTATGGACTTCAATAAGCACAATGGTTACCTTTGTCGCTACGACGTCAATGGTATGCAAATGATGGAAGACGGCAGCGCATTGACTCCTAACTTCTGGCGTGCACCGACCGACAATGATTTCGGAGCCGGACTGCAACATAAATATGCTGCATGGAAGAATCCGGAGCTGAAACTGACTTCTCTAAAACATGCTATTGAAAACGATCAGGCAGTGGTTCGTGCTGAATATGATATGAAATCGATAGGTGGAACATTGTCACTGACTTATACTATTAATAATAAAGGTGCAGTGAAGGTTACGCAGAAGATGGTGGCAGACAAGAGCAAGAAGGTTTCTGAAATGTTCCGCTTCGGTATGCAAATGCGTATGCCTGTCAACTTCAATGAGGTGGAGTACTACGGCCGTGGTCCGGGAGAAAACTATGCTGACCGTAACCACGGAGCCATGCTAGGCAAATACCGCCAGACAATAGAAGAACAATTCTATCCTTACATCCGCCCGCAGGAAACCGGAACCAAAACGGATATCCGCTGGTGGAGACTTCTGAACATTAGTGGTAACGGATTGCAATTCATATCGGATGCTCCTTTCTCTGCTTCTGCCCTGAATTATACCATCGAGTCATTGGATGACGGTGACGGTAAAGATCAACGTCACTCACCGGAAGTAGAAAAGGCAGACTTCACCAATTTCTGTATCGATAAGGCACAAGCAGGGCTTGCTTGTGTGAACAGTTGGGGAGCTATACCACTGGAAAAATACCGTCTTCCTTACCAAGATTATGAGTTAAGTTTTATTATGACTCCTGTATATCATAAAATAAAGTAAAAAACATAGTTAAAAAACACGGTATCAGAGAACAAGAATACCGAATTTAAAGTATTTTTGCAGCCGGAAACTAATTTAACCGAATTAATTTCCGGCCTTTTACGAAATTTTTTTAACCATTTTTAGTTTCCGGCTTTTTCTTCCTTAACCCCCTTAATCTATATGGACGAACAGCACACTGGCAACAAACGCATTAAATTAAAAAACAGATATTTATTAAGTATGAAAAGTAGAATTGTTTTATTTGCATTTTGCGTAGCCCTCTTGTCTAGTTGTGGCAATAAGGGCAATGACACAGGAAAGGCTCCTGAATATGCAGTACAAGAGTTACAAAAAACAACTGCCAATTTAACAACCGCTTATCCGGCTACAATCAAAGGTAAACAAGATGTAGAAATCCGCCCCCAAGTATCGGGCTTCATCACGAAACTGTGTGTAGACGAAGGAGCAACTGTACGTAAGGGACAAGTGTTGTTCATTGTTGACCCGACTCAATATGAAGCAGCCGTACGCACTGCCAAAGCAGCAGTTGCTACAGCCGAAGCAGCAGTGAGCACTCAACAAATGACGTATGACAATAAGAAAGAGTTGAACAAGAAGCAAATTATCAGTGACTATGACCTGGCAATGGCAGAAAACTCTCTGGCACAAACCAAAGCACAGTTGGCACAGGCAAAAGCACAACTGACCACTGCTCAACAGAACTTGTCATTCACACAAGTTAAAAGCCCGTCAGATGGTGTTATCAACGATATTCCTTATCGTATAGGGGCACTAGTAAGCCCTTCTATCGCTACACCGATGACTACCGTATCCGAAATTGACGAAGTATACGTATACTTCTCAATGACAGAAAAGGAATTGCTGGCAATGACCAAGTCCGGTAGCACAATCAAAGAAGAAATCAGCAAGATACCGACTATCAAACTGCAACTAATCGACGGTTCCACATACGATGTAGATGGAAAAGTAGACGCTATCACAGGCGTTATCGACCAATCTACCGGTTCGGTAAGCATTCGTGCTATCTTCCCGAATAAGGAACATGTATTGCGTAGTGGAGGCACGGCAAACGCTCTGATTCCTTATACCATGGAGAATGTAATCACTATACCGCAGTCTGCAACAGTAGAAATCCAGGATAAGAAGTTCGTTTATGTTCTGCAACCGGACAACACAGTGAAATATACAGAAATCAAAATCTTTAATCTGGATAACGGGAAAGAGTACTTGGTTACTTCCGGTTTGAATTCAGGAGATAAAATTGTAATCGAAGGAGTACAAAACCTGAAAGATGGCCAGAAGGTTCAACCTATCACACCAGCGCAGAAAGAAGCAAACTATCAACAACATTTGAAAGACCAACGCGACGGTAATTTAGCCACAGCCTTCAACTAATAATCAGATAATCATATGAAATTAGATAGATTTATTAACCGTCCGGTACTATCAACCGTTATTTCTATCCTGATAGTCATCCTGGGGGCTATCGGATTGGCGACACTGCCTATCACGCAGTATCCGGACATCGCGCCTCCTACCGTTTCGGTAAGAGCCACCTATACGGGAGCCAGTGCATCGACCGTATTGAATTCCGTGATTGCTCCATTGGAGGAACAGATCAACGGTGTAGAAAACATGATGTATATGACCTCAACTGCGTCAAACACAGGTTCCGGTGAGATATCCATATATTTTAAACAAGGAACAGACCCGGACATGGCCGCTGTCAATGTACAAAACCGTGTCTCTATGGCACAAGGTCTGTTGCCTGCCGAAGTAACTAAAGTCGGTGTAACCACCCAAAAACGCCAGACTTCCATGCTGGTAGTATTCTCTCTATATGACGAGACAGATACATATAGCGAATCATTTATTGAAAACTATGCTAAAATCAACCTAATCCCACAAGTACAACGTGTTCAAGGTGTAGGTGATGCTAACGTTTTGGGTCAGGATTATTCTATGCGTATCTGGTTACGACCGGACGTCATGGCACAATACAAGCTCGTACCTAGTGATGTTTCCACTGCTCTGGCAGAACAAAATGTCGAAGCAGCTCCAGGACAGTTCGGTGAACGAAGTAACCAAACTTTCCAATATACTATCCGCTATAAAGGACGTTTGCAACAGCCTGAAGAGTTTGAAAATATCGTTATCAAATCTCTTCCTGACGGTGAAGTACTCCGTCTGAAAGATATAGCAGAAATTCAGCTGGACCGTTTGGGATATAACTTTACCAACCGGGTAGACGGCCACAAATCTGTGACTTGTATCGTATACCAGATGGCAGGAACCAATGCGACACAGACCATCAGTGATATTGAAGCATTGTTGGATGAAGCATCAAAAACGTTACCTACCGGATTGAAACTGAACATCTCCATGAATGCCAACGACTTCCTCTTCGCTTCTATCCATGAAGTATTGAAGACGTTGATCGAAGCTTTTATCCTGGTGTTTATCGTAGTGTATATCTTCTTGCAGGATTTACGTTCGACATTGATTCCGACTATTGCCATTCCGGTAGCTCTGATCGGTACTTTCTTCATCCTGTCCCTGGTAGGATTCAGTTTGAACTTGTTGACGTTATGTGCGCTCGTGCTTGCTATTGCGATTGTGGTCGACGATGCGATTGTGGTCGTCGAGGGTGTGCATGCCAAGCTTGACCAAGGTTATACATCTGCCCGTCTGGCTTCTATCGATGCCATGAATGAATTGGGTGGTGCTATCGTATCTATTACGTTGGTCATGATGGCTGTATTCGTTCCGGTAAGTTTCATGGGAGGTACAGCAGGAACATTCTATCGTCAGTTCGGTATGACTATGGCTATCGCTATCGGTCTGTCTGCATTGAACGCATTGACTTTGAGTCCGGCTTTGTGCGCCGTTCTTCTGAAACCTCACAAAAAAGAAGATGGAACAACGGAAGACTCCACATTGAAAGAACGTATGAAAGTAGCCTATACGGCAGCCCATACAACTATGATCAACAGATATACCGAAGCTATCGGGAAGATGTTGCATCCGGGAATTACACTTACTTTCACGCTTATTGCCATTCTCGGCATGATCTTTGGTTTGTTCAGTATCAATCCGATAGTTACTGCTATTTTCGTAGTGCTTAGTGTTCTGGCACTGATTGGAATGAGTACGAAGAAGTTTAAAAACAGATTCAACGATACATACGAATCAATCCTGAAACGTTATAAGAAACGAGTACTGTTCTTTATCCAGAAGAAATGGTTGTCTATGGGATTAGTTGTCGCTTCCATTGCGATACTTGTATTCTTCATGAACACCACCCCGACAGGTATGGTACCTAATGAAGATACCGGAACACTGATGGGAGCAGTAACATTACCTCCGGGTACTTCTCAAGACCGTTCCGAAGAGATTTTGGCACGTGTAGACAGTCTGATCGCTTCCGATCCTGCGGTATTGTCACGTACTATGATTTCCGGATTCAGCTTTATCGGTGGTCAGGGACCTTCCTATGGTTCTTTCATTATCAAACTGAAAGACTGGGACGAACGTTCCATGATACAGAATTCAGACGTTGTGGTCGGCTCCTTATATATGCGTGCACAGAAGATTATCAAAGAAGCACAAGTATTGTTCTTCGCTCCTCCTATGATCCCGGGTTACTCGGCATCTACGGATATTGAAGTGAATATGCAGGATAAGACCGGTGGTGATCTGAACAAATTCTTCGATGTGGTTAATGATTATACGGCAGCATTGGAAGCACGTCCGGAAATTAATTCAGCAAAGACTTCCTTCAACCCGAATTTCCCGCAATACATGATTGACATTGATGCGGCAGCTTGTAAAAAAGCTGGCATCAGCCCGAGCGATATCCTCACTACTATGCAAGGATATTACGGAGGTTTGTACGCATCCAACTTCAATCGTTTCGGTAAGATGTATCGTGTTATGATTCAGTCAGATCCGTTATCACGCAAAAACCTGGAATCTTTAAAAAATATCAAGGTGCGTAATAGTGCAGGCGAGATGGCCCCGATTGCCCAGTTCATTTCTGTGGAGAAAGTATATGGTCCGGATATTATTAGTCGTTTCAACCTTTATACCTCTATGAAAGTAATGGTAGCTCCGGCAAGTGGTTATACATCCGGTCAGGCATTGACGGCTCTTGCCGAAGTTGCTCAAGAAAACCTGCCTACCGGTTATACGTATGAACTAGGAGGTATGGCGCGTGAAGAGGCTCAAAGTAGCGGAAGTGCTACCGGACTGATTTTTGTACTCTGTTTTGTATTCGTTTACTTATTGTTGAGTGCACAGTACGAAAGTTACATTCTTCCATTGGCTGTATTATTATCCATTCCGTTCGGTCTGTTAGGCAGTTTCCTGTTTGTGAATGGTG
Organism: uncultured Bacteroides sp.; assembly: GCA_900555635.1. GTDB lineage: Bacteria > Bacteroidota > Bacteroidia > Bacteroidales > Bacteroidaceae > Bacteroides. The sequence goes on from USLU01000151.1 coordinate 5,766, forward strand.
TAAGTGCTATCGGTAATATTTCGGCATTGAAGATGATTCTGGGTACGATGTCAAACAATATCTATATGCAGATCGCGTTAATCATGTTGATGGGTCTGTTGGCGAAGAATGCCATCTTGATCGTAGAGTTCGCCCTAGATCGTCGCAAGATGGGTATGAGTATCACTTGGGCAGCTGTATTGGGTGCCGGTGCTCGTCTCCGCCCGATTCTGATGACATCATTGGCGATGGTAGTCGGTTTGCTTCCGTTGATGTTTGCCTTCGGTGTAGGTGCCCACGGTAACCGTACACTAGGTACTGCCTCTATCGGTGGTATGTTAATCGGTATGATTTGCCAAATTTTCATCGTTCCTGCCTTGTTTGTTATCTTCCAGTATCTGCAAGAGAAAGTTAAACCGATGGAATGGGAAGATATTGACAATGCAGATGCCGTAACAGAGATTGAACAATACGCTAAATAATGAAATTCGATATGAAGAAACAGATTCTATA
>USLU01000152.1 GCA_900555635.1 uncultured Bacteroides sp.
CATCCGGTCCGTTGCAGATACTTTTTATATCGGCTATGCTGTATACTTTTTCACAAGTAGGTTCGGTAGAGTCATTAGTCGTAGCGTCGGTAACTCCAGTCAAATCAAACTTATAGACAGCCGAAGCAGCAGTAAGCCATAATTTATCTTCTTCACCATATACCGGGAACAAATCATGCCCACCCGATTCATTGCTGAATGTATAAAGGGTAGTCTGATTTATTAACTTGGGATTACTCCGGTTGCCATCGTACTTAAAACGGAATAATGCAGTCACTCCCTCTTTTTTGGTAGCTGTAGCATAAAGATACGATCTTTTCTTATCCCAAACAACATTATGCGCATTACCCAACTTCACCGTATTAGCTTTTGCTCCCAATACCTTAACCGTGTCAACCACAAAGGTATTGATTTCACCGGATTTAGATTCTGCCGTCACGATATTTCCATCGGGCAATACCTCCGCAGAGTGGGGATTCTGTCCGCAATTTGCGTAGAACATTAATTTATGATCGGACAAACGGATTAAAGCCACAGCTCCGCCGGAGGCAGTCATCAAGATATAGCGTCTATTGAAAACCGGTTTTACTTCACTCGGATTAACAAACCAACCCTGCTGTGCAGCAGGAACACAGGCTGTATAAGGATCCCAACTCCAAATATTGCGGTGCGTCTCCGCATCTCTGATGACAATAGCCCGTCTGGATTGTTCCGCCAGTACATAAGCCTTTTCCGGAAGTTGAAAGATCTCATTTTTTACTACAGGAGCGGCATCATCATCGGAACATGCTCCCAAAGCTATATTAAATCCTAAAAGGATTGCAAATAAACTAAACTTCTTCATGGTCATAACTATTTTAATTCTAAATATTCAATTTGTCTATTTAAAGTTTCCGTCAATCTATTGAACCGATTTTGTATCGTAATAATCGATCAATGAATGAACTGAAAGATTCAACTGCCGCATGTGCGACAGAAAAGATTCATAAGGTTCGTATTCGATGGAAACCACTCCTTTATTAGAAGCTTTTCCGTTAGAATCGTAACCATCATTATACTCAAAATGTACCCAGCCTACACAGTTTCGAGTTTCAAGCAAACGAAGACAGAAGTTCTGATAAAACTCACCTCTATTTTTTTGTGTATGCACCAACCAGCCACCTCCTTCAGTATTAGCATATCCAGTTCCCTGATAACTGGCATCTTCCGCTTTTATATAGAATTCTGAAACTAAAAAAGGTTTCGCTCCACACCAGACTTTCAGGTTTGCCAAGAAATCTGCCTCCGGTTGCCAACGTGCATAATAGTTGACGGAAACAAGATCGCAATAACGAGCACACGCTTCCACCACTTTCTGATTATATTTACTCCAATCATGCAGACGTGTTCCCAATATCAAATGCTCTTTATCATATCGTCTGACGGTAGCGGTGGTCAACTGATAATAATAATCAGCAACCATCCCCCGGAAATCTTCCTGATTTTTCTTGGTTATCACTCCGGTAGAAGCTATACCGTTATCCCGCATAAACTTTTCTGCATACTCACGAGCAGCTTTATAGCGTTCGGGCAAAGACAAGAAATGTTTCAGATCAATTCCTCGCAAAGGGTCAGCATTCTGATAACTGGCAAATGGCAATTCATTGTCAAGATAGAAACCTATAAAATGCCGGTCACCGGCAAATAAAGCTGACTTCTCTTGTACGAGACGATCTATGTACGTAGCAAATGTGGGTTCAAAAAGAAGAACTAAGCGATTATATTTGTCATCATCAAACGCGTAGCCCAAATTCTTACTCATATCCCACATAAAGGTACGAAGCAGATACAGATTCTCTGCATAAGCAATCTTTTGCGTCTTAGGGGTCAACAAGTTACCACGTACTGCAGCAGGAAATACTTCAATACGGTTCGAGCCATACGAAATATAGTTTATATGATTGTCTGCTAACAGTTTGCCAGTCTCTTCACTCCATCGCGCCTCACTACCGTATCGAGTACCGAAAGCCTTCTTATGAGCAGTAGATTCTCCCGGACGAACATGCTGAATTCCATGAATGATAACAGCTCCATTATCCGGATCGAGCAAATAAGAACGGCCTCCACAATTAGCCACTCGGAAAAAGCCTTCTTTTCCAACCACAGATGAAGGTTGTAAACCGATTCGTCCTCCCCATGCAGTCCGGCTATAATCCGAAGAGGGAGTATACCAATTCATATTATCAATGGTACGTGTTTCCCTTGAATCTGCCGTTGTCCATGCCTGGAAAGTTCCGTTCTGCCACTTCCGGTATTCTACATTCATAAAAGTATATTCATCTTTTTCCAAAGGAGTATCTTCTCCTTCCGGTTTCAAAGGTTCTATTTCGTTGGAAGAGGAGGAACAGCTAAACGTCAACTGCATCAGTCCGACCAAAGATAAAAAGAGGAAATACCTATATATTATATGTTTTCTCATATTACTTTCAGCTACTGCACATTATTACTTAACCATCGTATTTGTTATCAGTCGCATCTTTCGTATACTCTATCTACGGTTCACCGGGATAGCTGTTACTAACTCTCGCGTTGGCTATTAATAGAAAAGTTATTCTCTACAAGGAGAGAACTTCCTTCCCCCTTGTTGCAAACTTCTTTTATCCCTATTATAAACTATAAACGCAAGCTTTGTTTTCATAATTGAAAGCTTTGTTTTTATAAACGCAACTTGCATTTATAAAAACGGAAGCTTCGTTTATAGTTTGTATCGGACAGAGAACAACTTTATTCCCAATGAAAGGGAAGTTTAGTCTTAATAGAAAAGAAGTTTTCTATTAAGACTTCAGACGCTAGGTAATACTACCCTGTTTACTTCTTCTTAGGGAATTTGATTTCAACCGTTAATACACGAGCTGTTGTATCTCCGGGCTTCAACACACCTTCCCCGGTAGACGGTGTCATACTGATAATTCTCATTACTCCAATCCTATTTCCACCTGCTGCAGAAGTCGATGCAGTTTTAAAGGCAATAATATCTCCCTCCGTTATAGGAATCAAGTCTTCTTTCACAATCAAGCTAGCTGATATTTCAGAAGCAATAGAAGTAACTGTTGCATTATCATAATCAAAGTCGGAGAGTTTGGCTAACATAGTCCTATTCTTTACTGCCGCAGTGTTCAGACCTGCACCATTAGAACCTTTATACTCATCAGATTTTGCCGCATTTATTGAATACAGACGAGGTTCTGAATCCACATTTGAGCCTTTTCCCATACAATAGAATTTCAAATCAACATTCTTCGCATTATCTGCGCTGGTTAATGCATAATCAATAGAATAAGTTTTCAAATCTTTGAAAGACAGCAATCCATAAGCATCCGGATATTTTTCGTGCGCACTATTAGCAAAAGTCTTACTGGATATATTCACAGTAGCAACGTCCATATTTACATATGCTTTCACAGTTCCGACAGCTTCTTTTCCTACTCTCCCATCAGAAACCACCACTTTAATTTGAGACGTAGTTTCAGTAAAATCAATTTCCGGAGTGTAATCCAATTGTTTCTCACCATTCTTCTGTTCCCGTAAGACTTCGATTTCCTGTCCGTTTTCAATACGGTAAATAATCACTTCGTGAACTCCACGTACAGATTCCACCTTTACCGGCACTCCTTGTTTAGCATCCGTTGTAGCAAAAATAGGCAATTCAGGCAAGGTCAATACAGGTATTGGCACTGTTCTATATTCCACTGGTAAAGTTGAAATGGTCACATTATCATATATATCCACTGCTTTTACTTTGAAACCTTTATCGCCTTCTTTGTAATTAATCATCTCATCATACGAGAAATTCTTCTTCCCATTCAGTTCCACGCTTCCTTTCGATTCCTGTCCGGTCGCAGATACCAAATAGACCTCCACTACCTTCAAACCGGCTTCTGAAACAACTTCGAAAGTAGTACGGGGAATTACCGGGTTTTCATCCATTTCATCATATATAATCTCTTCCGGGTCGAATGTTATGACAGGACGTGCCATTACATCGGTAACAGCAATTGGTAAAGTTCCGCTCGTAACATGATTCAATTTATCCGTAGCCTCAATGATAAAGGCTTCGTAATTTGCATTGTATTCCAGATTTTCAGACAAGCTGTAAGAATTGGGATTAAAAAATTCAGTCACCGTTTTATATTCGGTCACCCCCTCCACTGTCTGCAATTTCATTGTCACACTCTGTAGTCCGGCCTGCGACTTTATGACAGCCACTACCGGCAGATTATCTACTTTATTTAAATCCACATCCAGTTGTTCCATCGGGAATTTAATCACAGGAGCAGCCGCATTAGGATCCAGACCATCATTATCATCGCTACAGGCAGCAAAGCCCAGGCAAAGTCCTAGTATTAATAAGGTATATATTTTACGAATCATAATTAGTTCTCTTTTTAATTAACTGTGGTTATTTGGAATATTTGCAATAGTTCTCAAATATATGAATCACACCGTTCGTCGGCAGAATGTTGCTAGTCTTAGCCTGACGCTGTGGAGATTTCCCGTTGCTTCCGGTCTGATTCACCAGAATCTTACCTACTGCAGCCTGCCATGGGTTTTTCCATACAGACATTGTCATCAGTCCATTCTCTCCTTTCAGCATCGTCAATACGAACATCGGTTCCACCTGCAACTGTCCATAAGAACTATATTCACCGTCTACAATGTGATAAAGCAACATGTTCGTTACTTTCTCTTTATCACAATCGGTAATGGATGCTGCACCTGCAAATTCATTTTCACGATACAACTGCATACCTGCATTATTCAAAGCCAGAAAAGTATATTTATTGTCAGTCTGGGTATAATAGTCCTTCAGACCTGTATACTCAATAGCTGCTATCAACTCCGAGAACATATCTTTGTGATCTTGGAAATATTCCCACGCTGTCACTTTTACATACGGATCATCCACCGAAGGCTCATAATCATAATTCTTCTGCAAGTCCAGGTCACAGCCGGTCAATGCCAATATCGCCCAACAAAAGAAAAGGGTCTTATATAATATTGTCTTTTTCATTGTTTCTACCTTTTTTAGTTGTTAGTATTACCATAATACGTGTTCTGCACAATCTTCGGATTTTCCAAGATATGTGAATAGTGAATCGGGAAGAGTTCGTTTCCGTCCTGTTCCATTCCGTTAATCGGTTTCATCACTTCCTTCCACTTTCCGGTACGCAACAAGTCAAACCAGCGGCGTCCTTCGCCGGCTAATTCCACTTGCCGTTCACGCAATATATAATTAACGACTTCGTCTTCAGAAGCAAAATCATTTTCAGTCAACGTGTTCAATCCGGCACGGTCACGTACAGTTTTTACTAAATCCAAAGCTTCACCCCATTTTCCCTGATGAGCACGAGCTTCTGCTTGCAACAACATCATATCTGTGTAACGATAAATTGGATAGGCTACTTCGCATGTCTTATTCAAAGAGTTACTGATGTCACCTGCCATATATTTACGCAATTCATTTCCATTCTGGTAATTCTTCACCGTATAATCTTTGCGCAAATCACCTTTCATATCCTTTTCATCAAAGATGCTCATAAACTTGTCGGACATAACTGCCGCACGGTTTCCTGAACCGGAAAACCATTGATACATATAACTGTAACCATTCGTGCCGACTTCATCCATGTTGAAATGAACAAGGAATATTAACTCTCTGGAGTTATATTCATCATTTTCGGGCGTATCATCCGAAGGCTTATTGTTGAGTTCTTCCGTAAACATGGTATGCCAAGTAGCAATGTTAGGTTCGAAGTCTACAAAGCGTCCACCCTTTTTGGAAGCAATAGTTGCCATTTTATCAATGGTCTGGTCAGCCAGATTATATTCTTCAGCCCACATATAAGCGTCCGCCATGATAGCCCATACGCCACAGATAGAAATACGCTTGCGTTCGTAATTCTTATTACGGTTAATCAGGCTTTCCGCCTTTTTCAGGTCAGGAAGAATAACATGTTCCAGAATATAATTCTTATCTGTACGTTCCTTGTAGATAGCCTCCGAATACTTTTCAGTA
>USLU01000153.1 GCA_900555635.1 uncultured Bacteroides sp.
GTATGAAAAACAGGAGCATTACCTACCTATTACTATTTGGTATTTGCAGCATGTTATTCGTTCTGCAATCTTGCCAAGAAACGGATGACCTGCGTTCTGAAATTGATTCGCTAAAAAATCGCGTCCAAGTATTGGAAGAAACAGCTAATCAACTGAACACTTCTATCGAAAGTTTACAGTATTTATTAAATGATCCGGTCATCGTGGGTATCACACCTATCGAAAATGGCTATACTGTAGAATTAAGTGACGGAAAAAGTATCACCGTCATGAGTGGAGAAAACGTTAATGCGCTAGTCCCCACTTTATCCGTAGATAACGAAGGATACTGGATTTATAGCACTGATGGAGGCACCACCTACATGCCTCTAAAAGATGCTAATGGCAATAAGATATATGCCATTCCAACCAGTAAGCCGACCGATCCTAACGGGCCGTCCAACCCTATTCAATCTCCTAAACTAAAAGTAGATGCAGAAGGCTATTGGCTAGTTAGCTATGATAATGGAAAAACTTATCAGTATCTGACCAATAATGACGGCAGCAAAATTGAAGCCATTGAAAGTGCCGGAAAAAATTCGATCTTTGACAAGGTAGAATATGATACTACCAGCAAGAAACTAACCATTATATATGGTAGCGATAAGACCATTGAACTTCAAGTGATCGATACATTCTATCTAAAGATAAAAGGTATGGAAAACACTCCTATTTTCCCGTTAAACGAAACACGCCTTTATGAAGTGGAACAACAAGATGTTACAAGAGCGGTGATTAAAGCTCCACAAGGATGGAATGTCGTTTTAAAAGATAATGAACTTTCCATTACTTCACCGAAAGCAAATGATATAGAGAATAAAGAAGAAACAATCAATATTATTATTACTTCTTCTAAAAACTATATCCGCATAATATCTTTCAAAGTACGACTACTGACAACAGGCTACGATGCCAACACATGTGATGTATGGAACAAATTTAACTTAGGACAAGCAGATAATGTACTGCTAGATTTCTCTTATGCTGGTTATAAACATGGTGAAGTCGCACCTCCCGATGTATGGTCTTTAGGTTACACTGTATATAATGTAAAAGATTACGGTGCTATTCCCAATGACGGCAAGTCCGACCGGGAAGCCTTAACCAAAATATTAGCCAAAATAGGCTCAAAAGTGGACAATGCCAAGGCGATAATCTATTTTCCTAAAGGAGAATACATTCTGCATACGGCAGCCGATGATGTAGATGGAAAATCACAAACAATTCAGTTATTAATGGGAGGAGTAATCCTGAAAGGTGACGGACGCGACCAAACTGTCATAAAAATGGATGCCCCTAACCAACCGACCAATCCAAGTGTCATGTATTCCTCACCTGTCATGCTGGAAATCAAGCATAATAGTGGATTATCCCCTATTACCGAGGTTACGGGAAACGCCGAAAAGGGGACTTTCTCAGTAGAAGTGGCCTCCACCACAGGTATTAAAGTCGGAGATTGGGTATGTTTACAACTGGCTGATAATAGTCCGGAACTTATCAAAGCAGAATTAGCACCTTACCAACCCACTTCAAACATGACTAATCTACATGAAGATGGCGTACAGGTCTTCGATTATCATTTAGTAGCAGCCATCGACGGGCAAACTGTTACTTTCAAAGAGCCAATCATGCATGCTGTAGATCCACAATGGAAATGGACTATCCAAAAATATCCCCACTATGAGAATGTAGGTGTGGAAGATATGACCTTTGAAGGAAAAGCTAAAGTTGACTTTACTCATCACGGTTCATGGGAGGACGATGGAGCCTACAAGCCTATCAATCTTATTCGCCTGACAAATTCATGGATGCGCCGCGTGGGCTTTCGTAGCGTCAGCGAAGCAAGTTCGATCGTCAACAGTTCCAATGTATCCGTATACGATGTGGTCATTGACGGAAACCGTGGTCACGCAGCTATCCGTTCGCAAGCCTCGTCACGTGTATTTATAGGCAAAGTGACGGACAAATCAAACGGATTCCTTATAGATAACAAAAATGTATACGAACAAGGAGCAGGCCAATACCACGCATGTGGTGTATCCAAGCAAAGTATAGGTGCTGTCATTTGGAATGTAGACTGGGGAACTGACGGTTGCTTTGAGTCTCATGCCACACAACCTCGTGCAACGCTGATTGACCGTTGTACAGGTGGTTTTATGAGATTCCGCCAGGGAGGTGATTACAACCAAATGCCTAATCACTTAGCCGATTTGACTTTGTGGAACTTTAATGCCAAGAACAATGTTGCGGATTCTCCATTCATCTGGTGGGACAACAATTCTCTTTGGTGGAAGTTCCTTCCTCCTATCGTAGTGGGATATCATGGCGGTAGTATTCATTTCGATGAAAGCCAAATGAAGTTGAATGAAGAACAGGGTAATACCGTTACTCCATATTCACTCTATGAAGCCCAATTACGCAAACGTTTAGGTGCAGTTCCGGCTTGGTTAAATTCACTCCAGTAATAACTTTAAAAACAAGATACAATTATGAAGAAACTTTGGTACGTATGTATGTTACTGACTGTATGTCTGGTAGGATGCAATAAGACAGACGACTTATGGGACGACGTTAACGATTTAAAGACTCGTGTTACCGCCCTTGAAAAAACCGTTCAAGATTTGAACTGGAACATTGAAGCCGTACGCGAACTTTGCAAAGAAGGCGCTACCATTACTGATATTGAATTAAAGGATGGTATATATACCATTACATTAAGTAATGGCAAGACACTCAAACTCGTTGAAGAAACCGGAGCGGGTGCCTTGATTCCTCAAATGGGCATCGACAACGATGGTTATTGGACGGTAAGCTATGACAACGGAAGCACTTTCACACAACTGAAAGATAAAAGCGGGAATCCTATAAAAGCAACGGCTGAAAATGGAAAGACTCCTCTTTTCCAAATCGATGCAGCAACAGGATACTGGCAAGTCAGCTACGACGGTAGTACTTATGAGAACGTAAAGGACTCTGCAGGCAATCCTGTAAAAGCAACCGACGGGGAAGCCGTAAAAGATAAATTTTTCAACTCTGTAGAAAAGGTTGGCAACAACTTCAATATTGAATTAAGAGATGGCACAAAGTTATCTATCCCTATCATCAGCAACTTCTACTGCAAGTTTGATGAAAGTATTGTAGGTATACAAAGAATCGCAGCAGGATCTACGAAAGATTTCATTGTACACATGAAGGGCGTAGAATTTTATATCATTACCGCTCCCGAAGGTTGGGAAGCGACTTTGTCTGAACCGTCCGCAGATAACGATGAAGGAACATTGACAATAAAAGCTCCTGCAACAGCAAAAACTCTATCGCGTGCCGTCGCTGATAATACCAAAGACGTATCTATTCTTGCAACTTCAGGAGCATATGCTGCCATCGCAAAAATACAGGTAGAGCTTGGAGAAGCAGAAACACGGATTGACTATAAAGCAAAATTCGATAACGGAGAAAGTATAACAATCGGTGATATCACATTTGATAAAAATACTTATCCCGATGCAGAAGTAGTAGAGTTGGATGGAACAGAACCAGAACTTGACAGCTATATCAATAATTCCAAGAAAGTCAAAATCTTATTCTTAACAGGAAATAATGATTTTACAACAATCAATCCTGTAAACCTTAATAATACAATTATTATCATTGGGAAATATTCTGATTCTAAACCTGTCATTAAACCTAGTAGGGTTTGGAAAACAGTCTCTGGAAATATCTTCATAAAGAATATTCATTTAGATATGAGTAGTTTCACTACTGATGGACAATATTTCAACAATTCGAATACTTCAAGTGCTACTGATTTCACAGCTTTGATCATAGATGAATGTAAGATCAGCGACGTTAAAAACCCAATTTATCAAGATACAGCAAAAGACAATTTGAATGGTATCAATACGATCATTATTAATAGAACTCGTATTATGGTCAATGCAGACAACAAAGCTCTCATACATCTATATACAACCAAAAACTTGGCTCCATACAAGAAATTTGCATTTACCAATAATATAGTATACAGTAAAACACCTTATGTGGGTCAAATATTGAATTGGGGATTACAAACAGACTTTACAGAAGGAAATCTTACTGCAATAATATCTAATAATACAGTAATTAATATTGCAGGAAACAATCCATATTTCAGACATAATAAAGGTAGTCTCACGATGACAAAAAACATCTTTTATGTAGACTCAAGTTTTGCAAAGAATAGCAACCTTTATACTTACGTGGGAAATGATACTCATCCTGTAAGTGTAACTACAGTAGATGTTAAAGATAATATCGTATATGGATTAACAAGTAACAGTAAATGGTATAATTACCATAGCAACTGTGATGCAAGTGCGAAAGTTGACCCCTATGTATTGACTCCTCACGCCACTGCACCACTGACCATTACTGATGTAGAAAACGGTATATTTGTCTTGGCAACAGATATGGATGGATACGGAGCAAACATAGAATAAGAAAACATTACAACATCAATAAAAAAGGATATCCGAATTTGGATATCCTTTTTTTATTGACTAATATCCCATTCCGAACTGCCACAACGGCACCACATTCATAAAGCCTCTTTCAATATCATCCTTCACCACAAATCCTTTCTGTACCTCCTGAATCTGCTTTTGTCCCTTTTTCTTTCCTCCCACCTCAAATGTCATATCATCAATCAAGAAATCAGAAACAGGAGAAGCTACTACATCCGAAAAAATACGGGTCTGGTTCAAAAAGAAAGTCTCCCTGATATTTCCAATATTAGAATTATCTTGAGCCAGACTATATATCAAATTGGTATTATCCAGATAAATTTTATCTACTTTCCCTAACCCGCGTATTCCGCCGGTAGCATCTCTCAACTGCGCTATCAACCCTGCCTCTTCAATATAAAGGCAATAATCGGATATATTATTACGGCTCACTTCAAGAATTTTAGCTATACTGCTAAAATTAGGCTTGAACGGCACACTCTTAGCAATGATAGCAAGAAGTTGCTTAAGTTTACGCCCAGTGGAAACATTCATATCAGCAAATTGAGGTATGTCCGACTCCAAAGTCAAATTGATGATCTGTCGCAAACGTATATCAAAATCTTCCTCCAATGCAAAAGGATAGTAGCCTTTCTGCAAATAGTCATGAAAGAGTGGAAGCGGATGCTCCAAACCCGGAATTTCCACTTTATGCGCTACAATATCCTGCAAACTGTATATTCCAGAAGGAATACGATGAAATAAATACAAATACTCACGAAAAGAAAGTCCCTGCATCTGATACATGACAGCGCGACGACTCAAATCTGAAGCTCCTTTATTAATATCCAATACAGATGAACCTGTAAAAACAATATTCAACTCTGAATGATAATCGTAAATCAATTTAAGCTCTTTCGACCAATCTTTATATTTATGAATTTCATCAATAAACAAATACTTGCCTCCCATTTTTACAAAAGCATCTGCCAAGTCAAGCAAACGATGGCTGGCAAAATAAAAATCTTCAGCCGTCACATATAAAGAGTCATTTAAATTCAGCTTTTCTTTAATGTGCTGTAATACAAGAGTCGTCTTCCCTACTCCTCTAGGTCCCGTAAGCCCTATCATGCGACTATTCCAATTTATCCTGGAATAAATATACCGGTGAAACTCAATATTAGTCTCCCGTATCATCTTGTGAAAATACTCAAATAACTTATCCATATAGCATTGGTTTATAGACAAAGATACGATTATTTGCACTATAATAGTGCAAATAACAAAACAAATTGCACTTTCACAGTGCAATTTCAGCTAAAGCCACATCTTTTCCCCCACCACCTTGCAGAAAAACTTTTTTAATTTATCTTTGCATCCAAAACAACCCTACATGAAATACAAACTTATCG
>USLU01000154.1 GCA_900555635.1 uncultured Bacteroides sp.
GAAGTATAAGAACTCTTGTCCTGTGATGATTTCTTCCTCTACGCAGGCTGCTTTGGATAATCCTTACGGTGAGTCAAAGCGTGCCGGCGAGCAGCTTCTTTTTGAGTATGCCCAGGAAACAGGTGCCAAGGTTTTGGTATATCGCTTTCCAAATGTGTTTGGCAAATGGTGCCGCCCTAACTACAACAGTGCGGTGGCTACTTTCTGTTATAATGTAGCCCATGATTTGCCTATTCAGGTTAACGACCCATCGGTAGTGATGAACCTTGTTTATGTGGATGATGTGGTAGATGAATTAATTGATGCGCTGAGTGGTAACGAACATCGCTGTGGAAATTATTGTGAGGTTCCTGTGGCACATACCATTACTCTTGGGGGGATTGTAGAGTTAATCATTTCGTTTAAGGATATGCCTAATACCTTGAATGTACCTAATCTTAGTGATGGTTTCTCCAGGAAAATATACTCGACATATTTGTCTTATCTGCCTCAAGAAAAATTTTGTTATCCATTACATATGAATGTCGATTCCAGAGGAAGTTTTACCGAAATTATCCGTACTTCGGATAGAGGGCAGTTCTCTGTAAATATTTCTAAGCCAGGTATTACAAAAGGGCAGCATTGGCACCATACCAAAAATGAAAAATTTGTAGTGGTAAGCGGTTACGGCCAAATTCAACTCAGAAAAATAGGTACTGACGAGGTGATTAACTTCGAGGTGAGTGGAGAAAAGATGGAAGTGGTGGAGATGATTCCGGGATATACGCATAACATTATTAATCTTTCAGAAACAGAAGATTTAGTAACCTTTATGTGGTGCAATGAATGTTTTGATCCGAATAAACCGGATACTTATTTTGAGAAAGTGTAAAGTTATGGAAATAAAATTAGATTATTCAAATATAAAGTTTCAAGAGAAAGGTAAACTGAAACTTTTGATTATTGTAGGTACGCGACCGGAAATAATACGTTTAGCCGCCGTTATCAATAAATGTCGCAAATACTTTGATTGTATTTTAGCTCATACGGGACAGAATTATGACTATAACCTAAATGGTATTTTCTTTCATGATTTAAAATTGAAAGATCCGGAAGTATATATGGATGCCGTAGGTGATGATTTGGGTGCCACTATGGGGAATATTATCAATGCTAGTTATAAGTTAATGGTACAAGTTAAGCCAGATGCTGTACTGGTGCTTGGGGATACTAATTCTTGTTTAAGTGTAATAGGTGCTAAGCGCCTTCACATTCCTATCTTTCATATGGAAGCGGGTAACCGTTGTTTTGATGAATGTCTTCCAGAAGAAACAAACCGCCGCATCGTAGATATAATTTCGGATATGAACCTTTGTTACTCAGAGCATGCTCGCAGATATTTGAATGCTTCAGGTATAGCAAAAGAGCGTACTTATGTGACAGGATCGCCCATGGCAGAAGTATTACATGAAAATTTGTCTGAAATAGAGGCTTCGGATATTCATAAACGGTTAGGGCTAGAGAAGGGGAAGTATATTTTATTGTCTGCACATAGGGAGGAGAATATTGATACGGAGAAGAATTTCCTTTCATTGTTTAATGCAATCAATGTCATGGCTGTAAAATATGATATGCCTATTCTTTATTCCTGCCATCCACGTAGTAAGAAACGCTTGGAAGCAAGCGGATTTGCATTGGATAAACGTGTGATTCAACATGCACCTTTAGGCTTTCATGATTACAATTGTCTACAAATGAATGCGTATGCGGTTGTTTCAGATAGTGGTACGCTTCCGGAAGAAAGTTCATTCTTTACTTCTGTAGGACATCCCTTCCCTGCTGTATGTATTCGCACAAGTACTGAACGCCCTGAAGCATTGGATAAAGGTGTTTTTGTTTTGGCGGGTATTGATGGAAAGTCATTATTGCAAGCTGTAGATACAGCAGTAGAGATGAATAATGGCGGTGATAATGGTGTTCCTGTCCCGAACTACACGGATGAGAATGTATCGACCAAGGTGGTGAAGCTGATACAGAGTTACACGAGTATAGTGGATAAAGTGATTTGGAGAAAATATTAATTGGGTGAGCATGAATATTCTTTTTTTAACACTAGCTCGTATATCTGATATTTCTGTGAGAGGAATTTATACGGATATGATTCGAGAGTTTATTCGGCATGGTCATATTATTTATCTTGTTGTGCCTGCAGAACGTCGTTTTCATCAATCAACTTCGGTTATCAAAAATGATAGAGTGAAGATATTAAGAGTGAAAACACTCAATATTCAAAAGGCTAATATTATAGAGAAGGGGGTAGGAACACTTTTACTTGAGTTGCAATATCAACATGCAATACAGAAATATTGGAGAGATATAAAGTTTGATTTGATTCTTTATTCTACACCTCCAATCACTTTTAATAAAGTTATAGCTTTATTGAAAAAACGTTATGAGGCTAAAACTTATCTTTTACTAAAAGATATTTTTCCTCAGAATGCGGTAGATTTGGGTTTATTCTCAAAAAAAAGTTTGATGTATAATTTTTTTCGAAAAAAGGAAAAAAAACTTTATGAATTATCTGATTATATTGGCTGTATGTCACCTGCAAATGTGGAATATCTGTTAAAGCATAATTCTGAAATAAAAATTGATAAAGTGGAAATTTGCCCTAATTGTATAGAAATAAATAATTGTTCTTCAGAGCAAGTGGATAAGAATACCATTTTGCGTAAATTGGATATTCCTATGGGGAAGACTATTTTCCTTTATGGTGGAAATTTAGGAATTCCTCAAGGTATTAATTTTTTGTTGGAGGTGATAGTAGCCAATGAAGGAAAATGTGACAGTTTTATTGTTGTTGTAGGAAATGGAACTGAATATAAAAAGATTAGATCATGGTTTGATGTTAATAATCCTCATAATGCGTGCTTACTATTTTCCCTTCCAAAACTTGAATATGATAATCTTGTTAAAGTATGTGACGTAGGCTTGATCTTTTTAGACAAGCGTTTCACAATACCTAATTATCCATCTCGTTTACTTTCTTATCTTGAAAATAAAAAGCCTGTGTTGTTGGCTACAGACACAAATACTGATATGGGTAGAATTGCAGAGAATAATAATTATGGGTTATGGACAGAGAGTGGCAATATTAATGAATTTATGAAAATGATTGATTTTATGGTTGTGGATAGAAATAGAATGAAAGCTATGGGGGAAAATGGGTATTCTTATTTATTGTCTAACTATACAGTACAAAATGGATATGAAATAATCATGAAACACTTTTAATAATGATATATACATGTGTGTTGAAAAAAATCATAGACTTTATTCTTGTTTGTTGTGGTCTATGTATTATCTGGCCAATTTTACTTCTTGTCATCATATTCCTTCATTTTGCAAATAGAGGTGCTGGCGTTTTTTTTACTCAAGATCGTCCAGGAAAAGATGCTAAGATATTTAAAGCTATCAAATTCAAAACGATGACAGATGAGCTGGATGCGAAAGGAAATCTCTTACCCGATGATGCTCGTCTGACTAAAATAGGAAAAATTGTCCGTTCTCTTTCCATAGACGAATTACCACAATTAATAAATGTATTAAAGGGGGATATGGCATTAGTTGGTCCTCGCCCTTTATTGCCTAAGTATCTTCCTTTATATTCTCCTGAACAGTATCGTCGTCATGAAGTGCGTCCGGGAATCACGGGCTGGGCACAAGTAAACGGGCGAAATAGCATTACTTGGAAAAAGAAATTTGAATTGGATGTTTGGTATGTAGACCATATCTCGTTTTGGCTGGATATGAAGATTCTTTTTCTTACAGTAAAGAAAGTCTTTATTCGAGAGGGGATAAATATGGAAGGAGTTGCTACCACAGAACCATTTAATGGGCATAATTAAATGAAAATTCAGCGGATTGTAAATAGTATATTTACTTCGAATACATATATCATAGATGATAATATTGATGCTGTTTCTCTGATAGACATTGGCGATATTCAACCTATAATAGATTATCTTAATAAAGAAAAGAAACTTGTAAAGTTTGTATTTCTGACCCATACTCATTATGATCATATCTATGGAATAAGAGAATTGATGAAATTTTATCCGGATTGTATCGTTTATACTTCGAGTTTTGGAAAAGACGCTTTGAAATCTGATAAATTGAACTTCTCACGATATCATAGTGATTCAATAATATTAAATGGAGATAACATTAAGGTATTATGCGAAGGTGATAAAGTAGCACTATCTATTGACACAAATCTCGAAGTATTGGAAACACCAGGGCATGATAAAAGTTGTCTGACTTATAAAGTTGGTAATAGCTTGTTTACTGGAGATTCATATATTCCAGGGTTAAAAGTGATCTCATCGTTTCCAAATAGTAATAAAGAGCATGCAGAGAATTCGAAAGAACGTATAAAGAGTTTGGCAAAAGGAATGAACTTGTATCCCGGGCATGGAGATGCTTATATCGATTATCACAGTTGCTCTGAATAGCGCAAAGACGGTTGAAGATACAATTCGGTCGGTGTTATTCCAGACTTACTCTAATGTAGAATATATTGTAGTTGATGGGGGTTCCAAAGATAATACACTTTCCGTTATTGAAAAATATGCTCCTCTGTTTGATAAGCGGCTGAAATATGTGAGTGAACCAGACTTGGGTATTTATGACGCAATGAACAAAGGTTTGGGAATGGCGACAGGTGATATTGTCGGTTTTCTGAATTCGGATGATTATTTTGAAAACATAGACGTTTTAGAAAGAATGGCAGAGGCTTTTGAAAAAAAAGAGACTGATGCCGTTTTCGGTAATGTACTTTATATAAATAAATCGGGTGAGAAAATTGTCCGAAGTTTTTCGGGTAAGTATTTTCATCCTTGGCAGTTGCGTTATGGGATGATGCCTCCCCACCCTTCCTTTTACATGAAAAGACAATGCTATGTAAATGGAGGGGGATATAGAACTGATTTCCTTATTTCGGGTGATTATGAACTCCTCTTGCGATATGTCTTGAAAAAGAAGATTTCTTATCAATATGTTGATCTTGATATGGTTGTAATGCGCTTGGGTGGAGCGAGCACTCGAAGTTTTCTCAGTATTTTATGCAATAATAGTCTGGAACTTATAAAGGCTTGTCGAATGAATGGAATTTATACAAATTGGTTTATGATTCTGTTTCGTTTTTGTTTGAAAGCCGGTGGAGTATTGAAATGGTTGTTTATACCATACTATGTGAGGAAGAATGATAATTAATCAATAAATTATGAATAAAACAATTTATCTCTGCCTTGCCCACATGAGTAAGGAGGGTATTGAACAGAAATATGTAAAAGAAGCCTTCGACACAAACTGGGTGGTTCCACTTGGTCCGAATGTGAATGCTTTCGAGGAGAGTTTGAAACACTTTGTTGGCCAGAATAAAGAAGTGGTTGCTCTCTCGGCAGGTACGGCGGCGGTACATTTAGCCTTGTTGGATTGTGGAGTGGGGCAGGGAGACGAAGTGATCGTGCAAAGTTTCACCTTTTGTGCTTCATCGCATCCCATCACCTATTTAGGAGCTGTACCGGTGTTTGTGGACTCGGAGAAGGATACTTGGAACATGGATCCTGAACTGTTGGAAGAAGCAATCAAAGATCGCATCGCCAAGACAGGCAGGAAACCGAAGGCGATTGTGCCAGTTGCGTTGTACGGCATGCCATACGACTGTACACGTATCATGGATATAGCCGACAAATATGATATCCCGGTAGTGGAAGATGCCGCCGAAGGTTTTGGCTCACGTTTTAAGGGACAGATGCTGGGTACGTTTGGCAAGTTTGGAA
>USLU01000155.1 GCA_900555635.1 uncultured Bacteroides sp.
TAACCCCACACGAGCCTCAAAATCGGAAGGCAGATAAAGAATTCCCGCTACATCCCCTTGTTTCATCCATTGACGGGCTTCCAGAATATTGGGCGTTTGTGCATAGACGGAAGTTTGTGGGGCAGCATCCAGCAAGCGTGTATATTCGCGACTGAGGGCGGAGTGGGAGTGATCGACTACCGCAACTGGAGCTTTACGTACCAGATTGGGTGCATACATATAATTGTATAATAATCCGTAAAGGAAGATACCACCTGCCAAGACAAGGAGTATAGCCGGATTGGTGGCAATGGCGTGCCATTCGTGACGGATAATTTGGGGAATAGTAGATGGGACAACAAGAGGGTGAGAGGATGAAGGTTGATGCAACATGTCCTCTTTTACCAATTTATGTATCCACCATCGCAAAAGTGGCAGAGCTAATAAAGCTACAAGTATGAATAAGAATAGAATGGCTATTGATTGCCAGATATAGGCAAAACTCGCATTAAAATAAATCATAGCCTGTGCCGCTTCGGTAAAGTGACGCACCGGAAAAAGATAGGAGGCTGCATGTACTGGTGCATACATGGCCGTTACAGGGAATGTAACTCCCGATAGCGTAGCTCCTAAAGATCCTATCATTGATAGTACACTGATGGTATAAGCTATTTTCGGATAGATAGAAAATATGAATACAGCCAGTGCTTGTGTAGCGATGATGAACAGTATGGAAATAGCATTCATCAACCACAGACTACCTTGAAAAGGGATATGAAGAGGTCCGAATAATATATAATTCCCGAATACTGCAATCAATGAGAAGATCAAGGTATATGGTAGTAATTTCCCGATTATAGCTGTAAGAATATTACCATTAGCCACTTTTAACCACTCTTGTGCCGTATGGAATTTCAGCTCACTACCTATAGTATAGACAGTAATGAGTAGGATCAGAATCTGAAAGAGGATAAAGAAAAACGGTTGGCTCAGATAAATGGAATAATCCATATCCGGATTATAAAGTGGATGCGTGTTGGCTTCTACGGGAAGTAGGAAGGTTTGCATCTCTTGTTGTCCCACTCCCAGTGCTTCGGCTTGTAGCACAATAGGGGATAAGGCGACGGGGGCAAGCGTATTTTCGAATGCAGCCATCAACTCACTACCTACGGAAAGTAAGGCATAGTGATAGTAATAAGTCAGGGTAGCAGCCCCCGGAGCGTTGCTTCCCTCGGAACCACCGGGACCACCCGTTACTGCCTTTTGTTCAAACTGTGACGGGATGACGAGATATCCATATATTTTCTTCTGCTGCAATGCTTGCCGTGCGGTTGCTTCGTCTGTGAAATGCTCCGTGACACGGAAGGTTGGTGCAGCAGAGATACGGCGCGAAATAGCACGGGATGTAGCTGTATTGTCCTGATCGACAATGCCGATAGGAATGTTTTCCATTTGCCCGTTCCCGAAGATGGTAGCCATAAAGAAAAGGCAGAATAGGGGCAGCACAATGCACACGCCGAAGTAAAGACGGCGTGAGGTTATGCGGTGCCACTCGCGAAGTATAACCATGCGGAGCGCTTTCATCGCGCAGCCAAATTCTTCATTCTTCATTTTTTAGTCATTCATTGTTAAAAGTACCGACATTCCTGGTCGTAATCCATCAACCGCTTGCGTCGGGCGTGCATGTATTTCAAAAGTCTGCATGTCATAGCTGCCTGTTTGCTTGGTCGATTTCCAAGTGGCAAAGCTCCCTAACGGGCTGATATAATAGATGCGGAACTCTATATCTTTCTTGCCGATAGCAGGTACATCCGCTTTGAAAGTTCCTCCTATTTTGAATTGAGGCATCAAGTCTTCACGAACGTTCAGTACCACGTGGGCATCACTCATGACGATGAGGCTCATAATAGGAGTACCTGGAGCTACTAGTTCTCCACGTTTGGGGAAGATGGTAGCTATTTGCCCGGCTTCGGGAGCGGTCAACCGGGAATCGACCAGCAGGGAAGAAACTTCATCTACGGTGCTGCGGGCAGCGTCGACAAGGCTACGGGCAGAAGCACGGTCTTCACTTTGGGCGCCGTCCACTGCCATCTGATATTGTTCGTAGGCGGCACGTTCAGCAGCTTGAGCAGCTTTGTACATGGCTTCTACTTCGTCTTTACGTTGAGAGGTGACAACGCTATCTTTGTAGAGGGTCAGAATACGTTGATAGGTTGTTTTGGCAAGAGCCAGATCGCTTTGTGTCTTGTTCCAGAGCTGCTGGGCAGTGGCAACGATCTGACGTCGGGTACCGGCATCTATCTTTTTGTTCTGTTCCCGGGCTACTTGTTCAAGGGCGTTTACTTGGCGATATTTCGCCTCGATGGTGGGGCTGTTGATGACGACGAGGGTATCACCTGCCTGTACCCAATCTCCTTCTTGTACGAGAAATGAGTCTATGCGCCCCGGAAGTTTTCCGCTGATGCGGATTTCGGTGGCTTCTATTTGTCCTTGCAATAGTAAGGGTTGCTTACGCATGAGTATCATGCCGATAGCTGAAACAACTGCTGTGGCAATCAAGATGATGATGAATGCGATGCTGATACTTTTATTATTGATCTTCATATAGGTAAGTTATTTAATGTATTGTTCGAAATGTTCCGGTGTGCCACAGATAGCCAATAGGTTCATTAAGGCCACATCATATTCGTAATAGGCTGCAAGCTTGGCTACACGTACGGTTGCCAACATGGTTTCGGCATCTACCACTTCGGTACTGGTAGCCATGCCTTCGGCAAAAGACTTCTTGCGGATGCGCACCAGTTCCTCGCTCAGTTCGACGGTAGTATTGAGGGCACGAACGTTGTCTTGTGCTTTTTGAAGTTGGGAGTATAATTTGTCTATTCCTACACTCAGGTCTTCTTTGGCTTTCTCTTGGCCAAGGGCAAGAGTTTGTTGTGCCAACTTGGACTGCCGGATGCGGCGTTCGCGTGCCAGGCCATCGAATAGATTCCAGGTAAAGCCTATACCTACCATGGTTCGCGGAACGAGGTTGCTCTGTATGCCATGTGCATAGAGCGTTTGTTTACCGAATAAGGCGATGTCGGGCAGATAACCGCTCTGATCGATACGGAGTTGCTGACGGGCAATATTGGATTGTAGTTGTAGTTGGTTCACTACATAGTTTTCTGTACGCATGGCTTGCAGAAATTCTTCTTTGGCAGGAAGTATGGAGTTGATAAAGAGTGGGGAAGTGGGCTGTATGTTATTGCTATCTTTCAGATTGAGCAGGGTGCGCAGGGCACTTTGTACAACGGTGACTTCTTTCTGTGCAGCCTCAAGCGACCGAGCGGCTTCGTCCATGTTGACTTGGGCAAAGAGGCGTCCGGCTTTGTCTATCATGCCTTGTGCTTCCAGTTTGAGGGCATTCTCGTAATGTTGTTTGAGGCTATTGTAAGTCTCCTGCCTTACGTTCACTACTTCTTGGGCAAGACGGAGTCCGAAGTAACTTTCGGCAAGCAGTGTGCGCTGGGCAGCATCGGTCTGCTCACGGTTTTCACGGGCAAGATCGATCATTGTGTTACCTATCTTGGAGGCACGTATACGCTTACCACCGGAGAATACGATCCATTCGGCAGTCAGACCTACAGAAGTTAGGTTGCGGGGAGTGAGGGGGAAGACTAATGTATTGGCTCCTATCTGATCCAATATCCCTGATATGAATTGATCGTCGGGTATGAATTGATGTACGAAGTCCTTGGCTGGGTCGGTAAATTGGGAAAGAGGTTGCTTTACTTCTATTCTTTCGGACATGTGCACAAAGGTACCGGCTCCTTGCAGGCTAGGATACCAAAGGGCATTCAGTTTATCTCGTTCGGCACGGGCAGTCTCGATTGCTTTGTCGGCTATTTGCAGGCTGCGGTTGCCATGCTGCATCTTTTGCAAGGCATCAGCAAAGCTGAGGGGAAGTGAAGTTTGTGCTGCTACTCCACCTGTGACAAATAGGGTACAGATAGCTACCGGAAGTATTTTCCGGTGTAATAGATTATTCATAAGTTCGTTCGGTTTAGGATTTGTTTCACGTAAGAACAAGAGGGGTAGGGAGATTGTTCAAATGGGTAGTAGTGTATCGGTGCTTAACATTTTTTAGAAACATCTTTCTTTTTTCAAAAAAAAAGTTTATATTTGTGCATCTTCATTTATAATATGATGTGAGTGTTGCCCTGAAGGACAAGCTCCTGCACTCGCTTCTCAAGAATGCCGTATCCGGGAGTTTTGCGACGCAAATATAGTTGGAATGAGAAAACACTACTCTGCTTTTTGTATATTCACGACGTTTCTGTTCTGCTGTTGTTTTCATGCTTGTGTGCAGGAAGACCGTTTCACGAAGAACGACATACTTGGCAAATTCTTCAATACTTCCGATGTCGATGCCGATGTGTGCTGGATTATGGAACACTTGAGACTGAAGAATGACTCCTCTGAATTTGTGCATGCTTTTGTTGAAAGGTACGGTTATCCCCTTTGGGAAAATACATATAAATTTTGTGAAGGGGAAAGTTTGGTATATGTTGTTCCGGTGAGAAGCACTGTTCCTGATTCTGAAATAAACAGTATCTGGTTTTTCTCTATGGGACGTGATTATACAAGTTACCGGATATACACGCGAGATATGGCGGAGAATATCACCACTAAGGTAGGTGGTGATGGTGTGGAGGATACTTGGATGTTCGACTATTTTACGATTCATGCTCTTCACAAAAAGCCGGCAAGCGGCATTTTCTTTGTATCTGATGCGGCTACAAGAGGGATAGGAGAAATTGTGAAGTGCGTTCATGCTTATGCCGGTTATGAGGGTCACGAAGCGGATAAGGGATGGCATTGTTGGGTGGCAGATTATATTATCACAGGAAATGATCCAGAGGAGAATTTTGGTGGTGGCGGTGGCTTTCATAGTGGTTACGAGAACTTGGAAGACATGAGTTCCATGCGGCTTGATGACGGCGGCGGTGGTGGCACACCGTCCCAAAACCCGAAAGACGGAGACAGGTCTCCTTGTAGTGCCGCTAGGGAATTGTCAGGTAATGCAGCTCTCAAGACGAAACTCTGTGATTTATTCAATACCGTGCAGAACTATAGTGCCGGAGACACAGAAAACGGTTGGATCAAGACCACGGCGGGGCAATACATCGCTCCATCAGAAAGGACGGTAGAAAGTATAAAATATTCCGCCTCTTCTTTGTCAGGACAGAAGATTACGGAAGAGTATCACAGTCATCCGGCAGGAGGATGTATTCCATCTTTTCAAGACTTACAGGCATTGGCTACGAGATATAAGAATGGGCAGATAGATGTGGCAAACTTTTCTTATGGGGTAGTCAGTAGTATGGGATGCTTCACAATGGTGATTACATCGGAAGAAGCATTCAAGGGCTTTGCAGAAAAGATACTGTATGGCCCAGGAATAAAAGAAGCTTATAATATGATGCATGATATAGAGAATACTCATGGTGTTGATACTGCTGTTGCCAAATTTATAGATTTCTTAAAGGAATCTGTTTCAGGCTTGGATGTATTATTTAGTGCTGCATCTTATGACAATAATGGAGATGCCGCTTTAAGCAATTGGCAAGCCAAAGATAGTAACGGAAGTGCAAATCTTTCAAACTATAATTGTAACTAATTAACTAACTAAATGAAAATAATAATGAAACGAGTTTGTATGATTTTAGTCTTTGTATTAGCTTGTATAGAAGTGTTTTCTCAAGCAAATTATGATGCTTTTGTCGGAACATGGGTGTATCAGAAGAATG
>USLU01000156.1 GCA_900555635.1 uncultured Bacteroides sp.
CGGCGGAGGCCCGCCACGCCAGCGATCCGCGACGATCTGCATCAGCTGTACCTCTCACTGCCTGATAGTAGAAATATAGTTTCCCATCTCCGCCCATTACCGGAGCACAATCAAGTAAATGCAGTTCGTCACACGTTCCTTTCGCCCCATGTGGAATAACCGGATTAGTCGGGTATGCTTCCCATCCTCCTACAGGATTGAATGAGCTTGCACTTTGTCGAAAAAGTCCAATCTGGTCATGATATTCATTCATTGCGTCATAGCCGCTTCCTCGTGCATACATCCACCAATTTCCGTCAGGTGATTCTATCGGAGACAAAATTGCAGCATTGGCAATATGTTCGCACATCCAACGTTCAGCCCCTTGATAGGTCAACACAGGATTAGCTTCATAGCGAGTTAATAATTGTTCAGCCTCATTATTTGGTCCGACAATATCATCAAAATAATATACATCTCCTGCCCCGCCCGCAATGCCGGCATCAAAAACAATCACAATTTTGTCATAAGTCTCATCGGGAAGATTCCATGAAGTAAAGTCAAAAGTCAATGTTTCCCACTGATTGGCTACCGTTGTCTTAACGTTCTGCATCTCTTTACTATCTGCCCCACCGGTACTCTCCAGTTTGAAATAAACAGGACTTCCCACTTTAGGCGAGTAGACTTTTACCGTAAAACGTCCGCCATTCTTAGAGAAATTAAACTTTGAGTTATATCTGGACGTAACAGGTTCTGACCAGATAAGTTCCCATTGGTCACCTGCCGCAACGACTTTTCCACACTTACTGCTCGTATTTATACCGCTCATATGAGGATTATCCACAATGCTATACTCTAGCCGGTCATTGGTACGGAATGTGACAAGTGAGGTTTCGAAATTACAATAATTAATATATTGTTTTTCACCCGGCTCCGGTTCCGGCTCTGTTTTCACACCTGTCTTTTGGCGAATATTATCAAAATACCATTCTTCCCCCGAACCCGTCTCACCAGCATCAAAAAGGATAATCACTTTATCATAGACATTATCCGGCAAATTCAATACCGAGAAATCAAACTCCAATGTTTCCCATTCATTAGCTACTTTAGAAACGACGTTCGAGATTTCCTTAGCATCTGCCCCCAACGAGCTTTCAAGTTTAAAGAAAATATGACCGCCTACTTTGGGAGAACGTACCTGCATGCTAAAACAAGCACCGTCTTTTGTAAAATCAAACTTTTTCGCCAACGGATCAGACCAAATCAGTTCCCACATATCACCTGCAGAAACAACCTTTCCACATTTGTTACTGGCATTGACACCCTCTTTATACGGATTATCAACAATATTATACTTCAACTGGTCATTGGTATGAAATGAAACGAGTGTTGTCTCGAAATTACAAAGATCCACAAACGTTTCCTCTTCAACAGGCGGTTCTACAGGCGGCACAATCGAATTTTGTGCCGTTGTTTCATCGCTACAGGAAAATGCGGTCAATGCCAGTACCCATAAATAGCTTTTTATCTTCATTGTTTTCATTTTCTACAAGTTTATAACATTCATCAATTAGTCGGATAACCCAGATTTTGTTCCAACTTCGGATTGGCCAAACGTTCTTCACGCGGAATGGGGAATAAATTACGATAAGAATCGCTGGAATCATGCAAGAACCATTTCTTTGTAGTAAACTGTCCGAAACGAATGAGTTGTTGACGTCTATGACCTTCCTGACAAAATTCCCAGGCGTATTCCTGTAAAAAACGGTCATCATTCAGTTCGGATACTTTCAAGACCTTGTCACCGGTAAAATCGGTAAAAGCACGTTTACGAACATCATTGATAAGATTTACGATATCCTGAGTAGCCACCTTTCCACCTTTGCGATACATTGCTTCAGCTTTCATGAAAAAGACATCAGCGTAACGGAATAATACAAAATCATTAGCCAGCGTGTTCAAAGCTCCTTTTTTTACTTCATATTTATTGAGACGGGCTCCTGTCTGTTCGCCTGTAGTCGGTATATCATCCCCCTCGAACAAAGGAACATCTTTTGTGTAACAAAGTAATTTTCCCGCATCACGAGGGTCCCAAGGATCGCAATACATAGGAGCACCGGGTGTACCGAACTGCCCTGTATTATCATACAACTGCCCAATCATCCATGATTTCTCAAATCGCTTATCATCAGAATGATAACTATTGGCAAACTCCGGCGTAGCACAGCAGCCACCCCAGAAACCCGTTATAGTGGCGGCATGATACTGATATTTCCAATGTTGTGTCCACAGGTGGGGAAGGAAAGTACCTTCGCCATCATAAATATCATCATTACTGATACCCATAATGATTTCAGGCGAATCTTCATTATTGGTCACAAAAGGAGATTTATAATCTGCCTCCAACTGATATTGATGTGAACCGATAATATCGTCACACAGTCCTATCACTTCATCCCAATAAGTTACTCCCTTAGCTTCCCATACTTCTGCATTCAAATAAACCTTGGCCAGTAGCATGGAAGCAGCATTCTTATCCCAACGACCATAACTTTTATCAGCCAAATGTTCTATATTTTGAGAGATTTCATTCACAATGAACTTAAATACATCCGCACGTTTTGAAGTTTCGGGCAGCCATCCTTCCGGAATATCATATTGAGTTACCAACGGAACATTGCCGAACATATCTATAAGTATGTAATACCAGAAGGCACGCGCTACCTTAAGCTCTGCCATAATCATATCATTATCGACACCGGCATTAGTAAACTCGAATAATAACCGGTTGCAATTGTTGATAGCCGTATAAGCCCTGCGCCAGTTACCCAGGAAATGAGCATCGTCATAAAGCCACTTATGTTGATTCAGTCGAAAATAGATTCCACCATCATACCAGGAGCCTCCACGCTTCGGAGTCACCCACAGGTCTGAACATTCTTCATTCGTATATAGATAGCAGCCGGCTGTATGGGCATCAAAACCACCATATAGCATTTTCAAGTCATTATAGACTTTTCCCAACGCTCCGGGTACATCCTTATCGGTGAAACCTTTAAAATATTCATCCGCCGTAAGTTGGTCATAAACTTCTTCTGTCAGGTCGGTGCATGAGCTGAATCCAATCAAGGAGAGCAGCAAACCGCATATAATCTTTGTACTTTTCATTGTCATTCAGTATTAAAATCCTATTTTTACTCCAAGTGAAAATGTTCTCGTTGTCGGATATCCGGTATAGGAATCCATTCCCGGAGTCAGTCCGTTAAAGTTGACCTCCGGATCTACGCCTTTATATCCGGTAAATGTATAAAGGTTCAAACCCGAAAGATAAACCCGCAAATTCTGTATCACCGAAGATTTCAACTTGAAATTGTATCCTAATGTCACGTTATCGATTTTCACATAGTCGCCATTTTCAATATAGTAGCTTACGTAAGCCGGTGACTTTCTTACATACTGTCCATAAACCTTATCCAGCAAGGTTTTCGGGTAATTAAACTGTGTTCCTTTTTCGAATGTCTCATACAGCATACGATACTGATTCAATATCTGATAGTCAAATGCTCCGCGAAGTGACACCGTCAAATCAAAGTTCTTGTAGGATAATGCTGCTGTAAATCCCGCTCTCATAGTGGGAATACCATTTCCGAGCACAGTACGGCTGCTATTATCGCCATATTCTCCTCCTTCAATAACCCATTCGCCACTTTCCGTCATACCGATACTTTTCCATCCATAAAAATTACCGATAGCTCCGCCTTCTTTTACCAGATGAGTGGATTTTTGTACCGGCGCACCGGTAGAACCTAATTCAAGAAAATCTCTTTGATATTTCTCATTCGAGAGTTTCTTCAATTTATTGGTATTATAGGAAAAGTTTGCTGTCAAATTCAGTTTCCAATCCCGGTTATTAACAACCAGTCCTGATAATACGGCTTCTACTCCGGAGTTTTCTACCGTACCGACATTGGCCAGTGTAGTGGAAGCCAAGTTAGGAGGCACCGGCACATTATAGGTATATAGCAAGTCTCTGGTCTCTCTCCGGTAATAGTCAATAGAACCCGACAGGCGGTTTTTAAACAAGGCAAAGTCCAGACCGATATTTAACTCATGTTTTTCTTCCCACTTCAAATCAGGATTGGCATTTTCAGTCGGAGCCACTGTCCGCACCCATTGCCCGTTTATCAAGACCGGATCACCAAACGCATAACGCAAATGAGATTGATAAGGATTGGTCGGTTCAATACCCGTTACACCATATCCGACTTTTAGTTTCAGTTCATTGACAAATTTAACATTCCGCATGAATTTCTCCTGCGAGATACGCCAGGCACCAGACGCTGCATAAAACAAACCCCACTGATGATTTTTACCGAATTTGCTGGAACCTTCATAACGTAAACTACCCGAAAACAGATATTTCTCATCATAATTGTAATTCACGCGCCCAAAGAAGGAAATCAGTTTGTTCATAAATTTATGTCCGTCCATAGACGCAAGTCCTTCTTTTAACGCCATTCCCAAACCGGGTTTCGCGTAGCCCAAGGCATCTGTCGGATAATTATAATTGTACAAATTAAAATTCTGTTCTTCAAAATCATTATAGCTATATCCTCCAAGTATGCTGAAATCGTGTTGTTTGATTGCTTTAGAATATTGTCCGTACAGTTCTAATGTCTTTGATTCATTATACATCGCTTCACGCCACACTTGTCCATCGTGTATGTCATCGTAATTACGGGTAGCAAATGTTCCGTTATTATTATTGTAAGTCCGCAGGCTTCCCAATGCAGTTAATGACAGTTCTTCTATCGGTCGGTAGACAATCTTACCGGTAGAGGTGAATTCATTCCATTTCAAGTCTTTCTGATATTCATTTATCAATCTTACCGGGTTCTCAACTTCATAGAAAGTAGAATATTTACCTGTATTTGCATCGTAAACCGGATTCGTCGGATTTCCTGTCAGGGTAGCAAAATAAACAGCTCCCTGATCGACTGCCGAACCTTTCACTATCACATAATTGATGTCTCCGCCTACTGACAATTTTCCATCAAAAAAGCTACGGTCCAGTCCTATTTTAAAAGTAGTCCGCTCCTGGTCGGTATTTTTCATAATGCCTTCCCGTTTCCGGTAATTCACACTGGCATAATAATTGGTTTGTGCATCTCCACCCTGCAAGGAGATATGATGAGTATGACTCCAGGCATCGCGGAACACTTTATCTTTCCATACGGTATTTGCCCCTCCATCGTTAATAACGGAAACCAGACCGTCTGTTAATTCCGGCAGTCTGCGGAATTCATCAGGAGAAAGAACATCTATCTCATTAGAAATTTGTTCGAGACTAAGATAACCGTGGTAAGATAGGGTCGCCTTCCCTGTACTCCCTTTTTTGGTTGTAATCAAAATAACTCCGTTCGTTCCCCGTGTACCATAAATGGCAGCAGCCGAACCGTCTTTCAAAACGTCAATCGTTTCAATATCATCTACCGATATATTATTTAATGTACCGGGCACTCCATCAATAACGACAAGAGGCTGCTGATTGCCCGTGAGTGTGGATACACCGCGCAACATAAGCTGTACACCACTATCATTCGGATCTCCCGAAGTAGTATTAATGGCCAAACCCGCCACTTTGCCTTGCAATAACTGA
>USLU01000157.1 GCA_900555635.1 uncultured Bacteroides sp.
AGTTCGCTGGTTCTTCATCAGTTCCTGCTCACGTAGAAATGATGGGATTCCTGGGTATCGGTAACAACCCGATGGTAGGTTGTACTGTAGCTTGTGCGGTTGACGTAGCTCAGGCTTTGAGCAAGTAAGTTATTACTTAATCAAGATAATAAATCCCTGTAACTGATAAGGTTATGGGGATTTTTATTTTACATATACTTAATAACATTCTTATATAAATCTTCCCTTCTCGCTTATAATTATCCACTCATAAATTAGTAAATGGTTATCTGAATTCACTGCGTAACTCTATTGGATATAGTCATTAGTAGGGTTGCATGACTAAAATAGATTTAGAGTAAATTCAGGCTAATGTGAAGATATATTTGTGACCAAGACAAACTCAAAAAATATGGGAAGTTTACATACGAAAAATATGTAGCAAACAAAGGTATACAAGACACTCTAAAAGGTTTGGGTATTGATATTGATAAATTTTGGTTTCTACTTCTATTTATTTTTGATTATGCTTGTGGTACTTGCATAGATGGTATGAAAGGATATGGAGCAGAGATAGAACAATTAAAAGAAGCCGTCAAAGCCATAGTTGAAAACCATAAAAGAACAACAGAGTATGGGATAACTTTTAAGAATCTTATCAAAAAGACCATCCTTGGATGCAGAATCAAAGAAGAACATTTACCCCTGCAGAAGAAAAACAAACCGTTCATATATGGATGTTCTATAAGATGTTTCAAGACTTTTTCAATCTGTCACCCTATAAAAAGACGCAAGAAAGGAGAACAGGGGTTATCCCTTAGCAAAATATTTCTCGTATCAAAACTGATATATTTTACGAGGCTATCCACAAATACAAAATTCTACGAAAGTGATGAAAATTTGAGAGGATACATCAGTCTGCATAAAGGAAGAATAATCAATACTGTAAACAGCATATATTAACGGCAATAAAATAAAAGCGCAATTCAGATTGCTAATGAGTTGTGCTTTTGCTATTTTTGCAATGACATGTTTCACTCAAATAATTCGGAACTATGAGAAGAATAATCTTATATCTGTTTTGCTTCTTCATTATAGGATGTGCCAACAAAGCCAAACAAAAGGAATCCCCACAAACTTCCATAAATAATACGATTGGAATAAATGATACGCTCGGACTTTCTTTACACTCTGAACATCCCGTTTATTCCACTCAACAAAAACAAGTAACTTTTATTTTACATAACAATAGTAACACTGATATTGGCGTTGGAAGAGGTTACAGTTACACTTATGAAGACAAGAAAGGAGTATGGAGAAATGTTCCTATGCAGCTTGTTGCATTTGAGGAAGAAATTGTAGTACGAAAAGGTGACAGGTACGATGTTGATGCCAGACTATTCCAACATACCCCTGGTCGTTACCGTTTCTTTTATACGGTGAGAATATGTGGTAAAGAACAGACCACTATGATGACTGAATTTATATTATCAAATAAAATAGATAGTATTTCTAAATCCAAGCCTATTTCAACGGAAGAAGAACAAGAACAACCATCGGGAACAACAGCTTTTGTTCTGCAACCTGTCCCACGTGATATTCCAACGGGAGAAGCCATCAATCCCGATTCACTCTCTATGCAAACCGAATATGATTACTATCCATTAGCGACAACAGAAGTGAAACTAATCATCACCAATCACTCTCATTTTGAATATGATTGCGGAGAAAGCTACAGCCTTGCTTATTACAACAGTAAACAGAAATCTTGGGAAACATTGCCGACCAATCCCATAGTCAATAGCATTTTATGGATATTCCCCTCAGACTACCCTACCCATGAACAGACAATCAAGCTCTATACTTCCGAAGTTCCTAATCGTGCAGGCAAATATCGCATCTACAAAGCTTTCAACAGAAACACCAAAACTGCTTATGCTGAATTTGAATTAGTAGATGAAGCAGGAACTAAGCGGTTGAGAAAACAGATGATTGGAACAGAAAGTGTAAATGTAATACTAACCAACAAGAACTTGAGCCAACAAAATTTATTCTTTGGCGAATATTATTTTGTAGCACATAAGCAGGGAGAACAATGGATACCATTACATGATAACAGTTTGGTGCACGACATTGGCATTATATTGAAACCTGACGGTGATTACCATTTCAAAGCCAAACTATATCCATTGTTCAATGACAATACTTCTGGTCAATATCGGGTTTACAAAGAAGTGGAGTTTGACGGCACAAATAGGAAGTGGTATATGGCAGCAGAATTTAGAATTGAATAAAAATAATAACATGAAACCATCATTGTTTTTCATATTGTTTATACTCTCTTTCTATCCTTCCATTACTTTAAAAGGGCAAGAAAATAAAACAGACAGCGTTTCTTTATGTGAGAATATGGAAGCACATTTAGACAGTATTTGGCGTAAAGAGAACATTTGGAATCTTGGTGTGGCTAAAATAACGGGAGAACCTATTAAAGACCTGTCAGCCATAGAAGCTCCCAAATGGGCAAAATGGAATTATGATTTAGAAGAATATTTTGTTTCTCAGATGAAATACCCAAAGCATTTATTAGAAAAGAATCAAGCAGGATATTCTGTCGTCATGTTTTCCCTTGATACATTAGGACTGCCACGCGCCATCAATATATTAACTACAAACCATAAAGATTTTGGCAAGGAAGCAGTTAGGCTCATTAAAGAACTTCCTCATTGTTTGCCATGCCGAGATAAGAACGGCAAACGAATAGAATGTCTTTATACGGTGTATGTTCCATTCTTACCACAGCAATATAGAGATAGAATAATAACCGATAGCATACAGGAAGAAGAATTAAAGCATTGTTTCGTGGAATGGGAAGAACAAGCGGATTTCCAAGACGGAAAACTTTGGTCGGCTCAAAATTATATTTATCAAAATCTCACGTATGATACCAGTTTATTAGGCGAACTGCAAAAAGCCAAAGGAATATACCAAATACATATTGATTCATACGGAGAAATTAAAGAAGCAAAAACACTAAGAAGTTGCGGAGTACAACAATGGGATGAACAAGTAATACAGATAATTAGAAATATGCCAAGATGGACACCAACAATACACCATTACGGAAAAGGTAAATATAAAGATGCGATATGGGCTATTCAAATAATATTCGAAAATCACGGCTCACCTTACAAAAAGATTGACTAATTAATAAATTAATTTAAGGTAGAGTAGCATTTGAGGAAACTCTTATTGATGCAGTTCCCAACAATGTGCTTTATGGCATGTATCAATTTATATCTAAATCATATTAAACACCTCCTATCTTATATGATTAATGACATGTGACGAAATCGCTTCAATCATATTACCGTCCCTACCCCTATCAAATTAATTAAGCATGGAGATAGCCACTGCGATAATTGACATATTGTCATAAAACATAAGACACAACCACTAGTTAAACAAGCCACACAGTATAATCAAAATAAAATATTCGACACTTTTATTTCAAAATGTCATTTATATATCTACCTTTGTAAATGACATATGAATGTAAAAGGGTTACATGCATTGTCCTCCGATTTATGGAGTTACAACTATAGTGAACTTTAATCTAACATTAATATAAGAACTTATTAAGAAGACGTTATGGAAACAGAATTGACTGGTAAAACACGTACGGAGAGTGATCTGCTCGGCGCGCGTGAAATTCCTGAAGAGGCTTTGTATGGAGTCCAGACTCTGAGAGGTATTGAAAACTTCCCCATCAGCAAATTCCACTTGGGTGAATATCCTATGTTTTTAAAGGGGCTTGCCATTACTAAAATGGCGGCAGCGCATGCTAACCATGAGCTGAAGTTATTAACAGACGAGCAATACAATGCCATCACAGAAGCTTGCTTGGAAATCATAGGCGGAAAGCATGCCGAACACTTTCCTATTGACATGATTCAAGGAGGTGCGGGAACTTCTACCAATATGAATGCCAATGAAGTAATTGCTAACCGTGCCCTTGAACTGATGGGACATCGCCGTGGCGAGTATCAATATTGTTCTCCGAATGACCACGTCAATTGTTCGCAGTCAACCAACGACGCCTATCCAACGGCCATCCATGTAGGTTTATACTTAAAACATTTGGAACTGATTCCTCATTTAGAAGACCTGATTACCTCTTTCCGCAATAAAGGTCGTGAATTTGCCCAGATTATTAAGATGGGACGTACGCAACTAGAAGATGCCGTTCCCATGACTTTGGGACAGACATTCAATGGTTTTGCAAGTATTTTGGAAGATGAAATCAAACATTTAAATAATGCTGCCGAAGACTTTCTGACTGTCAACATGGGAGCTACAGCTATCGGTACCGGCATTTGTGCTGAACCTGGCTATGCAGAAAAATGCATTGCCTCCATGCGCGAGCTGACAAAATGGGATTTCAAGTTGGCAAGCGACTTAGTAGGAGCCACTTCCGATACGTCTTGCATGGTAGGATATTCATCGGCCATGAAAAGACTTTGTGTGAAAATCAACAAGATATGCAATGACTTGCGTTTACTGGCAAGCGGTCCCCGTTGTGGCTTGGGCGAATTCAACCTGCCTGCCATGCAACCCGGTTCTTCCATTATGCCGGGTAAAGTGAATCCCGTGATTCCGGAGGTGATGAACCAAATAGCTTACAAGGTGATGGGTAACGATCTCTGCGTAACTATGGCAGGTGATGCAGCTCAAATGGAACTAAATGCAATGGAGCCCGTCATGGCCCAGTGCTGTTTTGAATCTATCGACTTGTTGATTAATGGCTTTGACACATTACGCACTCGCTGCGTAGACGGCATTACAGCCAACGCCGAACATTGCATTGAAGAAGTACACCACAGCATAGGCGTTGTTACTGCCCTGAATCCTGTAATCGGATACAAAAACTCCACAAAGATTGCCAAGGAAGCTTTGGAAACAGGCAAGAGCGTATATCAGCTTGTATTGGATCACGGAATTCTAACCAAAGAGGAACTGGATACCGTTCTTAGTCCTGAAAATATGATTCATCCAGTCAAACTGGATATCAAGCCAAGACGATAAGATAATGATATATAAATGGGGGATAAATAGAATCATTCATCCCCCATCTGTAATAAATATTCCACACTCTCGTTGAAATAAATTCAACACCACTCTCAAATAAGGCTCATAACATCAAGCTATCTTTGCAAACAAGAAGTTTCTCCAAGATAATCGTCAGTTTTCAACAAGAAAATTGTTGGTTGCCGTAGGGAAATAATTAGCAAACAAACAAAGAGATATCATGAGCCAATACTTCAAACTGCTATATCATAGCGGCTTTTATTTCGTATGCGGAATTCTATGTTTCGCCAATTCCTTATTTGCACAGCATACAGACAATATAGAGGGGCATCTCAATTATCCCCTGAACAAGTCTTTCGTCCTCTATGACTTTTCCA
>USLU01000158.1 GCA_900555635.1 uncultured Bacteroides sp.
ATGATGAATCCCTTTACATCTTGAGCAATTACTTTTCCTTTGGTAGCTTCTTTATCTAATTTACTTTCACGTAACAAAGCAATACCGGCAATGGAACGCGAAAGAAGTTTCATGGTGCGTGCATTGGCATACCCCAATTCTCTGTTTTCGCAAAGCTGAGAAATGTATTTAGCTATAATTACTTTGGCATTGTGTTCCATTTTCAATCTTCGCTTTTTCAGCATTTGTTCCAGTATCTGCAAAAGTTCATTGGCAGTATAGTCTTCAAAATGCAGGGTATGGTCAAACTCCGCTATTCCGCATTGCTTCAGACTATTTATCAAAGGCTGCCTGATAGCTTCATGCTCAGCAATAATTAGTGCATAGTTTCCCGGAAGGTCCGCAGTAAGCGATGTTAACCGGAAACGTAACTTTTCACTATCGAAGTGTGATTGCGGACTTTTGAATGCCGGCGCATCACCATCGACAAACAGTAATCCTTGCTGTGAACGCTTCATGGCGTTTTTTAGAATTTCGTCGACTTTATAATCTTGTACATTATATATTTCTTCTGCTTTCAGCTCTATCAATTGCCCTTTGCCCAATAAGTTCATGGCATGAAGTAGTTCGGCCATAATGCCGGCAACAGTACTTTTGCCGGTACCCGTATTTCCGGTGAAACTCCATTTTAGAGGACCGGCATTTCCGGCATAGGCCAATTCCTGACTATTAAGGTAACGTGATATGTCTACAAAATCGTGAATTGCTTTCTTTATTTGTTGCAAACCTATCATGCTGTCCAGCTTTTGTAGGGAGCGGGTAATACTTTTTTCGTCGAAACCGTTATTTTGTATGTTTTTCAGTTCATCTTCTGTTATTGGAATGTCCTGCGCTTGAATGGTTTGCAAAGTGTTTTTGCTTTTCAATTTACTTTCGGGCAAGGTGGCCAAACGGCTGCTCATAGCAGGAATAATCTTGGAGTTAATAAGCTGAGTGACAAAACGTCCGTTACCGAAGTGCCGGTCTTTATGCCGTACCTCTTTTGCTATCAGGGCTTTTAAAGCTTTGGTAGCAGCGGCAGAGAATCTGTATCCGTTCTTTAGAGCCACTCCCTTCGCTATTTCCATTAATTCGTCTGCTGTATAATCTTCAAAGTGGAAGATGTACGGGAAACGTGACTTTAGTCCGGGGTTGGATTCAAGTAGTTTTTCCATTTCTTCCGGATAACCTGCCATGATAACAAGCATATCGGTTTCTTCACGTCCAAGGGCAGTAAGCAAGGTTTCTATCACTCTGGGGCCGGAATCATTAGAAAACTCATTTTCTTTTAACAGAGTATAGGCTTCATCAATGAAAAGAACATTACCTTGTGCGCTTTTCAGGATTGCTTTGGTTTTTAGTTCCGTACCTCCTACCCGCGTATCCATAAAATCACTCCGCTCTACGCGTACCACATTACCTTTTGATAGTAATCCCAACGAAGCATAGATTTCTCCGATAAAATCGGCAACTGTTGTTTTTCCGGTGCCGGGATTCCCTGTGAACACCATGTGCATGGGTGGCAAGGTAGTATGAATGTCCTGCTCATTCCGAAGACGGACCATATTTACAAAGTTCAGATGATTACTGATGCTCTTCTTGAGTTGTTGCAACCCGATCATTTGCTGTAATTTGGC
This sequence comes from uncultured Bacteroides sp., assembly GCA_900555635.1. GTDB lineage: Bacteria > Bacteroidota > Bacteroidia > Bacteroidales > Bacteroidaceae > Bacteroides. The sequence continues at coordinate 1,656 of USLU01000158.1, forward strand.
CAATGGTTTCTTGTAATCACCTTGCTTTAAACGAGGGATATCTTCTTTTTCTATGGTGATGAGTTGTTCGCGTGTTGGAGATGAAATCTTACTGATGCGTTGTGCCATGTTGTGCAGGATTTCTTCTGAGAACAGTATCTCCATGTAGCGACCATTGCCAAAAGTTTCATCATGCATATTGTATGCCCGCTTTACGACGGACTGTAAGGCTTTACGGGCATCTTTTGCCAGCACATAACATTTCTGACGGCAATAAAGATCACCAATTTGCATCAATTCGTCAATACTATAATCATCAAAATAGTAACGATTGGCCTCGGGAATACGCGACTCAAGTCCGGGATTGGCGTTCAGCATATTTTTCATAGGTCCCGGATAACCTGCCAACAATAACATCCAGTCGCGGTTTGATTCGTCGGCTAATGCTGTGAGCAATGTTGTCAGAATGTTCATACCGGGATCTTTAGGATCTTCGGGCTTATAGAGGGTATATGCTTCGTCTATAAATAAGATACCACCCTTTGCACGCTTCATGGCAGCAATGGTCTTTTCTCCTTCGCTGCTATAATATTGCCCTAACAAAGTACTGCGTTCTTCATATACCACATGTCCTTTGGAAAGAATACCCATATCTTTCAGAATCTTGCCAAGCAAGCCGGCTACGGTCGTTTTACCGGTTCCCGGATTACCAATAAAAGCAGCGTGCAACGAGTGCATTTGTGTGGGAAGTCCCATAGCATTGCGCTTCTGCTCCATGAGAATAAGGTTCCGGTAATCGCTGATTTTCTTTTTGACACTGGCAAGCCCTATCATGTTGTTCAGTTTTTGCATCGGGTCGTTTACGATATCCGAACGGAGAATCTTCTTTCCGGCAATGTTTGTCTTGGGTTGTATTGTATCTTTTCCGTATAAGCTTTCTACATCTTTGTTCCCAATTTCGAATGGAGCGGATATAATGGTTTCATCCATAAAAAGTACTTCGACAAGATATGTACCTTTTTTCCAGAAATTCCGTTTTCCTTGTCCCATCTCCCAACATAGAGACAAATACTCTTGTTCTTCGTTAGTACAAAAGTTACTCTGCATAATATCTGTTGCAATGATTCGTCCGGTCTCATCGTGCAAGCGTACTTCAAATTCGGGAGTGAAACCCGGAGCCTCTTGTGCTGATAACAAGTTTTTAACGATTTGTACCATAACGACGGACCCTAAATGGAGCTGGTTGAAACAGCTTTGCGAACGTAACGGTTGACTGTAATCTACCTCCTCGCCTTCTTCATTACGGCATAAAGCAAAAGAGTATTGCTGAAAACATTCCGTATAACTTTCCGGAAGTTCCATCAGCTGAAAGCCCTTGCAATACACTTCCGAGTCATCATGATAGACTGTAATAGAGAAACGACTGTTTCTAATGTTTTCGGGATCGATCATATTGAAGTTTACAGGGAACGATATATAAAGTTTTCCAAGTATATCATGCCTGTTTACCTGAACAATACGGGTTATCTTGTTCAGTTGCTCGTCGTTATTGTCTAAAGTGATATTGAGCTTTCTGCTCCAACGGAACTCCTCATAGTGCGGATTGTGTATTTGTATTTCTGCATGTAGATATTCTACCGGTTGGGGTGTGCGGAATTGTGTGCGTTTTGTATAACAACCGCCATACTCCTCTTCCGCCGAAAAAGCTAAAAGGATATCGGTGATGCGTACCTGAGGTTCTTCGTCGATGGAATGTCCTTCCTCTTCGTCATCCTCTTCTTCGTCTTCAATATCATCCTCTTCAATATTTGTGTTGATGAATTCATCCAGTAAACGTGCAAATTCGTCATCGTCTTTATTTTCTGTTTCCATGATTGATTTTGGGTTTAGAGAACAAATATAATTATTTTTGTTAGAAAGGTGCTATTTTGATTTTTCTTTTATTTCTTTCAGTAGCTTTTCTTCAAATTCTAACACTGTTGCTGCTGTTTCATCCGTCTTTAGTAATTCCGTGAATAAACGGTGACCTTGTTCGATTGATTTTATGGCGTTGGACCAGTATTGCCTTTCTTTGTAAAATATGCCGATATTATGGTGAGACATGGCATAAAGCTCTAAATAATGTTCGGTATTTTCTTTTTTATATAGATATTCATAAGCCTCGATATGTGCCAATAATGCTTGTTCTGCTAATTCTTGATCTTTTACTTGTCCTGTATGCCAATAACTATATCCTATTTTGAAGAGAGTTTTTGCTATCAATTCCTGATATCTTGTCTTTTCAAACTTTAGCATTTGTTTCTGAAAAGTAAGTGCTTTGGAGAAAAGAGGGATAGCTTCCACGTAACGTTCTGCTACAAAGAACATGTTTGCAAATCCATAAATCAAATCGGCGGCAAGGCTGATATAATCACTTGCCAGTTCTTTGTCTTTTAAAGTTTCAGAATGTTCGCAGTAATAAATGACTTTCTTGTAATACTCCATAGCTTTGTCTAAGCTACCACCCTCACAATGGCGATAATGATCCCCCAAACAGCAATAGATGTCGATAAGTTCGATTTCAAAACGCAATTTATCTAGTTTGTACCCTTTTAAGGCTAACTTTAATGCATTCTGCATCAGCTTTTCCGCTTGAATGGGCTGTTCGTGTTTTATACTTTTGCTGTCTGCCATCAGCAAGGCTATGTTGTCTATTAGCTCTTCTATGTTTTTTTGCATTTCTTCTTCCATCGAATCAGACTTTTATTATTGGTAAAATTAGAGACTGAGATTTATAACATGTTAGCTCATTTTTTAATTCATATATACCGAACTCACATATTTTTTCCACTCACTTTCGCACTGTTCCGTACTCAAACCGATATTAGTCAGAGACTGTGATAAAGGGAACCTGTATAAAGACTGAATGAATTGTGCTACTTTATTGATGCCATGTTCCTGTTCTAAATACTCATAGAATAATTCGCCACCGGAATAATTATAGGAATAGGGTGTAAACGTAGTTTCCAGCTTATTATTCATAGCCATCTGTTTTTCCTTATCATTGAGCCAAGTCGTTTGTTTTATAACGTTTGAAGAAAAATATTCGGCCAATCCTTCAAATATCCATATATAAGGAGTAACTTCCGAATTTAGCCGGAGTGACTGAAAATAGACATAATGATTCATTTCATGCCACAAAGTACTTTTGAAATGCTTATCTACATTTTCATCCATTCGGGATATACTATTATAGTTTATAACAATACCTACAGTCTGCACATCAACGCCGGAATATTGGGTAACACATAGTCCCCAAGAATTGGAATAATCATCAGCCCCCTTCCCCACGAGTGCAGAACAGACTTTTTGGTAAGTATCTTTTTGAGTACAGAGGTAGATCGGAAGCTTTCTACCTCTGACCATATATGGATATACATATTGCCCCATTAATTGTTTCATTGGTTCTATGGCCTCATAAGCATACTGACGGGCTTGAGTTATCAGAGTGGAATCATCAGAATCTAAATAAAAGATGAATAGGCTATCCATATCTTCTTTTATCAATCCTGTATCGTCCTTTTGTCCGTAATCTCCGTCATTCAACCATGATTCGTCGGTCAGTGAATCGGTCTGATTAAGTATAAAGTAATTGTTGGTTCCCGATAAAAGTTTGTTATTCAACTCGTTCAAGAAACGCTGAGTCGATTCTGGTATTTGGGCAAGAATCAATGGCTTTTCGTCTTGTGTATTCAGATACCACCCCATCAGGGAGACGT
>USLU01000159.1 GCA_900555635.1 uncultured Bacteroides sp.
AAAAAAAATCCGCTACGATTTCCTGTTCACCGAGGAAACGCACAATCGCATACCACAAAGGCATACTACGTTCCAATGACAAAGGTACAAATACTTTTCGGAAAATAACAAGAGAGAGGTATAAATGTTTAGTGAAAATCAAAGACAGAATATTGTATTAAAAAAAGCCGGTTATTCGAATCGTTTTAAAGTTTACACAATCCTGTTTTAATGAGGAAACATATCCGGCATCATTTTTTTTCGTGTATTATCGCAGAAGAGATCATCCGGTCTATTTCAATTTTCCGGTAGGACACGTGACTCATAACCTGCCGCTCATTAATGGAGCGAGAGTAGAATTTACCATCAGGGAAAAGGAGGTTGAATTTTATTGTCCTGATAACACTACAGCCCATTCAAACAGCAGAGAAAACAAAGGAACTGTATCTATCAAAACGGTGGGCAAATAAATCTATCTCACGCTTCGAAATTTGGAGCCTCATAGCCAATTGACGCCAACCTTTCATAGTGTCAACTACTTCGGAAATTATTTTTACAGCCATGTCTTTGCTAAGCATATAATCCTCACAAGCATCCAACAAAATCGTCAAATCCGACTCACAAGAAGAACTGGAGATTAGCAAACTTTGCTGTTCATTCAAAGTCGGGTTCATATCATACGCCGGAGAAAGAGTCCACCCTTTGGGAGTTAATAGAAAGCCATGATTACGAAAATGATCATCCGTATTACCCACACAGATATTGAATGCTACTCTACGATAAAGCTCTTGAAGATTAACTTCTACATTCGTACAACCCTGTATCATAAAGTCAACAATATCCAGATAACCATTCCCTGTACCAGCATTAGCTCCATCCATCAATCCAAGCAGAGTCATAGCGGAAGCAAAATGAATGCGCTTTCCATCATCTCTCCGATCAAACCGCTTGGATAAAAAGGTATGATATTTACTTTCTGTAGCAAGTACTCCGGTTGAAGCTACCCTGATTCCAGCTTTCGCTGCCAGAAGATGACAAAAATGTTCCCATAGACCGACATCATAATCATCTTTCCGGGATGGAAATTTAGCGATATACAATATTTCCTGTTCATCAGTCACACTCGCTTTTGGCCGTGCACCTCCAAGAGAGGTACCGGGTTGAATTAGCTGAATCAGCCATTTTTTATCTGGCAAAAGATTCTGTTCTTCACTTTTCTCAATCTCCTGACTGGCATACATCAGTTCCCGGACAGCCGTAAGTGGAGGTATTCGCAATTTATTACTGATATTGATAAAATCACCGTTAGGATTCTCTTTAAAACGAAAACCACCCATCCGAGAAAAGTCATCAATGCCCACTAGATAATCAAATGAAGTCAGTCGACGTACAGCACGTTTTTCTTCTGCTGCCAACAACTGCTCACGTCTGTTCAGTAAAGCTCGTCCCCAGCGATCGGGTAAAGCATCAGAAAAACATCCAAAGATACCTTTGCCTTGTTGGGCATATTGTATTCCAGGATAGTTATTCAAATCTTCACTTAAAAACAAGTCCCCATATTTTTTCAGCCAATCATTACTAAACTGAAATCCATACGTTTCTGAACCACGAAGCACTTCATAGCTCAATTCACCAATCAATTCTATATCTTTCAGCCAATCAAAATCGGCATATACTTCTATCTTTTTCATTGACTAGTTTTCTTTTTAGACGCTCTCTCCCGTTGCTTCAAGCTCAAGTCCTGCAATGCTTTGCCCATTTTATCCTCTTTTGCCAATAAAAGAATATCACCATCCAGCTGCAAAGCATAGAGTACTCTCAAATAAATACCAATAGAAACAGTAGGCAATCCCTTTTCCACCCGTGAGACCGTAAGTTCCGAACAAGTAGCGCGTTCTGCTACCTGCGCAATACTCAAATTCCGTCTCAAACGAGCCAATTTTATTTGTTCGCCTACAATCTGCATTTTCGAAATCAACTTGCGGGGAAGTTTAGTTCCCATCGTACTCTTTGTCATAATCGTAATCTATCATATAATATACAAAGATAAGATTTATTATTTATTATATGATTGGTTGATAAGAAAAAGATTGGATTATTCCATATTAAATATTACTGGATTCTCTCTATTATTTCATCTATCATTTATTATTAGACTTATCAATAGAGTGTCCGGCAAGAATCCGGTCCAGACTTTCATCACAACACCTATCATCCGAAGTTTGGATAATAAATGAGCATTGATAGCACGCTTTCGATAAGTAGCCAATATATCTTTCTTCAGCTTCACCCCTTTAAGTATAGAGTTATAAATTTGCAATGTCTTTCCATAGGTAATTCGATGCCGACCAGCTACTTTCTCTATTGATTCTCCTGTAAAAATAGGCTACTTTTGAAACAAATAGAATTGACTATTTATCGCCTCATCCCATTCACAAGATAAAACAATAGCATTTTTATCTTGTCTACAGGATAAAAAACACCTATATTTGTATCATTGATAAGATATAAAAATCATGAACCCAAAAATTGACTTTAACGACGTCCCAAAGAATTATTTATACTGCACCCACAGCAAATGTCCGCGCCGTAATAAATGCCTACGCTATCAAGCTACGCTCTGTATACCGCAAAACGTTCCTGATTTCCGGACAGTCAATCCCAACCATATAATAGGAAACGAAGACAACTGCAACTTTTTCAAACCATACTGCACTTCACGCTTTGCATGCGGAATAGACCACATATTGGACAACCTCCCCTATTCTACGGCTGTCACCATCCGCAAAGAATTATATTCTTTGATGGGGCGCAGTATGTTTTACCGCATCCGCAACAAAGAACGAATGCTACATCCTGACGAACAAAAGCAGATTGTCGCTGTCTTTCTAAAACATGGTATCGAAAATAAACCAGAATTCGACCAATATATCGATTTATTCGATTGGTAAAACCTTTATCAGAAAGGCTATAAAGTGGCGTTTCCGAATATTCTGACAAGGGATAATACTCACCCCTATGAGAAAAAATACTCATACTAATGGGAATATATTCTCATAGGTATGAGTATTTTTTCTCATAGGGGTGAGTATCGTTGAGAATTTAACCAGCCTTATCTATAAGCTCCAATATCATCCGTGCAAACTCTTGAACAATCTTATTATTTTCTGACCGACTCACAACGTCCTCCTCATGTGTATCCAGTTCAAGATCCTCTTGCAATCGGAACATTTCCTCTTTTCCACATGTTATCAGTTGATCCTTTTTACACATATTCCAAGGAACGAAAGTCTTGCAGATAAAAAGCTCCATGCCGGACACCATCATAACCGACCCGAGCGAGATGCCATCCGGACTGGTATACCACACAGGATTCAGCAACTCTTTCATTTCTTCTTCACTCAAGAATAAATGGTCGGTATTATAGCGCATGGCGGTGTTCGTTTTAAAATACCTTTTTATCAGATCCTCTCCGGTGAGTTCCAACCCCATCCGCAGGGCATATCTGCTGAAAAAATGAGGAGGATAAAAAGTCACACCGGGGACAGAACCTTCTTTAGTCGGTAAATCGTATCGATAAACATACTTGCCGTGATCTGTTTCTCTGACACAAACAAGAAAGCTATCAACATATTGCTTCAAACGTCGCTTACTCTTGGCGAAAAATATCAAAATCCATTTGTTCTTCCTGGGTGAAGTGACTGTAGAGAAAAGAAACATCGGAAATCTGCTTTGCCTGCGGAAATACTTTAGAGCATCCGGCATTTTTTTTCGCATTATCATGCTCACGTCCATATAGTCCTTTGCTACTTCATTCGCCAATTCCTCGTAAGACATTTGTGAAGTTATCATATTTCCTTTTTTTAATGTTTCAAATTACTTGATAATGAAAACTGCCGGAACTGCCACCACAACATACCTCCGGATATAAGACTAGCCGCCAAATCTGCCACAGGCATACTGGCCCAAACGCCTATTTGTCCATAATAATGAGGCAAAATCAACAAACAGGGAACCAGAAATAACATCTGCCGCGTCAGCGACAAGAAAATGGCTTTACTTGCCATTCCGATACTCTGGAAGAAGTTGGAAGCTACCATCTGAAAACCAACAATCGGGTAGAAAAATACCACAATACGAAAACCTTTAGAAGCAATATTGATTAATTCTTCGTCCGAAGTAAAGATGGAAGATACGATTTCCGGAATGAACATACCTATCAGGAAACCAATCGTCGTCACTACAGTCGCACAGCAAATGGTTGCTTTCAGCACTTTCGTCACACGGGGATAGAGCTTCGCACCAAAATTATATCCCGCAATAGGCTGCATCCCCTGATTCAATCCCAACACAATCATAATAAAGACAAAGACGATGCGATTGACAATACCGAATGCTCCGATTGCCAAATCACCTCCATATTCTTTCAATCCCTGATTAATCAGAATCACAATAAAACAAGAAGCCATATTCATCAGGAAGGGAGACATACCGATAGCCAATGAATCCAGCACGATTTTCCGTTTCAAACGGAAAATACCTTTTTTCAACCGTATCAGCTCGTCTTTACGGCAGAACAAATGAAGCTGCCAGACCAATGCGATCAACTGTGCACAAACCGTAGCCGTAGCCGCCCCACGGATTCCCCAGTCAAATACAAAAATAAACAATGGCGCAAGCAATATATTGATTATCACTGTCGTTATTGTTGCCATCATCGCTTTCTGCGGATGGCCCGAAGCACGGAGCACTGCATTCAGTCCCAGATATAAATGGGTAACCACATTTCCGAGCAAGATAACCTGCATAAATTCACGGGCATATTTCACCGTTTCATCGCTTCCCCCGAAAAAGTAAAGTATCGGATCGAGGAAAGGAAGAACAATTACCGTAAAAGAAATACCTATAATAAGGTTTAATACAAACACATTTCCCAAAACCCGCTGTGCGGTATCATAATCTTTCTGTCCCAGCTTCACCGAAATCAATGTAGCCGCACCGACACCGACCAGTGAGCCGAAAGCCGCGGCAAGATTCATTAGCGGGAAAGTTAACGCCAATCCGGAAATAGCCATCGCACCCACCCCGTGACCGATGAAAATACTATCTACCATATTGTAAAGAGAAGACGCCGTCATGGCGATAATTGCCGGAATGGCATACTGCATTAAAAGCTTCCCAATCTTTTCCGTACCCAACGCAGTGGGTGTCTTTTGTCCTGTCATACCTATTAGTTTGAGGCGGCAAAGATACAAAAAAGAGATGGATTACAGGATATATGAGAAAAGTTTCGTATTTTTGCCTCCAAAATTGAGTTAA
>USLU01000160.1 GCA_900555635.1 uncultured Bacteroides sp.
CAATCTATCATTTACTTAAAGAGGAAATCCAACTAGAATATGTATTTTTGTACTTTCAATACTTGATACTTTCTCGAAATGACTGAAGATATAAAGAATAAACTTTTAATGTGTGCGGAGATGTATCATCGCGCAGACTTTATACAAAGCGATCCGGTGCAGTTTCCCCATCGTTATACGCTGAAACAGGATATCGAAGTCAGCGGTTTGCTGACGGCGATTATGAGTTTTGGCAATCGCAAACAGATCTTGAAGAAAGCGGACGAATTGCACGGGCTAATGGGAGATTCGCCTTATCAGTATGTATTGTCCTGCCAGTGGGAGAAGGATTTTTCTTCAGGAGCAACCAATAGCTTTTATCGGATGTTGTCGTATGCTGATTTTTATGGATACTTTCGGCGATTATATATAGCTTATACACAGTTTGAAAGTCTGGAGGAAGCTTTGATGTTATATCCCGGAATACCAATGGAAAAGTTATGTGCATTTCTTGAAGTTTCTGCCAAAAGTCCTCAAAAGAAACTGAATATGTTTTTGCGTTGGATGATTCGTCGGGATTCGGAGGTCGATTTGGGGATTTGGGAAAGTTTTGATCGCAGAGATTTGATTGTTCCTTTAGATACACATGTATGCCGGGTAGCACATTATTTCAAGTTGACGGATACGGAAACTTTTTCTTTGAAAAATGCCCGTCAGATAACGGCAGCATTGGCTACAGTCTTTCCGGATGATCCTTGTCTGGGCGATTTTGCTCTGTTCGGCTTGGGGGTGAATGGGGGGATTTAAATAGATAAACTAATAGTACTGATTTTTCCGGTTATAATCGAAATAACTTAAGAAAACACTATATTTTCGATAATAGCCGGAAAAATCGATATTAAACCAACTTTATTCGATTATAATCGAAAAACTGGAGAACTGTTAGAACGTTGTTATCTTGTTTGTGAAATCCCTCCAACCATTTGCGTTCTTATATTTTTCCACAGATTCGGCAGGAACACGAATGACGGTAATATCATCCGGAAATCCGTACCATACTTTTTCAAATACCTGCGGAGGTGTTGTCCCTTCTACCTTTACTTCTTTAATACCTGTATTATTGAAAGCCGAAAAATTAATCTGTGTGACGTTTGCCGGAATGGTTAATTGGGTCACTTTCCTATTACCACCCAGTAATCCCTGTCCCAATATCCGAATACTTTCAGGTATTTCGAAGCGAGCCAATTTCGGACATCCTTCAAGACAATAGGGGTGGATCATAGCTTCGGGGTCATCATTGAAAGTACTCCCGTAGGTGGTCACTTCCGCCAATTCCGGGCAGTAATAAAAGGCTCTTTGCGCCATGGTTGTAACGCCGTTCGGTAACTTCACGGTTGTAACGCTACTTTCCCGGAATGCTTCCAATCCGATTGTTTTTACATTTTCCGGAATCTCAATCGTTTTCAGTTGAGATGTCTTAAGGAATGCCTGTGCTCCGATTTCTTTCAGTGTCGCAGGCAGCAGCACTTCTTCAACGCCCGCATATACAAAAGTGCTGGCGGGAAGTTTGGTGAGTTTCGTTTGGCTTAAATCTGCTTTTTTCAAATTCCGGCAATAGTAGAAAATGTTTTCCTCCATCTGTTCCAGGCTTGATGGAAATACTATTTCCTGAATGGCCGAATTGAAGAAAGCCATATCTCCAATCGATTTTAGTCCTTCATTGAGTACTACCTTTGCTGTTTGGCTGTTGCTGAAGGCAGCTTTCGGGATTGATCTCACGCTATTGGGAAGTATGATTTCATTGTATCCTTTCAATATTTCCGTCAATACTCCGTTTTCTACACGGACAGGAGAAATGTGCACGGAGAAGCTTTTCTGTTTTCCTTCTATTGTTATGATTACTTCCTGTTTATCGACAGGGGCAGATGATGAGAAACCACTGATCTGTTCCGGGGTAACCTTTACGGGGCGTTGTTTCCCGTCATCATACTTGCCTGTCACGTTAAGGCCGGTTAAGTCTATATTCTCTCCTAATGCATAAATTGTTTTTGCGGGCAATTGTTCTATGGAGAAATCTTCAAGTGAAGCCCCTATGGGTTCAACAGGATTTGCTGCCGAAGGTGAATCTTTCTTGTATTCGTCATTTTCGGTGCTGCAACTTAGTAATATTGTTCCCAAAAACATTTGCAGACAAAGTGCGGTTATTATATAAAGTCTAGTTTGCTTCATGTGATAAAGGCTTAGTTAGGGAATTGGGTTAAACGTATTTCTACTTTTACGGCTTTTCCGGCTTCTACGGTTTTGCCGGAAGACCATATCTGATAGTTGTCAGGACCACCCCCTTCTTGTACCACGAATGTCAGGAACCGTTGCGACTGCATTGTAAACCATTCCTCTCGTGGCAGTACAAAGATGGCTATACCACTTTCATTGGTCTGTGTGATTGCGGTTGGCAAGGTTAAATTATCTTTTTCAAGAATCTTATAATCTTTTTCATTATACATTTTTACGGGAACGCCCGTTACAATTTTTCCATTCTCATCATAAACGGATACCACTACTTTGGCTTCTTTCATTTCTTCGTTTCCTTTTTCGCAAGCTACCATGAAAAGTATGGCGCTTAATAGAATAACAATCTTCTTCATAATCTTTTCTTTTTTCTAATTTTTCGAATGCAAAAGTAATAAGATTGCATCAAAATCGGGTTATGATGCAATCTTGTAAATCTAACACTTTGATTTAAAGAGTGTTGATATTCAATGGATTATAAAAGATGTGTTCTAAGATTTCTAACACAGGCCTAACACCTATCCGAAAAGTGCTAAAAACAACTCCTTATTGGCTGTTTCTGCCGATTTAATACGCGATTTGAGTCGTGATTTACGGGCGTATACATTGGCAACCGTATCTTTCATGAACAAACTGATTACTTGTGGTGAGAAACCTACAAAAATATAACAAAGCAGTCGTATGTCAGTTTCTTTCATTGATGGAAAATCATTCCGTAACTTCTCCATTGCATTATCATGGCAGGTATTTACGATAAGTTCCAGCTCTTGCAACATTGCATTGTTCTCTGCAAAATCGGTGATAATCTGTTTCACTTCGTGGAACATAGCCGCCTGTTGTGATGCGGTATTTTCACGCTCATAGTAAGTCTTTCCCAGTTTGTCAATGATGTCAAAGCGTGAAGCTATCAAACCTTTTAAATGGATTTCTGCATTGCGCTGTCCTTCCATATGTTCTGTCAGGGTTTTGTATTGGGCGTTGGCTTCTTCGGCGAGTAGCAGATAGTGGTCGGTACGCTCGCGTTGCAGGCGCAGACGTTGACGGATGGTGTAGTATGCTACCCCTATTATTAGAAAAATTACGCTTGCTATGGTAATCTCCCAGGTAGTACGGTTCTTCATCCGGTATTCGGCAAATTTGGAGCGTTCCTTGAAATAGTCACGTTCCACCATACCGGCGGAGAATTGCATATTTGAACGTGTCAGCGAGTCAGTCAGATAGATATAATGGTGTATCTTCTTGGTTGCTTTCTCGAAGTTCTTGGCTTGCGCCTCAATCCGATAAGCGGTGTATTGCAGGTCTGCCATATCACGTATATCGGTGGAATGTGTTTCTGCAAGTGCCAGATAGTAGCGTGCGCTGTCTATACGGTTTTTCAGAAGATTCACATCTACTAGCGTATGATACCCGTATACCGTGTCTTGCCGGGCGGAAAATTCGATGCGTTGCAGTAGGTCATGAGGAATTTGTTTCTTGCCTGACACTACATAGAGAGAAGCAAGATTGGTAAGGCTAGCTTTAGCTAACTTATCGTACTTGTGTTCATCGGCCAAATCGAGTGCGGCAGAATAGAGCCGCATAGCTTTCTCCATGTCTTTTGAATTGAAAGTTGCGGCTGCCATATCGAGAGTTGCCTCTGTTTCTTCGCGAGTGTTATTGGACTGTCGGAAGTTATTGCGAGCTTCACGAAAATAGTGATAGGCCTGGCTATAGTTCATTTGGTCATAATACACTTCACCGATTTGACTATATAAAAGCCCTGCATAATAAGGCTCATTGGTGTCTTTCAGTTTCTCTTCAATTTCTAGGAAAAGACGTAACGCTCCCGGTTTGTCTCCTGCGCGCAGTTTAACCCGTCCCCAATAATAAAGAGTCTTGCATTGGCGGCGTAAATCTTTGGGATGATGTTTATAATGGCTCCAAGCCTGGCAAATGAGCGAATCATTGGTTGCTTTGATGTGATTTTTGTCTAAAGCCTCTGAATAAAGCAACGCATATCTGGCCTGTTCTGCCTGGTTTCCTTCCGGCTTTAGTTGTCGTAAAATTGTTAAGGCACTGTCCGGTTTATTCTGTAACAGTGCTTCCGCCTCGTCGAGCTGGGAAATCTGTTCTCTGTTATAACATCCTGTAAAAAAGAGAATTGCTAATAGTTTGAGTATAATTCTGCATTTCATGCTGTGAATGTAGTGAAAATATCGCGAATTTAGTTAAAGGCGTCCATAAATATTTCGGTGCTTGTTTTGAGAGTATGGGGATTGAAGAGATAATGAGTGCATTCTTTGTGTTTAATATTATAATTCATGGATGATAATTTTTATCTTTGCATTAGGAATCATTTATCTTTTGCATTTAAATTTTGTTGATGTATGGTAGACGTTTTAACAAAAGAGCAACGGCGGAAGTGTATGTCGAATATTCGTAGTAAAAATACGAAGCCGGAGATTCTTGTGCGGAAATATCTATTTTCCCAAGGTATTCGTTTTCGTGTTAATGTGAAAAAGTTGCCAGGAACTCCTGATATTGTGTTAAGAAAGTATAGAACAGTGATCTTTGTAAATGGCTGTTTCTGGCATGGACATGAAGGGTGTAAATATTATGTTTTGCCGAAGACCAATACAGAATTCTGGAAAGAAAAAATAGAAAGGAATAAAGAACGAGATTTGAAAGAACGAATGCAACTCCGAAATATGGGATGGCATGTTATCTTGTTATGGGAATGTCAATTGAAAAGTAAAGTCCGGGAACAAAATTTGAAAGGGTTAGTATATACTTTGAATAAGATAGTATTAGAAAACTATAATGCAAATTATACTTGTCTAGAAACTTCTCTTTGAATGACTATTAGGGGAAGAAAAAGGATAGTAACCATACTATTTTCCGCCACGCCAATTTTATCGGCTG
>USLU01000161.1 GCA_900555635.1 uncultured Bacteroides sp.
CCAAGCCTTAATGGTTTGGGGAATGCGAGTCGGAGTTGAATTTGCAGAACTATTTAAAGACAGACAATTGTCTAATGACTGTAAAGCTGCCGAGAAGAAATTGGTAAAAGCTGCATCCAAAGTTTATAAAAAGTTTTTAGCTTCCTGCCCGGCTCCCGATGCTCCCGGCTCCAAGCAAGTGGCCGCATTAATGGCGATTACAGGATTAATTGATGCCCCAAAAGCTGATAAAGAATTTCTTTCAATAAATGGCGCACAAGGCTTCTCTACTTTTTATGGCTATTATATGTTGGAAGCAATGGCTGCGGCCGGCAATTATCAAGGGGCATTGGACGTGATTCGTGAACATTGGGGAGCAATGATTGACTTAGGAGCTACTAGTTTTTGGGAAGATTTCGATATCAATTGGATTCCGAATGCAGCTCCCATTGATGAATTAGTGCCGGAAGGGAAAAAAGATATTCATGGTGACTGTGGTGCTTATTGCTATGTAGGCTTCCGCCATAGTTTGTGCCACGGTTGGGCTTCAGGCCCAACTTCTTGGTTAAGTCGTCACATTTTAGGTGTGGAAGTACTAGAACCTGGATGTCGTCAAGTACGTATAACTCCTCATTTAGGAGATCTACAGTGGGTGAAGGGTACATTTCCAACTCCCTATGGTGAAATACAAATTTACCATGAGAGACAAGCAAATGGCAATGTAATATCAGAAGTGAAAGCCCCTAAAGAAGTATCGGTCATCAAATAAATAATGAGTTTCATAGAACAATTAATAAAGCAGTTTACACTGCCACAATGTATAACTTATAATGAATAAACTAATGAAAAAGAATTTATTAATGAATGTCTGGATGATGCTTGCATTATTCATGTGTATGGGTATTTTCTCCTGTTCAGACAATTCTGAAGATGGAGTAAAAGAGCCTCCTGTATTACGCTTGGTTGATAAAAACGGAAATTCTGTTGGTGGTATCAGTGGTGGAGACTATAACTTGACTGGTAATGTTGAAAATCTAACATTGAGGGTAATGAGCAACCTGGACTGGAAAATAACAATTCCTGAAGGTAACGAATGGTTTAAAGTTGATATCGCAGAAGGAGTCGGTTTCAAAGAAGTTTCATTTACAGCAACCGAGAATGAAGGGTTGGAAGAAAGAAAAGCTCAAGTTATATTATCTTCTACTCAAAATTCATCTGTTCCGGACTTCATATTGAACTGTATTCAACCGGGTGGTCCAAGGTTAATAGTAACTCCCGAAAATGCATCTGTCGGAAAGGAAGGAAAAGATGTCATTGTCGCAATTAGTACTAATTTACCTTCATTGAAATGTATCATTCCTGAAAATGTAAAATGGATTACTCAAAAATCATTAACAAATGAGCAGTTAGTGCTTACAGTAGCCACAAGTGATATCGCAAAAATACGTACTGCAACAGTGGAAGTAACCTCTGAATCATCTGCTTATCCTACAACAAAAAGTATAGAAATCAGACAAGCAGGTGCTGTGGATTTGGCAGAGTTGCTCGATGTTAAGTTCAATGCAGATGGTACTGCAGAAGATCTTTCTGCAATGAAAATGCCAATTAAAACATTTGCCGGTCCTACTTTGACCATGGTTGAAAATGAGACATTTGGTTATATTGCCAAATTCGATCCGGCAACAGTAAATCAAAATAAAATTACCAGTGGATTCTATACTGTTGATTTCACCCAAAACTTAAATTTCCAAAATGCAATTGCTGACGGATTTTCGATGGAATTATATGTGAGTGCTAAAGATTATGGAGAAAGTAGTCCGATTCCGATGGGTTGTCATGGTGGTGGCGGTGTTGCTATTATTTGACAAGATAAAGATAACTACTGGAGTTTTGAACCTTATATAGGTAATTATTCAGCTTGTAATATGCCTCCACTGGGTGAAGTTCCAGAGGAAACTTGGTATCATGTTGTGGGCGTTTGGGACGGTACAGGAAATGCAGATGCCATTAAATTGTATGTAGATGGAAAAGTTGAAGTACAAAGAGCCCCTGCTAGTGGTAATTCATTCCAATTTCCAGGAAACAAATGGTTCGTAATTGGTGGCGACGCTGGTGCTGCAAATGAGGCAGACAGAGCCTATAAAGGTCAAATTGCTATAACTCGTATATATGATCGTGCTTTGACAACCGAAGAAGTTAAAGCATTATATAATACACTGAAAGAATAATCCACTTCGCAGATGAATCATTTTCATAGGTAATCAGAATAAATAAGCTACAGAGATTTCTTTCCAGCTTCTAATTCTATAGGTTGAAAAGCAATCTCTGTAGCTTTCACCTTGAGGTAAAGTTCATTCAACATTGATTCACATAACTAATGAAAAAAATTATCGTATCTTTAATAGTGGGCATATTAACAGCAGCACATATTCAAGCCCAAAATTCAGATAACACCCGAGCGCAGTGGATAAGCGGGGAACTTTGTAATAGTGCTACAAATACTTGGCTGATATACCGTAAAACGGTACATATTGATAATATTCCCCGATCCCTTATTGCTAATATTGCAGCAGACAGTAAATATTGGTTGTGGATTAACGGCCAAATGGTGGTATTTGAAGGAGGACTGAAACGAACTCCCTCACCTTACGATACTTATTATGATCCTGTTGAAATAGCTCCTTTTTTACAAATAGGAGAAAATACAATTGCTGTTTTAGTTTGGCACTTTGGAAAATCCGGATTTAGTCATAACAATAGTGGTCTGGCAGCATTTTTTTTTGAAGCAACTTCACCAGAGATAAATATTTTATCTGATGATAGCTGGGAGAGTGATGTATATACCGCATATCAGAATACCATGACACCACCTAATCCCAATTGGCGCTTGGCAGAAAGTAATATTTTATTTGATGCCAGAAAAGAGAAGCTTGGATGGAATCTACCCGGATATAGAGGAGTTATTCCGAAAGCCATTGTCGTTTCAGAGGTAGGTGTTTCTCCTTTTGGTAAACTAATAAAACGCCCGATTCCTTTATGGAAAGATTATGGACTACGCCCCTATATCAGTATTCGATATTCAGCTAATAAAGATACAGTCTATTGCCGTCTGCCGTATAATTGTCAGATTACCCCCTATTTAAAAGTGGAGGCTCCTGCTGGTAAAAAGATCAATATACGAACTGATAATTATTGTGGTGGTTCTGAATACAATGTTCGTGCAGAATATATCACTCGGAACGGATTGCAAGAATATGAAAGTTATGGCTGGATGAATGGGCATGAAGTTCAGTATATTATTCCTAAAGGAGTTAAGATTGTCAGTTTGAAATTTAGGGAAACAGGATATAATACAGAAATCTCCGGTAATTTTTATTGTAATGACCCTTTCTTGAATGAATTATGGAAACGCTCTGCCCGCACATTATATATAACTATGCGCGATAATTATATGGATTGCCCAGATCGTGAACGTGCGCAATGGTGGGGAGATGAGGTAAATGAATTAGGCGAAGCATTTTATGCACTTTCTCCTTCCAGTTATCAATTAGCCCTCAAAGGTGTGTATGAATTAATAAATTGGCAGAAACCGAATGGGATATTCTTTTCTCCTATTCCCGGTAATAGGAGAGAACTTCCGCTACAGACATTGGCAACTATTGGTTGGTATGGATTTTACACGTTAGCATTTTATAGCGGAGATAATAGTTTTATCCCGGATATTTATGATCGTATACACCGCTATTTACACGAAGTATGGAAAATAAATGAGAAAGGATTAGTTATTGAACGAAAAGGAGACTGGAATTGGGGAGATTGGGGAGAGAATATTGATATGGGAGTATTGACAAATTGTTGGTACTATTTAGCTTTAAAAGCAGAACGAGAATTTGCCCGACAATTAGGCAAGTCATCTGACGTGGAAGAGATATCATCTTTGATGCGTGGGATTGAGAAAGAATTTGATTCAGAATTCTGGACCGGAACTTGTTATCGTTCTCCACTGTATACCCATGCAACAGATGATCGTGCACAAGCAATGGCTGTGGTATCTGGATTAGCTTCTTCTGACAAATACCCACAACTTTTGGAAATATTCAAAAATGAATATCATGCAAGCCCGTACATGGAAAAATATGTTTTAGAAGCTCTTTTCATAATGAATGAACCATCATTTGCTTTATATCGTATGAAAAAACGTTATTCAAAGATGTTGAGTTACAAAGATTATACCACATTATTCGAAGGTTGGGGAATTGGTCAGGAAGGTTTCGGAGGTGGTACCATAAATCATGCATGGAGTGGCGGACCATTAACTTTGTTAAGTCAAAAAGTTTGTGGTATAACTCCTATAACTCCAGGATTCAAAGTTATTCGTGTTGCCCCACAAATGGGAGATTTAACAAATGCGTCAGCTACGATTGAAACTATTGCCGGAAAGGTTCAGGTTGTATTAAAACGAAAAAAGAATCAAATTCATATGTCTTTATGCATACCAGATGGTATAACAATAGAAGTACCATATACGAAAGATAAAATAAAAATCCTGAATTCAGGAAGGCATAATCTTACAATATCCAACTCTAACAATTAGCTTTAATAAAATGGGGAATAAATGCTGTAAAAAGCCTTTATTTCCCATTTTATTAAAGCTAATTTACTAATGCAAAAATTATATTTTACTACAAATAAAAAAATAGCTAAACAAAAAATATTTCCACATTACATTAGTACTTTACAGATATTATAAATATAATCAATTTATATGAAATCCCAGTTCGGGACGTTCCTTTAAATATGTTATTAAATCCCGGCCTACTGAAAGTCTAACCGGACGGGAAATCAAATCAACCGACATGTGAGTTACATCAGCATCATCCGTTACTTTAAAATATAGTTCCGTATTTCCCGGATGTTCCTTCGTCAGAGTGGCAAGTTCAGTGACCAAGGCCGAGTTCAAGACAGACAGGGGAATGACGATCGTGATCTTCTGCACCAGTTCTTCTTTCACGTCGGGAAGAAGTTCCATAGAGGTAATTTTCACTTCCAGTTCATCCTGCCGCCATTGCTTGGCTTGGCAACGAGCTTTAATATATAAGAACGTTCCTTCATTGAGATATCCCTGATAAGTCACCCAGTCGTTTCCCCAGA
>USLU01000162.1 GCA_900555635.1 uncultured Bacteroides sp.
TCCGGTAAAAGAACCCGCCCCATCCGTATAGGCGTTGCTTGCTTTGCCGAAGATAGAAGGAGAAACCTCACCTCTTGCTTCAATGTTGATATCCAAATACTGGTTGACGTTGAATTGTCCCATCAAACCAACAGAACCGTTAATCAAAGCATTCAGCTTATCTTGCTTACCATATGTTTTGGCAAAGGTCAGACCGGGACCGGCAAATACAGACAGGCTGAACAAACGATCAGGGTTATAACCGCTGATGGCATTCGTCAAGTTATACAAAGCGTCTGCACGCAAAGTAAAGTACTTCTTGTTCTTGATTTCTTTGTAAGCGTCACCAGTCTGACCGTACTTAGAATATAAAGTTGACCACAGGCCGGCAACTTGTCCGCGAACACCCCATGTCGGAGTAAACAGTTTACCAACAGATACATGTATTAGGGGTGTGATTGCATGGCCCAAACCATAATCACTATTGTCAGGGTTTACGCAGACTTGACCGCCCACACCTGCACTTACAAAGATATTATCCTTCCAGCTCTCGCTGACGAATTTTTCTTTTGTCTGTGCAGTCATGGTGCTTGCTGCACCTGCCAACATCAAAGATAATATTACTAATTTACTTTTCATTGTTTTTTGTTTTTAATATTTCAACTCTTTTTGTTCTTATCTGCTTCTGAATCTAGCTTTTACTTCAGATAAATCTTGTAAGTAAGTCCGCCGGTGAAGTATTTCATTTTCTGTAATTCTACCTGCGCACATAAGTGGTTGAAAAGCAGATAAGTAGCACCAAACGCAAAATCTTTCGCATCATACTCTGCAATCACCCTCAGCTGTGGATGAAAAGAAGGGTTGTAAGTAACGCCTACGGCAGGACCGTTTAAGGGATAATCCACTCGATTGTTGTGCAAATAGGAGAGGTGTATACCTACTTCTTCTTTGCCAATCGAAATGTGTTTGGTTGCCGCTATATAGAATCGGCAGAAATAACCGTTTCCATCAGTCGAAGCAACTTGTCCTTCGCCCGACTCGGTGTAAGGATCTGACGTTCCTATTACCACTGCCGGCATATGCTTCCACAATTGTCCTTCTTTCAAAACTCGCAGTCGGGCAGAAAAGTATCTGTCCTGATTTGTAAACTTGCCTTTTCCGACTTTCCAATCTATTCCGATGTGTTGTGACTGAAACAGCGTACAAGTGTATGCTACTTCCAACCAAGGAAAGATTGTTACGTTCAAAAAGTAGTTGTACGTATGATAGTACCAACCAGGAGGAGTTATCTCCTTGTTTAAAAAGTTTCCACCGATCATTACCGTTTTGTCTCGCTGCATCTCTGCTGATGGGGCATGGAGCAGACCGGTGGTACCATAAGTCAATTGAGCCGAAAGTGTCATAGGGCAGCAAAGGATCAGAATGATAGAAAACTTCTTTATAATCATTATCCGTAATCTTTTTCTTTCGGTCAATCTCTTATTCTTAATACTCAATATTCACAATCTGTTGCTTAGTCATTAGAACCACCACCGGCATTCGGATTGAAACCGTGTGAGTCATGAGAATCATGGGTGTTGTGGTTGTAGTATCTTGGGAAAATCATGACACTTTCTTGGTAAGTAACAATGCCTGCATAGTATTTACCGCTAATCAAGAAAGTCAGTTTCTTAGAAACCATCTTACCCTTTATGTTATATCCTAAGATACTGAATCCTTCCAAAACATTGATTTTAGCATAACCGATTTTTTGTGTAAATCCGGCATTTCTCTTCAGTGCTTTAGCGGCATTAGCCAAGAAAGCGGCTTTGATGTCGGCAGGAGCTACATCACCAATGGCTCTTGTTGTAGGCGCAGTAGCTTCTTTTACATCACCTGCAATTTCACAACCGTCGTTTTGGAAATAAGGAATATAGATAGCAGCATCCTTAACCGGGGTAGCAAATGCAACCGGAGTAACGGCCAATATAGAACCGTCTGCTTGAGCAGTAGCAGTAGTTTCGCCAAAGGTGATAGTACCTGCTAATTCTTTAGTTTTGTCCAATTCCTTTTTCTCTTCTGCAGTTGCAGTAGCACCAGTCAACATGTCATCGATTGTTTTATCAGAAGGAGTGACTGTTTTTCCAACTTCATCAGCTATCTTGCCGGCTTCTGTTTCGTCGATATCAGTACTAGGATCGTCGGGAGAAACAACAGGAGGAATAGTAACGGTACCTACTGAAACCAATGCTACATTTACAGTAGCAATACTTGTCTGACCACCCGCTACGGTACTCAGATAAACTTGTCTTGTTACTTCATAGTAACCTGTAGCAGAAACTTTCAAAGTGTAACCTTCTGCTTTGTAATCCACTTTTTTCTTAGTAGTTACATCAATAGGACTACCATCTAATGTAACAGTTGCAGTTGTCATAGCCTGACCTGTACTGGCATCAGTGATATTACAAGAAATAAAATACTCAGGATCAGGTAGGGTTGTTACATCTACGTCCTCTTTCTCATAGCAGCTTGTAAACATTCCACAAACTGCCAAAGCGGCTAACGCTATTTTAGCGTTGATACCGAAAAACTTACTTTTCATTTTCATCTCAATAAAATTAATAATTTAACAATTCTGTTTTTATAAAATATGGGTTAAAACAATTCTTTTGCATTATGTTATCGCTTGCTTCGGCGTTATATCCTTTGCCATAAAATCGTTCATTTCCTGCGTTATACTGGAAACCGAAATTATTGGGTAACACTCGAGGCATGTAACCATTTCTCTTATATTTATAAGGAGGCAATGCTATTTGAAATAGAAAACCTCCATTTACACCGTTGTTTCCTGCGTGTTGCACCTTCATACCATAAAAGCCGATGGAAGCATAACGAAAATGACGTATCATGTCAAAACGTACTCCATATTCTTCTTCCAAATAGCGTTCTCCTTTTATACTGAATTGAGTGTTATACTTGGGCCAGTAAAAGTTAGCGCCTATGCTACCTGTTAATGTCCATTTTATTCCATGATAATATGCCCAATTCTCAAAATACCCTCTTCCTGTATACCCAAGGCGTGCTTCAGCCGAAAAGCGTTCATCCTTGAAGATGTGCCGTACCTGTAAGTCTACTCCCCATCGATATTTATTAAAGAATCCTACGGATGCTTTTACAAATATCTGTTGCGGTAACCGTATAGATTGTGAGATAGTCAAGTAGCCCGGACGGATTTGGTCGTACTTTTTTCCGTAATCATTATATATAGGGAAAATTACTTGTCCAGTAACTTTCATACCTTTCCATAAAGATACTTCAATGGCAGGCGACACATTTACAACGATTTCATAGACCTTAGATAATATGTAGTTCCTGAAAAGGAGCTCAGGATATACTACGATATCTACCTTAAAGAAAGAGCTGTTTTCTTTCTTTATTTTCCGTGCCTGCTTCCATGTATCGCCTAATTTGTAACTAACATTCCAATCTTGACGTTTTGCTTTCGATATGGAATCTCCTGCTATAGGGTGATAATAAAGAGATATCTGGGGCACATTATTATCTAATACAATAATTCGGCATGGCTTTTTCTCCGGTAAACCCATTTTAGTTTTTAAAAGACTAAATAATTCTAGAATAAATTGAATATCATATTATTATCTGCCATAACACATTTTTTATTAGTGTTATTTGTATTTTTGTTTTATTTATTTCAAGCAACTAATTGTTACTGATTTGTTATTCAATTTAACTTTGTTTTTGTGTCGTTTTGGAGTTTATATAGATTGATATTCAGAATGTTAAAACTAAAAATGAAAAATAGTGTTGAATAAAAATCAAATGCAAAATCTTTTGCAAGCGACTTTTGTTACTGCATTGTTACTAATATTAATTATATGTATGTAATTTTGATAGTATGAATATGAAAAAACAGTTGAGAATAAAAGAGCCTATTAAGATTCGGACAAAAGAGTTAGCGAATGGATGTCAGTCTATATATTTAGATATATACATGGATGGAAAGCGTCAGTATGAGTTTCTGAAACTGTATATAATACCTGAAAATGATAAAACCGACAAAGAAAGAAATCATGAAACTTTGAAATTGGCTAATGCTATAAAATCTCAAAAAATAGTGGAACTACAAAACAAAGCATTCGGATTTGACCGCAAACTACAGTCTAAAGTGAAATTGACTGAGTATATGGAGCGAATTGCAGAATTAAGTGTAGATAACAAAGTTAGAAGTGATACTATACATGCTATTATCCAGCATCTTGACAGATATGATCCCAAAGGTATATTACTCAAAAAAGTAGATAAAAGCTATATCTTAGGATTTCTTGATTATTTGAAAACTGCCAAACAAAAGCATTGTAAAAGTGAAAAGATGTTACATGTAAATACGCAGCTACATTACTTTAAAATGCTTCGTTATTGCTTTCGATATGCCGTTTTTGAAGATTATTTAAGAAATAATCCTATGGATAAAATTAAGAATGAAGAAAAGCCCAAACGATGTAGATCTGAGAGGGAGTACTTGACTATGGAAGAACTTACCCGTATGGTTCGTACTCCTTTTTACAACGGTCTATTAAAGAAAGCATTCTTGTTTAGCTGTTTTTGCGGTTTGCGTCACTGCGATATTGTTGCATTAAAGTGGGGTGATGTGCATTTTGACGAACAAGGCAATATGATGATTAGCATTATTCAACAGAAAACAAGAGAAGCGATATCGCTTCCATTGAGTTCTGAAGCAATAAAATATTTGCCTGATAGAGGGATGGCACAAGATACCGATAAAGTATTTGCGGATCTGATATCATTAGGTCGTAGTAACGAGATATTATACCGATGGGCTGAACAAGCAAATGTATCGAAACATATCACTTTTCACACGGCACGTCATACGCATGCCACAATGATGTTGACATTAGGAGTCGATTTATATACTGTTTCCAAATTACTGGGTCATACCAATATACAGACCACACAAATTTATGCAAAACTTGTGGATGAGACTAAAAAGAGGGCAGTTGAACTTATTCCTGAAATAGAATAGCTGATTAGTGGTAAAAGGAATAATCGTTTGTTATTGCAGATTTATTATTATGGAGGTGTGTCGTAATGCACGATGCACCTTCTTTTTTTTCGTTGACTATAAAAAT
>USLU01000163.1 GCA_900555635.1 uncultured Bacteroides sp.
TGTGAAGTGGCTAATGTTCCGTTGATATAGATTTCGGCAATTTTGGAGACTGCGTCGAAGGTCAGCGTCAGATTCTTGCCTTCCACATTGGCAGGCAGTTCCAGCCATTGACGGTACCAGGCATATTTCACCCGGCGATAATCGAATGTATAGTTTTCACAGCGGTCGGTTTCCTGTTGGTAGTAGGTGTCCGACACACCTTTGGGTTGTGCACCGGTAGGAGAGGGCATCGTTTCGCCATGCAGCCAGATACGGATTGGTGTCCAAAAGTTAGGAACGGACATGATGTGCCAGTCCTGGTCGTTCGTTTGTACCGAAACAGCCTTATCCTTGTTGTCCAGTTGATAGTCCGGCATAAAGAGCCAGTTGCCATCCAGCGTGATGTCTGTGCGGCTGCCGGTGAGCGCTGCCAGTTTGGCGGAAGTATAGGAAGCCCGTTCTTGGCGGCGTTTGTTTTCTTTCTCCGTAGGAGTGGCCTTCTTTTGATATTCTGCCACTTTCACGTTTTTCAGTGCATCGTCTGCCATCGGAGTAACGGTGAGGTCGTCAAATTCAGTTTCTATCCATCCTCCACCCAGAGCAACTTCACCCGATGGTACCAGGTCGGCATTCTTGTCTACAAGATCAATATGCGGTTGTTTCTCGTCGTTGAGGAATATGCGGATACGGTTGCCGCAAACTTCTACTTTTACACGATACCACTCTCCCGGCACAGGATGGAAACCTAACGGGCGGACTCCCATAAATTCGTCCGTACCCATATATCCGGTGCGCATCAGGTAAAGATCATCTTGCAGTCCGCCTTTGATACCTACCACATAACGGTCGAAACGGTTGTAATTGCGGAAGCTCGCCCATATCTGCACCTGTTCGGCATTTTTAGGGGCCCGGGCTTTGAAAGAAAAGGAGTAGTTTTTCCATTCGGGATGACCGAATACGGCATAAGCGCCTTTCGAACGGAATACATTGTCGGCAATACTGCATATTCCCCGACCCACCACTTTCAGTGTTTCTCCGGCATTGGAGAAGTCGTTTGTCCATGTAGCATTGCTTTGTGCTTGTCCGTTCATGCAGAAGACGCTGCACGCACAAGCCAGAAATACTTTGCTGATTCTATTCATGATATTACAAGTTAATAATAATTTTGGTATAAAAGTACGGTTCGACAATAAATATTAGAATGAAGTACCGCTTAATGTACACTTAATATGTGCTTAATTGTCCCTGCTCTTGTTTTTCGTTGATTAATTTTGTATCTTTATAGGTTTCTCGTCTTTTTTATATAGATAGTCACTTTATAAAGTGACAATTGTCAGCTTATAAGGTGACGTTTATCACTTTACAAGGTGATAATAGTCACATAGCAAGGTGACAACTACCTGACTGCATAAACTCTTGCAGTTTACTGCACTCAAAATTCTTATTCTATGCAGTGGAAATCCTTATTGTATACATTGAAAAAAATATCTTGTGGTGAGTTTGATGTAAAAGGTTACATGAAATATAAAAGAGCCATGCCGGAATTCGAGGTCTGTAACAGACTTGCGATTTCACGGCATGGTTGTTTGATAGCATCTCTATTCAGAGTAATCTTCATTACTCTGGTTTGTACAGAGATTAAGATTTACCCCTCAACGATTCTGAAGAACAGGTTCTGATTTGAGAAGTCGGTATTATAATCAATCTTTATTTGAAAATTGGTCGTTGTCGGAACTAACTTTAATTTGAATGTCTGTTCGTCACTGTCAATCTCCAAACCGGCAGTAGTCTCATTGCCTTGTGACTGGAACTTTAATTCACACCTTCTTTTGCCAAAGTATTTCTTTGCATAATCGGTTATCACAAGTTTATTTGTGGCAAAATCATATTTTATTAATACAGGAAGATTCTTTCCGGTAAGATTTTTAGGACCGCCGTAAACATCCCATGAACAACCGTTTACCCAGAAATTGTGATTCTTGAAGTAATCTCCGAATTTATACACTTTGCCTACTTCCAAATCTGACAATTTCTTCTTTTCCGGGTCGCCCGTTATTTCAGATACTTTGATTTCATAATCTGTACTGATGACTCCCGTTGCGTTTGGCTGTTTGTCAAGCCCCATGTAGATTGTGTTTTCACCCGGCTGGCGAACCGGGTCTTTGATGTACCACTGTTCATTTCCGTTAGAGGTAGTTTCTCCCTTACCGGCATTGAATGTCCAAGAGAGTTTGACACCATTATTGGCTTCTGTCATATCACTCACTTTCTTGTCGTTGAAGTTGAAGTTATACAGAGCCCATACCGGACTTAATGTTAAAGTATAGTTGTCGGCATTCCATTGGAAGTTAGTACCCCATTTTTCTTTTACTTTGTCATTCTGGTCGTCTTTATTCAATGTGATTTTGAAATCAGCGTCAGCAGGCTTGAAATTATACAAGGTAGTGCGCAAATCCAACTCGTTGAAGTGGTAACCCAGTTCTTCATCATACACACCGGGGATTGCCAATTTCTTGCCTAATATACGTATATTCTGATTCGGGTCAGTATCCGGATGGTCAATACCGGCTTTTACATACATTTGAATAGCCAGTTCCTCTTTTGCGGTCGGAGCTTCCACTACATACTTCGTACCTACATTTCCTACATACAATCCCACTTCTTTCTCATTAAGAGTGAAAGGAGCTTTGTCTGTTCCTTCATCATTCATAGCGAACAGGTTAGCGCCTTCTATGCCATCAGCTTGAGGGCCTACCAACAGATAACTGGTCTTTTGGGCGGCATCGTAGTAAAGGCATACTTCACCATTAGCTAACTCAGTGTCTTGTGTAATCGTTGCAAGGTTGGTAGTCATCGGGATAGCTTCCCAATTGCCGCCATTGGCTTGAGTACCCAGTTTCCATGCTTTGGACGCAGTGACACCAAGATTTTCCATTGTTGTTTGGGCATTCTGCACAATGAAGGCTTTTGTACCTTTGTACAGACTTTCAATGTCACTCAACGATACTGTTGTACTTCTCAATTCGATACCGTTCTTAGCGGTCGCTTCATCCTGTGAGTAAATCAATACTTCTTTAGAGAATTCCTCTTCGGCAACGGTATAAGTTATTCTGACTTTACCCGACCTGTTAGCAGCTTTGGCAGTTAATACACCTTTATCAGTAACTTCGAATGTATTGTTCGGGTTTTCTGTCAACTCATAAGTGGTTGCAACTGCGAGTTCACTGAATCCCAGTTCGTCCACAAACTTCACTTCTTCGTTTTCACCGAATCCCCAGCCTATTGTCCTGGTAAGGTCTAGACTTTCGGTGCTGACGAATTTCAAGGATTCCGAGTTCTGATAAACCGTACGTGTCTCACGATAAGCGAACACGCCGTTGTTGGCACTGTAGGAAGTCGGTTTCACCACGAAGTAGTTGGAACTTGTAGTCGTCTTGTCCAATGTGATTTCCAGTACTGCACCGTAGTAAGGAGCCGTCATGTTACTTGGAGTCAACTCTACGCTCAAGATGCCGTTTTCGTCTAACTTCTTAGTTGTATTTACTAACAGTTGGGGCGCTTCCGCACGTGTCAGCTTCAATTCGTGAATATCCGCGCACTGGAAGTCGGCTTCGGACAAATCAATGTCTTTAGGTAGAATCTTGAACTTGGCGGTAGCTGTATGGGCAGTAACCACTTTGCCTTGCGTATTGGTATAGCTGGCTGCTTCCAGGAATTCATCTTCTTCGAACACGAATTGTTTTTGGAAGAGAATGGAACTGATACCGCTGAAACCGCCACCTTGTACGGGAAGAATATAGTTTTCGCCGTATATATAGACGGAAAGTGTTTTATTCTCTTTGTTCTCTGCCAAAATCGGTGTATCCTTGTCTGCGGTGATAGTGGTTTGCACCAGTCCTTCCGTTTTCTGGATGTAGATATAACCGTTGCTCTTGTCATAATACAGTTGGTCTTTGTCTGTTCCGGGAATTTCCTGTTCGGTACCGAATGTCAACACTTTATACCAGCCCGCACCTTTGTCTTTGGTATATCTCCATGTGCCTTCTTCCACCTTGAACTGGTAGAAAGGGGTGGCTTTATTGGAAGCCTGTACATACAACTCGTCTCCATTGCTCAATACGATGGTATATTGCGACTGGTCTTCACTGGGATACCAGCTTTGTACGGTCAGGTTAGCATTCAACGCAGCTTCAATCTTTTCTTTGAATCTGTCCATGTCGGACTCAACGGTTGTGATGCGGTTGTTCAGACCTTCGATATCCGAGTCGTAATCCTTACAGGAAACAACTCCTGTTCCTAATGAAAACAACAGTGTTCCATAGAGAAAACTGTTTAATACTCTTTTGTTCATCATAGGTAAATTTTTAGTTTGGTACATATTTTACTATTCTAATTTCTTTATTTCTCTGCGATAATCTCTGCATAGTTCAGGCTGATGTCACCTTCGGTCACTATCAGGTTGAAGTCGGCATATCCACGTGCGTCACGAGAGTAAACGGCTACTTCGGTTTCTTCCCATGCGCCGCCTGTGGCAGGGAGACTTACGCTTTGGGTCATTGTGTCGCCAATTTGGCAACGTACGCTGGCTGCGTTATTGCTGGAGTAGCGGAAGCGGATAGTGGATGTTCCGGTTCGGAAAGGTATTTCTTTCCATCTCAATGTGTTCAAGCTGCCGGAAGTGAGGTTGGCGTGCCAACCACCGTTGTACTTCGTGTCGTTGCAGTATTTCACCACGCCCTGCTCGGGAGCATTGTTCATTTCTGTTTCCATCAACAGCGTTTCTATCTTATTGCCCGAAACCGAACCGTTGAAACAATAGTCGCAGGCTTCCGCTTCCAATTTCTGTCTGGTCGGGAAAGGACGGTTGCTGTACTTGCGGAGCAGGTTGATGCGTTGGTTGGGATAGTCATAGTAGATTTTATCCGAACTGCGCCACCAGGCTGCGTTTTCGGCAAGGTCGGTAAATCCTTCCAGAAATACGAGATCAGGTTTTTTGGCTAAGAACGATTCCAGCATCTTGGTTGCGTAGCGACCGTGGTCGGCATCGATAAACTGCCAGTTCGGACGGGCGAGGTCACCTTGCACGAAGCCAA
>USLU01000164.1 GCA_900555635.1 uncultured Bacteroides sp.
ATCTGATGATACAGGGGCTTTTTTCGTTTGGCTGCTTTCATGAATTAGCTATTGAAATCAATATAAACCTTTTAATTTATAAAAAATAGACTATCATTTGTACCTTTATTCGTGCTTGGATATATCTAACTAAACATTCGAATTTAATTAGTGGAATATTCTTTTTACGCTACATGTTTCAATGATTAAAAGTCCTTAATGCCAGTAATTTATATACTTATTTACTTTTGTGTTACATACTTTATTTGTACCTTTACTTCATAATAAGAGGGAAAATAAGACATGACTTGAGTTGTGGGAATTCCATCTTTTTATATAAAAAATAGCGATATTGGAAAACAAATGTAAACGCGAACTGTTTATTATTGTAGAATTATAAGACGACATGAAAACAACTGTAAAGACATTTTGGATTTGTACCTTTATAATGCTGGTTTGCAGCATTAGCGGTAAAGCCATTGACTTTACTAAAGCAGGTAGCGAATTAACTGATGACTATGCGGCTTCCACTTCTACATCTTCTATCTCTGCTGTTTCCGATATTAATATTGATGAACCGAATACTACATTTAGTCATGCAAAACTTGTATGGTCATCGGATGTAGAACTTGGGACTAAACCTCTTACGGAAATATACACTTCTAACCAGCAGCGTTTACGTAGAGTTCTTGAGGACAATCTGTTCCTCAGAAATATATTTTTGATTCTATCTAATCACGAGAATTTACTTGTTCAGGGACAGACTAAACTGTATTTTTCAGATAAAGCACCCTATTATGCATTAACGGGTAGTGATTACTACATTTTTACGCTTCGGCGAATCCTCATTTAATATACTACATCTCCTTTATTTAATTTTCTTCTTTGCCCCTTCTTTCTTGAAGTAATTGAAAGTTGGTAGCCCTCTTTATGTACGTGAAAGTCATGATGCAAAAGTGAGGTTGCAAGAGTGGTTACGTCCTGAAGGTTCGTAAGAGGAGAGTTATATCCCTATGCTTTACATTTATAATCAATTTAAATACCAACAATTAAATTTTGCATCATGGAAACTACTCAAAAAAAGTCTGCCTCCTTTAAGGGCATCAAATCTGCCGGTTGGGTAATCGTAATTTGTTTTATCATTGCCGTGCTAATCTTTCAATTTGTGCTTGGAAATCCTTCCAACTTTATGAACAATGACCCGAACAACCACCCATTGCCAGGAAACTTCCTCGGTACTATATATAAAGGTGGATTTATCGTTCCTGTTATCCAAACTCTGTTGCTGACCGTACTTGCATTGAGCATTGAACGTTACATTGCTATCCGTGCCGCTTTCGGTAAAGGTTCATTGGTGAAATTCGTTGCAAATATTAAAGCTGCTCTTGCTGCCGGTGATATGAAGAAGGCACAGCAGATTTGTGATGCACAATGTGGTTCTGTTGCCAACGTAGTAAATGCAACTTTAAAGAAGTATTCTGAAATGGAAGGAGATACCACTCTGACCAAAGAACAGAAACTGCTAGGCATCCAAAAAGAACTGGAAGAAGCCACTGCGCTGGAACTGCCTATGATGGAACAAAACCTTCCGATTATCGGTACTATCACTACTCTGGGTACATTGATGGGCTTGCTGGGTACGGTTATCGGTATGATCCGTTCATTTGCCGCTCTTGCTGCCGGAGGTTCTGCCGACTCAATGGCATTGTCCCAAGGTATCTCTGAGGCTTTGATTAATACAGCATTCGGTATCTTGACTGGTGCATTGGCTGTTATCTCTTATAACTACTATACCAATAAGATTGATAAATTGACTTACAGCCTTGATGAGGTTGGATTCTCTATCGTGCAGACTTTTGCGGCTACACATAAGTAAATTGATAATTGATAGTTGACAATTAATAATTGGGCTGCGCAAAACTGTTGTATGCCTGTTATTGATTTCTAAACTTCTAATTTTTAATTCTCAATTCAATAATTATGGGTAGAGCGAAAATAAAAAAGAAAAGTACGTTCATCGACATGACAGCGATGAGTGACGTGACTGTATTGCTGCTTACATTCTTCATGCTTACTTCTACGTTTGTGAAGAAAGAGCCGGTACAGGTAACCACTCCCGCCTCCGTCTCCGAGATCAAGATCCCGGAAACGAATATCCTCCAGATATTGGTCGATCCCAACGGAAAAGTATTTATGAGTCTGGACAAACAAGCAGACTTACGCAATGTGCTGGAAGCTATGGGGCAAGAATATGGAGTGACTTTCACACCCGAGGAAATTAAGAAATTCGGCTTGGCGTCTACTTTTGGAGTGCCGATGAAGAGTATGAAGAAATACCTCGACTTGCCACAAGACCAGCAGGACGCTGTGTTGAAGAATGAAGGAATACCGACTGACAGTATAGACAATCAGTTTAAAGCATGGGTGCGTAATGCTCGTGCAGCAAACAGCGATCTGCGTATTGCCATCAAGGCAGATGCCAATACTCCTTATTCTGTAATCAAGAATGTTATGAACTCACTTCAGGACCTCAGAGAGAATCGGTACAACCTGATTACCTCTTTGAAGACTACTTCTGAAGACTAACGGAAAGGAAATATTATGGCTGAAATACAAGAAAGCGGTGGTAAGAAGAAGGGTGGCAAAACCAAGCAAAAGAAGATGACTGTCAGGGTGGACTTTACGCCCATGGTGGATATGAACATGTTGCTGATTACCTTCTTTATGCTTTGTACCTCTCTGAGCAAACCCCAGACGATGGAAATAAGCATGCCGAGTAACGATAAAGACATTACCGAAGAGCAGCAATCCAAAGTGAAGGCATCTCAAGCTATCACATTGTTGCTGGGTGAAGGTGATAAATTGTATTACTACGAAGGAGAACCTAACTATAAAGACTATTCCTCACTGAAGGAGACGACCTATAAGCCGGATGGTCTGAGAGAAATGCTCCTGAGGCGTAATAGAGCTGCTGTGAAAGAAGTGAATGAACTGAAACAACAGAAACTCGATCTTAAGATCTCACAAGAAGATTATGAGAAGCAGCTTTCCGAGATAAAAAGCGGAAAGGACACGCCGACGGTTATTATAAAAGCTACCGACGATGCCTCGTACAAGAATCTGATTGACGCTCTCGATGAAATGCAGATATGTAATATAGGTAAATATGTGATAACGCAAATTGCCGATGCCGACGAGTTTTTAATGAAGAACTATGAAAGCAAAGGGGAATTGACGCAGAATATTGCCGAATAATGTGTAACACCTAAAACAAAGAAAGAAAATGGCTAAAGTAGATTTAAGTTCTTCGGAATGGTGTGACCTGATATTCGCGGACAAGAATAAAGCGTATGGTGCCTATAAGATGCGCGAAAACTCTCCCAAGCGTCACAACATAGCTGTGATATTGGTGATAGTTATTGCGTTGATAGGATTCAGCATTCCTGCTTTGATTAAAATGGCTACTCCGAAGCAAAAAGAAGTGATGACGGAAGTAACCACCCTCTCGCAACTCGATGAACCGGAAGTGAAACAAGAGGAAATGAAACGTGTTGAGCCGGTGGCTCCGCCGCCTCCCGCACTGAAAAGCTCTATCAAGTTTACCGCTCCTGTCATCAAGAAAGATGAGGAAGTAAGGGATGAAGACGAAATTAAGAGCCAGCAAGAACTGACTCAGACCAAAGTTACCATCTCTATTGCCGATGTGAAAGGCAATGACGAAGCTAACGGTAAAGATATTGCTGACCTGAAACAAGTAGTGACACAAGCTGTCGAAGAAGAGAAAGTATTCGATATGGTAGAACAAATGCCACAGTTCCCCGGTGGTCAGGTAGAACTGATGAAGTGGATCGGCGAACATTTGAAATATCCGACCATTGCACAGGAGAATGGAGTGCAAGGACGTGTAACTTGTCAGTTCGTAGTAGGTAAGGACGGAAAGGTGCGGGATGTAACCGTACTCAAAACCTTGGACCCCTACTGTGATAAGGAAGCAGTTCGTGTTATCATGGCAATGCCTAATTGGATTCCGGGTAAACAGAACGGTAAGGCAGTAGCAGTGAAATATACAGTCCCAATTACTTTCAGATTACAATAATGTGTGTATTATGAAGACGGTGAAACAACTTCAGCTTCTAGGCTTGTTGACAATGCTGGTTCTGCTGGCTGCCTGCCAACGCAAGCCCAAGGACGGACGAACGGATACCTATACTTCCGGTGTAATAGCAATAGCTGCCGACGAAAGTTTTCAGCCTATTGTGCAGGAAGAGATAGATGTATTCGAAGGACTCTATCCCTTGGCAGGAATTGTGCCCCGTTATGTGACGGAAGTAGAAGCCGTCAACCTCTTGCTCAAGGACAGTCTGCGGTTAGCTATAACCAGCCGCAGACTGACTCAGGAGGAAATCAATTCCTTTAATAGCCGGAAATTCTATCCACAGGAAATAAAGATTGCTACCGATGGCCTGGCTTTGATTACCCATCGCGGTAACCCGGATACCTTGATTACGGTGAAGGATATCCGACGTATCCTGACCGGAGAAGCTAAGCAGTGGAAAGATATCTATCCGGATTCCCGTTTAAAGGATATCAGTTTGGTGTTCGACAATAAGAATTCCAGTACCGTACGTTTTGCCGTTGATTCTATCTGTAAAGGAGCGCCGCTTTCCAACCAAGTGAAAGCGCTGAAGACCAACAGAGAGGTTATCGACTACGTAGCCAAGACCCCCGATGCCATAGGTATCATCGGTGTGAACTGGCTGAGTGATAAAAATGACAGTACGGGACTTTCCTTTAGTAAAGAGGTGCAGGTGATGTCCGTCAGTGATGCTGACCAGGCTACACCGGGTAACAGTTTTAAACCTTATCAGGCGTACTTGTTTTACGGTGATTATCCGTTGACACGCAGCATCTATGCCTTATTGAATGATCCGCGGGGAGCACTTCCGTGGGGATTGGCTTCTTTCCTCGCATCCGACCGGGGACAGCGGATTATATTAAAGTCGGGATTAGTACCCGCCACCCAGCCCGCT
>USLU01000165.1 GCA_900555635.1 uncultured Bacteroides sp.
GACCATCATTTCGAAGCAATTTTCCATAATCTCTAATTAGGCTGTTTCTTTGTTTTACTTTTGAATGGTGTTGAGCTTTTAATTACTGAAACACATCTGCATCTCTATGTTATGCTGCCTGATTAATATTGATTAGAGTTCATATACTTCTTCAATCCTATTTCTTCGTATTCTTGCCCGCCGACTCCGGTTAAGGTCGTTGTTGCAGTCAAATGCAATTTGAAAGGCAATAATTCCAAGAAATGAAAGAGCGATTAATGATTTCTGTAATTGCTTGAAGTCTATATTTAGAGCAAAAACTCTATTTATCCACCAAGCACCAAGTTCGTTCAATTTGCCGGTCCCCGTCTTTTTGTAGGCCTTATCTAACAGGACATTTACCGTTCCGTAGGCAGTACCTAATCTGTCTGCAATCTCCTTCTTTGCCAAGCCACAAGCAGCCAGTCCCGCTATTTGATTTTCCCGCTTGGTTAGAGCAGAATCAGCTTGCAGTTCCATGATGCAAAGTCTCTAGTTCGGCTGCCGCTCTGGAGATTCCTTTGGTGACTTCCAAAGCTTCATTAGCCATTCTTACAGCGACATTCAATACTTTAGCTTTGTAGGTTGAACGAGCGGAAGCAGGTTTGTTGTTGAGGATATTGTGCACTGTACCCTGTGAGCATCCTACTTCCTTCGCAATCTGCTTTTCGTATCCGTAAGGCAGATTAGCTTTGATAGTTTCTAATTGATTTTCCATATACATTATTATATTATAGTAATTAGTTCCCTGGAAAGCGACCAAGCCTACCAAGGACAACGTATCGCTGTTGCGCGGATGATTAAAGATTCATTCTATCTCGTAACCTCTTTCAGATTCTCCATTACCGGAAGGCGCATTCTCAAAGGGTTTGCATCGAAAACTAAACCTGCATGCTTTATTATTTTAGTCTTTAACTTCTTCGCAAGTTTCTCCGAGCCAAGTGACACATTCTGTTGTACCCCTAGTAAAGTCTACTGCCTTATTTTTAGGATTGAATTTACCTTCAACTATATCTCCTTCTTTTACTCCTGCTTCCTTTTTTAGCTCCCATAAAAGCCATTCGTTACCAGTTGAACCGGTTACATTCTTGATTCTCACCTTCATGACTTAATCCTCCATTTCTTCATTATCTTTTTCTTCTACTTGCAAGGCTTCAAGCATTTCATCATCAAGTTTAGAAAGGTCGAGTCTTACTTCTTCACCGGAGTGGTAACTTGAAACTACTAGAATACAGGAATATCCGTTCTCATTGTATTCGAAATCGAAACGTTTACTTCCGCCTAGGATGCGCATTACTTCATTTAGATTCTTCATATCTTGTCTTTTTTAGAGTAAATAATCTATTTAGTTAACTTTGTTGCCCTTTTATTTTGGCGTTATCAATGTTTTGCGTTAACTTTATAGTGCAAATATAGAACTAAAATCTATATACATAGATATTACATAGAGAAATAATCTACATATTAAAGAAAATTAAGAATTAATGGAAGAATCAGTTAGAGATAGACTACTCCAATTTATCAATGAGCTAGGTATAAGCACAAGAATGTTCGAGCAACAATGCGGTTTAAGCAATGGTTTCGTTCGGAACACAGGAAATTCTATAAGGAGGAGCAATTTAGACAAAATATCTACAGTATTTCCTGAACTCAATACGACTTGGTTGTTGACAGGCGATGGGAATAAGTTAAATCCTTCTTCGAATAATCCCGTCAGTTCTATATCATCAGAGATATATACACCAAGTAAATTATCATCTAAAGGAATACCATATTATGACGTTGATGTTACTATGGGATATGATGAACTACCCAACGATCAGACTAATATTCCCAATTACTACCTGCACATTCCCGCTTTTCAGAATTGCGATTGTGCGGTACCAGCTTATGGACGCTCTATGATCCCGGATATCAATGATGGTTCTATTATAGCTATCAAGGAGGTAGGTTTGGATAGTGTTCTTCCCGGAGAGGCATATCTTATTATTACAGATGATTACAGGACCGTGAAGTATATCCGTAACTGCAAGGACAATCCCAATAAATGGCGTCTGGTTCCGAAGAACTTAGAAGAGTTTGACGAGATGATAATAGATAAGGCTAAGATCCTCCGAGTATTCCTTGTAAAGGGAGTGATAACGAACAAAATTCTTTAGAATAATGGATGTCGTAATAACAGTAGCCTTTATATTATTTTTTGCAGGAGCTATATGTGCTAAATTATTTAGTAACACACCTCGTAATAATAGTAGCACCTCTTTGAATTTCAAAGAGAATACGCAGAAACTATCAGCAACCGATATTCGCTCCTTCTTTCCTTATATGGATTCGCAACTAGCTTTAAAATATGGAGAAGCAATTGTAAACGGACAATATAATTTCGATGTTGACAAAAGACTGATTGAGCAATGGACGAAAAATCGAATATTAAAGAATTCAGGTCCGATGCGAGTTGACAGCACATCTACGCCCATATCTGAATATACAAAGGTTACGTGGTGGCAACTACAGCAATACTTTCCAATAATGGATAGCAAAATTTCAGCCGATTACTTTGCAGAACATTTATTAGATGAAAGTAAATGGTTCACAGTGCGAACAACGGTACTAAAAGAATGGGAAAAGAAGCTTGCTGCATATAAAAATGATGAGAAAAACTTGCATCAAACCGCTACCAATAATAACGAAGGAATAGCATTTGAAAAACAAGGCGATATAGCTTCTGCAATTGAGGTTTACGAGAATAATTTGGGAATAGGATACCTAGCAAGCCATTCATATAATCGTCTGATGATTATCTATCATAGAGAAAAAAGGTACGAAGATGAAGTACGAGTAATAAAGAAAGCTATTGAAGTATTCTCTTCGGATTCAAGGTATAACAAAGATGTAGCCAAGTGGCAAGAACGATTGAACAAACTAACTAATAAATAAACTTATGGAAGCATTTGGATTTGTAGGTCTTGTATATCTATTGGCTGGAATCATCCAGTTGGTTATTCTTATTGTTTTGATTGTGAAGTTCCTCCAGCTTGCAGCTGATGTAAAGCAACTGAAAAACTTATATACTGAAAGGAGTCGTGAATTGTCTTCAAGCATTGATAAACTTTCTTCTGCAATAAAGGAGCAAAGTAACTCAAAGGATAACGATAAGCCCCATGTTGCCAAGGATGAAAATATTGTAGCAGAACTGAAAAAAGAGCCCAATAAGCCATATAACGAGGCTCCAGTAAAAGAGGTGCCGACAGTGGATGAAAACAGCGATGACTTCAAACAACATTTACGCAAATGGAAAATTCTTAAAAACAAAGGATATACAGACCAAGCTATCAGAGAATACATGGAGTACACTAAGCGGGACATGAGTTATGCTGTAGACTTCATCAACTCTATATAAGATGAATTTAGGAGTCTAGCAGATTGATTGTGTAACTAAAAATACAGAATATAATGACATCTATAAAAATGACTGATATTGACCCAGCCTTAGCACTCAAGATCCTAAATGTCAAATTAGGAAGTATATTGAAAATAGCAGAGGAAAAATATGGTATACGAGATACATCTTATTCAATATGTGGAGTATCCTATACTGAAGAAGGCTTTCCGCACACATGGTTTCCATTTCTTAGCTCTAAAGTAGTTGGAATTAGAGTGATGGATATATGTAAGAATGATATAAATAGAGGATTGTATCAGTTAGCACATGAGATAATACATTGCTTGTGTCCCCACCGAGAAATTAATGCTAATGTATTTGAAGAGGGGCTCGCAACTCACTTCGCAGCTGAATATATGGACGAGTATGAGAAGCAACCGGATTGGCATCCTGCCGAAACTGATTATAAATATGTATTAGCGCTGAAGTGTATAAAGAAAGCATTTGAAATTGACCCCAACATTGTAACAAAGTTAGTCGCTAAAGAACGTAATTTCGTGAATATCACTGAAAATATGATACTTGAGGTTTCACCGAAACTCCCAAGAGATTTAGCCAAAATTCTTACTACAGACTTTTATGATGACTCATGGATAGAGCTAGCTAGTAAGATTGAATAAATTGATTGTGTAACTAAAATGTGATAATATGAATATAGAAACATATATAAGCTTCTTTTTTTCTGTATTAGCTATTGGAGGTACTTGCTATACATATTTTGCACATACAAAAAAACTTAACGCTCAACAGAAACAGATCAACGACTATCAACTCAAACAGTTGAAAGAAGAAGAGGAGAAAAAGAAAAAAGCATTAATTGAATGTAATGTCATTCAAAACACAAATGATATAATGGGGCGTTTCAATGAAATTCAAATTATTAACAAAGGTATGGCAACAGCATATAATATAATGTTGGAAGTTGATAAAAAGAAGATTATGCTTATGGTTAGTGATCGCGAATTACCACTCCCTGAATTACATCCTGGTCAAACTATTGAAATATCGTATCATAAAAATGCTCTTGATTATCATTTTCGTGTTGATTTGACTTGGGATGATGAATTTAAAGAAAAAGAAAAAACAACTCAGTTTCTTAGGCTTTAGTTTTATTATTTATCCAACCCTTAATAATTGGTATCCAAATAAGAAAACAAGTAATAGCGTTGAAAATAAGAATAATTCTTTCTGGTTTCATATTGATTTTCTATTAAAATATAAATGTATGGAAGAAAAAGACAAAATAATCGCTTCCCTTCGGGAGCAGCTTCGGAAAGCATTGCAGAAAAACAGTGCCCAGGAGCAAGAGATAACTCTCTTGAATTATGAGTTAGAAAGGGCTAAAATGAAGCCCTCAAAACAGCGCTCTTTGAACTATCTTTGAAATGGTTAGCTTGCATCATTGCAATTAATTGATATGTAACTAAATAGCTTTCTTTATCATTCTGCTTTGGGAGCAGGGGGTCGTGGGTTCGAATCCCGCTACCCCAA
>USLU01000166.1 GCA_900555635.1 uncultured Bacteroides sp.
ATCTCTTCCGATTTTGCGTCCATGCAGTTTTTCCAAAAATCTTTGTATATAACTGATTAGGCCGAATGATATCCAGAAGTTTGAAAGGAATAAAACCAACAGTAGTATTTGTTTGTCCGATACTATACAGATATCCTACTAAATTGGGCATCAGATTTTTCCGGGCAATGCCCATTACGACATCCACCCAAGAGACTGTTTGCAGATAGAACAAACCATCACTCATAGGTTCTAAAGGATTAAAACCGACTAACGGATCATCCATATCATATTCCCAATCATAATGGTGAGAAATCCAACGTCCGTTCCAAGTGTTTATCTGATTTCCTTTTAACAAAGGATTCTTCTCTAAATACTGACGATAATAATGCCAGCCCTCAAATATATCCAGCAAAAGCTGTTCGTGATTAAATAAAATAGTTAATCCGCCAATAACCCCAATACCTAGTCCTGCGCCAATCCAGGAAAGGTAAATATCCTCTTTACTATCGGGCAATAACATATTGGTTATCTGCCCGGTAGTGGCAGCAGTACTGTCCACAACTCCATATCCGATGGCAATACTAGCATCAGCTTTCTCCGTCTCTATCTTATGAATCATTTTACTGATTCTCTCTTGTCTACGCTCTGAAGTCTCAAAAGGTTTTTTCCCTTTAATCATATCATCCCCACCTGAACGTTTAGGAACTTTTTCAAAACTATTCTCAAGTGGAGAGTTTCCTGCTGTCATCATATATTTAGGATGATCGAAAAACAGAGGAATGAACACTTCTTCAAAAAAAGATCGTCCTGTGTATTCTGTTCCGAACTTACTATTGTAAGCTTTCAAAAAAGTATGTCCTATAGTTGTTGCATACATAAGCTACCATATTTGATAATTAGTATCATAATTTTCTACTCCGACTTTTGTAAAGTCTAAACCCTTTTCTGCAGAATATGCCATATCCGGAATGACAAAAGGATGAGAACCAACAGTCGATTGTTTCAGTTTTTTCCATCGCAATGAGTTATATCTGACAGGAATCTCCATTAGAATTCGCTCTTCCTGATTAGCATCTCTGTATCTACCAGTCTCATCATCTGCTTGTGTAATACATACCACCGAATCAATATCCATTTTTTCTATCAGTGCAGATTTAGGAAGATGGCAAAGCTCTTTCAGTCTCCATTTTCCATCCACAAACACAGCGTCGAGATTGATATCAAGCCTTTCTACTTTAGGATATACACGGTCTATCAAAGACTGCAATTCCTGCTCTCGTAAAAGTGAACCCGCATCGGGTAGCACTTCAAAACTACGTTCCAATATATCAGGATCGTAAGGTAAGCATTCTGAATCCTTTTCAGGAGGCGCTATGACATAAATTGGTTTATATTTTCCGATGGTTTCTGCTGTTCGTTTTCTATTTATTCTTCCAAAACGTTGAATCAACGCATCAATGGGAGCAGTTTCCGTTATCATCAAATCAAAACTGATATCCAGGCTGACTTCTACTACTTGTGTGGCTACCACAATACATGCACGAGAGCTTTTATTATAGACGTCTTTCAATTCTCTCTCAAGACGATTCCTGTCTCCTCTTTTGAATCGGCTGTGAATCAGCATCTTCTTTACTTCGGGAT
Source organism: uncultured Bacteroides sp. (assembly GCA_900555635.1). Lineage (GTDB taxonomy): Bacteria > Bacteroidota > Bacteroidia > Bacteroidales > Bacteroidaceae > Bacteroides. Next base: position 1,624 of record USLU01000166.1, read on the forward strand.
AAAGCTCTTCCATTCGTTCAAAAATGGATTGTGCATTGGCCACCCTGTTACATACTATCAATATTTTCTTTTCCTGTTCCACAGCCTGCTGAAGAACAACCAGTAAATCTATAAATTCCTTTGCCTTATATATTTCATGCCGATTGAATGAATTCAATACGACATCAGGCAATTGTACATATTGTACCTGCTCTTTTCCTAATATTTCAAGAATTGCTATCTCCAAAGCAGACGGCATAGTCGCAGTGCCCACATGAATCCGACAACCTACACTATTTAAGACCTCAATCATCTTCAGGACAATAGATTGCATGATATCCGAATAAGTATGTATTTCATCTAAAATGATATCACATCCTTGCAAATCAAATAAAATAGTTTCATACCCTTTCGTTCCAAAAGCAATGGAAGCCAATTGGTGTGGAGTCATGACCTTTATAGATGCTCCAAATTTATCTTGTATTACTTTCTTTATAACATGTTCCTGATCGACAATAATCCGTGATATAGAATGCAATATACGAATGTCCTCCACATTACCTCTCAAATCTTTCCGAATACGCTCATACATCGCATTAATGGATGCTTGAAAAGGAAGCGTATAGAATATTCGTCCCTGACAACGTTTGATTAGAAAATCTGTTTTGCCGGCTCCCGTAGGTGCTTTTACAAAAGTATGCTTCTTTGTGATATCCGAATCAATCAATGACAATGGATATAATTCTCCTTTTCTATTATAGTAACTGACATCAGGTTTGACAAATAATACAGGAACTGCGCCTTGAAAATCTCCAACTGCTGAAGCCATATGATCAGCCCCTATTAATAAACCTTTCCATACAGACCATCCTTTTTGCTTTTTCCTGCAATAATCCAAAGCAAAATAGTACGTCTCACGTGCATCCCGTTCAGTTATGATAGTTTCTGTAGTAACTCCAGGAAAATTTAACTCACCAAGAATTCCTAAAGCCTCTGAACTCCATAACGAAAATCCGGATAAATGAAACTGAAAGATAACTTCTTCATAATCATTATCCAAATCCAGAAATCCCGTTTCAGAAGCATCCTTAGAGACCGATTTATGATGAGCGATTATCATATCTATCATCATAGGCCATAACTCCGGAGCTACAAGTTTCAAAAAAAACAAAGAAGCTATCTCATGACGAAATGGCAAATCCGATGGACATGCATATTGACTCTTCAATCTCTTTTGAAATAAAGGACTGGTCTTGCCAATATCATGTAGCAACGCGCCTTGACGGGCTATAGCCAGATCTGCGCCGATATAACGAGCTGCCAGGACAGCAAAATCAGCAACAGATTCCAAATGAGATTTCAGAGTGGTTCCACCATTTTCCAAACTCTTGGCTAAGATATGGTCGTATTTACTCATATTGATCTTTTCGAATAGGATTGCCTACAATCTCAATATACCCAAACATTTCTTCGTTATCCTTGAATCGATTATGTCCGACAAGAAATGAATTAGGCCCCATCTCAAAGCGCAGTTCATATCCATCCAATTGTTCAAACTCCTCTTGAGCCATCTCCAGAATTGACATATCTGGTAATAACAAGTCTTCATTTCTACACAGACAAATATGCTGTACAACAGCCTTTTCCGCATCTTCACGACACTCAAAAGCCAAAAACAAACAAGGATTAAGCATTATACCTCGTCTAAGTATAGAGCGTTCTTTTATATACTGTTTTCCTTTCTTAGCCCAAGCTTTAGCTTGCACCACTTCTTGTTGTACATCAATTCCTCCATAAGTTAGTTTATGCCTCAAGATGCTATTTACTTCCAATTTTTGCCTGATACCCTCTATGATAGAAGGAGTCAAAAATTGTTGTGAATAAGTTTCACCGCCACTGGCATCTCTTACGGCAGACCAAGGTTTGATAAAGCCAAAAGGTCCCGTATATTTAACAACATAGTATCTCATAATAAATAGATTTAGAACAATGCTCCGAAAGAAGAGCCTGTAGAATTCCCGATTCCAACCGTCCAAGCGAACAATTTACTTTGAAGGCTTCCATGGATAATAACAGGACACATGCTAGCTTTACTTTTAATTCCATGTATCGTTACCATCTTAACTTGCTTTCGGGAATATGTCAAATCAAACTCTACTTTTAATGTTTCGTCCTCCGGCAATCCTGCCTCTTGTATCTTATGCTTTAGAGTCTCTGTCATCAACATATTACTCTCCTTATCATCGTATAAATAGAATTTATAATTCCGATTTTCATCTTGAAGACGCTTTATAAAAATAGGAGAAGCGAGTCTAAAGCATTGTGCACCATCCGCAAAGGTGGGTTGGTCGGCTATAATAATATCTTTCACTTTAAGTCCGCAAAACATTTCCGGATCAGACAAAATAGATCTAACCAGTAGTTTAAGGTATTCATCTTCATAAAAGCTAACAAATAGTTTCGCACCATCCGGGAAAGTATATCCTCGGTCTTTAATCATCTTTCCATCCAGTAACCAAGAGTATGAATACAAAGAAATTTTATCATGTATTTCATTATCTCCTAACCATTTATGAATTGTTCCTAAGAGTCTTTGTTGGTAATCAAAAGGGACTATAGAAGTATTAGGGGTTGTTTGTACGTGTATTCTCATAATTCATTTTATTATTACGCTTGTAAGTAACAAATTATATTTCTAACTTTATCATATTTGCATGTTTTTTTTCTATTATATGCTCAAAAACATATAAATATATCATTAAAAATTAGCTAACAAGTCCCATACTCATTGCAAACATTATAAAATCTATCATGCAAATATATTATTTCTACCTCATCAACAAATAAGTCATCGTTCTACCTGCTCTATATTTCAACAACCATCCATCTTCAATGAACTGATTCAAATCATCTATCGCCTTATTTTCAATGCATACGTAATGTGATTAAGTCTGTGTTCGGGAAATACAAGGATGAGTCTATAGTAAATTCCAGAACGCTCTCTAGTTGTTCTAATCTTGTGTCTTTTGATTATGCAAATATTATAGATCGGCTTGTCCATAGTTAGAACGGCCGGTTTTCTCCACCCATATATGAATTCTTTCTTTGGTTATTATTCCCGCAGGAACTATTCTTGCACGATATTTATCCCTCCTTTTACCAATTTTATCCATTTTATACAAATCATATTACATCTATTTCGAGTTCACATGTACAAACAAATCGATTTCCCATAAAGATAGGAAAGTTTAAGACGACAGAAAAGCATATTTTCCATTTATTCTCGTACCTTTGTCATACGATTAAATATGCTATC
>USLU01000167.1 GCA_900555635.1 uncultured Bacteroides sp.
GTTCTGCCAAATCAGCTTTTACCACCAAATCGTTATACCACTGTGAGTAGTTTTCACTACGTTTGGTAAGGTCTTTCAGTTCTTTTGCCATTATATTTTTCTATTTTAAAGTTTTCTTGAGTGTTAAAACAGGGTGCAAAAATACGAAAAATGCATGAACTGCCCTATTCTTCATGCATTAATTTTCTAAAGTCATGTACTTCTATATTACATATCTCATTTTTCATATTCGTTATATAGTTGCATCCGCGACTGTGCTTGTTCAGCATAGCGCTTTTTTGAGAACTAAAGGCACTATGACCCGATGAAAAGGTTTTATACAAAAGAAATAAGCCTTTCCTACCCAATTATGGTATTTTACTAATGTGGTAACCTCAATCATTTGTTTTCCTGTTTCCAATGGTGTAATGAAAATATCGACATAAAACAATAAATGTTTATCGTCTTTTCTCATAATTGCTTCTTGCTTGTCTTCCTCTATAATAAGTTCTTCACTTTCAATAGCTTTAGTTTCTATACCGAAAGGTTTGACTAAACAGGCCCTTATTGCATACAACATTCGGAGCCAAGCGGGGTTATGAGCAAAGACTTTTAAAATAATATCTTTAGGAGACAAACGATTTTCTGTAACTTCTATGGAAAAACTGTCACTGTAATCTACGGGGAGATATTTCTCTATTTTCTTAGCCATATTGGTTATTCAATTAGGGTTATTCTACAATAGTTCAGTTTAGGTTTCCTCCGATAATAGATAAAACCATAGAAAAGGGGGCTTGAAAAATAAAAAATCAGGCAGTTTATTTAAGATAACCACCTGATTTTCAAAAGAGCGGTAAACGAGGCTCGAACTCGCGACCCCCAGCTTGGGAAGCTAGTGCTCTACCAACTGAGCTATTACCGCATATTTACTGCATTTCTCGACTCAAAAGCCTTATGAAATGGTGATGCAAAGGTAAACATAATTTTTATATCTCAAATAAAATCGCAGAAATTTTAATGCAAGAAAAAAGAGAAATCAAAGCATCTTCAATTCTTTTGTTTTGATGAAAAACAACCGGATATAAAAAAACGCATATTAGTAGCCCGTATAATTAAAAATATACAGATTGACGATAGTCGCTATAGAAAAAACTCCAGGATTTCCGGTTAATAAGATTCAGATATAAACTATTTTAGTGAATAATCTATCACTAGGTTCTAAATAGAGAATGAATATTGAATATGTGAGAATAAAGTTGCTTATATTATTTCAAATTGACAGATTTAGTTTCTAGCAAAATAAATAAGATTTAGAAACAAACAGGTACTTTATGGACTATTTGGTAGCTTCCTTTTAAAGGGAGAACACGCTTCTCACCGACCAACGGTTGGTTCCATTTAAAGGAACAGAGCTTTTCCTTTAAAGAAACAACTCCAATATGCATTTATATTTTGTATAATCAAGTAGTTTATATCCATTAATAACACGCTTATTGCATATACTTGCATTATTTTATGCATCATTTTTTCTATCTGATAGAAATGATACAAACGTGATTCAAAGAGAAGATGAAAAATAGAACATCTTATAAAAAAGCGTTGAAACCTTCTTTTGTTGTATTGCTATATTCTTTCTGATGAACAAACCTCTCTTTTCATCTGTTAGAATATCTCAAATTCAGATATAACCTAACCAGTATGAAAAAAAATAAGCGACTTTGTATACTATTGACTTTGTATTTTTCCATCGGTCAGATAGATGCACAGATACCATTAAGTTTCGAAGAATCACTGCATCTGTTGAATCAAGGAAATCAGAGTCTGAAAATAGCGGATAAGAGTATTGAGATTGCGAAGGCTGAACGTGATAAGTTGAATGCTTTTTGGTATCCCAGTCTTCAGTCTACAGGTGCGTTTGTACACATGTCGGAGAAGATCGAAGTTAAACAGCCTTTATCGCAGTTTACCGATCCGGCTAAAGACTTTGTACATTCCATTATTCCGGATGACCAGATCATTTCGTCTATACTGGATCAAATTGGGGCAAATACCCTTATATTTCCTTTGACTCCAAGAAATTTGACAACTGTTGATTTATCAGCCGAGTGGGTACTCTTTTCCGGTGGTAAGCGTTTTCATGCCACCAACATCGGAAGAACGATGGTTGATCTGGCACGGGAAAGTCGGGCACAGGTATCGGCCAATCAGCAAAGTTTATTGGTTGAAAGCTATTACGGGCTTCGACTGGCACAACAAATTGTGACGGTTCGTGAAGAAACCTACAACGGATTGAAGAAACATTATGAAAATGCCTTGAAGTTAGAGGCAGCAGGAATGATTGACAAAGCAGGAAGGCTTTTTGCCCAGGTAAATATGGATGAAGCCAAACGTGCATTGGAAGCTGCGCGAAAAGAAGAAACAGTAGTGCAAAGTGCCTTAAAGGTTTTGCTGAATAAAAAGGATGCAGATGCCAATATCATTCCTACCTCTCCCCTTTTTATGAATGATTCATTGCCACCTAAAATGCTATTTGATCTTTCAGTAAACAGTGGGAACTATACACTCAACCAATTACAGCTGCAGCAGCATATTGCCAAACAAGAAGTGCGGATTGCTCAAAGCGGCTATTTGCCGAATATAGCCCTTTTTGGAAAACAGACCTTGTATTCGCATGGTATTCAGAGTAATTTATTACCGCGTACCATGGTAGGCATTGGTTTTACATGGAACCTCTTTGACGGACTGGATCGTGAAAAAAGAGTGCGGCAATCGAAATTAACGGAACAAACTCTGGCTTTAGGGCAGATGAAAGCCCGTGATGATCTGGCTGTTGGGGTAGATAAGCTTTATATGCAGCTGGAAAAGGCACAGGATAATGTAAAAGCTTTAAATGCAACGATTGCCTTAAGTGAAGAATTGGTACGCATCCGAAAGAAATCATTTACAGAAGGGATGGCAACTTCTACCGAAGTTATTGATGCTGAAACCATGCTTGCCAGTGTAAAAGTGGCTCGCCTGGCAGCATATTATGAATATGATGTGGCACTAATGAATCTACTCTCGCTTTGTGGCACACCGGAACAATTTGCAAACTATCAACCTAAACCGTAACAAACAATGAAACCAACTAGTAAAACCCTATCATGGGCTTTTGTCATCATTCTTCTGGCTGTCGGTATTTTCACCGGCTTGGGAGTTATATTAATGCATAAACAGCCGCTGGTCTTGCAAGGACAAGCTGAAGCAACAGAAATCCGTATCAGTGGGAAACTTCCCGGCCGTATCGACACTTTCTTCGTTCAGGAGGGAGACTGGGTACACCGGGGAGATACTCTTGTCGTCATTAATAGCCCTGAAGTACATGCCAAGTATCAACAAGTGAATGCCTTGGAACAGGTGGCAGTACAACAGAACAAGAAAATAGATGCCGGAACCCGTCGTCAGATCGTGGCTACTGCACTGCAATTATGGAATAAAACGAAGAGCGATCTTACTCTCGCCCAGACAACTTACAACCGTATTCTTACTTTATATAAGGACAGTGTCATTACTTCTCAAAGAAAGGATGAAGTAGAAGCTATGTATAAAGCGGCTGTAGCAGCCGAACGTGCTGCCTATGAACAGTATCAGATGGCTGTAGATGGTGCACAAAAAGAAGATAAAGCGTCTGCTGCCAGCATGGTGGATGCTGCTCGAAGCACAGTGGATGAAGTCTCGGCTTTGCTGGTCGATGCTCGGTTGACCGCTCCGGAAAACGGTCAGATAGCAACAATCTTCCCTAAACGTGGAGAGTTGGTTGCACCGGGAACTCCCATTATGAATTTGGTGGTGGTGGATGATATACATGTTGTTCTTAACGTGCGGGAAGATCTGATGCCGCAATTTAAAATGGACGAAACATTTGTTGCGGATGTGCCCGCTATCGGTAAAAAAAATATTGAATTCAAAATCTATTATATTAGTCCGCTAGGCAGTTTTGCTACCTGGAAATCAACCAAGCAAACCGGAAGTTATGACTTACGTACCTTTGAGATTCATGCCCGTCCAACCCAAAAGGTGGATGACTTGCGTCCCGGCATGTCCGTGTTATTGACTTTAGATTAATCGACATCAAATAAACCAGAGAATGGATGAATCACAAACATATTCCCCTTTTCGTTCCGTACTGCTCAGAGAGTGGTGGCGAATGACTTCACGGCGCCTTTATTTTGCTGTCTGCATTGTCTTGCCATTGTTCACCCTTTTCTTTATGGCTACGATCTTTGGTAACGGACAGATGGAAAACATTCCTATTGGTATTGTCGATCAGGATAATACTGCTACTTCCCGGACGATAGTCAGGAATATTTCTGCCGTACCAACTTTTAAAGTGACAAAGCATTTTGTAAATGAAGCAGCTGCCCGTGAATCTGTGCAAAAGAAAGAGATTTATGGATATCTTTCCATACCTCCCCAATTTGAACAGAATGCGATTACCGGAAAGAATGCAACACTCTCCTACTATTATCATTATGCATTAATGTCGGTAGGTGGTGAGTTGATGGCGGCATTCGAAACTTCCTTAGCTCCGGTGGCTCTTTCTCCTGTGGTGATGCAAGCGGTGGCACTCGGAGTAGAACAGGATCAGATTACCACCTTTTTATTACCCGTACAAGCTAATAACCATCCGATATATAACCCTAGTCTGGATTATTCGGTATATTTAAGTCAGCCCTTTTTCTTTG
>USLU01000168.1 GCA_900555635.1 uncultured Bacteroides sp.
GTGCCTAGGAACCGGCATCCCCAACCTTTGCAGGTAGGAGTGAGAGAACAGTGAAAATCGTTTGTTCTCTCACAGGAGCAATTTTGGATATATGGTTTCATGTTAGAATACGTAGGCTAATCCAGGACCGTTTTCACTAACTTGTAATCGCAGGCATTTATTTGCCTTAAATTTACATTCAATTGAATATACTTGGCATATTATCGCTAAGGCTGCACATGCACTTCCGCCAAATATTAGTAATTGGGCTTTCTCTTTCATTTTTGTTTCTCCATCCTTTAATTCAAATTTGTCTTTCATGCATCCATATCCAACAAATAAACCAACAGAAACAGTCGCACAACCTAATGCTCCGTATTGGTATTTCTTTGATAATTTATCATATTGTTCTGATAAATCCAAATAATTAGGTTTTGAGGGTAATATCTCTGTTGGCTCCTTGTCTTTTTTCAATTGATTGTTGTATTGTGCATGTATATTGGCAGTAAACGCTAACAAGAATAGGAATAAGATGTTCTTTTTCATAATAATGTATTTTAGATTTATCCGATTTTGTTTGATTTTTGTAAATTACACTTTTGGCATAACAATTGGAGATTCTCAACACTGGTATCTCCACCCTTAGAAAAAGGTATTATATGGTCTAAATGTAGGTTTTCCGTAGAACCACAATAAACGCATCTACCTCCATCTCTATTCCAAACAGTATCTACTACTTCTTTGGGTATTGGAGGGCGTTTATTTGCTTCTAGGAATAACTCACCTTCATCAATAAGTTCCTGAATGGCTTGTTTTTCTAATTCTCTTTTTCGTTTCTTTTGTTTAATATTGTATTTGATATCTTCAATTTCAATACGTCTATCTTCTTCCCTCTCTTTTCTAATTATTTCTTTCTTTAAATATTCTCCACGTTTGACGGCTTCCGGGCTATAATCCACTTCTAATACATCAGAATAATCTTCTATTTGAATGGTTTCATTGCGTTTATCTGTTCTAAAACGGGTATAAGGAGCTATTATTTTAACCATACATGGTCCATTATATTTTATCATTGCATTTCCTATAGAGCCGCACGATATAGTTATCTTGTTTGAAGCCCAATCCCCATCGTAGTAAAACTCTTCACCGTCACAATAAAGAATGATGCAAGGAGCATAATTAATCCTATTAGAATGTAATGTTTTAAATCTAAGAACTTTTTTGTAGCAATCAACATCTATCCACTCAAACATCATGGGGATTAAATTTTCATTGGTTATTCCCGTTAACCATTTGGTGTGAAGTCCTATAGATGCAGCATTTCTAATTTGTTCATCTGTAGGTAAGATATTTGAAGAATTATCTTCTTTATCTTTATTGGGGGGATTTTCTTTCTTTTTATATATGAAATCAAATATTCCCATATTTATCTCCTTCTAGGTCTTTGTAGTTCGATAACGTTAAAAATTTGCTTTACTTCAGCTAGGTTAATCACTCTATCAGGATACATCTCATTGAGCGAATGTATAGTGATAGTATGATTTTCTACGTTGTGATCTATGATTCTTTTTACAAGAATACCTTCTTCATGTACAATGACAAAATCCCATTTAGTATAATGTAATCTTGATTGAGCCCAGTATTGAGGGTATATTTCTCTACAAAGTAATCGATCACCTTCTAGATAGCTTTCTTCTGTTCCATCATTCATACTTTCACCTCTGACTTCAAAAGCAACATAATTCCCTTTTGCTTCATGATCAATAATAAATGGTATTGTTGGGAGTGTTCCCATATATGCGGCATCTTGATATCCACATAAATATCCTGCTTGTGCGTATTGGCTCACTAATGGTACGTTTATAATATGGCTTTGGCCAATAGGTATTGCTTCTAGAACTTCTATTTTTTTTAAAGGAGTATCAATAAAAGGGTTTCCTTTCCCTTCTAAAATCCAGTCCATGTTCCAATGAGGAAAACTTTTTTTAATTTTTTCAATTGTAGGTTTTCTGAAACTTTCCCCAACATTATTTAAGTACCCATTTCCTAAACCAGAAATAGTATAAAATTGATTAGGATTAATTCCTTCTTTCTCAATAAGATAGAACATTCTCTCTTTTAAAGTCATATAGATATTCTAGTTTTAATTATAGAAAATCTAGCATTATAACGTTTATTAACTAGAAATACTATGCTAGATATAGAACTTCTAGTATCTTTGCAACATCAATCAATCAATCAACGCAAAGTAACGAAGATTGAACGAGAAAAGCAAATTTTTTACATAACTAAAAATAGGTAAGACGATGAACGCATTTACATTTTTGACAGAAACTGGAAAATTCAACAACAGTGAGATAATGAAACACGCTCATGTTTTGAAAGCGTATCGTCGTATCTCTTTGAGTGAAGCTTTGAAAAAGGCTTGGTTTCTGGCAAAGAGACAGCAAAAAGAATACAGAGAGATTGAAGAGGAAAAGAAGTCTTTCAAACCTGTATTCAATGCAAGCAAGGGTAATGTATTAAAAACATTCTTTGCCGGAAACCATGCTGATTATGTAAATCGTGATAGTTCTTGGAGGTAATTATGAATACAGAACAGATTAACAAGGAGTTAGCTTTCCTTCATCAATACGTGAAGGATTTGGAGGGAAGAGACGAAAAGACCGTTCAGTTATTGACCTCTTTTGATAAGCCAAAGGAATGGATTATGAATTACCTCTTCAATTTGGTTAGTGATTACGAAGCCCTGTTAGGTTAGAACTACGAAAGAAGCGAGCGAAACGCTTTCAGGGCACAATGGTAAACCGATGACTCCTAATTCGGGATGGGAGGCTTAACCCTCAAAAATGAAGCCGTGTTCAGGGCACGTTAAAGTAGCCTGCGCTAATAAGCATTATAGCCGAGGCGGAGTATAGCGTAATAGCCAACCAGCGATGATATGAGCGGAAGGAAGCAACGTGAGTAAGTAGTATATCGAAAAAATCAGTCTGAAAAACATCGTCTTTATCAGTAAGAAAACGGGGATAGGCGTCCGTACGCTGATTAAAATATAGCCCTATTGACGGATTGAACGGCATCCGATAGCGAGAATCGGGTAGGGAACAATAATAATCAAATAATTAATCTTATGACAAAAGGAATTAAAACAATAACAGGAGATTGGGTAAATTCTATTTCTAAATTGAAATTAGGAGAAGTAGTTAGAATACCTGATGAAAGCTATGATTGTGTTATGAGTTCGGCTCGTTATCGGTTAAAAAGAAAATATAAGGTACTGATAGAAAGAGAGGGTGAAAAGGAAGTCATTAAAGGATTTAAGTACTTTAAAATAAAAAGGACTGCATAATGGAACCTTTATCGCAATGTGAGTACCAAGTAGCTTATGAAGTAGCCAAAGGGCAAACCCCTGATGAAATAGCCGATTTTCTTAAAAAGTCAGTTTGGACGATAAAAGCGCAAATACGGGACATTCATAAGAAACTAGGCATTAATAACAATGTCGAGCTTACTTTATATATGCTATGTGATAGGGCAAAAAGAAATTTCGATCTGAAAGAAATACGAAAGCATGGAATTGAATTTTTCTTCTCTGTATGGTTCTTCATTTTAGCTATAACTCCTAATTTCCAAATGGACATGAGAAGGTTAAGAATGCGTTCCAGTGCTCGAATATCGGCAAGGGCGATTAGACCTAAAAGAGACGGTGATTTGATGTTCGCTGCCTAATATTAACTATAAAAATATGTTCTATGAAAATAATTCATAAAATTCAGAATGTAATTGCGGTCATTGCTTTGGGGATGTCTATGCATTTAGCGACGCAATTGGAAATAACTACTAAAGAGACTATATCAGCCGTTATAATGGTAGTTCTCACTATAGTAATGTTATTAGAGAGAAGTTATAGAGAAGTTCAACAAAAGAATTAGGGGAATTATGGAAAATACTAAATGGCAAGATATTTCTACAATGGTTCCATTTGTTATTGAATATTTTGAAAAATGGAAAAACAAATTTCTGAATGATCCACGAATCTTGGTAAACCAAACGGAAGCTGAAGAATTAGCAGGCGGAAGGATGAATCTAAAATATCTAAAAGATAGAGACTTGATATTCCCGTATCAATTTGGCATTGAAACCGTAACAGACAGAGATGGAAATGTGATAACCGAACCAAAGGGAAGGATCTATTACAAACAACATGATATAATTAAGGCTATCGAAGATGGAAACATTCTGAAGTGCCTTCAAAAACGCAAATAACCATTCATTTATTAATTAACCAAATCCGCAGTTAAGGATCTGCGTAGGGTGCGAGTCCCTATATTTGAGTTTTACATGTTCTATACTATCCTAGTGTCCGTTGGTTCGGTATCTAGGAACAAAATTTTGTCGTTTAAATACGATTTTGGA
>USLU01000169.1 GCA_900555635.1 uncultured Bacteroides sp.
CGACGATGAGTGAATACAACGGAATTGTGATGATTCAGGTCAACAACTTGTCCGGACACATGGAAGCGGATGAGGTGAAAGAACGGGTAAAGGAGCTTCCGCAGACTTACTTAGCTTTCACCGGTTCTTCCGGAAAGTCTGTGAAAGTATGGGTACGCTTTACTTATCCCAATGATCGTTTGCCGACAACTACTGAAGAAGCGGAGCTTTTTCATGCGCATGCCTATCGGTTGGCGGTGAAATTTTATCAGCCACAACTTCCTTATGATATCGAGCTGAAAGTACCTTCGTTGGAGCAATATTGTCGTTTAACTTTTGACCCGCACTTGTATTTTAATCCCGAAGCAATGCCTATTTATATGAAGCAGCCTGCCGCTATGCCGGGTGAGGTGACTTATCGCGAACGGGTACAAACGGAAACTTCGCCGTTGCAACGGCTTGCGCCGGGATATGAAAAGTGTAATGCACTTTCTGTTCTTTTCGAAGCTGCTTTTGCACGTGCGTTGGATGAAGAGACTGATTATCAACCGGAAGGAGACAAACAATCGCTGTTGATTAACCTAGCAGGACATTGTTTCCGTGCCGGTATTCCGGAGGAAGATACAGTGCGATGGTCTCGTGCTCATTATCGCTTGCCGAAGGACGATACATTGGTTCGGGGAACCGTGCGGAATGTATACCGCACTTGTGAGGGATTTGCGAGTAAAAGTAGTCTGTTGCCGGAACAATTATTTGTCATGCAGATGGATGAGTTTATGAAACGGCGTTATGATTTTCGTTTCAACCAGTTGACATCACAAGTGGAATGTCGCGAACGGAACAGCTTTAATTTTTATTTTCGTCCGGTGGATAAGCGGTTGATGGCAAGTATTGCAATGAATGCACATTATGAAGGGCTTAAGTTGTGGGATAAAGACGTGGTACGTTACTTGAATTCGGATCATGTGCCGGTTTATCAGCCTATCGAGGAATTCCTTTATGACCTTCCTCATTGGGATGGTAAGGATCATATTGGCGATCTTGCCAAACGAGTTCCTTGTGATCATCCTCATTGGGCGCAATTGTTTCGTCGTTGGTTTCTTAGTATGATAGCGCATTGGCGTGGAATGGGAAAGAATCATGCAAATAGCACTTCTCCTATATTGATAGGTCCACAGGCTTATCGTAAGTCTACATTTTGCCGGTTGATTTTGCCTCCATGCTTGCAGGCTTATTATACGGATAGTATTGATTTCAGCCGGAAGCGGGATGCCGAGCTATACTTGAATCGTTTTTTATTGATTAATATGGATGAGTTCGATCAGATTGGCATCAATCAGCAGTCTTTCCTCAAGCATATTCTGCAAAAGCCCGTTGTCAACACACGACGTCCGAATGCTTCGGCTGTGGAGGAACTTCGTCGGTATGCCTCTTTTATAGGAACGAGTAATCATAAGGATCTGTTGACGGATACTTCCGGCAGTCGCCGTTTTATCGGTGTTGAGGTGACTGGAGTGATTGATGTGGTCTGCCCTATTGACTATGAGCAATTGTATGCGCAGGCAATGGCACTGCTGCGTAGTAATGAACGTTACTGGTTTGATGAGAAGGAAGAGGCTATTATGACGGAGGCGAACCGGGAGTTTGAGCAGTCGCCGGCAATCGAGCAGTTGTTCCAGGTGTATTACCGGGTAGCGGAAGAGGAAGAAGAGGGAGAATGGTTACTTGCTGCAGATATACTTCAGCGGATACAAAAGGCAAGTAAAATGAAGATTTCTTCCGGACAGGTTAATTATTTCGGGCGTATTTTGCAGAAGCTGGGAGTAAAGTCATTCAGGAAAACACGTGGAGTTTATTATCATGTGGTGGCTGTTGGGCAAGGGTGATGATGAAATAATGCATGAGATGTGCATTTTATTATTTTATAATAATTATCTTTGCGTAATAACGTGAGATATATGAAGGCTATGATAAGAAATCCTTTTATAACAAGTGGATATGTGTCTGCTGATTATTTTTGCGATCGCCGTTTTGAGAGCGAACAGTTGGTACGCGAAGTGATGAATGGGAATAACCTGGCTCTTGTCTCTACCCGACGAATGGGAAAGACGGGGCTGATCCGTCATTGTTTTCAGTTTCCTGAAATTAAGCAGGGCTATTACACCTTCTTTATTGATATATATGACAGTCGGTCATTGCGCGACTTGGTATTTGCACTTAGTAAAGAGATTCTGGAAGTACTGAAACCTGTGGGGAAGAAAGCTTTGCAGAGCTTTTGGGAATGTGTGAAATCTTTGCAAGCCAGTATCTCTTTTGATGTGAATGGTATGCCTTCTTTGAATTTGGGATTAGGAGATATACAAGCTCCGGCTACTACGCTCGATGAAATCTTCCGGTATTTAGAGCAAGCGGATAAGCCTTGTTTGATTGCCATTGATGAATTTCAGCAGATTACCGGGTATGCAGAGAAAAATGTAGAGGCTACTCTCCGGACTTATGTGCAGCATTGTAATAATGCGCATTTCATTTTTGCCGGGAGCCAGCGGCATGTGATGGGGAATATGTTTTTGACGCCTTCCAGACCTTTTTATCAAAGTGTGTCAATGATGCATTTGGAAAGTATTCCTTTAGAAGAATACATTCGTTTTGCAGGTATGCATTTCAAACGTGCAGGCAAAGAAATAGAGGAAAGTGCTGTTATCACAGTTTATCAACAGTTTGAAGGAATCACATGGTATATACAAAAAGTGTTGAATACACTTTATGATATGACCCCGGAGTACGGAGTCTGTAAAGTGGAAATGGTGTCAGAGGCTATTCGGCAGATTATTGATTCATTCAGATATACTTATTCGGAAATCCTTTTTCGTTTGCCGGAAAAGCAAAAGGAGTTACTGATTGCTATCACTAAAGAGGGAAAGGCTAAAGCTGTTACTTCCGGTGCTTTCATTAGAAAATACAGACTGGCTTCTGCTAGTTCAGTCCAGGCAGCACTAAAAGGGTTACTGGAAAAGGATTTCGTGACTCAGGAAATGGGAATCTGTCAGATATATGATCGTTTTTTGGGGATTTGGCTGAAAGAGAATTATTAAGTCATTTTTCATTTATTGAAGAACGCTTTTCGATAAATCGCGTTAATAATTAGCTGAAACTACTGTCTGTTAATCAGTTTTATTGTATCTTTGCGGTCTTAACTTTTTTAATGGTAAATAATGAAGGAATTTCTACAACTAATGCGACGTTTCGTGTCGCCTTATAAGAAGTATATCGGCTGGGCTATTTTGCTGAATATTTTGTCTGCTGTATTCAACGTATTTTCGTTCACTTTCTTGATTCCTATTCTGAGTATTCTGTTTAAAACAGAAGGAGCGGATAAAGTATACCATTTTATGGAATGGGGTAGTGGTGATTTAGCAGATGTTGCCAAGAATAACTTCTATTATTACATATCTCAAATGATAATGGATAATGGTCCTACTATAGCCCTTATCTTTTTAGGATTGTTCCTGATGATAATGACATTGTTTAAAACAGGTTGTTACTTTGCTTCTTCAGCTGTAATGATTCCATTGCGTACGGGAGTGGTACGTGATATTCGTATTATGGTATATGCAAAAGTAATGCGCTTGCCAATGTCTTTTTTCTCTGAAGAAAGAAAGGGAGATATCATAGCTCGCATGAGTGGTGACGTGGGAGAGGTTGAAAACTCCATTACTAGTTCGTTGGATATGTTGATGAAGAGTCCGATTCTGATTCTTCTTTATTTTATCACTTTGGTTATAACTAGTTGGCAGTTGACGCTTTTTACCATCGTCGTATTGCCGGGAATGGGCTGGCTGATGGGAGCGGTCGGAAGAAAACTGAAACGCCAGTCATTGGAGGCACAGAGCAAATGGAGTGATACGATGTCGCAATTGGAAGAAACATTGGGTGGATTGCGTATTATCAAAGCTTTTATTGCAGAAGATAAGATGATTAATCGTTTTACCAAATGTAGTAATGAATTGCGTGATGCTTCGAATAAAGTTGCTATACGTCAGGCATTAGCACATCCGATGAGTGAGTTTTTGGGAACTATTCTGATTGTAGCCGTACTGTGGTTTGGTGGTACATTGATTTTGGGACAGAATGCAACCATCGATGCTCCGACATTTATCTTCTATATGGTTATCCTGTATAGTGTAATCAATCCGTTGAAAGACTTTGCTAAAGCGGGATACAACATTCCGAAAGGTTTGGCTTCTATGGAACGTGTGGATAAAATCCTGAAAGCAGAGAATAAGATTAAGGAGATTCCGAATCCGAAACCGTTGAAAGGTTTGAATGATAAAATAGAATTTAAAGATA
>USLU01000170.1 GCA_900555635.1 uncultured Bacteroides sp.
ACACATATTTTCTACATTTTTTTGCAGAATAAGCACGATTTTGTTACGGATAACCGTGAAATTGTTCTGTTTAGGCTAAAAAAGTGTTGCCTAGTGCTTTTATTTGTTATTGAAATACTATATCTTTGCGAACAATAATAAGAATTAAAAAGTTTAAAATCATGGCAACGAACAAGCTATTATGGTCTTCTAAGCTCATTGGGGTATTTTTTATTATGTTGGTTTGCACTCTTTCTGCAAATGCACAGTTTTTACGTACTTCCTATTTCATGGAAGGTACTCACTATCGTCAACAACTGAATCCGGCTTTAACACCGACTAAAGGTTACTTCAATCTTCCGGTGATCGGTGCTGTCAATGCAACGGTTGGTTCTACTTCGTTAGGTTATCAGGATATCATTGACATTATTGATGATGGCGATGATTTCTACACTAAACCGGATTTCATGAATCGTCTGAAAGATAATAATAAACTGAATGTAAACTTCAGTACAGAAATTCTTTCTGCAGGATGGTATAAAGGAAAAAACTTCTGGTCATTCAATATTGGTCTTCGTACAGATATTGGTGCTAACCTGACAAAGAATATGTTTACCTTCTTGAATGAGATGGAAACAGTTGAAGAAAACTGGAGAAATAGTAACTATGATATTAGTGGTCAGCAATTGAATATCAATGCTTATACTGAAGTTGGTTTAGGACTTTCACGTCAGATTAATAACCGTTTGACGGTTGGTGCTAGAGTGAAAGCTTTATTGGGTATTGGCAACATGGAGTTGAAACTTAATAAAGTTGCGATGAATGCTAATTTGCCTAGTGATGCCCGTATTAATCAATTACAGGATCCAGCATATTTATCTAGTTTGGGTGTTGACGATATTACGAAGTTAAGAAGTGAAATTGAGGGCTACCATGCTAATCTGGCAGTAGATGCTCATTTGGAAAGTTCTTTCAAAGGATTGAATTTGAAAAAGGAAGATGGACAGGATTATATTAGTGATTTCGAATTTGAGAGCAAAGACATGGGAATCGCAGGTTACGGCTTCGGTATTGACTTGGGAGCGTCTTACAAGATTATGGATAATCTGACTGTATCTGCTTCTATTTTGGACTTGGGGTTTATATCATGGTCGAAAAGTAGCACTCAAATAGCTAATGCTAAAGCAGCAGGCATTGATATGAAGGGAAGTGACTACACATCAGGTATTGATCCTAATAATATCCCTGGAAGTATTACTGCTATTGAAAATAACATAAAGGATTTGCAGACGGATGCTAATGGATATATGGAGCGTGTTAGTGGCGGTGACGTACTTGACTATGAAATGTTGCAACTTAGAACGGAAGAAGCAAGCAAGTCCCGTAAATCTCGTCTTGCTTCTACCCTAGTATTAGGTGCAGAATATGGATTCTTCAATAACAAATTAGCAGTAGGTGTATTGTCAACAACTCGTTTTGTACAGCCTGATGCTCTTACAGAATTAACATTCTCTGCAAACTACCGTCCGAAAAGCTGGTTCAATGTAGCACTTAGCTACTCAGCTATCCAGTCAGCAGGTAAATCTTTCGGTCTGGGTCTGAAATTAGGTCCTCTGTTTGTCGGAACTGACTATATGTTCTTAGGTAAGAACTCTAACTCTGTGAACGGATTCGTTGGAGTTTCTATTCCGTTGGGCGGAAGAAAAGCAAATAAAGAAGGATAAGATATTTTAATTTCTCTCTCTAAACATTCTCTTTTAATTAATTCTCTATCGAATAAAAAACGTATAATTTACAGTTTACCGTCTTAGAGTCCTCTAAAGGATCACAGATGGTGAGCTGTTTTTTGTATTAGAACCATTTTATCTTCCGGAATATCACAAATGCAAGAGTTGACAATCCAATGGAGAAGAGTACAATCAAAGAGAAAGCGAAGGGTACCTCTTCCAGATGAATATCCACATTCATACCATAGAAACTGGCAATCAATGTCGGGAGCATCAGGACGATGGATAAACTTGTCATACGTTTCATGATCGTATTCACGTTATTGGAGATAATAGAGGCAAAAGCATCCATTGTTCCCGTGAGAATATCACTGTAAATATTCACCGTGTTAAGTGCCTGTTTCAATTCGATAATAACATCCTCCACAAGTTCTGTGTCCAGATAATCCGTATCCTGGAAGATAGTTCTTAACTTTCCTATCATTACTTCATTTCCGCGGATGGAAGTGTTGAAGTAGACAAGTGTTTTCTGCAGTCTCATCAGCCGGAGCAGGTCCTCGTTGCGGATGCTTCGCTCCAGTTCCTTTTCTGCGGCGCTGATGTCTATGTTTATCTGCTTTAGATACTTCAGGAACCACACGGCAGAAGAATAGATGATCCGGAGAATCAGATCCAGTTTGTTGCGCACAACAATCCCTTTTCGGCGGGTGTGTTCAATAAAATCCGGTAATAGATCAGTGTTATGATAACAGACGGACACAATGATCTCATTGTTGGTGATGATACCAATTGGTACGGTGCTGAAAGGCAGAGTGCTGTTTTGCGCAATCTGTACAGGGATACGAAGAATGGTCAATAGCCAGTTACCTTCCGTATCCGTACGCGGACGTTCGTCCGTATCGGCTATGTCATTAAGAAATGATTCGGGTACGTTGAGAGTTTGAGTTAGAAATTCAAAGTCATCGTTATTCGGGCATACTACATTTACCCAGCTGTTAGGAAGCCATTGAGCTTTTTCCACAAAGCCAGCTTCACAATAAAGATACGTTCTCATCTTATTGCCTCCTTTCGTTTGTTTGACACGAGCAGAGGCATCAGGTTTCAATGACTCTGTTCGCTTTAATTAATACTAGTTGTGCACGTTCGCGGGTTTGAATCGTCCATATTTCTATGATTTTATTTTTAAAGCGATGCAAAGGTACGGAAAAATGAAGTAGGTTCCGCCTTTTGTATCGTGTTTTTCGATCAATATATTGAAAGTACTTTTACAAAGTAAGAAAAACATCCATAGCCTGGTGCACTTCTGCCCTGTAACTTAACATAGATTAAACGTTTACGTAACCATCTTTTTTGTACCTTTGCGCCCGAAAATCAGAGTGATAATTTAAATATTGAAATATTATGAGTAAGAAAGCCCTTTTAATGATCCTCGATGGTTGGGGATTAGGTGACCAAAAGAAAGACGACGTAATCTTCAACACGCCCACTCCTTACTGGGATTATCTGATGACTACTTATCCTCACTCTCAACTTCAGGCAAGCGGTGAAAACGTAGGTTTGCCCGACGGACAGATGGGTAACTCGGAAGTAGGTCACTTGAATATCGGTGCCGGACGCGTGGTTTATCAGGATTTGGTAAAAATCAATCGTGCATGTGCTGATAATAGCATCCTGAAAAATCCTGAAGTCGTTTCTGCTTTCTCTTATGCAAAAGAAAACGGAAAGAGTGTTCACTTTATGGGGCTGACTTCTAACGGTGGCGTACACAGCTCACTCGTTCATCTCTTCAAACTTTGCGATATCGCTAAAGAATATAACATCGACAATACATTTATCCACTGCTTCATGGATGGTCGTGACACTGACCCGAAGAGCGGTAAAGGCTTTATCGAAGAACTTTCTTCACACTGTGAGAAATCTGCAGGCAAGATTGCTTCTATCATCGGCCGTTATTACGCTATGGACCGTGACAAACGCTGGGAACGTGTAAAAGAAGCTTATGACCTGCTTGTAAACGGCATAGGTGAGAAAGCTACCGATATGGTTCAGGCCATGCAGGACTCTTATAATGCAGGTGTTACAGATGAATTCATCAAACCGATTGTGAATGCCAACTGCGACGGAACAATCAAAGAAGGTGATGTGGTTATCTTCTTCAACTACCGTAATGACCGTGCCAAAGAGTTGACTGTTGTATTGACTCAACAAGATATGCCGGAAGCCGGTATGCACACTATCCCGGGCCTGCAATATTACTGTATGACTCCGTACGATGCTTCTTTCAAGGGTGTTCATATCCTGTTTGACAAAGATAATGTATCTAATACATTGGGCGAATATCTTGCTTCTAAAGGCTTGAGCCAACTTCATATCGCTGAAACAGAAAAGTATGCGCACGTAACATTCTTCTTCAATGGTGGACGTGAAACTCCGTTTGATAAAGAAGATCGTATCCTTGTTCCTTCTCCCAAAGTGGCTACTTACGACTTGAAGCCGGAAATGAGCGCTTTCGAAGTAAAAGACAAATTGGTGGCTGCCATCAACGAGAACAAATATGATTTCATCGTAGTGAACTTCG
>USLU01000171.1 GCA_900555635.1 uncultured Bacteroides sp.
ATGTAGATAACTCAGAGGGAAAAAATTTAGATATCGTATGGAAATGGAATGCACAGGAGTCTAATATCCCTGACGATTTCAAAAAACACTTTCGAGGAATGGATGAATGCAAGACGGCCCAAAATGGAAACTGGATACTTATGTCCTCTTCGGCCGGAGGAGCAGCTATTATCGAACGCTCATCTGAAAAATGCTTATTTTATGCAAGAGTTCCAGCCGCACATTCCATAGAGTTACTTCCTAATAATCGGGTAGTGGTAGCATTATCACATAATGAAAAAGGAGATTGTATACAATTATTTGATATTGAAAGACCTAACCAAGTTCTTTTTCAAGATAGTCTTTTTTGGGGACATGGAGTGATTTGGATGGAAAACCGTCAGTTGTTGTATGCGCTCGGCTTTAATGAATTGAAAGCTTATTCCCTAAAGGACTGGGAAAGCAATCAACCGACATTGCAAATGGAAAAAGTGTGGAAACTACCAACAGACGACGGACATGATCTGATTCGCATTTCAGAAAATGAATTGGGATTTACAACATCATTTGGAACTTACATGATTGATTTGGACACGGAAAAAATTGTTTCATTTCAACCTTTAGAGGGGAAAAAATTCATCAAGTCATTTAATTATAACAAAGAAAATGGAGCTTTGAGTTATACACAAGCCGAAATTGAATGGTGGACTCACAATATTTATCTGGAAAATCCTAAGAAAACGTTGACGATAGACAGTATTAATCTGTATAAGGTTCGTCCAGTTATCTATGAATAATTATAAAATAAAAAGCAATTATGTATATAGACAATAAAAAAGCAATATGGGGGATTTGGCTAGTTTTTTTATTACTTGTCCACACTTCATGTACAAATTCTATCAGCCGTCCAGAAAGAACTTTAAATTTGCTTCCTGAACCTGCCCAGCTAACAATAGGAAAAGAAGCTTTCATTTTACAGGACAATATGATTATCTGTATAAATGATTCCTCCTTAAACCCAGCCGCAGATTATCTAGTTACCATCCTGCAACGTGCCACTGGTTATAAGTTTGTTGTTAAAAGAGATGGGAGTGGTCATATTCAATTACGTATAAACGGAGAATTACCTCACAAAGATGGCAATTACACATTAAAGGTTACCCCGGATCAAATACACATATCTTCGGCCAATTATGCCGGTGTAATAGCTGCTATATCAACAGTCCGTCAAATGCTTCCTGCTGCAATAGAAACATCAGCTGTTATTTTGGATACAGTTTGGTCAATACCAACTGTTTCTATCACGGATGAACCCCGTTTCGCATGGAGAGGTGTGTTACTTGATGTAGCTCGCCATTTTTTCAGTAAAGAAGAAGTAAAAGAGCTGTTAGATGTAATGGCACTTTATAAAATGAATAAGTTTCATTGGCATTTGACTGATGACCAAGGGTGGCGTATTGAAATCAAAAAATATCCTCTACTGACAGAGAAAGGAGCATGGCGTACATTTAATGACCAAGATCGTATTTGCATGAATCGTTCAAAAAGAGAGAAGAATCCCTCTCTCAATATTCCTTCTGATAAATTACGAATTATAGAAGGAGACACATTATATGGAGGATTCTATACACAGGAAGATATACGTGAAATTATAAAATATGCAGCAGTACGTGGTATTGACGTAATTCCAGAAATAGACATGCCAGGACACATGCAAACTGCAGTCAGCCTTTATGAGAATGTTTCCTGTTTCTCGCAAAAAGGAGCACCGATGAATATTTCTTCTCCTATTTGTCCTGGCAAAGAGAGTGCTTTAGAGTTTTGTAAAAACGTGTATGATGAGATTTTTCGTCTTTTTCCTTCTGAATATGTACATTTAGGAGCGGATGAAGTTTCAAAAAAGAATTGGAAAAAGTGTCCAGATTGTCAAGAGCGGATGAAAACGAATGGTTTAAGGACCGAAGAAGAACTACAATCATGGTTTATTCATCAAATGGAACAATATTTCAATGAACATGGAAAACGTCTGATTGGCTGGGATGAAATATTGCAAGGTGGAGTGTCGCCCACGGCTACAGTAATGTGGTGGCAAAGCTATGAAAAAGAGGTTGTAAAAAAATCCATAGCCCAAGGCAATTCGGTCATTCTCTGCCCAAACTATGATTTCTATTTAGATTATCCTGAAATAAGACAGTCTACCAAGCTAATTTGTGAATCAGTTTCTTTACTAGACTCATTGAACGAATCTCAATCAAAAAAAATATTGGGAGTACAAGGAAATATATGGGGAGAATTCATTCCTTCTCGTGAACGAATGTATTATATGGCATTCCCTCGATTGCTTGCTATTGCAGAATCTGGTTGGTCGCAAGCAGCAAATTACAACTGGGAAAGCTTCCAGAAACGCATGATTGGACAATTCAACCGTTTAGATGTATTGGGAATAGATTACCGCATGGTTGATTTGGAAGGATTTTGCGATACAAATACTTTTATCGGTGAAACTAAAGTAAATGTTATTTCCCCTGATCCGGACGCTGTTATCCATTATACAGACGATGGCACAGAGCCAACCGAAAAATCGGCAGTATACACTGCCCCTATATCCATCCGGAATTCTGCAGATTTTGCCTTCCGTGCGTATCGTCCTAATGGAAAATCGAGTAAAGTTTTCCGTACTTCTTATAAAAAACAGGATGGATATGTTCCAGCAGACATTAAGGTTCCGGAGAAAGAAGGATTAATGCTTACATGCTATGAAGGTAATATTTCTTCTTGCCAGGCAATAGAAAATTATCATTTAAAAGAAAAGAGCACCATCGACGATGTCGCTATTCCCTCAGGAGTAGATATTCGTAATTTATCAGATAGCGGAGTAGGTTTAATTTTTACTGGTTATTTTTATGTATCGGTTGATGGTATCTACTCATTCTACCTTTCATCTGATGATGGTAGTACACTAAAAGTAGATGGCGAAATGATTGTAGACAACGAAGGACGACATCAGAAAAAAGAAGTATCATGTCAACGTGCATTGGCGAAAGGATGGCACCCCTTAGAAGTCCGTTATTTTGATGTACATGGTGGATGTTTGTCGTTGAAGATATATGATACTTTAGGCAAACAAATAAAACCAATATACAAGCATTAATTAACTAATGAAAAATAATAATGAAAGTACAATTGACAATTATATTCTCACTTTTAAGTGCGTGTGTGATATATGCCCAAGAGCGTGATCCGCGTGTACGTACATACATTACTCCCACCCGGATTGTTTGGCAACAAGATAGTGATCATATCACAAATTGTAATTTTTTGTTAAACCAAGGGGATGGTCAGGCTTATTGGGGAGCGTATTACGATTACGAATCAATAAACACCGGTTTACAAGGCAAGAAAGAGAAAATGACCAAGGCCGCCGCATATTGCCAACTATCTTCTACAGATGGAGCTCGTCCAGCTATTCTTCTTGATTTCGGGAAAGAGCTTCATGGTGGAGTACAATTGGTCACTGGTGCCTGGCCAAGCCATAAGCCGGTAAGAATCCGTCTTCGTTATGGCGAATCAGTCAGTGAGGCAATGTCTGACATAGACGGCAAAGGAGGAGCGACAAACGATCATGCTATTAGAGATCAAGAGCTTATCCTTCCATGGCTCGGAGTATATGAAACAGGAAATTCCGGCTTTCGTTTTGTGCGCATTGATCTATTGGATACAGACGCAATACTTGAGCTTAAGGAGGTCCGTGCAATCTCTATCATGCGCGATATTCCGTATCGTGGTTCTTTCAAATGTAATGATGAGAAACTTAACACAATATGGAGAACGGGAGCTTATACCGTTCATCTGAATATGCAGAATCATCTCTGGGATGGAATTAAACGTGACCGTTTGGTCTGGATAGGTGATTCCTATCCAGAGGTGATGACTGTAAACTGTGTGTTCGGTTACAATGAAGTGGTACCTAAAAGTTTGGATTTAATGCGTGATATCACGCCATTACCACATTGGATGAATGCAGGATTCTCCTCTTATTCTATTTGGTGGCTGTTGTGCCATTACGAATGGTATCGCTATCATGGAAATAAAGCCTATCTGGAACAATCACGTGATTATATTATAGCTTTATTGAGACAATTAATGACTCAAATAGCCCCCGATGGGCAGGAATGTCTGGATGGCACTCGTTTTTTGGATTGGCCATCGAATAGCAACAAAGATGCAATTGCAGCAGGACTCCAAGCCTTAATGGTTTGGGGAATGCGAGTCGGAGTTGAATTTGCAGAACTATTT
>USLU01000172.1 GCA_900555635.1 uncultured Bacteroides sp.
GATCTAAAATAAATTTCTTCATGTATGGATATAAAAGTATAAATTCGTATTCCGGATGCAAAGATACAGGAAATTGCTCAAACCACCGATTTTACTCTTCATTTTTCAGGTCGAAACGTCTCATAGGTGTTATCATCGAAAAATATTCTTATTTCCGTGATTTTCCTGGCAGGCTTTTCTATATACCTAATCTCTTGTTTTACAATCTCTTTGGGGGAATTTTCGGCGTTTCTTAACGGCATTTCCTTGCGATTTTCCGGAAGAGTCGGCTCTTTGGACGGATTTACGGGATTCTCGTCGAATAAAGAAGGCAGGTAATCGTGGTTAGAAGAAGAAAAGGAAGTTCCTTCTTCAGACACCATCATTTCGCCTTTACCATAAAGCAACCATTCAAGATTTACATAGTCATACTTTTGATGAACCTTCATAACGACCTCTAAGCTGGGTTTATTCCGATCGTTTAAAATATGAGAGAGAGTAGATTGTTGCACTCCAATTGTTTCAGCAAAAACTCTAGGAGGAACTTTTTCTCTTTCCATTATCATTCTGATTCTGTCTTTTATTTCCATACTACCTTCTTTATATTACAATTGTATGTGTTATGTATCTATTTCACAAAAATACGCACGATCTCATTGATTATACAAAGGTAAATATTTAGATTCACAAAAGCAAATTACAAATATAAAAATACTGATATTACAAAAGTATACCGTGCTATACAAATCGAATATTACGCTTGTATATAGAATAAAAACGAGTTATTATAAGCATATATCTTTAGTTTAATTATATAACATAAAACACAGATAAATAAGCATTTATATAATACAAATAAAACTCAAATAGAGACATTCACAAATAGACATACCACATAAAGAAGGCTCTTATAGCAAAAATTGATATAATAAACTATATAATGTTGATTTATAATAAGATAATAGATATAAAAGTATTTGTTAATGCCTGAATAGCTACATTTGTATATAGGGTATTATTTTTGTAAATGCATAAATATATTATTGTAAACACTATCTTTTGATTACATTTGGAATTCGTTCACATAAGTATACGACACATTTGTAACCATATAAATACACAAAAGTAAATATTGATAGTTGCAAAAGCAATAAAAGGGAGGGATCAACTCATACTTTACCAATGTAT
This sequence comes from uncultured Bacteroides sp., assembly GCA_900555635.1. Taxonomy (GTDB): domain Bacteria; phylum Bacteroidota; class Bacteroidia; order Bacteroidales; family Bacteroidaceae; genus Bacteroides. The sequence continues at coordinate 1,168 of USLU01000172.1, forward strand.
ATTGCTATTTTTTTCTAATCATCCTTTACAATCTTCTCTAAAAAGAAAATCCTTGCAATATTTCCGTACCGATCTCCACTTATTTATTTTTTTTCGATTCTAGGAAGCTCATTTATTACATAAACAAATGAAATACAAAGACTTACCCCTATAATTCTGATTCTATTTTTCTATTAAACTAGAAAAAATAGGCTTATAGTAATCAAATATACTCTGGATTATCAAAATGACACTAATGGATGATTTTAGAGAAAAGAAAAAATCTCCATTCTCACTTTAAAACGATCCCTCTAAAATCCAAAATGCTTTTTTGATAAACTCAAGAATAAGTAAACTTTTCTCGTTTAAAAATTAAAGCTCCTATTTAAAAGAAAAAGTTTCCTTGAAGATAGATCAATACAAAATTCTAAAAATATACTTTGTGTAGTTCGTTAAATGGGTAACTCTATAAAACTACAAAAGGAGTAAATCTATTTGTAAAATAATCACTGGCATTGTGAAAGTCTTTTTTATAATGGAAGTAATTGCGGGAATACAAAAAAAGACATATACTTCCCGTTTCTATCTACGGTAAAAGTATATGTCTGATTATATAGGTAATTATTAATCCTACTTAATGCAAAATTTTGAACACTAATTCACGAAGAATATCTCCATCTGTCATAGAACTATTTTGGACTCCTTTGGATTTTGCATCAGCATATCGTATTTCTCCAACAATTTGCATGGTCTTTACTCCGCTATATTTTCGCATTGCTGCCATATAATCCCGGGCCTGCCAAGGAGTTCTTAGTCCTAGCATATTTGCGATCCCTTGCTCTGATTTATCCGGTGCATAATAAGCCAACATTAGATTGGAGTAAAAGCTGAATAATAAAGACAGCGTCATTTGGATTGGGTTAGTTTTCGGATTTTCCTCAAAATATTTTATTATCTTATTTGCTTTTAATATATCCTTTTCCACTAAAGCACTGCGCAATTCAAAGTTATTATAATCTTTGCTTATGCCTATGTTTTTTTCTATCTGTTCAGGAGTTACGCGTTTTTGCCCGGCAGGTAAAGTGATAATCAACTTTTCAAGTTCTCCGGTCAGACGACTCAAATCTGAACCTACAAAATCAGCAAGCATAACAGTTGCTTTAGGTTCCATATCAACTCCTTTCCGTTTCATATATGAAGCTATAAAACCGGGAAGTTGTGCATCCTTTATTTTTTTAGATTCAAACAGTACACCAACTTTGTCCACCTCGGCAGCCAGCTTCTTTCTACGATCCAACGTTCCATGCTTATGGCATATCACTAAAATGGTGGAAAGCAAAGGCTTTTGAAGATAATACGACAACTCTTCCATATTACGTACCGCCTGCGCTTCCTTTACTACTACTACTTGGTGTTCCGACATCATGGGATAACGCTTTGCAGCATTTATAATCGTTGCCACATCCACATCAGCCCCATACACAACAGTCAGGTTGAATTCTTTTTCCGTCTCACTCAACACATTATCCGTTATGTAATCTGCAATCAAGTCGATATAATACGACTCTTCTCCCATCAGGTAATAGATAGGGCGATACTGCTTTGCTCTCAATTCCTTGAGGATGTCATCACAGGTCAGTTCTTGTTTTGCCATATATAATTTTCAGAAAGACCGGATTACCAGTCAAATTTCAAGTGTTTAACAGTTTTCTTTTCATCAATAATCATACGCAAAGAAGCAATACCAATTTCAACATGCTCTTCTACATAATTTCTGGTAACCAAATTATCACTTCTATCTGTTTTTACTCCGTCGGGGGTCATTGGCTGATCGGACACTAATAATAATGCGCCGGTAGGAATATGATTGGCAAAGCCACAACTGAACAAAGTTGCAGTTTCCATATCAACTGCCATAGCCCGGGTCTTTTTCAGATATTCTTTGAATACATCATCATGTTCCCAGATACGGCGGTTGGTGGTATATACGGTACCAGTCCAATAATCACGGCCTTTGTCACGGATGGATGAAGAAACGGCACGCTGCAACATAAATGCAGGTAATGCAGGAACTTCGGGAGGAAAATAATCGTTAGAAGTTCCCTCTCCACGGATAGCTGCAATAGGGAGAATCAAATCGCCAAGCTGATTTTTCTTGTCGATGCCACCACATTTTCCCAAAAACAAACAAGCCTTGGGTTGAATAGCTCCCAGCAAGTCCATGATGATGGCAGCGTTAGGACTTCCCATACCAAAGTTAATCAGAGTGATGCCTTCGGCAGAAGCAGAAATCATATTTGCATCCCTTCCTAAGATGGGAACATTAAACTGATTTGCGAAAATCTCGACGTACTTGTTGAAGTTAGTCAACAGAATATACTCTCCAAAATCCTCCAGGTTACGTTTTGTGTAACGGGGCAGCCAATTAGCTACGATTTCTTCTTTTGTTTTCATAATTATCTATTAAATTTGTGCTCCCAATAATGGGAACCATTATTTAACTTACAAAAATAATAAATGTTATCGTTAAACCTACCAGTATTCGACACTAAAATAAACGTACGAAACGGAAAAAATGTAATTTTCGACGTAATTCGTAAACGATATGTCGCCCTTACCCCTGAAGAATGGGTACGGCAACACTTTGTTCACTTTCTTATTGCACACAAAGGATATCCGACTGCCCTTCTGGCCAATGAAGTAATGGTAAAGTTAAACGGTACTACCAAACGATGCGACACCGTACTTTATCGGAGGGATTTATCAGCCCGGATGATTGTGGAATATAAATCACCACATATCGAAATTACACAGGCTGTTTTCGACCAAATCACCCGGTATAATATGGTACTGAAAGTAGATTATCTGATTGTCAGCAACGGAATGCAACATTATTGCTGCCGGATGGATTATGAAAACCAGAGTTATACGTTCCTCCAGGATATTCCAGATTACAAATCTTTATAAAAATGATCCGCTTCATTCGCCTTAAAAAACATACTTATCTGCAAGAATAAAATAGCGTCACTATCCGTTCAAGATAGTGACGCTATTTGCTTACTATGGTGACACAC
>USLU01000173.1 GCA_900555635.1 uncultured Bacteroides sp.
AAAGATTTTTTATAGCAAAAAATAACAAACGAAAACACAGGTTTTTACACGTGCCCCAAATAAATCAATCACATATCTATCACTATTACTATCCATATTGGTTATAATCCCCTGTCTTCCTGTAGTTATCTGTTGATCCAAACGGAAATCCCAACGCGGAGAATCTGTGTCGACTATATTTTCTTTGTAGTTATAAAGATCTCTAAAATAGCTTGCATTGATAACCAAACCTTTCATAGGAGTCAACACCGCAAATACTTTACCAGTGAAACGGCGCTTATTTTTTTCACCTTGTAGAGCTTCCAATATCCACAACGGATTATTTTTATCTCCCGTTCCTGTCTGCCCTGTACCATACCTTCCGTCCGGATGGCGAGGAACCATACCCGGTGTTGTAGAATAGAACCATTCCAAAGCTCCATTTATATTACCAGCATCATTCACACCTAGCATGCCTGATACGTTTACACCTACCTTCAACCAATCATTTACTATAAAATCTGTATTGGTTCTCAAATTTACGACTTTATAAGAAGTATTATTCATCAAACCATCATTGTTCTGAAAATTGACAGAGGTATATGAAGAAACCTTGTTATTTCCACCTCTCAAAGATATTTGATGGGTTTGCACCATATTGGTATTCAACAGTACATCCCACCAATCCGTATTCGGATATTTTATTGGATCAACCTTTGACTGTTCTCTCCATAAATTTATAAAATCATCTCTGTACAATTCTCCTCTCTGCGAGTTCCTTGCCACCTGATTACATAAATCCATATAATCAGCAGTATTGCTTACCAATTCAGGAAGTTTTGTCGCCCCATTCCAGCCTACACTCCCACTATATTCAAGTTCTATCTTCCCGTTTGTATTCTCACCTGTTTTAGTTGTTATAAGAATAACACCGTTAGAAGCTCTGGAACCGTAAATAGCAGCAGATGCGGCATCTTTCAAAACAGTTACAGAAGCAATATCATTGGCACTAATTTGTCCGATTTCGCCAGGTTGTCCATCAATTAAAATCAACGGGTCCTGACCGGCATTTAGGGAGCCGACCCCTCTTAGACGTAAAGTAGCTCCATCCGCTCCGGGAATACCTGAACCTTGTCTCACATTCAAACCGGGCATCGTACCAGATAAGGCACTAGAAACATTAGTGATAGTTCGGGAACTTGTCAAATCATTATCAAAGTTTACATTAGCTACGGAACCTGTCAGGTTTACTTTTTTCTGTACACCATAACCAACTACCACCACTTCATCCAACATCGCCATATTTTCGATCAAAGTGATTGTCAGAGGTTTATTTCCGTCAGTCTTGATTTCCTGCTTTTTATAACCGATATAAGAAACGTCCAACCACACCTCTTTTCCGGCTTCGACATACAATACAAAGTTCCCATCAACATCGCTGACTGTTCCCACACTGACACCTCTAACAGCAATCGTTGCGCCAATAATGGGTTCTCCATTAACATCTACCACCTTTCCGGTTATTTTCTTCTGATTTTCCGTTTTAAGCAATTGCTTGTTAGATAAAATAATGCTTTTATCCAGTACTGAGTAGGCTACATCCGTATTTTTGAAAAGTTCGTCTAGTATTTTAAAGACATTCTGCTTATTAGCCGTTATAGACACACGTCTGTGGACATCCACTTGTTTACTGTTATAGAAAAATACAAATTCAGTTTGTGCCTCTATTTTATTCAAGACACTTTCAACAGTTTGATTCTCCACATTCAATTCCAAAATTGTGTTTTGAGCATAGGTATTCGCTGCGCTGATACATCCCACGGAGATGCACAACATAATAATTAATAATCTCATAGGCAGTGGAATTTTATTTAAGGTTACGCATAGTAACTTTCCTATCCAAAAAAATTGGATACTACAATGTTTTTGCATAAATTTGTTGGACTTTTAAATTTAAAAATAAAGTTAACTGCACTTGTCTGCAAACAAGTTGGTTTAATGAATTTTTATATGGGGAAAAATACTGCAATATTTTTTCCCATATTTTTGTTTTAAGGCGGATGTGTTTTCATATCATAGTCTTTTTTAGTTAATAAATTTCGATAACGCTCTTTCCTTTTACGACTTCTTCTCCTTTCCTGGTGGTTTCAATATACTTATATTTTATTCCTGAAGCTATTTTAAAATGTTCCAGAATCCTATCCAAACGCTGATCTATAAAAGTACCGGTAAAGCAATACTCTTTCAACAATGAGTTTGTAAGCTGAAAGTCAACTTCAAATCGCTTGCTTAAAATCCTTAAAGCATCTTCAATCGGAGTGTCGCGGAAAATAATCTTTCCGCTTTTCCATGCTATATCCGATTCGATGGAAGTATCCGTACATACCAACTTTTCACTCCCGAAGTCATATACCACTTTCTGCCCAGGAATCATCATATGCACCGTCTCCTGACCTTGTTGGCGGCAATGGAAGTTCACTTTACCCGTTACCAGACTGGCCGCTACGAAATCGTCTTTCGGATAAGCATCCACATTAAATTCCGTACCTAAAACTTCCAGTTGCACATTATCTCCCACGTTAACCAGAAATCGCCTTCCGGCATCCTTCCTTACTGAAAAATAAGCTTCGCCCTCCAGTTCGACTTGTCGGTCACTCTCGGTAAAACGAACCGGATATTTCAAATAGGAAGCAGAGTTCAGCCACACTTGAGAGCCATCCGGTAAAGTAATCTGCGAAATCATTCCGGGATTTGCACGGATCTCAACATACTGGTCTACATCGGCATCCTGACTGAAAAAGAAATAAAGAGAAGAGATTAGCAATGGGATGGACAAAATAGCTGCAACTCTCATTGTCCATTCCCACCAACCTCTTTTCATCCGTTTAGACAATCTCTTATCAACCTTTACTAATGCCTTTTTTGCATCTACCTGACTCAAAGTTTGTACAACATCGGTTGCACGATATAGGTATAATATCTGTTTGGCAGTTTTCCTGTTTTCTTCAGAGAGAGAAATCCAAGTTTCTACCTGTTCTTTTTCTTCGTTCTCCAATACTCCGGAAAAATACCGGAGTAACATGGCTTCATCCATTGCTATATTTAATTCTCTATTCATTTTTCCCTGTTTTACTAATATGACTGGAAACTCGCGATAGTTCCTAAACGAAAATGCAACTTTTTTTAGAAAAAGCTGCATTATTTATTTTAAACCACTGGAAATCAATACAATTTATTTAAAAAGGAAATAAGGGAAAATAGCTGCAATCAGTGGCAAATAATCTTTGAGTTCTGTTCGAAGAATCTTCAAAGCCTGCTGAATACGATAATCTACAATCTTGGTAGATACATTCAGCTCCTGCGCTATTTCCTTATAGGTTTTATCTTGATAACGACTCATTTCAAAAGCAACACGATATGTTTCCGGTAACTGTGCGACTGTTCTTTCTATTTTCGTCATCAATTCTTCGGCAATATAAAAATCAGGATCTTCAAAAGTCCCCTGCATTTCTGTTGCCAATACATGTTCGCAGAAACGTTTTTTAGTATAGTTCTTATCAATCAATGCCAGACATTTGTTTTTGACAGACTTGAATAAATAACTTCTTAGAGAAACTTCTATCACCTGAAACGATCTGTTTTCCCATAACCAGACCATTATGTCCTGAACGATCTCTTCCGCATCTTCCATGGACACATAATATTTGCCAAAAGCACATAGCACAGGGTAATATTTCAAAAACAAGGTATTAAAGGCTTCCCTATCCCCTTTTTTCATTTGAGAATAAAGCTCAAAATCTTCTGTCATCACCAATTTATCCATCTAGTTTTTACGATTTTAAGGAATTAACCATGCTATTACATGACGGCAAATATAGGCAATAAAATATTAAATGGGATACCTTTACCACATTTTTCAATTCAGATATCAATTAATGAAGGGCAGCCAAACGAACGTAGCGTGCTTCCCGGTAATCTTATTTCAAATCCTCAAAATAAGTATCGAGCAGACTTCTTGCAGCTATAAACGAAGT
>USLU01000174.1 GCA_900555635.1 uncultured Bacteroides sp.
TATTGGCTTTCGTTTTCCGTATTTTTTCAGGATCGGGGCAAATGTTGTATAAATCGAGATAGATTTGGCTGGCGCAGTAATTATCTGCATTACGGGTGGTTGTCCCACGGTGGAAGCCCCATTGGTGGTAATCCGCCCATTCTTTGGCATAGAGATAATATTCGTCTGCGGGATAGATGGAGTAGAGTGCCATTAAGCCTTCGTAATATACGCTTCGTGTCCAGATATTACTGGGGCGAACTACTTTTTTCACAAAGGAAGGAGTGCGATAGTCGGCATATTTTTTCATGAAATAGTCGTTCACCTGAAGGGTTACTTTGAGAATTTCTTTTTTATCGGGAGCTGTTTGTGCTTTTATATTCCCGTAACTCAATATTACTCCTGCAAAAAATAGTATAAGATGCTTTTTCATTTTATAATAAATTAGATTACTATTGTTCTTAGATTGAGGCACACAAAGGTGAGCCTTTCTTTACCTGTTGCAAAGAAAATGCATTGTAAGGAAAGTGATATTGAAATTTGTACGGAAAATATGTAATATTAGACTTTATTCTTTATTCATATTAGTCATGGATAAGAACCAAGTATGAATAATTAGCAAGAGCGATTTTTTTGTAAGTCATATTGTTGTATTGATATTTATTGTATATTTGTAGAAGAGTAAGGGGAGACGAATATGAAAAGTCATACAAATAAAATATTAGAGTCTATTAAGCAGGCATTGACAGAGCATTTACCAAAAGGTGGCAAGGCTTTGTTGTTTGGTTCTCAAGCTCGTGGGGATGCACGGATTGATTCTGATTGGGATATTTTGATTATCTTAGATAAAGAAAAATTGGAGCCTGAAGATTATGATAAGGTAAGCTTTCCCTTAACTATGTTGGGATGGGACTTGGGAGCGCGAATTAATCCGATTATGTATACGATGAAAGAATGGGCTGCAAGTTGTATTACACCATTTTATAAAAATGTAGAGCAGGAAGGAATTGAATTAGTATGAAATTGACAGATGAAGAACGTAATTCTTTGGTGATATTACAGTTGGAGAAAGCTAAAGTATTTTTGAAACAAGCAGATGAGATGTTTGATCTGAAGTATTGGGATATTGCTTCCAATAGATATTATTATGCCTGTTTTCATGCTGTTCAGGCTTTATTAATACAAAATGGATTATCATGTAAAACCCATGATGGGTTGATAGCTTGCTTTGGCTTGAATTTTATAAAAACAGGCAAAATTAGTGCACGTTTGGGAAGTTTTTTGGCGCGTATGGAACAATTACGGCAAAAAGGGGATTATAATTGCATTTATTCAATATCGGAGGATGAAATCAGTACGATAAAAGCTCCGGCAAGAGAACTTATTGAGACTATTGAAGTTTTACTTGCCGAATCATAATTATTCTTGTAAGGATATCATCGTTAAAAGACCATTTTTTTTATTTTTTCGGCCACATCTGTCATATATGCCGGATTAAATTCTTCCAGTTCCGTACGTGGTCGAAATCCCCATGTCACTCCGCAAGCTGTTACACCGGCATTGGCCGCTGTTTGCATGTCTACACCGGAATCACCTACATAAAGAACATCTCCTTTTCGTACATCGGCAAGTTTTAATATATCAAAAACGATTGTTGGATCAGGTTTGACATTTACTCCTTCCCGTTGGCCGAAAACGGCAGTGAAATGAATTTCCGGAAAGTAGTGGGCAACCAGTTTCTCGGTAGCGGCCTGATATTTGTTGGAGGCTACGGCAATCTGAATGCCTGCGGATTGCAGATAAGACAATAACGCTGAAATACCCGGGTAAGGACGACTATCGTCTGCATTGTGAATATCATAATAAGGAATAAACTCTTTTCTTACCCGGAGCACATTCTCTTCTGTCTTTTCTCCTTCGGGTAATGCACGTTCAAAGAGTTTGTTGATACCATTTCCTACCATGAAGTTATACTTTTCTACATCGTGTGTGGGGTATCCTAATTTATTCAAAGCATAATTAGTGCTATGGGCGAGGTCTGCGATAGTATTTAATAATGTACCGTCCAAATCGAATATTATTAGTTTTTTCATTAAGGCTTATGTTTATAGTTAATTCTATATTTAAATCTTTTATTCTGCAAAGGTATACTAAAAAAATGAGATTGGGAAGAATGAGGCAATAGTTTAGAGAATATCGAATGAACAACAAAGCCGGAAATATATTTGTTATTCTACCAGATTGGCTTAACTTTGCGAAAAACTAAAGAATAATGAATGCAGAATGGTTTGAGGCATTGCCTGAACAATGTCCCCCAACGGATGCGAAGCGGTGCGAAGGCTGTTATTATAGAATTGCAAATGGTAATCCTGTTACAACAGAAGATTTCTTTTCGCAAAGAAAAATGCAGCCGGATAAGGTCTTTAAAGGATTAGGAATAGATGAATGTGTGACAAGGGCAGTCTCTCTATTTTCAGAGAGGGAAGAAGCGGAGAAAAGATTAAAGCTTCCTAAGTTCAAGAAGGCAAATATTGCTTTAGTCATATTGGAACCAAAAGATGGAGTGTTAAAGAAAACATTTGATATAGCACATTATTCTTGGTGGAGAACAAAGGATTTTAATGTTTTACAAGCTAAAATAGTCTGATTATGGGAATGGAAGATGTGTTAAGGATAGACAAAATTCTGGATTTCTGTGATGTGCCTCAGCTTTTTGTGGCAAGAGATGCCTTTGATACACTGTATCTTTGTCTTTTATATGATGATGAGACGGTTTATCGCTATACGGGAATACGTATCTCTACACGTAGACTTGAATCCTTCTTAGCAGGTAAAGCCGATTTGCGTTTACTCTATCTACAGCCTGAAAATGAACATGAGTATTACGATGTTGTGTTTCAATCGGGTGAATACCAGAAAACGTTATTAAAGGAAAGTGTATTGTTGGAAGATAAATTGCCGGCTGAGGGATATGTTTTATCTGGAGAGAAGCGCGAGAATGTGGTCATTAATTTGCCAATAAAAGACCGTAGTCTGCTTGCAGAGCTTGTTCGTAAATTTGGCTGGGCTTGTATGTAAGTTTAAAGAAGATAAAAAAGATTGTCCCGCTACTGCTTGAAAGTTGTGGGACAATCTTTTTTCATCCTTATATATACTTTGATTACTTCTTCGTAATACGGAACCAGTCAACGTCTGCCCAACCGCCGTCATTCGTTTTAATAGCCGGACGCGTACAGAACATACCGACTTTGGCACCAATCCATTGTCCTTCTCTTGCCTGGAAAGGAACACCTAATGATTCATATTTCTTTCCGTCGAGGCTATAGCTGAAATTACACATCACAATGAGGTCATGTCCGCCTTCACTACCCTTGATTTTCTTTCCGTCACAACTGAAACGCACTTTCAGATAAACCGTGTTTTGCGAAAGATCAACAGCGGCTTTCACTTCTTCTGGTTTGCCTTTATCTGCTCTGTCACATTCAACTTGCGACAGAACCAAACCTTTGTCTGTATTTTCTAGAACAAGTCCGGCATAATCCCTGCCCATAACGACAAGTCCGGTGCGTTCGCCTTTATTCTTTTGGTTAGGGCTGAACGTCAGTTTCATTGTTGCGGTAAAATTATCAGAAGGAGTTTTTTGTAATAAGAGGTTGGCTACATCCCACAGGTTCTTATAATCTTCTACTACCGGATAAGAGTATAATCTGACATAGCTTTTGTCACCTGCATAATACGCCCATTTTTCATTAATGTTAGCATGCCATTGCCACTGCGGAGAAAGTGTATACCCATCAAATTCGTCACTTTCTTGTGGAGTGCAGATAGGATATGTTTTACCGACATTTGGCTTCTTGTAAGTCAAAACAGGTTCTCCGCAGCCGTCACCGTCTTTATCAATAC
>USLU01000175.1 GCA_900555635.1 uncultured Bacteroides sp.
TCCTTGGTCGTCGGCAACTGCCACTGCTGCCATAGCTCGCACCAAAGATTTTGTGAACTGGGAGCGGCTGCCTGATTTGAAGACCGGAAGCCAGCAACGCAATGTCGTGCTTCATCCCGAATTCGTCAATGGGAAATATGCACTTTACACCCGTCCGCAGGACGGATTCATCGATGCCGGAAGCGGAGGGGGAATCGGCTGGGCATTGGTGGACGATATGACTCATGCGGAGGTAAGAGAGGAAACGATTATCGACCGGCGCTATTATCATACCATCAAAGAGGTGAAGAACGGAGAAGGACCGCATCCTATCAAGACTCCTAAAGGGTGGCTGCATCTAGCACATGGGGTTCGCGGATGTGCCGCCGGGTTAAGATATGTTCTTTATATGTATATGACTTCTCTTGAAGACCCGACGCGTGTGATAGCTTCTCCTGCCGGGGCAATCATGGTTCCCGAAGGTGGGGAGCGTGTGGGAGATGTTTCGAATGTACTGTTTTCCAATGGCTGGATTGCAGATGAAGACGGAAAAGTATTCATTTATTACGCTTCGAGTGATACACGTATGCATGTGGCAACTTCTACCATAGACCGATTGGTGGATTATTGTCTGAATACTCCGCAAGACGGTTATTCTTCATCTGCTTCTGTGGAAACACTGAAACGCCAGATTGCGAAAAACCTGAAATTGATGAGTTGATGCACAGCATCCTTAAATAACGGTCTACCATGATAAAACTAAAAGAAAAGATTGGCTACGGTTTGGGAGACATGGCTTCCTCTATGTTCTGGAAGTTGTTCGGCTCTTATCTTATGATATTCTATACGGATGTATTCGGAATGTCGGCAGCCGTTGTGGGGACTATGTTCCTCGTCACTCGTGTATGGGATTCGGCATTCGACCCTATTGTCGGAATCATTGCCGACCGCACTCATTCACGGTGGGGGAAGTTCCGCCCTTATCTGCTATTTCTTGCTTTTCCGTTTGCCTTCATCGGAATCCTTACTTTTACTACTCCCGAATGGAGCATGACGGCGAAGATTGTATATGCTTATATTACTTACTCACTGATGATGATGGTTTATTCTGCTATCAATGTGCCTTATGCTTCTCTGTTAGGTGTAATGAGTACCGAACCGCACGACCGCAATGTACTGTCTGTCTACCGCATGGTATTTGCCTATTTGGGCAGTTTCATCGCATTGCTGCTGTTCATGCCTATGGTGAATGCTTTTAGCGAGGGACATGGCGAGCAATATGGTTGGGAAATGGCTGTGACTGTGATAGCTGTCATGTGTACTGTCTTTTTTATCGGTTGTTTTGCTTTGACCCGTGAGCGTGTGAAACCTATCAGGGAGAAGCAAGCCCCGCTGAAAGATGATTTGAAAGATTTGTTGCACAACCGTCCCTGGTGGATTTTGTTGGGAGCGGGTATTGCTGCCTTGATTTTCAATTCCATTCGTGACGGTGCCACTGTGTATTATTTCAAGTACTTTATTGTAGAAAATACTAATGAGCCGGTTACTTTTCTAGGTATCCCATTTGTATTAAGCGGACTGTACCTGGCTATTGGACAGGCGGCTAATATTGTCGGAGTGGTTTTGGTCGCTCCGGTCAGCAACCGCATCGGGAAGAAAAGAACTTATATGTGGGCTATGGTAGTTGCAACGGTGCTCAGTATCGTTTTCTACTGGTTCGAAAAAGAGAATCTCATACTCATTTTTATTTTCCAAATACTTATCAGTATTTGTGCCGGCAGTATTTTTCCTCTTTTATGGAGCATGTATGCCGATTGTGTAGACTATTCCGAACTTAAAACGGGTAACAGGGCTACCGGACTGATATTTTCTTCTTCATCCATGAGCCAGAAGTTCGGGTGGGCAATCGGTAGCGCTGTCACTGGCTGGTTGTTGGGGTACTTCGGTTTCCAGGCGAATGTGGTGCAAAACGACCAGGCTATTAATGGTATCAGGATGTTTCTCAGCTTTTTGCCTGCCATAGGTACCTTATTGAGTATTTTATTCATCAGCATGTATCCGCTATCCGAAAGAAGAATGAAAGAAATCATTGGGGAACTGGAACAGAAGAGAAACCAACATTAAACATTTTGGATTATGGAAACTACTATTGAACGCCTGAAAGAGGAGGTGCAACAAGTGCTTACCACTAATATTCTCCCTTATTGGATAGAAAAAATGCAGGATAGAGAGAATGGAGGATTTTACGGTCGCATCACAGGGCAGGAATGTTTGGTTGCTGAAGCGGAGAAGGGAGCTGTCATGAATGCACGCATTCTGTGGACGTTCTCTGCTGCTTACCGCCTGTTGCATAAGACCGAATATCTGGAAATTGCCACTCGTGCCAAACGTGAAATAATCGACCGCTTTTATGATACACAATTTGGAGGAATTTATTGGAGCATAGATGCTCATGGGCAGCCTTTGGATACAAAGAAGCAGGTCTATGCTATCGGATTTGCTATTTATGGACTGAGTGAGTATCATCGGGCAACGGCGGACGACGAGGCTTTGGAATATGCTGTCCGCCTTTTTCATGACATCGAATTGCATTGTTTTGACAAAGGAAAAAATGGGTATTATGAAGCGTTTTCCAGAGAATGGGAAGAAATAGCAGATATGCGTCTCAGTGACAAGGATGCTAATGAACGCAAAACGATGAATACTCATTTGCATATTCTTGAGCCTTATACCAATCTTTTCCGGGTATGGAAGGATGAAATGCTGAAAAGCCGGTTGCATAATCTTATCCGTTTGTTCATTGATGAGATTATGGATATGGACACAAGGCATCTGCAACTTTTCTTTGACGACAACTGGCGAAGCAATTACCATATTATATCTTACGGTCATGATATTGAAGCGTCGTGGCTTATTCATGAGGCGGCACTCGTACTTGCTGACCGCCAACTATTGACCGAAATAGAAATGTATATCGTTGAGATGGCTGAAGCTGCTGCGGAGGGCTTTCTTTCCGACGGAGGAATGATTTACGAATTACGGACTGACAGTTCGTCTATTGATGCCGACCGGCATTGGTGGGTACAAGCTGAAACAGTGGTAGGATTTATGAATCTATATCAACATTTCGGTGACAAGTTATCTTTGTCACGCGCTGTCCGGTGTTGGGAGTTCATCAAAAAGCATTTAATTGATTATGCAAATGGAGAATGGTACTGGAGCCTTTCGGCTGATGGGACTGTCAACCGTGAGGATGATAAAGCCGGATTTTGGAAATGTCCTTACCATAACGGGCGTATGTGTATGGAGATAATGGAGCGCTTTTGATTTCATTGCAGTCGTTTAGTTCCAACCCTGTTTGGAACTGTTTGTTTCTCGGCGTGAAACACTTTGTTTCCCTGCTTGAAACATTTCGTTTCTCGGTGAGAAACAAATGGTTTCATGGAATGAAACAAATCACGGCTTGTGGGGTGACGCCCAGTATGCTGTGGGATGACTGAAGATGACCTTTAAGCAAACTTGAGGTGTATTTATAATGAAAGCTGGAGAAAGGGATTGTTTTATCCTTCCTCCAGCTTTTATATTATTGATAAGCAGTGAATTACTTCACTTCCCAAGTCTCATTAGTCATCAACAGCTCCTGGAAATTGTGATATTTCTTCTTGCCTTTGATTTCTTCGATTTGTTCAACGACAGCATCGTTGTAAGTTGGAGCGTCTACATCACGGATTACACCGAGTGCAATCGGGAAGTCGGGACCTTCCATCAAAGCCAGCTTCAGTTGAAGCGTATTATCTTGGCAGTGTGCGTCGTGAATAAGAATATCTTTTTCTGTGATACCATTTTCACCAAGTTTCACCACTTTCAGTCCGAAACCTTCCT
>USLU01000176.1 GCA_900555635.1 uncultured Bacteroides sp.
AGGACAAAACGGATATTTGGATAATGAACTAACAGAAGTAGGACTGGCAACAACATTTCTAAAACCCAGCAGTTCCAGTAGTAAAGTCCGTTTGCTTTCTTATTTTGGCAGATTGAACTATGATTATGCAGATCGCTATTTGTTCGAGATGAATCTCCGTTATGATGGTTCTTCCCGTTTTGCAAAAAAACATCGTTGGGGGCTCTTTCCCTCTTTCTCTGCAGGATGGCGCATCGACCAGGAACATTTCATGGAAAACGCACAAAACTGGTTGTCAAACCTGAAGATGAGAGTTTCATGGGGGCAATTGGGAAATCAGTCGATCGGCTTATTTCAATATACTCCAGTTATGAATTCTGGGGTAAATTATATATTTGGTAATGTACCTGCAACAGGATATGCGGTAACTCAAGCTGCTGACCCCAAAATTTCATGGGAAATAACAACAATTACCAACTTGGCATTAGATTTCGGAATTTTCAATAATTCACTGAGTGGTTCAATTGAATTTTTCAAAAAGAGGACCAAGGATATTCTTCGTTCTGTCAACCAACCGTCACAAGTCGGAAATCTAACCGGAGCCATGCGTAATATTGGTACAGTTGACAATACAGGTTTTGAAGCCAACTTAGCTTATCGCAATACCATCGGAAAATTCAACTATAATATATATGGTAATGTTACCTATGTGAAGAATGAAGTCGTAAATATTGGTGGTGACGATATGATTAATGGCAAAAGAATTACGAGAGAAGGATATCCAATTGACGCTTATTATCTTTATATCTGTGACGGGATTTTCCAATCAGAAGATGAAGTAAAACACCATGCTTACCAAAGTGCTAACACACATGCCGGTGACTTAATTTTCAGGGATGTATCCGGCCCTGAAGGAGTACCTGACGGACAAATTACAGAAGATGATCGTGTAGTAACAGGCAGTTCTGTACCAGATTTCACCTATTCGTTTGGCTTAAATCTAGATTATAAAGGAATAGGACTGAATGTATTTTTTCAAGGAGTATCAGGAATTAGCACTTACCCTACTCATAATTTGGTGTACCCCTATGCTAATGGAGCAGGTGTTACCTACGAATGGCTGAAAAGAGCATGGACACCAGAAAATACCGGTGGTGGATTCCCCCGTTTACTGACTACTAACAGTCAACATGATAATTATACAAAATCCAGCACATTTTGGTTAAGAGATGCCTCCTATTTACGTTTAAAAAACATTCAACTAAGTTATGATTTTCCCCAAAAATGGATCGCTCCATTAAAAATTGCATCGTTAAAAGTATTTGTGAATGCAGAAAATCTCTTGACATTCTCGGACTTTGACATATTTGATCCGGAAAGATCGTTAACCTCAGACTATATATGGTCATATCCTTCTGTAAAATCATTTACAGGTGGAATCAATGTTACATTCTAAATTATGCCAATTATGAAGAAAATATTAACTGGATTTGTTTTTTGTCTTTCTATAACAAGCTGTTCTCTAGATACGATTCCCACAAGCCAGTATGTAGAAGATAATTTTTGGAAAACCCCTGAACAAATTGAGGCAGGTTTGGTAGCCTGTTATAGTACGATGTATAATGTATATATGTACGGAAGTAATTTAATTTTTAGTGAAACCGGAACCCCTAACGCCTACAATTATAATGGAAGTTATGGATGGCGAGTAATTGGCGATGGCTCAGTAAATTCTATAAATTCAGATATTGTCAATGGTAAATGGGGAGCTTGTTACCAAGGTATCGGACGTTGCAATACATTTATAGCCGGTGCTCCTTCTTTTGTTATTTCAGAAGAAGATAAAAAGGAGATGGTAGGAGAAGCAAAATTCCTGCGTGCGTTGTTTTATTTTGATCTTACTAACATGTATGGTGATGCTCCATTAATTTTAGATAAACCGGATGTAAATTAACAGTCATTTCTGCCTAGAGATCCGAAAGCTAAAATTATAGCTCAGGTTATTCAAGATCTGAAAGATGCTTTTTCTGCATTGCCAGCAACTTCTTCCCAAACAGGAAGAGCCAATAAATGGGCCGCAAAAGCATTACTAGCACGTGTCTATCTATACAATGAGATGTGGGAAGAGGCAGAAAAAGCAGCTGAAGAAGTGATAAACTCCAAAAAGTATTCCCTCTTTTCAGACTACCGTAATCTCTTTTCAAGAGATCATGAAAACAATCAAGAAGTGATCTTTGATGTACAATACCTGTACCCAACTTTTGTTCATTCGGGTAACGGGTTGGATGTCGTACTTCGCCAATTCAACTCAATTGCTCCAACCTTAGATTTGGTAAAAGCTTACGATATGAAAGATGGTTCATCGTACACCGATGGAAAAGATTTATATATAGATAGAGATCCTCGTTTCTATGCAACTATCGTTCATCCCGGTGCCACTTATATGGGACAGATTGTAACAAACGATAAATTCATAAATACCGGTTATACGTTCAAGAAATATTCACGTTATGACACAGCTGCCGCCACCATAGACGATAAGAATGATATCAATATTATTCTTATGCGCTATGCTGATATACTTATGATATATGCGGAAGCACGAAATGAACGTTTAGATAAACCAGATCAACCTATATACGATGGCATAAACGAGGTACGTAATCGTCCTAGCGTAAAGATGCCTTTATTTGATAAAACAAAAGATAATTTTACAAAAGAGCAGATGCGTGAAAGAATACGTCATGAACGCCGCATCGAATTTGCAGGTGAAGGTTGGTATTACAATGATATACGCCGCTGGAAAATCGCAAAGGAACTAATGAACGGTAGTACCGTACAAAAGTATGATGGTTCCATTATTGAAAGACGTATATTTAACGATAAGAATTATTTATTTCCACTTCCACAGCAAGAAGTGAATGATAATCCGAATCTATTACCCAATAATCCCGGTTGGTAAAAATAAATTTCTTATTAAAATGAACAATAAGTATCCATTATTATATATGTTCTTTTTGCCTGTAATGTGTCCATCAGGAACAAAAGCTCAGAATCCGGATCAACGACCAAACATTATTTATATTTTGGCGGATGATATCGGTTATGGGGATCTAGGGTGCTATGGGCAGCAAAAGATAGAAACGCCGAATCTAGATCAGTTAGCTGCAAAAGGTATGCGGTTTACCCAACATTATTCCGGTTCTGCGGTTTCTTCTCCTTCTCGTTGTTCATTAATGACAGGATTACATACGGGACATGCCTATATCCGTGGAAATGACGAATTACCTGAACGAGGTGATATTGAGAATTATTTGGCTGTATTGGCAGATTCTACTTTAGAGGGGCAACGTCCGATGCCTGAAGGTACGATAACGGTGGCATCCTTATTAAAGCAAGCAGGTTATACAACCGGTTGCGTTGGTACATGGTGTTTAGGCTATCCAGGATCAAGTTCTACTCCCCGCAAAATGGGCTTCGATTTTTTCTATGGGTATCATTGTCAACGACAGGCACATGATTATTATCCACCTTTTCTGTGGCGAAACGAACATCGGGAATATCTGCCTAATCGCCTTCTTTCACCAAATCAGAAATTCGATGCAACAGCCGACCCTAATAAGAAAGAAAGTTATGAATTCCTTGTCTCCAAATCTTACGCACCGGAGTTAATGCTTCATGAGGTCCTTTCATTTGTAAAACGACACAAAGAACGTCCTTTCTTTCTATATTGGCCTACTCCCATTGCACATGTACCATTGCAAGCACCTCAACGCTGGATTGATTATTATGTAAAAAAATTCGGTGACGAGTCCCCTTATTCA
>USLU01000177.1 GCA_900555635.1 uncultured Bacteroides sp.
CGCTGACAGATCCGGCGGTAATCTGATCGTGCCAATGAACAATCATTGGCACTCGAATACCACCTTCACGTAAACTGCCTTTTCCCCAGCCTTTTTCCGATTTGAAGGGACCTGCACTATCAAACCAAGGAGCATTCACTCCTCCGTTGTGAGTAGGTCCGTCATCACTGCTGAATAGGATCAATGTGTTTTCATAAAGCCCGCATTCTTTTAATAATTCAATCAGACAGCCAACTTGTTCATCCATATAACTAACCATGGCAGCGTATGTGGCTTTCGGGTAGCGGCACGGAAAATACCCTTTATTACCCAAGTAAGGAGGCTCGTCACCAAATTTCTTTACATAATAATCAATCCAGCGTTGAGGTGCCTGTAATGGTACATGTGCAATGGGAGTAGGCCAATATAGAAAGAAAGGGTGCTCTTTATGTCGTCCTATAAACGAAAGAACCTCATGAAGCATTAACTTCGGAGCATAAGATTTGGAGACAAGGAACTCATAGCTTTCTTTCTTATAAGGATCGGCAGCCGCGTCTAACTTCTGATTCGGAGAAAGAAGACGATTAGGCAGATATTCCCGATGTTCGTTTCGCCACAGAAAAGAAGGATAATAATCATGTGCCTGTCGTTGGCAATGATATCCATAGAAGAAATCGAAGCCCATTTTACGGGGCGTAGAACTTGATCCTGGATAACCTAAACACCATGTACCGACGCAACCGGTTGTATAACCGACTTGTTTCAATAAGGATGCCACAGTTATTGTACCTTCAGGCATCGGACGCTGTCCCTCTAAAGTGGAATCTGCCAATACTGCCAAATAATTGCCAATATTACCTCGTTCAGGCAATTCATCATTTCCACGAATATAGGCATGTCCCGTATGTAATCCTGTCATTAATGAACAGCGAGAAGGAGAAGAAACGGCAGAGCCGGAATAATGTTGTGTAAACCGCATACCCTCTGCAGCTAACCGATCTAAATTCGGTGTCTCTATTTTTTGTTGTCCATAGCATCCTAAATCCCCATAGCCGATATCATCTGCTAAAATGTAAATAATATTGGGACGTTGCTTCGTGTCTTGAGCTTTAGCTCCTGACTGGTACATAACTGACAAAAAGAATATTGACAATAATGAGTATCTATTCTTCATTTCAATAAAAAGATTTGTTTATTTTTACCATCCCGGATTATTGGGTAGTAGATTCGGATTATCATTTACTTCTTGTTGGGGTAGTGGAAATAGATAATTCTTGTCATTAAACATACGTCTTTCGATAACAGAACCATCATATTTTTGTACAGTACTACCATCCATTAATTCTTTTGCAACTTTCCAACGGCGAATATCATTGTAGTACCAGCCTTCACCGGCAAATTCAATACGTCGTTCATGGCGTATTTTTTCACGCATCTGTTCTTTTGTGAAGTTATCTTTGGTTTTGTCAAACAAAGGCATCTTTACGGAAGGACGATTGCGCACTTCATTTATTGCATCATATACGGATTGGTCTGGTTCACTCAAACGTTCATTTCGTGCTTCTGCATATATCATTAATATATCGGCATAACGCATAAGAATAATGTTGATGTCATTCTTGTCATCTAGAGTTTCCTTTGCTGTGTCATAACGCGAATATTTCTTGAATGTATATCCAGTATTCACAAATTTGTCTTCCGTTACAATTTGTCCCATATAAGTAGCGCCTGGATAAACGATAGTGGCATAGAAGCGGGGATCTCTGTTTGTATACAAATCTTGGTCACTAGTATACGGTGAACCATCTTTCATATCGTAGGCCATTACTAAATCCAGAGTCGGAGCAATCGTGTTGAATTGGCGAAGCACGATATCCAGTCCATCTCCAGAATGTACGAAAGTTGGATAAAGATATTGTACGTCAAAGATTACTTCTTGATTGTTTTCATGGTCCCTTGAAAACAAATAGCGGTAATCAGGAAAGAGAGAATATTTATTAGACTTAATGACTGCTTCGGCAGCTTTTTCTGCTTCTTCCCACATCTCGTTATATAGATAAACGCGTGCTAGCAATGCTTTGGCAGCCCATTTGTTGGCTCGCCCTATTTGAGAAGATGTTGGCGGTAACGCTGTAAAAGCGTCATTCAAATCTTGAATTATTTGAGTTGTGATTTTTGTCTTTGGATCTCTTGGTAAAAATGACTGTGTGTTTACGTCAGGCTTATCTAAAATTAAAGGTGCGTCACCATACATATTGGTAAGATCAAAATAATATAATGCCCGCAGAAATTTAGCTTCTCCTACCATCTCTTTGTTTTCATCTTCCGAAATGGTAAAAGAGGGAGCACCGGCAATAAATGTGTTACAACGTCCGATACCTTGGTAACATGCTCCCCATTTTCCATTCACTATACCTGAATTTATAGAATTGACTGTGCCATCACCAATTACTCTCCATCCATAGGCTCCGTTGTAATTATAAGCATTGGGTGTTCCCGTTTCACTAAAAATTAAGTTGCTTCCATACATGTATACGTTATACATTGTATTATAACAAGCTACTAAACCGGCTTCTATTTGTTCGGGGGATTTCCAGAAGTTTCCTTCTACATATTGGCTTGTTGGAACGGTGTCAAGAGAACAGCTTGTAACAGAAAGAAAAAATCCAAATCCTATTAATATTTTTTTCATAATCAGTATAATTTAGAATGTAATATTGAGACCGCCTGTAAATGATTTTACAGAAGGATATGACCATATATAGTCTGAAGTTAACGACCTTTCTGGATCAAAAATGTCAAAGTCAGAGAAGGTCAAGAGGTTTTCTGCATTCACAAAGACTTTTAACGCTGCAATTTTTAATGGGGTGATCCATTTTTTCGGGAAATCATAAGTCAGTTGAATGTTTTTTAAACGTAAATAAGAAGCATCTCTTAACCAAAATGTGCTGGACTTCGTATAATTATCATGCTGACTGTTGGTAGTCAGTAAACGTGGAAATCCGCCACCGGTATTTTCGGGTGTCCATGCTTTTTTCAACCACTCATAAGTAACACCTGCGCCATTAGCATACGGATACACCAAGTTATGAGTTGGGTAAGTACTAATGCCTGATACTCCTTGGAAAAACACATTCAATCCTATTCCTTTATAATCCAGGTTTAAACCGAACGAATAGGTGAAATCTGGTACGGAACTACCTGTCACGATACGGTCATCTTCTGTAATCTGTCCGTCAGGTACTCCTTCGGGGCCGGATACATCTCTGAAAATTAAGTCACCGGCATGTGTGTTGACGCTTTGGAAAGCATGATGTTTTACTTGATCTTCGGATTGGAAAATTCCATCACATATATAAAGATAGTAAGCATCAATGGGATATCCTTCTCTTGTAATTCTTCTGCCGTTAATCATATCATCACCGCCAATATTTACGACTTCATTCTTCACATAGGTAAGA
>USLU01000178.1 GCA_900555635.1 uncultured Bacteroides sp.
CGATTCCGGCTATCTATGACATGCTTCAGCAAGGATGCGAAGTAGCCAGAGCTGCTGCTGCCGAGACTTTGGCAGATGTGAAAAAAGCAATGAAGATTAATTATTTCGATGACAAGGAGTTAATCGAGGAACAGGTAAAACGTTTCTCACAGGAATAAGGAAGTTTGCATAAAAACGTATCATATAAAGTAAAGGCTGCCTACTCTAAGAAAGAATGGCAGCCTTTATTATAATATATAATTTAAGATTTAGCTAACTTCATCTTCATCATTCTTGAATAATACATCCTTTAATTTCTGATAAAGGAATGAAAGTATCAGTAATATCAGTCCGAGAATGATGAATACAATGATCTTACCGATAGTAGGCATTGCCCACAAATCATCAAATACAAGTTTAAGCAGAACGATTCCAAAAGTCGAAAGGCTTATCATGCGCATGACTTTCTGATGCAAACGCATCCCTAGTCCCATCTGAACAAATCCGGCAATACTTAATGAAAGCGAAAGTCCGGCACTGAAATCATCCACTCCTACCTGCCAGAGGAAAGAGCGTACCATTGTCACCCAAAGAAGAGTGACCAGAATATTGAGATAAATAGTGAAACGACTCTTGATGCCGATTAATAGATAGTATTGGCGTGCCACATAGCATATATTCGCTATTACAAATGCTGCCGTGAACCATCGTAGTACAACAGGCACAAAAGCCATGTTCTCCCATTGATCTCCCCATATATTTATGATATATACAAGCGTATTTATCCCAATAGCTAACATATAGAAAGTCAGACATTGGGTGATCGGGAATCGTTTTCTAAAAGCATAACAAACACTCGAAATGGCAATGGCAGTAAACAAGAACATTGCTCCGCTCCTCGTAGCTCCCTCAAAATGCAGGTGAAACTCCATCATAAATGTATAATAAAGTATGGCTACAGAGACAAAAAGCATGAAAGGATTCCAGAAACCATATTTCAGTTGACGGGCTGTAGAGAAGAATGGTCTATAATACCCCATCAACAGAGCAAATGCTCCCATAGCCAGCCCTACAAACAAAGAGGTGGCAAATGAACTGTTCAGGAAAATAGTGCTGACAGCATGATGCTCATGCATTACTACATTATATATATCCATCAGGTAAGAAATAAAGGTGAGTCCCACCAGTATCTTTGCCGCATATTCATATACCCGGATTCTCGACTTGATATAAAGCCATAATAATAACACCATTTCTGACGCCCAAACTAATGTTATATAGTTTCCATCCAACTGAATCGGAACGGTAATAGAGACAAATGTCAACACAAGCCCCAGAGTGGTATACACCAGGAATTTATAGTCTTTCCGGCTCTTCCATAACCAAAGCACCAGTCCTAAATTAACAAGAGCAATGAACAGGCTCAACAAACCGCTTGCTTTGAAAGACCATCCCATATTCCGCAAGAACAAAGCTCCCGAAAGCAGATAAATAAAGTTATTCGTTATAATGACGAATACCAGCCCCCGACTCATTGTTCGCATATCTTCCCCACGAAGAATAGAGAACACCGGAAGTAGAAAGATAAAATAAAACAGAGTGGTAAACAAAAACAAGTGCCCCGAAATAACTGTAGAACTGGAGGTATAGCTAAATAAAAGAAAGATTCCCATTATCAGCCAGGTAAAGACAAATGAGATCATCGGAAGCTCACCCCACTTCTTATAAATGGAAAGTCCGAACATACCGAGATTCAGGATACTTACATAAGTGAACAGTACCAGATAACTTCCCTCTCCACTGCTTACGATGAAAGGTGCAAGAAATCCTCCGACAAGTGAAATGATGGCCAGTTCGCGCCGATTGTATACCACAGACAAAACAGACATAAATACAGTGACGCCTATCAGAATGATAAACGCCATAGTCTGCGAGAAGATATGATAATAATGGAATGCAATGGCAACCGTAAGATAGAATACAGCAAAAGCACCACCCGCAAGCAACGAGCTAAATGTACGATACTTCTTTTGCAACCGTTCGGCAACGGCCAGTAATACAGCTCCCGTCAGGAAACCAAGTACGGTACGGAAAGTCTCATTGATCCAATTCTTATCAATAGCATACTTCACAAAGAAGCCTACACCGATGACGAATATTAGGATACCGATCTTTCCGAAGAGATTCTCACCGATGAACTTCTCATAGTTCACTTGTTTCTTTTGTCTTGGAACAGCCTCAACACAAACATCTTCCAATTCTGTTTCAACCGTCTTTTCAGGTGTTTCTTCCAGTGTCTCACGAACTGTTTCAATAACCGATTCTTGTTTTTCCTGAACAACTGTCCCTTGTTGTGCAGCCTTGACTACCGTAACATGCTCTGTCATTTGAGACATCAAAGGAACATCTTCTGTTTCTTTTACTAATATTTCCTCTTTAGGTTTATGCTCTTCAGTAGCAGTCTTTTGCTGAAGCTTGAGATAATCGTCCATTCGTTTCTTTATCTCATTCAATTCCTTTTCTATTTTCCCGAAGCGATTATCCAATCTACTCAATAGCACAAATAGCATAACTAAAACAAGTAGCGCATATACAGTATTAAAATCGTCCATAATATCCCAGATTTAAGTTCGATATCACAAATATAGATAATAATTAATAGCCTCAATCAATTGTTATTAAATTATTTAGATTATCTCAATAATGTAAGCTTACATCAATTACACAAATCAGACTATAGATCTCAAAATCTGAAGATAGAATCGCCCTTCACCTTTATCCCAAACTCCCGATGAATAAAGAGTTTATGGGTGAATGGCGACTCTTACACCAGTCTTTCACTTTGCTTTGTATGCAATATCATTATAGCTAATCAGAATATCATTATAGCTAACAGGAATATGCTAATAGCAAAAACAAATATGCTAATAGATTATTTTTTTCATTGAGATGATTAAAAAAAACATTGCAGTGTTTTCTGCAATTAATGCAATGATTTTAGAAAACACTATAATAATATTTTTTTGATATGTAATGTGATGAACACAGTAATGAAAAGGACTCCTTTCACCCGCAAACAGTGTATTCATCGAGAGTTCAGAAGAAAGGTGAAGGGGATGAAAAAAATTAGTTCTTTGTAGAAGAAATGCAGAGTACCCTTATCAATGCTCTAAAGCACAGCTTTAGGTAGGCTAAAGCTATGCTTTCCATTCCCTAAAGCTATGCTTTTTCAAGCTAAAACAACCTATATTTATAATCAGCGGAAGCGTTTTCATATACCAATCAAGTATAGAATCAAAAGTTCACAAGTTTGTAAACTTCACATATTACAACTCGCATTCACATTCTCTACCAAACTAATAAAAAGGCAGCTGAAAGCGAAAATACCTTATTTCAGGATTCGCTTTCAGCCGCCTT
>USLU01000179.1 GCA_900555635.1 uncultured Bacteroides sp.
TTTCCAATTCTTGCAAATATTTGAAGAATTTGCAAGAATTGGAAAGATTATGTGATAGACTTAACTGTTTTATCAAAAAGTTCTCCTTTTACATATCCTTTCTTTACTTTATTAAGTGATATTTCATCAACCAGTTTTCTTTCCACAAGACCGTCAATATCATTTTTGGCGGTAGTATGAGTAATAGAAAACCTGTTTTGTAGCTCTTTTACGGTGAATAATATTTTAGGATTATCATTAATAAGCCTAAGAATATCTGCTTGCCGTTCGTTGATATTATCTAATTTATAGAATACAGAAGCCTGATGTTTTTGATCTAATTTACGTTTGATATAAGTTTGTAGTTCTTTAAAAGCAAGCTCTAGCACTCTTAGGTTGTAAGCTATAAAGTATCCCATGTCTTTTTCATCAGCTTCTGTGTATAAATAAGCATTTTCATAGGACTTTTTTGATTTGGCGATTACCCTTGAGATAGATAAATATTCAGTTAACCAATAACCACTTTTTAGCATATACCAATAGAATAAAGCTCTTGCTGTACGTCCGTTCCCATCTACAAACGGGTGCATATAAGCAATCATAAAATGGATGATAATGCCTCTGATTATTGGGTGAATAAATACTTTAGAATCACTTTCATTGAAGAATATGCATAAATCTTCAATAAATGAGGGGATATCTTTGTATGAGGGGGGAGTATGTACTACTTCATGCGTAATAGCATCTTCCACTACTACTTCGTCATTCGTTCTGTATGCTCCTGCATCTGCTGGATTTTCTAACGTTTTTTCAGTCATTAATACATGAATCTGCTGTAATAGTTCGGATGATAGTGGGGTATGTATATTTTGGGTTATAAAACGTATTGTTTGATAATTATTGAATATCATTTGTTGAGATTTGTCCTGTGGAGAAAGGCTTTTTCTTAGCATCTCCTTAGCTACTTTTCTGGTAGTTGCCGCTCCCTCCATTTGGCTGGAGGAGATTGCTTCTTCCATTAATGAGCTAATTAGATACTGTTCTTTGTTTTCTGCCGGAATGATTGAATTACTTCCCCAAGAGCCGCCAAAGTTCATATCAAACTCGTGACACATCCGCTGCATGGCGTTGGTTATACTGATAGATATGCCATATTTTTTCCATACAATAATTCGTTTTGCTCTCCGTGATGCTTTTATGTAGCACCATAATTCTTTACTCGACATGCCTTCAGGAGCCTTTTGGTATTTTACATCAGACCAATAACTATATTTATCATTGTTTTTTTCTATGATTGCCTTGAGTTTTTCAAGCGGATCAGTGAGAAGAACCTTTAAATATTCTTCCTGACTTATTTGAGGAGGGAATTCAATCATAATACCATCTGTTTATATTATATTTGGTCTACAAATATAATTCTTTTCTTTCCAATTCTTGCAAATATTTGAAGAATTTGCAAGAATTAGCAAGAAAAGAATGTGATATTGAGAAATGTGTACTTGCTAAGTAATATCATTAATAGACTTATTGTTTCCTTATCCATTCAATGATATCTTTCAAGACTTCCGGATTGATTGTTTCTTCCAACTGCCCGTATTCGGCCAATGTTCCTTTTTCGCAAGTCTGAAACAGATGATTTAAGTTCGGATAGGCTTTGACTGTTACATTTTTGTTTCCATTTCCGGTGATTCTTTCCTGAATGGCAGCAAGATTCATGGCGGCATCCACTTGAATATCCTTTTCTCCGTTCAGAGCCAGAACCGGACATTTTAGTTTCTTCAAATCCTGGGCCGGGTCATATCTCATAAAATGAAGATACCACGGAGAAGTCATCGAACTGATTTGTGCGGATAGTTGCTGGATGGTATTCAGGTCTTTCAATTGTTCGGGAGACATTGTTTTTGTAACGTCTGCATACAGTTCTTTCTGCAACTCTTCGGGAGTTTTGTCTGTTTGTTGCAGTATGGCATATCTGTTCCGTATCGAAGGCTTCATCCCTTGCCAGACGGCATCCGGCATTCCCTGGGATTTAGAGATTAACTCTACCTGCTTCAGCATCAGACTGTCGCCTCTCACGCCGGCTCCTGCCAATGAAACGACAAATGCAATGGATGGGTCCTTTTTGGCAACGATGAATGCAATGATTCCGCCTGCACTATGTCCGATAATTCCGATTTTCTTTGCATTTATTTCTTTTCTGCTGCGCAGATAATTCACCATTGCTTCCGTATCTGTGGCAAAATCCTCATTGGTAGCTGTTGCGTGAGTACCTTGTGAAGCGGCAGTACCCCTGTCATCACATCTAAGCACAGCAATTCCGTTTCGGGTCAGATAATCGGCGATGACAAAGAAAGGTTTGTGTCCCATGATTTCCTCATCCCTGTTCTGCGCACCGCTTCCCGTCACCATTACCACTGCCGGAAATTTAGTTCCTTTTTCGGGAAGAGTCAATGTTCCGGCAAGGTTAATTCCATCCC
The DNA here is from genome assembly GCA_900555635.1 of uncultured Bacteroides sp. Classification (GTDB taxonomy): domain Bacteria; phylum Bacteroidota; class Bacteroidia; order Bacteroidales; family Bacteroidaceae; genus Bacteroides. Next base: position 2,457 of record USLU01000179.1, read on the forward strand.
GTTCATTCCTCACGGTGACTTCTTCACTTCTGTAAGGGAAAGGCGGTTGAGGCTCCTGTGGACGTTTGGGGCGGCTGGCTTCTCCCTTTTTCAAATTCAACGGAAGGGGCATCCCTTGCGTAAATGTTCCGTTGATTGTGTTATCACTGTTCAGTTTTCCTTTGTACGAAGCATGAATCACAGGTATCTGGATAATTAAAGTAGAATCATTGAAAGAAGTAGTCTGTGTCTTGATACCGTTGGCTCCCTGGTCGGGACTGTCCAGTGTGGTCACATAAGCGCCTTGTTCCGTTTGACTGATGTGGAATACAATAGTCAATGAACCGGTGGGAATGGAAAGTTTTCCGTGCCAGGTTCCCGAAATATCTTGGGCGGAAACAGAGGATGAGAAGAACACTCCGGCTAATAGTCCGGTAATGAATATAACGATGTAGGTAGCCTTAACTATTTTCATAAGCGAAAAATTAGGTTTAATCTTAATTGTAAATATAAGATATATACAAAGGTAACAATTTTCATCATTATAAAAATAAGACATTACCTAATCTTGTCAGAATCCGGTAATATCTTATTGGGCTGTTCCTGTATACTATTACAGTTTTTATTGTTAAGCACAACCTCTATTCCAAACTATATAGCCTCCCTTAAAAAACGATGATTCTTAAAAAAGGAATATTTAATCATCGGAGAAGGACATAAATCGCAGTTTGGTAAAGAAAAGCCGGAAAATGCCATGCATTTGTAATTACGTGATTCTCTATTTTCGCTGTTTTGAGAATATACTAATCGAATTGCGATAGATTCTTGATTCTTTTTGTTATTTGGAGAGTAGATACCTGAATAACCAATC
>USLU01000180.1 GCA_900555635.1 uncultured Bacteroides sp.
CGTTGTTGTGTCCGCACCCCTCGGTCCGGTGGGCGTATTATGCATCCAGAGGACTTTGAATAAAGGGCGTTGGTATGGATTTGTAACAGGTCTGGGAGCCTCTTTGAGCGATATAGCATACGCTTTGCTCACCGGCTACGGGATGAGCTTTGTGTTCGATTATATTAATAAGAATATTTTCTATCTGCAATTATTGGGGAGCATCATGCTACTCCTTTTTGGTATATATACCTTTCGTAGCAACCCGGTGCAGTCCATTCGTCCGGCTTCCTCCAGCAAAGGTTCTTATTTCCATAACTTTATTACCGCATTTTTCGTCACTCTTTCCAATCCCTTGATAATCTTCCTGTTTATCGGACTTTTCGCCCGTTTTGCTTTTGTGCAGCCGGGAGTTCTGGTGTTCGAAGAAATCACAGGCTATGTTGCTATTGCTATAGGGGCATTGACCTGGTGGTTGGGGATTACTTACTTTGTGAACAAAGTGCGCACTAAATTCAACTTGCGTGGTATCTGGATACTGAATCGTGTTGTAGGAAGTATTGTAATGCTGGTATCCCTTGCCGGACTGATTTTTACTTTGTTGGGAGAATCACTTTATTAGGAGATAACTTATGAATCAGATAGCACAACAACTGAAAGAGAAGAATATTGCCGAGTACCTTATATATATGTGGCAAGAGGAAGACTTGATCCGCGCCAATCATTGTGAACCGGAAGAGATGGAGGCAAATATAATTACCCGTTATCCGGCAGATCAGCAGCCTGCCATGAGAGAATGGTATACCAATCTGATTACGATGATGAGTGAGGAAGGAGTACGGGAAAAAGGCCATTTGCAGATTAATAAGAATGTGATTATCAATCTGACAGAGTTGCATAACGCATTGGCTTCTTCTCCTAAATTTCCTTTTTACAGTGCCGCTTATTTCAAGGCATTGCCGTTTATAGTAGAATTACGGAATAAAAACGGTAAGAAAGAGCCCGAATTGGAGACCTGTTTTGAGGCATTGTATGGAGTACTCCTGCTTCGTCTTCAAAAAAAGCCTATCAGTGAAGGTACTGCTAAGGCAGTGGAAGCTATCACTAGTTTCCTTTCTATGTTGGCAAACTATTATGATAAAGACCGTAAAGGTGAATTAAAACTGGATGAATAAATGAGAATTTTGGTAACGGGTGCCAACGGTCAGCTTGGCAATGAGATGCAGGTGCTTGCAAAAGAGAACCCGCAACATACGTATTATTTCACAGATGTAGAAGAACTAAACATCTGTGACAAGCAAGCCGTTTGGGCTTATATCGCAGAGAAGCGGATTGAGCTTGTCGTGAACTGTGCCGCTTATACGGCCGTAGATAAAGCGGAAGATAATTCGGAACTAGCCTATCAATTGAATTGCGAAGCACCGAAACAATTGGCAAGTGCGGCACAATTCAATGGAGCCGCTATGATACAGGTATCTACCGACTATGTTTTTGATGGTACTGCACACACTCCGTATACGGAGGATTGCGATCCTTGTCCGGACTCTGTATATGGCACCACCAAACTGGAAGGAGAATATGACGTGATGAATTATTGCGAGAAAGCAGTCGTAATCCGTACTGCATGGCTTTATTCCATCTTCGGCAATAATTTTGTGAAGACAATGATCCGTCTTGGAAAAGAGCGTGACAGTCTGGGAGTTGTTTTCGACCAGATCGGAACCCCGACTTATGCCAATGACCTAGCACGTGCTATCTATACCATTATTAATAAAGGTATAGTCCGCGGCATCTACCATTTCAGCAATGAAGGCGTTTGTTCCTGGTATGATTTCACAGTGGCTATTCATCGCCTGGCGGGAATAACCTCCTGCAAAGTGAAACCTCTGCATACAGCTGAATATCCTGCAAAGGCCAACCGTCCGGCATACTCCGTACTTGATAAAACAAAAATAAAAACAACATTCGGCATCGAAATCCCCCATTGGGAGGAAAGTCTCCAACGATGCCTGGAGAAATTGGAAATTAAAAATTGAGAGTTGAGAAATAAAAAAGAAACCACTTTGAGTATCATTTTTTAATTTTCAATTTTCAATTCTCAATTTAACAACTATGGCAGATAATACAGAAATTTTGAGACGGCGAACGTTCGCCATTATTGCGCATCCGGATGCCGGTAAGACATCATTGACGGAAAAGCTATTGCTTTTCGGTGGTCAGATACAGGTAGCAGGTGCTGTAAAGAGTAATAAGATAAAAAAGACGGCTACGTCCGACTGGATGGAAATCGAGAAACAACGTGGTATTTCGGTAACGACTTCCGTGATGGAATTCGACTATCGAGATTATAAAATCAACATTCTCGATACTCCGGGTCACCAGGACTTTGCCGAAGACACATACCGTACGCTGACTGCTGTGGACAGCGTTATCATCGTTGTAGACGGTGCGAAAGGTGTGGAAACGCAGACGCGTAAACTGATGGAGGTATGCCGCATGAGAAAGACTCCGGTAATTATCTTCGTCAACAAAATGGACCGTGAAGGAAAAGACCCGTTCGACTTGCTTGATGAACTCGAAGAAGAACTGATGATTCAGGTTCGTCCCTTATCCTGGCCGATAGAGCAGGGAGCACGTTTCAAAGGAGTATACAACATCTACGAACAGAAACTGGACTTATACCAGCCATCCAAACAGATGGTAACAGAAAAAGTGGCAGTCGATATTCATACGGAAGAACTGGATCAGCAGATTGGCAAGCCATTGGCAGACAAACTGCGTGGTGATCTGGAACTGATCGAAGGCGTTTATCCCGAATTTGATTCGGAATCCTATCTCGCAGGAGACTGTGCACCGGTATTCTTCGGATCAGCGTTGAACAACTTCGGTGTGCAAGAGCTGCTGAACTGTTTCGTGGAGATAGCTCCCAGTCCTCGTCCTGTACAGGCAGAAGAGCGTGAAGTGAACCCCGATGAACCGAAATTCACCGGATTCATCTTTAAGATTACAGCCAATATTGATCCCAACCACCGTTCTTGTGTGGCATTCTGTAAGATTTGCTCCGGCAAGTTTGTCCGCAATGCTCCTTATGTGCACGTTCGTCATGGAAAGACCATGCGTTTTTCATCGCCCACCCAATTTATGGCACAGCGTAAAACAACGATTGACGAAGCCTATGCAGGAGATATTATCGGTCTGCCGGATAATGGTACCTTTAAGATTGGCGATACGCTGACAGAAGGTGAAATGCTTCATTTCCGCGGATTACCGAGCTTCTCACCGGAGATGTTCAAGTATATCGAAAATGCCGATCCG
>USLU01000181.1 GCA_900555635.1 uncultured Bacteroides sp.
CCGGAATCTGTTTCTGTTCTTTATAACTGGATGCAATCATTACCACTTCCGGAATCAAAGCTTCCAAAGCATAATGCTGATCCTGTAATTGTTCTTTTTTAAATCCTAAATGTCCACCGGCTTTAGGCCCCTCCACCACGATTGCATCGGGCAGATAATTATAGTTCTTCTGCCATTTATCGCAGATGATTTTGGCTGCTCGTGAAGAAGATACAATAGGCACTAGCTTGGTTGTACTCTCTGGAGTCAGATATGAAGGCAGGTCGAGTGGAAGCCCGGCACCGGAAAATACCACATCAATCTTTTCCTCGATTGCGGTGCGCACCATATCCGCATAATTCGATAAAGCAACCATGACGTTTACGCCAATAATACCTTTTGTTTTCGCACGTGCTTTCCGGATTTCCTCTTTCAGCCCGTTAATACATTTTTCAGGATAAGTACCTTTCCCTTTGGGGTATAACAAACCTAAACCTGCGCATGATATAACGCCTACTCCTCCTTCGTTTGCTACTGCCGAAGCCAAACCCGAGAGCGAGATACCTACTCCCATTCCACCTTGTATTACAGGTGTTTTTATCTCAATATTTCCTATAAAGAATGATTTCATATGTTTTATTTTGCTTTAGAGCAATTGAACAAGATAAACAGTGTGAGCACACTTTATTCAAGCGCTCAAGATTGGCCCTGTCATTGACTATTTGCCTTGTTGGGTGTAATTTATTAAACCTTTACTCCTGACTTCTTCAAGAGTATTGTGTATTACAAAAAAGTCTAATAAATCTATTTTCAGAATGGAAAGTGCAGGAGTAGATATTCCTGATATTGCACAGAAAAAGAGCCAGAATTAGCAGAACTTAAATGTAATATGATTTTTTGTCTTCCCCTGTGTCAATCAGAAGACTCCTCCGTTGAATCATGAAACGGAAATAACTTATTAAATAAAAGCAGAAGATAATATCTTCTGCTTTTATTTGGATATTAATATCTTCTAGAGTTATTATAACCACCACGGCCACCACCGTTAGACGGTCTTTCAGTACGAGGACGTGCCACGCTTACTGAAATAACTTTCTGGTCGTATTCAACTCCATTCAGTTCGTCAATTGCTTTTTGTCCTTCTGTATCATTCGGCATTTCTACGAAAGCAAATCCTCTGGATCTACCAGTTTCTCTGTCAAAAATTACTTTAGCTGAAGAAACTTCTCCAAACTCTGCAAATAAATTTGTTAAGTCAGCATCATTAGTGCCATAGCTTAAACCTGAAATGTAAATGTTCATTTAAAATTTTATTAAAATAAATACTAATTTGGAGTGAGGAGGATAATTAAAGACAAGGACTGCTTGCTAATAAAATATTATAAAGAAGAACTATACGATAATGATTCGTAACTCAAACTCTTGGTACAAAGGTAACACAATAAATCAGAATAATACATTTATACCCGTTCTTTTTCGGAAGAAAGACGATAATTATCATTTATTAGCACACAATTCATCCTAAATCGGCGAGATACACAATTTTGCCTATCATTCTTGATATTCTCTTGTAATATATCTACTTTTGCCATTACATAAATTATCAAGTCCCACTTTATGGATGTCAGAATAGAACCAAGTTGGAAACAACAATTACAAGAAGAATTTGACAAACCATACTTCGAAAAGTTGGTTACATTCGTCAAAGATGAATACAAACGGGCACACGTCCTCCCTCTCGGACATCAGATTTTTCATATATTCAATTCCTGTCCCTTCGAAAAGGTAAAAGTAGTTATCCTTGGACAAGACCCCTATCCCAATCCCGGACAATATTATGGAGTCTGTTTTTCTGTGCCTGATGGAGTAGCTATCCCAGGTTCACTAAGCAACATCTTCAAAGAAATACACCAAGATTTGGGAAAGCCAATTCCAACTTCTGGTAATTTGGATCGTTGGGTAGCTCAAGGTGTATTCCCGCTAAACTCTGTTCTTACTGTACGTGCGCACGAAACCGGTTCTCATCGAAATATGGGTTGGGAAATCTTCACAGACGCAGTTATCAGGAAACTAAGTGAAAAACGGGAGAATTTGATATTTATGCTTTGGGGAAGTTATGCGAAAGAGAAACGATCTTTGATAGATACCAACAAACATCTGGTACTAACCACTGTTCATCCCTCTCCCCGCTCTGCCGAATATGGTTTCTTCGGTTGTAAACACTTCAGTAAAGCCAATGCTTTCTTGCATAGCAAGGGAATAGAAGAAATTGATTGGTAAATAAATGATTTCTCAAAACAAACTATCAGTACCCAGAAACATTCGCCATGAATAAATCAAACGATATCACCCGAGAAGAAATGTGGGCCAAGCAATGCTTGTCTGCTACCGATATTGATTACGCCGTGTGGGAACGGAATAAATCCATACTTCACCAACTTTCAAAAATCTGTCACAACTGCACATTTGTTGTCGATGTTTACAAATGCAATTACACGTATGCATCCTCGAATTTCGTTGATTTACTGGGGTATGACAGTCACAAGATAGAAACTTTGGAAAAGCAGGGAGATTATTTAGAATCACGTATTCATCCGGACGACCGTGCGCAACTGGCAGCATTACAGGTCACGTTAAGCCAGTTCATTTACAGTCTGCCTCTCGAACAGCGAAACGACTATTCCAACATTTACAGTTTCCGTATACTCAATGCCAAGCAGCAATATATACGCGTCACTAGCCGACATCAAGTTTTGGAACAAGACCGTAACGGCAAAGCATGGCTCGTAATAGGCAATATGGATATTTCACCCGACCAAAAACATTCCGAAACAGTAGACTGCACTGTCCTAAATCTGAAAAACGGGGAATTCTTCTCTCCTTCCTCTTTGCTAATGCCTTCTTCGCTCAACCTCACTAATCGGGAAATAGAGATATTACGGCTTATTCAAAAAGGGTTGTTAAGTAAAGAGATTGCAGACAAGCTATGTATCAGTATTCACACTGTCAATATTCACCGGCAGAACCTGTTACGCAAATTAGGTGTGCAAAATTCTATCGAAGCCATTCGTTTGGGACAGGAAACCGGACTACTAAGTTAATTAACCCATACACCTTTTCCTGAAGCTACCAGTCTGTCTAAGGCATCCATTCCACCACACCCACCACCGGGTGCAATCTTCTCCATTCCTCAAATTCCGGATAACTACGTACACCATCCTGAATCA
>USLU01000182.1 GCA_900555635.1 uncultured Bacteroides sp.
CCAATTCCAGCGCATTTTTTCTGCCTTCTGGCGCATTTCCTCTATTTCCTGCTCCTGACCGCCACCACCCAGTTCATCCTGGATGGTTTTGATCTGCTGTTGCAGGAAGTATTCGCGTTGCTGCTGGTCGATATCTTCGCGGGCACGCATTTGGATGGATGCCTTGATTTCTGCCAGTTGCACTTCGCGGTTCAGAATTTCCAGTAAGTGATAAGTGCGTTCACGCAATGAGTTGATGCTCAACAAGTCCATCTTCTCATCTTTCTTGAACGGCAGGTTTGAGCAGATGAAATTGACCAGGAACATTGGGTTGTTGATGTTTTTAATAGCAAACGACGAATCCTGATGCATCACATCTGACGATTTGATGTATCTCATTGTCAAGTCCTTGCAAGTTTCCACCAAGGCTTGAAACTCTTTATCATCTTTGCCAGGGACATCTTCCTCCAAAAGTTCTATTTCACCTTTCAGGTACGGATGAGTTTCGATGATGTTTGTCAGACTTAAACGTTTCATTCCCTGAAGAATGACAGTTGTTGTCTGATCGGGCATTTCCAATATCCGCACAATTCGTCCTACGGTACCGATATTGTGTAAATCCTCCAGTTTCGGATCTTCTGTATGTGCCGATCTCTGGCATACTACTGCAATATCTTTATGTTTCTTGTCGGCATCTCGTACGAGTTTCAGAGAAGACTTGCGGCCTACCGTGATCGGCAGGAATACTCCAGGAAACAACACCATATTACGTAAGGGGAGTACTGGAAGAATTTCACCAGATTTCACATTTACATCAAATGCTTGTTCATCGTTCCCATCATAGTCTGTGATTAGCGAGAAGCTGTTATCGCCTCCATCTTCCAATAAATATCTTTCTTTCATCTTTTCGTTTTAATTTAGTTTATGTCATACTGATATGCATAAATCGTTTGCAAAGTTAATTGATTCTCTCTAATAATAAAGCACTGCGCAGAATAAAAACACAAAAACAATGCCAAAATATCGGCTTATAAAGGGAGTATTCCATAATTATTATTTATTTTTGGCGATTTGCAATAAAATAATAGTATAAAACGGCTTTAAGATAAACGGATAAAATGTCGAATCCTTATTTTAAATTTAAGCAATTTACGGTATGGCATGATAAATGTGCCATGAAAGTCGGTACGGATGGAGTACTTCTGGGGGCTTGGACTCTCGTTGAGAGTGCGCACCGGATTCTGGACATTGGGACGGGAACTGGGTTGGTGGCTTTAATGTTGGCGCAACGCAGTTTGCCGGATGCAAATATTGTAGCGTTGGAAATAGACGAAGCGGCTGTTGGGCAAGCCAGGGAAAATATCATTCGTTCGCCTTGGAAGGAGCGGGTAGAAGTGGTGCAGGCTGATTTTAAGAAATACAGGTCTTCGGATAAATTCGACGTAATTGTTTCTAATCCTCCTTATTTTGTCGATTCGCTGGAATGTCCGGATCGTCAGAGAGCCGCGGCTCGTCACAATGATTCTTTGACTTATGAAGATTTGTTGGAAGGAGTAAGCGGATTATTGGCAGAAGACGGATTTTTCACAATGGTGATTCCGGCAGATGTAGCTGAACGGGTAAAAAAGATAGCTTATATGAGAAAGCTATATGCAGTCCGTCAACTGAATGTAATCACTAAGCCCGGCGGTATTCCGAAACGTGTTTTGATTACTTTTTCTTTTTCCAATCAAGAGTGTATTGTAGAAGAACTATTGACTGAACTGGCTCGTCATCAATATAGTGAGGAATATATGACGCTAACCCGGGATTATTATTTGAATATGTAAAAGGGTGACGCTATCCGGTAAAGATAGTGACGGTATATGACAGCGATACCGTCACTATCGCGAGCATATACCGTCACTCTTTCAAAGCTGGTTCAAATACGCTATTTTGAGATCTTTGTTTTGTTCCTTTCTAACTCATAATTCAAGAGAGTAATTTCTAGCTTTTGAACACTATTTTTTAGCAGTACTTTCTGAAGTTGCTCTCGAAGTGAAATTATTATTTTGTCTTTTGATAGTCTTAAATTCAATAAGCTGCTGCAATAACTAAACTACTCTCTTAAATTATTTGTTTTGTATATGCTTTATTTTAAATTCTTTCAGTGACTTTTCTATCTTTTGATAAAGGTCTGTCGTTTTTGTTGAGTATGTAGATAAAGAGCCCCTAGGCTCATCTGCAAATCTGAATAATTCATCTGCATCTGCATATATTGATACTAACTCATTATAAGCATCTTTACAGTTTGAAGGATAATCATTTAGTTGTGGCATTATAGTCTCAATTGAATCTTTCTTTTGTTTGAGTCTCTTATAGGTGTCTGTTGTGATTATAAACTCCTGATGCTTCGCTAAGGCTTCATTGAAATCAGTACAATATTCTCCATTGTATTCATGATCATAAATCACTTTTCTCCAAGTATCACAATAATGAAGAGCTATTGCTTCACTTAAATCAGCTTCTTTCTCAATCATGGAAGCGGTATTAGAGAGCTTTGCTATATACTCCTTTTCTGAATTACATGAAACCAAAACGATGGCTAGTATCGCACTCAAATAAAAAAACTTTTTCATCATATCGTTACTTTTGTTATACAATCAATTTATTGGAATCCTGTTTGTAATACTGTATTAGAGTATTACAAGGTTGATATTTTATATTCAAAAAAAACATCTATTTTATTACTTGAAGAATATCCAATGATACGCTTATTTGATTTTTCTGGAATTCTAAAATTCAGAAAGGGACTTTGTGAATGCGAATATAATGAAATGAAAATAATAACGAGTATCAGCAGAGTTTTCTTCATGTGTTTAAGTATTTTGTTTGTTATCGTTTTCTCTATAAACAATGTTTGTATTTCCGCTATAAAGTTAACGCAAAACATTGATAACGCCAAAATAAAAGGGGAATAAAGTTAACAAAATAGATTTTTACTCTAAATTAAATAAGAAAATGAAGATAATGCTAGGAATCTGTTCAAAGATATTTCAAAGAATTGCCCTTTTTATTTATCCCCAAACGGGGATAATTGCACTTATCCTATATATAATAAAAAGCCAATACTAATTGTACTGGCTTTATTTTGTGAATCTTGACTTGATTTTCTTCGTCGGGGTAGCGGGATTCGAACCCACGACCCCCTGCTCCCAAAGCAGGTGC
>USLU01000183.1 GCA_900555635.1 uncultured Bacteroides sp.
TTTCGTTTTTCCTCTTAAGCATTACTTAAAGTGCTCTCTCGCTGCAATAAATATAGTCTTTTTATGGATAGGTTGTTACGACGCCCCTTGTTTATTTTATTCTTTTCTCTTCTTTTCGATAAAATTTATGAATTACTCCTCATATCAGGCGACCTGTCCATTCCTGTCAACAATAGTCCTTGAATATATGTCTTTCAAAGCACACAAGAATAAATCTTTGCTACTCGCCCAATCTTTCATCTTTCACCACTTATCACATTCAAAGGAACAGCTATTTCTTTCCTGAACTATTAATAGATAAGTTCTGTTTCATTAAATATAAACTTCCTTTTCATTAATAGACAACTTATTCTTCACCTGATTCAAACTATAAATGCAAGTTCTGTTTTTATAAATGAAACTTGCGTTTATAATAACAGAACTTGCATTTATATAATCAAAGCTTTCATTTATAGATTACAAACAGCCAAAAGTAACTTCTCTATTAGACGAAAGAAACTTTGCATAGGAAAGAAAGGAAGTTTTCTATTAATAGCCAATGCAAGAGATAGTACATAAGAAGATTCCAATAAAGAGAAGATTATATATTTGGAAAAACAATCAACGGTATGTAGTTAACCGGATATAACGGCATATTTCAGCAATAAGCGGGATGCCGAACTGTCGCTAAATAGGTTCGCACTCATCAATATGGATGAATTTGACCAGAACCGAGTGAGCCAGCAGTCACTTCTGAAACATATTCTTCAAAAATCGGTTGTCAACGTCCGGCGTCCGCATAGCACCGCTACTCAAGAGATGCGCCGATACAGAGGATAAATTTGCAATAAAATGAGATACGGTGAAAGATGGCAGATCAGTGACAGATCATTTTACATCTATCACCAACGTACAACTACCATAGACAGGAAGTTTCAGCAGAAGGTGAAAGATTGAAAGATAAAAGCATGAAAAAAAGCTTTAGTGGAGGGAGTATAGATATAAGACGAAACATCGTCTAACTAATTTTCGTTCTACTTAAATTGAAAAATAGACTCATTTAAATGGAGCCTGCATTCAACTTTAGTAGAACGAAAATAGTCATGTAGATTAAATAAATTATTTATGAAAGAACCGAAAATAAGTATAGCGTCATAACAGATTATCTTTTACGATTCTCCGTTTGACAGGTTTAGATTAAACGAATAGTACTTATTTTGCTTTTTTCTTTTTCTTCGCGTTATCCTTCTTACGCATATCCTGGTATTTCTTATATTGTTCATCGGTCAGAATGCTTTTTATTTTAGCATCTATTTCCTGCCTTTTCTTTTGCATTTCTTCCCGCGTAGGCCTTTCATTCGATTTATTTTTCGCAGGTCTCATTTCTTTCATTGCAGCTTTGAAATCTTTGGCCTGCTTTTCATTCAAGCCCAGATCGGCAACAATCTGTTCCATACGTTTCTCTCTATCAGCCTTTCCATTCTGACGATTTTGAGCCATACATACAGTTGAGCCAATCAATAACGCAACTGCCAAACTTAAAATTTGCTTTCTCATCATTTTAATTCTCATATTAAATAAGTTATGTATGTTAGACCTCACAAATGGGTGAAAGTTAATTCGATAATGAGGCTAAAACTGTTTTTTCACATTATTTATCAAAGGGCAGCTAGTATCACATCGAAAAACGAATAAACGTTTTCTTATCCGGTAAAAAAACAGCAGCATCCAGTTTATCGGTTTAGAAATATTATTTCTATATTTGCAGGAAACAGATCAAAAGCTTGACATACCCTTATGCAAACCTATTACAAAACCGATTAATAATTAAAACGATGAGAACACTTTTCTTTATTCTGCCATTTATCTTTATCACTACAGGATGTATTAAACAGAATACAGAAAAAAGTGATATTTTGACAACAGAGGATATAGCCAAATTTGACAGTTTATTTAATGCCTGGGAAAAAGAAATACACAACAATCCCAAAGTACAATTAAGTTCAAGTACCCGTGCTTACACCATTTTACCCCAATTCAAAGAGCTAAAAGCTATGGGTAAGAAAATTATCCCATGTATCATAGAACAGTTTGAAAAGGACAATAACACTTTTTTTGCTTTACCTCTTTATGACGAATTACAAGATAATGACAGCCTAAAATCTCACAGAGAAACAAGCGAACAAGATAAAGTGAGCGAGATTGTACAGAAATTCAGAGAACAGGAAAAAAGAAAGATGTGGGAAGAAGCCAATAGCTACAAGACGTCTATAACCGACACTACTTTCCTGAAGACAAGAGGGACGATGTCGTATGCTGCAATAGATTTATTCACGGGACGAGGTTTCAATAAAGATTACGCATTTAATCAGGTTGTCTATTTGAAAGCCTTACAAAGAGCCCAGAAACATCTGTCTGTCGTAAATGGTCAGTTGGCATGCGACTTAAAGTCAGGTACAGAAATATATATTTCCGAAGATTTATACCTATTTATCACCGACCTTTTTAAGGATTGGAATACGTGGCTGGAATCGGGAAAATATGAGATAATAAAAGACGAACAAGGGCTTTATACAGTGTTACCTAAGAAAACCAACCAGTCATCGCAAACGAACTCCGTCACATTGCGACCTATTCCCCGTGACATTCCGACTGGAGAGAACATAAGTCCCGCTTCGCTTTCTATAGAAACAGAACACGATCATTATCCGCTATCAACTACAGAAGTAAAAATAACCATCACCAACCACTCTCACTATGAATATGAGTGCGGAGAAAAATACAGCCTTGCTTACTATAACAAAAGTAAACGGCAATGGGAAACATTGCCGACCGATCCTGTCGTTAATGATATACTGTGGATTTTCCCACCGGAGCACCCGAGTCACCAACAAACAATTAAACTCTATACATCAGAATCCCCCAACCATCCAGGGAAATACCGTATCTACAAATCATTCAACAGAGGCACCAAAGTGGCTTATGGAGAATTTGAATTACTACCTTAATGTGAATTTCCAACAACAAGCACACTCCAGATCAGTAACATTCGGATAACGGCTCAGTTGTAATTCTTGGGGGATTAAGTTTAGTCAATTCCCTTCATGCATATACCTTTGCTAGCCTAAAAAGGAAG
>USLU01000184.1 GCA_900555635.1 uncultured Bacteroides sp.
GAAAATCATTTTCTGTATTGTTCTTCATCAAGAAAGGCAAATTATTAAAGAACGGGGAAGCACCCGTGTGCATGAGAATCACCGTAAATGGCTGTATGGTAGATATTTCTATCAAAAGAAGCTGTCCTGTAAACCTATGGAATCAGGCAAAAGAAAATTCAAAAGGCAAAGACCGTATGTCGGTGGAACTGAACCACTACTTAGAAATCACACGTTCACACATACACCAAATTTATAGAGAACTGGAAACTTCCGGCAAAGTTATCACCGTTGATCTTGTGAGAAAGTTGTTTTATGGTGTGGACGAAGATAGCAAAACGCTATTGCAGGTATTCAGGGAGCATAACGAACAAAGCCGCAAGTTAATCGGCAAAGATTTCGTTAGTAAGACTGTTCAACGGTATGAAACCACTACCCGATATTTGGAAGAATTCATTAAGAAAGAATACCAGCTATCGGATATTGCTCTGAACAACTTGGAAGCCAACTTCATTTCTAAGTTCGATGCTTTTTTGAAGATTGAAAAGGGTTGTGCGCAGAACTCTGCTATCACCCGACTAAAGAACTTGAAGAAGATTATCCGCATTGCTTTGGAAAACGACTGGATAAAGAAAGATCCATTTGCTTACTACCGTTTCAAACTGGAAGAAACCGATCCTGAATTTCTGACAATGGACGAGATTAAAATCATTCTTGCCAAAGAGTTCACGATTAAGCGAGTAGAACAGGTACGGGATGTTTTCATTTTTTGCGTTTTTACAGGTTTGGCGTTTAGCGATGTGAAAGACTTATCACCTGAACACTTGGTAAAAGACAATAAAGGGGAACTTTGGATAAGGAAGAACCGCCAAAAGACAAAAATCATGTGTAACATTCCTGTGCTACCTGTGGCAGCTTCAATACTTGAAAAGTATAAAAATGTGGCAGAATGTACCGGAAAACTATTGCCTGTATTGAGCAATCAGCGCATGAACAGCTACCTGAAAGAGATTGCCGATGTATGCGGGTTACAGAAAAATCTGTGCACACATTCAGCCCGACACTCCTATGCCACTTCCGTATGCCTTGCGAATGGCGTAAGTATGGAAAATGTAGCCAAGATGTTAGGTCATGCAGATACTAGCGTGACGAAACACTACGCACGGGTACTAGATCAGAATATTCTAAAAGATATGCAGAAAGTAAATAACTGTTTATCGGAACTGGCTATATAATAAAGTTAGTAGTCAATATAGAAAAGGATTGGGAAGAATGAATTTCATTTTCTCAATCCTTTTCTTTTATCATAAATTTTCCAGAACTCAATGTGGAATATCGCTGAAGGTAAGTTATGTATTTAGCCTTCCTAATCCAAACTTTCGATTCAGATTAAAAATAGTCTTTTGATTTCACTATAATACTTTGGGCTATTAAGGTTCACACATTATCTTTGTGTCATGAAGCTGAATATAGAGAAATAATAAATGAATATTGAATTTAATAAAGTAAGTGAATTTAATAGAGGAACAATATTTGAATTGCTGGCAGATGCATATTCATTTGATTATAGATGTGCTCAACGTTGGAGTTCAGACTGGAAAGAATTTGATAATTTCTTTTTTGACAATTTGCAAATTGCAGACAAATATGGTTTTATCACAACATTAAATAATGAAGCAATAGGAATGATTTCATGGGATCCTAGGAATATTCCTGATTATATTGAAATTGGCCATAATTGTATTGTATCAAAATATAAAAATAATGGATATGGGAAAATACAACTCCAAGAAGCTTATAGAAGAATTGTTCTAAATGATGTAAATAGGATAATAGTAACAACAAATGTTGGGTTGTTTCCTGCACAACAAATGTATGAAGGAGTCGGATTTAAAGCATATAACAGAAGGCCTAATGAACAGATTTCTGATTTCCCAGGTGACTATATTGATTACGTTATTATTATAAAGGACTAAAATATCAATATGCCAAATTGAACCAAATACGTTCAAAATGAAGATAAATAAAAGTCAAGGGCAATATATTAAAATTTTTCCAGAATATAATATAAAACATTGACAAAGGTAAGTTCCGTATTTAGCCCGTTCAAGTCCGAGCCTTCGGTTTAGATGAAAATCTTCCTCTCATTTCATTCGAGCGTATTTTCATCTAAAAACTTGCACAGACTAAATACTTCACTGGTAAAGTCAATGATTCAAATTAAATTCCGAAAAAAAATGTTCTCGGGGCTAGCAGGTTATTCTTTCCAACTTTCAAAGTAATGCTTTTGGAGCAGCTTATCAATATCGCTTTGACGATAGATGATTTTACCTTTTATCTGGATAAAGGGGATTAGCCCCGTATCTCGCCACTCCTGCAAGGTTCGTAGACTGACATTCAGTTTCTTGGAAACCTCATTATTAGAAAGAAAGCGTTCCCCGTTTAGGTGGGGCTTGTAGTGTTTGACAATAGATTCAATGCCGTCCAGCATCGAATCGAGCGAAGAAATAAATTCTTTGATTTGTGGGGTATCTTTATTTATTAGTTCCATGATTGAAAGATTGTTTTATTGAAATATTGATTTCAAGATCGCTAGATAGCAGGCTAGTTGCGCAGATAGTCACCCAATGATGAGATGCTAAGTACATCTTTTGCCGGGTCATAATCTACAGAGAGCCGTTTGGATGCAGTGGCGATAAAATACTGGCTACCATCTTGCTGTATCTCATAAGTAGCGGGTGAAGCCTGCTTGGTGGTTTCCGATACATATACAATAGAAAGGAGATATTCTTTACCGTTCCGATAGATGATAACCGTAGGATTCAGATTAACGCTTTCCCATGTGCCGACAATGGAAAACAGATTGAAGGATGGATAATCTTCTTTAGTTCTTCTCATAAGGCATAATTTGTTTGGGTGATTGATTTTGTATTTCACTGTCCGCAATAATTCTTTCAATATCGGAAGACTTATAATAAATCTTGCTGCCGATTTGAGAATAAGCCAGCCGTCCACTACTTCTATAATATTGCAGCGTTCGTTTACTAAATCCTAACAACAGGCATACTTCCTGACTATCCAGCCAGTTTTCTACTTTCTGGGTATGAGTGCTGCACAAACTTTCTATCCGT
>USLU01000185.1 GCA_900555635.1 uncultured Bacteroides sp.
CAAAAAGCAACAAAGACATAAGAAAGAAAAATAAAGTCTGTCTCTTTTCATAAACATTATTTTTAACTGTTAACAAATTCTTTATCTCAAGACACAAATTAAGCGGGAAAATCTTCAAATGAAAGGGAAGAATCTCCTTAAAACCCGTACAAATGTGCAAAATAGATTTCTCTACTACATTTCTGAACAAATCATTTCTACATTGGCTTTATGACGTGCTCTTTGTCTACGGTAATGTTGTATATGCCATCGTTTCCTTTCTTCAGGATGAGCGGAACAATACGTGTTTTACGAGGGGACACGGTGGAATCCGAACGATGAACGTGGTAAACATAGTAATATTTTCCATCCAGCCCTTTAAATACATCTCCATGTCCTGATCCGTTTTCTCCTACGAGGCTGCGATGAATGATCGGACTGTTCGGGTGCTTCTTCCACGGACCGAAAGGGGAAGAAGCAGTGGCATAACCTACCGAATAGTCGATATTCATAAAATGATTGGCAGAATAGAAGAGGTAATATACCCCGTCCCACTTCATAACAGTCGGTCCTTCCATCACCGGTGCAGACTTATAGTTCGGAGTCTTTTCCCAAGGCTCCGTACAGTCCATACATTGTTTCAATGTTTCCGGTTTGATACTTCCTTTCTTTATGTCAAACTCGGCTACCCAAAGGTAATTACCTTTATTAAAGCGGACATGATACAGGTAGTATTTTCCATCATCATCCTTAAATAGGAAAGAGTCTATATTCTTAGCGGAAGCGTCTATCGGCTTGACTTCCTTCTGACGAAAAGGTCCGAATACCGATTTTGAGGAAGCAATTACTGTTTGCTCATTAGCGGTATAAGTGAAATAATAAGTTCTTTTATCCTTAAAGTATTGAGGTGCCCAGAAGCCTTTTTCACCATACGTTCGATCTCCTTTCCGCAGAATCAGTTGCAGGGAACTGCCATCAGGCACTGTCCAATGCTCCAGATCGGTCGATTCGAGGATAGCAAAGCCCTGTGGTTCCTGATTACGTGTACCGGTGAGGTAATACTTTCCGTTTTCCACAAAGATAGTGGGATCGGCATACATAATTTCTTTCCAATCATCAGCATACAATTGGAAGGCAGACATAAATGTCACTCCCAGAACAAGTGTTACTCGTGATAAGATTTTATTGAATGTATTCATCAGTCTGTATCTTAATTGTTATACCATTTTTATCAATTCAGTTCCCATGCCAGACGAGGTTGTTCACCGTTAAGATTCCATATAGAGGTATCCCAGTCGAGAGTACGAATGGCTTCCATCAGGTTATTGATGGTAGTCAGACCGTTATAACGATCTACCGTAGTAATTGCACCTACGTTTACACTGGCCTGGTCAGGCAGTGCAGGATTGTTTGGGAACACACATTCCATAGCCGGGTTAGCGTAACAGGAATAAGCCACATTCTGACTGTACCGTCCGCATACCCTACCCGATTTGGGAGCAGCTTGAGAGAATAAATATGTGTTCCATGCCACACAGTGATGAACGGTAATGCCAGACCCTTCTGTATTATTGGCGTTACCCATGATACCTCCCACCTGATTTTGTGCAGATACATCGCAGTCGCTCCAGCAATAGGATATGGCAGAAGTAGTAGAAGCACCGGAAATAGGTTGTACCCATCCGGCAATACCACCGCCCGGATTAGCCACAACCATAGGAACTGCTTTCATCACTCCATGAGAATAACAATGAGAAATGGTGCTTCCAAGCAACCGGCTGGCAATACCGCCGACGCACGACTGGGTAGTAATATCACCTACATGATAGCATTGCTCTATAGAAGCTCCTTCACGCACTTCACCGCAGATACCACCTGCCGACCACAATGCAGTAATCTTCGTTTCCGAACCACATTGATAAATCTTGCTGTCTGCCCCGTGAAGTCGCCCACAGATGCCGCCCGCTTGACCGTCATCCCATGCAGCATTACCCGAAGTCAAACTGATAATACCCGATACCCGAACATTCTCCACGATACCCGCACCGGAAACATTCCCTGCCTGACCGGCGACAATACCCGTAAGTTTTTTATTGGCAGTGACTTGTGCATTTGTAAAAGTAACATTGGCACATCGTCCCGTCAACATACCGAAAAAACCTTGATAACCGGATGAAGACGAAGTTATTTTCAGATTACTAATGGCGTGTCCACAACCATCAAAGTCCACCGGTTTGGCGGCAGTGGCTTCCACAGGAGTCCAATCCATGCCTTGCAGATCGATATCTGCACCCAGACGCACATAGGTAGTCTGCCCATCCTTGAGATATTCACCGAGCTTGGCCAAATCTTTGGCCGCAGTAATGATATACGGATTACCGATACCACCCTGCTTTTGTTGCAGATAGAAGGTCATAGTACTCTTCTCTTCGTTGACGGCTAGGTTATCGGACTTCAGTTTCAGACCAAGCACATATTTTTTGGTATTGTCCAGTGTAGTAAGATCGTGGAAACGCAGACCGACAGTGTGCAACACATCGTCACCCTTGAAATTGAGACTATTGACATCAAGGTCGTAGTTAGCCGCGGGCAATAGTGTGTATTCCTCGCCAAATGAGTGAGCATCAACTACTGTAAATTCCGCTTTCGCTTCCTTTTCACAATGGCTCTTTTCTACCATAATGGTATATTCATATTCCGGCTCATCCAGATACAACTCATACTTACCTGTTTGATAAAGTGACAAGGTTATATCCGAATAGGTAACTTCAGCCTTTTCCGGCTGTGTCAGGTCCATGACTTCTCCACATGAAATCAACGAAAACGCCATTAACGACAGGGCAATAGGAATATATCTTTTCATAATTCAATTCTTTTAATGATTAAAAAGCAGGAACAATCACACCCACATTGTCTCCTGACAACCAAACTTTATCTCCATCTATACGAACTACCTCCATCTCCATCCCTTCTTTAAGGAAAGAAACTCCTTGGAATGAGAATTCAGTCTTCATCTTTTGACCGACAGCTGTGGGCTTCCCGTCAAACTTCACATGAATGTATTTGCTTTGATCCGAATTTTGCA
>USLU01000186.1 GCA_900555635.1 uncultured Bacteroides sp.
CTTTCCGTATGGATAAGATATATAAAGTGGCCTTAAATTCTTATCGTGGTAATGGCGGTGGAGAACTGTTGACGAAAGGATCGGGTATTCCGCAGGAGAAATTGAAAGACCGTATTATTTTCTCTACGGATAAAGACCTTCGTTTCTATTTGATGAATTATATCGAAAAGAAAGGTAAGATGGACCCCAAAGCCCTGAATCAGTGGAAGTTTGTTCCGGAGAAATGGACAGTGCCGGCTGCCAGACGTGATTATGAATATCTATTCCGGTCTGTTCAATAAGTAGTCAAAAGTGTTCATTATGTCCGATAATACTCCTGAATGGCTTGTGTATCTGATTAAATGCTGGTATATTTGTCGCAAAAAAGATAGAGTATGGATATTCAGAGTGTTCCTAAAATAGGTATTTCTTCGGTAGTTCATTCCAAACATATAGATGCCGACCATATTGATGTTATGGATAATGATATAGCACTTTTCGATACGGAGAGCGTTATATCATTGTATAATGGACCTACCAAACTGGAAGTGCTGACTGTAGGGCTTTGCCTGGAAGGTACTGGTGCATTTAATATTAGTTTGCGTGAATTTGAGTTGTCTCCCGGATTGATGGTGATAGCGTTGCCCAGCCAGATTATTGAACAGCGGTGCTTTAGTCCCGATTTTAAGGGAATATTTTTTGCTGTGTCAAAGAATATGTTGGAGGTGTTGCCTAAAATCGGGAATGTGCTTTCCTTATTTCTCTATCTGAAAGACTATCCGTGTCTCGCCCTTCACTCGCACGAGCAGGAGGTTGTGAAGGAATATCATATGTTTATCAGGAAGAGATTGAGAAATAAGGAGGGGGTGTACCGTAAAGAGGTTGTGATGGGATTGATGCAGGGGTTCTTTTTCGAACTGTATAATATTCTTAATAACCATGTACCTGCCAATACTGTCACAGTGAAGAATAAAAGTCGGAAAGAATATATTTTTGAACGTTTCTATGAGTTTTTAGTAGAGTCCTACCAGTCTGAACGCAGTGTGAAATTCTATGCCGATCAGTTATGTCTGACACCGAAGCATCTTTCGGGAGTAGTGAAAGAGGTCAGTGGGAAAACAGTGGGAGAGTGGATTGACGAATTGGTGATTCTGGAGGCGAAAGCACTTCTGAATTCTTCAAGTATGAATATACAAGAGATTGCCGACCGGCTGAATTTTGCAAACCAGTCTTTCTTTGGAAAATACTTCAAACATTACACCGGTATGTCTCCTAAGGAATACCGGAAAAGCCGCTAAATTTATAAAACACCGGAACGTACACGGCTTAATGTCTCCGGTGTCATTAGAAGATAGGAGGCGATGTACGCCAAAGGTGCACGTTTGATGATTTCCGGATGTGTTTCGAGCAGGAGGTTATAGCGTTCGCGGGCGGATTCAAAACGCCAGGAGTCTGCTTTAATCTGCGATACGATTAGGGAGTATTCCAGTATCTTCTGGTAGAACATATTGATCTCCCAATTTTCTCTTGCTAACTTTTGTATCATATCACGGGGGAATAGGTAAATGATGGAAGGTTCCAGAGTTTCCACTATCAGCCGCGTAGGTTCTTGTTTCAAGAAACTTTCGATACACATCACGATGCAGCCTTCGTATGAGAAATGTTCGGTTATGTCTTTTCCATTTTTGTAATAATACTGCCTAAGCATACCTTTGCCAACAAAAACGAGTTCGTGAGCTACTTCTCCTTCATTCAGCGCTATTGCTCCTTTGGGAAATTCTTCACGGATCAATATGTTTTCTATCTGCCGTCTTCCTTCTATGCTCATTTCCGGAAAGCGGGAATTAACAACAGCATTTACGGTATCTCTTAATAGTGTATCCATGTCTTTTTGTCTTGGTGTGTGCAAAAATACTAAAAACGGTTGACATAAATCATGTGTGGTACAAAAAAGATGTATATTTGTCCGCAAAATCAAAATGTAGTTGATAATGAATAAGATAATAAAGTTGGCAGTGTTGCTGTTCTGTTTTAGTGGTTGTGTAAGGGATAATGATGCTATTTATTATCCGGTTGGCAACGTGGATGTGGAAAGAGGCGGTCCGGCTTTGGAGGCTGGAAAGGGTGATTTGATAGCCCGTAGTTATAATACCGAAGATTATGTACTGGACACGCTCGCGCAATATCCGGGTGATCCGACGCTCGGTAAATTGACATTTATGGTTAGTCTGAAAAACCGGTTGACTGATCAGGAGGTGAGTGGTTTTAATGGTGTCGGTCAATCCAAACTAACGATGAGTCTTGGATATAAAGACGGCAACTATCCGGCAGAAAGCCAGGTCCCTGTTTATACTTCGCCCGACGTGACTGCCAGTTATGCCATCAAACTCCGTTTAAAAGGAGAATTGACCTTAACAGGAGATGAATGGATGATTGATTATATTTATGCTCAATTAGCCGGCTTATTCCAGCCTTATCCTCCTACGTCTTTCCCGGAAGTGTTTATGTGTAAAGGGGGTGAACAATCGTATGCTACGTTCGATTCTTTCCGCAGAACTTGGACGTTCGATATAACTTATGACCGTTCCAACCTTTCTTTCAGCCAACTGTATTTCAATCTGTTTGTGAATCTGGCAGGTCAGAAAAGGGAGGACAGAGTCCGGTTGAGGATTGATAAGGAATCTTACTTCGAGATCTATAAAGAAAAAGAGAGTCCATTAATGGGATAGCGCGATAATTATGCGAGATGAAAATTTACGCAAAATTTGCACCATTTTTTTTAATAATACCCATTTATAACGCCTAAAACGATACTTTGATATAGATATAAGGCAATAAAAAAGCCTCTTACTTGTTTGTAAGAGACTGATAATCAAGTGGTAGTGGGTACGAGAATCGAACTCGTATTACATGCGTGAGAGGCATGTGTCCTAACCGTTAGACGAA
>USLU01000187.1 GCA_900555635.1 uncultured Bacteroides sp.
TAAGAGAGTTTGGATTACTTTTTCAATTTTCAGGAAAAGATACCTGAGTAGTTACGACGTGTTTTTGATTATGAAATTGACAATCAGCGGGAGAATAAGTGCCCTATATGTTACTACCTTAAAAATAGTTTTATGAAAAAAAGCAAAGCTTTCTTGAATATGGTTGTGTTAACCTTTTTAATAGCTATATCTATGCTTAGTTGTCAATCGAATGATGATTATTTGCAAATCGGAATAGGCAATTGTGAGAGTAGTAATGGTACGTGTCCTATAACCGTATTTCATTAGGCTTTTTATACATCCATATTTAAGTTATAATCTAATATGAAAGTAAAAAGGCAAATTCTTGTTCTATTTTTGACAATGCTGGTAGAAATTCCGATTCTTTCTGCCCAAAGCAAAAAAGAACAAAAGAAACAAAAGGCGGAAGTTGTCGGAAAGATTGTTACATCAAAAGTCTACAAGATAAATGTAGGTACTTGCATTCTTCCATGTAAAGCTCCTATATTATTGAATGAGTCTGATTATTCAATAGAAATTAAAAATGATTCTATTTTTTCTGATCTTCTTTATCTCGGTCAAGCTGATATACCATACAGGAGAGGAGCTGAACTTTACTTTCAGGCTCCTTTGAAAAAATATACTATGGATATAGATAAAAAGAAAAATGCTCACATCAAGTTTTCAGCAAATACAACAATAGGTAATTGCAACTTTTATATTAAGGTATATTCCAATGGAAGTGCGAGCATTTATATCACCTTGCAGCAGGGGAAAAGTATCAATTTTTTAGGAGAATTAAATATGCGAAGAGAAGAAACGGAGTCTCTGTAACACTTAAATTATTATCATGAGAAAATATCTATTCATATTAATGTTTGTATCTATAGCCCAACTATTTTACGGACAAGAGAAATACACGATTCAAGGTGAATTTCCAGATAATTCGCTAGACGGAAAATATATAATACTGACAGATAAGTCTTTTCTTCCTGATGAGTACAAACGTAAATGGAAAGCATCTGACGATGAAGTAAAGATATTGGTAACTGATAAAAAAATCTATTATAAAGGGGTAACTACACGAAAACCTTTTTTGGTGCAAATATATTACGATAGACCAACATTCAGTGGTCAGACAAGTGCGACTTCTTTTGTAATAGAACCTGGGAATATCCAGATCCATATAACCAATTGGTATGAGGAAGGAAATGTATCGGGTACTCCTATTAATAAAGACTATAATACTTGTGTCATTGAACGGAGAAATCTGGTAAATAGAATTTTTAGAACTATCCGTTTAAAGGGGCAGACTTCGGAAGCTGAAGGAGCTTATTCTTTTGGTTCAGCATTTGAGGATTTTGAAAAAGGTGAATTGGCTTTCTTTGAGAAATATGCCAAATATCCGGATGTTATCCGAGTAATGTTATCTCGTTATTTGGAAGTTAAGGACTTAAATAAAAGATTGGTGGATGCTAAATATTTACGTATTCTTGACTTAATGCCCAAAGCGGATCGGGATATTTTGATAGCGTGGCGAGAGTATACAATGAAGAGAGAGGAGTATTGGGCAAAGAGAAGAGCGTTGACCGATAGTCTTAATCGTAATGCTCCTCGTTTTATTGAAAGACGGGTAAATAATATGCTTGATATAACTGTAAAATGATTTTATAGAATTAAAGTGTAATTAATATGAAAGAGAAACTGTTTTTTCTCATTATAATCGTATTTTCTGCTCAATTACTTTTGGGGCAAGAGAAATTTACGATTCGGGGTGAATTCCCTGATAATACTCTAGATGGTAAATATGTGTTATTAATAGATAAATCGTATCTTCTTGAAGAAAGGGAAGGACAAAAACAAGCATACGACAACAGCATAAAAATAAAGGTGATTGGCAAGGAATTTTTTTACGAAGGAACTGTCACACGAAAGCCTTATTTTGCACAAATATCCTATGATGGTTCATCGTTCCATAAAGAGACTGATATTAATCTTTTTGTGGAACCTGGGAATATCTATATTCGTATGGTCGATTGGGATACTGACGCTAATGTATCGGGCACTTCCATCAATGAAGATTACAATACTTACATTCTTGAGCGAGAAGCTCAATGGAGTGCTGTATATTGGAATAGAGATCGGAGAAAAGTGGCGGAAGATAGTACTAAAACAGAGAATAGTAACTTATTAGATACATCAGTAACTGAACAGCGTTCAGAAGGTCGGTTTACTTTTCTTGAAAAATATGCAAAATATCCGAATGTCATCCGAGTCATGTTGGCTCGTGATTTAAGGACAAAATATCCGATTAGGGAGTCTGAACTCTCTCAATATCTACGCATTATTGATTCAATGCCCCAAGCGGATCGAGATGTTTTTTTGTCATGGTGGGATTATATTATAAAAGAACGAGAATTTAAAAAGAAGACCAGAATAATATTAGATAGTTTGATCGGTGATCCACCTCGTTTCATCGAGACTATTCCAAGTAATTCACCATCAGCGACAATGAAAAATGAGTAAAATCTTTGGTCTTATTGTTATTCTGCTGATTTGCGTTTCTTGCAATCAAAAAGAGGTTGTGTCAAAACGTTGGCACAACCTCTTTTATATTTTACAGTTCTGCTATATTTTCTTTTGGCTATGCTGCTTTTTCCTC
>USLU01000188.1 GCA_900555635.1 uncultured Bacteroides sp.
TGCAGGTAGTTCGCAAAGGCAATATCATTCAAGTAGGTGACTGGACTATCACTTGTAACCTTACGGAAAAAAGAAAAGCTGCTATCCACGTTAGTAATAAAGTGGAGAAAGTTTCCTTAAACTACGATGCCGGTAAAAAGGAAGGTGCAACGACGGTAACAGATCAGGTAAAAGGGAAACAGATTAATAAAGTCCTGACAGACTATTTACCGGATTTTGAGATTTAATCTCTCCCTCCAAAAACTGTCCCGTTATTCAATCTTCTATAAATTGAATAGCGGGATATTTTTTATAGAGAATCACTAGTGTCCCGTTAAAATCGGGACGAGTTAAAAATTAAATATATAACCCCGGAATAAGGGGATCAAGTTGCTCTTTGACATCATTGAAATTAGTCTTATCGAACAGAATACTAAGGTGAGTTTTGTCCGTCAAAGATATGCTTAGAATCTGCAAGACCTCATAAGTCGAACGATTCAGTTTCATATCATGTTGGACAATAGCTACCAAACAATACGTGATTATTGCAACACTTATCTGTATCCTGACGGCATTCTCGGTTGTACCCCAGAATCTCTTTATTTTGAGATGCTGCTTCAGCCATTTGAAGAACAGCTCGACCAACCATCTTTTTTTATAAAGATTAGCAACATCATTAGCAGTGATATGCTTCGCATTTGTAAGAAAAGTGAATTCTCGATCATCTTCTTCGTCATAGAATCTGATAAGTCTGAAGGTTTCTGGGTATTTCTTCTCCGAGAGGTATCCCGTAAGTTTTACTTCTGCATCAGTTAGGATATTCTTAGGCATCCTACGTTTCCATTTGATAACCTCGTACTTTAAATTTGTCTTGGCTCTAATAACATAATATGAACCTGTAAGATGTATCCTATAAAGTTCTCTGAATGAATCATAAGCCCTGTCGAATATATAGTAAGCATTTGGTTCATAAGGAATTGTATTCATTACCGTAGAATCATGTTTGGAAGCTGTTGTTACAGTATAGAATGCTGGTACTTGTGCTTCAATGTCATAAAGGACATGAGTTTTGGTGCCACCTTTCTTTCTACGAAACTTAGCCCAAGGAAACGTTGCAAGACATAGAGGAATGGTCGTAGAATCAAAAGCGTACTTCTTTCCTGGTATATCCAGAATGTTGGTAGCGCGTTTTTCAGAAGCTTCTTTCATCATATAGAAAGCAAAGTCTTCAAAGATTCTGTAATCACGATTTTGATTAGCGGTTGCAAGAGTAGTTTTTGCAATAGGTTCACGTCCCAATCCAAGATGGTAACGTTTGCTTTTGTGCGCTTGTAAAGCGACTATTAAGTCACGTAAACTTTCTCGATTACTGAGCTGACCAAACATCATTGCAAGAAGTTGATTCCAACAAGTAAAATGTTTCACATAATGGTTACCATCATACTTGTCTACAAGTTTTCTGAACTTGTTATTATTTAGAAATTCCACTAATTGAGCGAAAACATATTTATCTTGATTCATTTGCCATCGAGTTAATCGACTGCAAAACTATAAATCAAATCGTCGCCCCTATAAATCCTGTTATAAAAGACTGTATTTCAATTATTTCAAAGAACTATTTATCCACTTTAACGGGACATTAATGATAGAGAATAAAAGATAAAGAACAGAGTATAAAGTACATGATCCTATGAATTGCAACCAAGAAGAGTTCTCTCTACAAACATATACTCCTTTAAAAACGTTATATTTGCAGAGTAAAATAAATTAAGAAAGAACAATGAAATATATCGGAGCACACGTTAGCGCCTCTGGTGGCGTAGAGTTCGCACCCATTAATGCGCATGAAATAGGAGCAAATGCTTTTGCGTTATTCACCAAGAATCAACGTCAATGGGTAAGTAAACCGCTAACAGAAGAAAGTATCAGTCTCTTCAAAGAGAATTGTGAGAAATATGGTTTCCAACCGGAATATATCCTTCCACATGACAGTTACCTTATCAATCTGGGGCATCCGGCGGAAGAGGGACTTCAAAAAAGTCGTGCCGCTTTTCTGGATGAAATGCAACGTTGTGAGCAACTTGGATTGAAGCTTTTAAATTTCCACCCCGGTAGCTCTCTCAATAAAATATCAACAGAAGATTGCCTGTCGCTTATTGCAGAAAGCATTAATCTCGCTTTAGAAAAAACAAAAGGAGTAACAGCTGTTATTGAAAACACAGCCGGGCAAGGCAGTAATTTAGGAAGCGAATTCTGGCAATTGAAATATATCATTGATCGGGTAAACGATAAGAACCGGGTAGGTGTTTGTCTCGATACCTGCCATACCTATACCGCTGGTTACGATATTGTCAATGAATATGATAAAGTATTTGGTGAATTTGATAAAGAAGTCGGATTCAACTACCTCCGTGGTATGCACTTGAATGATTCTAAAAAAGCATTAGGCACCCATGTTGACCGCCACGACAGCATTGGTGAAGGATTGATTGGCAAAGCTTTTTTTGAAAGATTAATGCAAGAT
>USLU01000189.1 GCA_900555635.1 uncultured Bacteroides sp.
CCCCATAATCAGCACAGAACTCCCGAAGATCCTTGGTCTCGCTGCATAACTGGTAGAGGTCATATACCTCCTGATAGTTTACTTTTTCTTTTGCCATAATCATTTTTGTTAAAGGTTACGGCGCAAAGATATGGCGGCTAACAACTTATGTCAAGGCGGAAAATAGAATGGTTACTTTGCTCCTCTCCTTCTCCGAACACATCGGATTCAACCCTGCCTATTTATTATCTTCGGCACTGACCATTACACTGGTAGGCGGATATATGTTCGGAATCACCAGGAAAAAGAAACCGTCATTAATCATGTCCGGCTTGTTGGGTATACTCTACATTTATATATTTGTTCTTATCCAACTAGAGACTTTCGCATTATTGGCAGGCAGCTTAGGACTGTTTATTATACTGGCAATAGTGATGTATTTCTCAAAGAAAATAGACTGGTTCAATGAATAACCGACTTTTCTTCTGAAACCCTTGACAAACGGCTTTTTATTTTGTATCTTTGAGAAAACAAAATCTATAAACGACATGATTATAACAAGAAAAATAGATACATAAAAAGCTTTTAAACTGATCTTATTTAGGATCAATACAGATATATCATAGGGCAATGATTTTGGCGATCATTGCCCTATTTTGTTTGTATTTATACACATTTCTTTTTCTATGATCTCCCCAAACGACTAAAATAGTTTTTAATAAACTCTGATACCGTTTATAATAAACTACCTCAAAGTTTATTATAAACCAAAATCGCGTTTATTAAGAATGTCTTCTTCGAATGTAAAAATAAAGAAATACACTTTCATACAATAAAAGGATATAAATAAGCCGTTCACTCATACAGTAACATAAACGAACAAAATTATTCATTTCTTCCAAATGATTGAATTTCCACCACTACACGCTAAAAAGTTTTCTTCAAATATATCATATCCACCAACTGCACACCATCCTCATACATCGGATGATCGTAGTTGTCAGTAAAGAAATTCTTTATCCGGTGAGAAACCGTGAAACCACAGTGCTCATAGAAAGATCTGGAAGAAGGTACATCGCCTGTACCCACTAACATTTCAAAACACTTTCCCTGATAATATTCAAATAAAAATTCGATTAAACGTTTTCCGTACCCCTGCCGTTGAAAGAAAGGAACGGTAGCAATATTCTTGATTTCATAAATACCTTCCCCTCACGAGTCACTACACAAAGAGCTTTCAATCCATTATCATAAAGAACGAACATATCGCCGCGCTCCAAATACCGGTCAATCATACTTTCCTGTTCATCAGCCAAAAGTAATAATTCGAGAAATTCTTTTTTACCCGAAGTTACTAACTTTATCTCCATATTTTCAAATGTTAAATTCTATCTTATTTATCTTTACCACTGACATTCATGCATTACTGTTACCGATTTATTTGCCTATGTTCCAAAACGGTATCCATATTCTCCAAAGCCCATCCTACCAGTCCTTCAATATGAGGAATCAAAGTGCCACCCGTATCTGTCAGGCAATACTCCACACGGGGAGGTACTTCGGCATACACTTTCCGCTCCACCAATCCGTCTGATTCTAAAGTACGTAACGTAACAGTCAACATTCTTTGAGAAACATCTTCTATCGTTTTATGAATATCACTAAAACGCATCGTACCATTGGCATTCAACGTAATAAGCACCAGCATCGACCACTTGTCTCCCAAGCGGCTTAACACATCTCTTATCGGACAATTTCCTGTCGGATGAAAGTTTTTCATTCTTTAACGTTTTGTATTTTATTGAAATTCAGCAATAGTTACCTTTATGTAACTTCCTTATTTTCAAGTACGTTCTTGCATTTTTCAAACAAGAAAGATACATTTGCATCACAAAAGTAATAAACTTACTAATAATAACTATTGTTTCATTTAAATAATTATGATTATGGCAAAGAAAGTTGCAGTTTTAGCAGTGAATCCGGTAAATGGTTGTGGACTATTCCAATATTTGGAAGCATTTTTCGAAAATGGCATTTCATATAAAGTATTTGCCGTATCGGATACGAAGGATATTAAAACAAATTCAGGAATCAGCCTGACAGTAGATGACGTGATCGCTAATTTGAAGGGACACGAAGATGAATTCGACGCACTCGTTTTCTCATGTGGCGATGCAGTGCCTGTATTTCAGCAGAATGCTAATAAGCCCTACAATGTAGATTTAATGCAAGTCATTAAAACTTTCGGAGATAAGGGAAAAATGATGATCGGACATTGTGCCGGCGCAATGATGTTTGACTTTACAGGAATTACCAAAGACAAGAAAGTAGCAGTTCACCCATTAGCCAAACCAGCCATTCAAAACGGAACAGCTACTGATGAGAAATCTA